>NZ_CP011070.1:0-601030 GCF_000956175.1 Nitrosopumilus adriaticus
AAATAATTTGGTGTTCCGTCACCGTCAGTGTCATCGTCATTAGGATTACCGTTATTGTTTAGATCTTCATCTTCATTGAATATACTATCACCATCTAAATCATGAACCACAGTTACGGTAACTGTGGTAAAAGCTTCATTAGATGTTGGTAACGCATCATCTGAGATTGTAGCCTTAATAGTATGAACAGTTGGGGGAGCAATACCAAATATTCGTTGTACAGTAGCTCCAGTATCAAAGAATACGGTATTATCTTCCCAATCAATATTAGCGCTTATATCATTTAATACTCCATAACCATCAATATCTTCAGCAGTAGCATCAAAGGTTACTGGGAATGCATTTGGTACATTTCCACTTGATGGTGAATTAATTGTTATTGTTGGTGCACATTTATCAATTGGTTCTTCAGAACCAATAGCAAAAGAACCAGAAATTTTACCACAAGAATTTTCTAGAAAACTATCGGGATCTGAAAATAAATCATTTTCAAAACTAGATCCCGATTCAATTATTAGATGTCCCGTTAAAGTAATTTCTGCTTGTCCATTATTGGATAAGATACTTGAATCTTTTACTGCAACTATACCATCAAGATTGAAACTGGTGGCTGGAAGTAGATTGAACGTATCATGAGACATAATTGTACCAGCAGGATCTAGTGATATGAAAAAAGCATTCTCTAAAAGATTGTTATTTGTAAAATTTCCCTCTATATTCAAAACAAAATTGTTATAAAATTCACCGTCATTAATAAATTCAATACTTCCAGGTGGTCCTGATGGGCCCGTGATAAAAAATGATCCACCATTTTCATTAGTTACAACACCAAATTCAGTATTATGAAATAAATTGTCAATTGTTACAGAACCACTGACATTTACAAATTCGCCATTATTCTCAAAACTTCCATCACCATCTATTGAACCATCATTTTCAACATAATCATTATTTACAAAAGTACCAGGATCATTTACCTCAAGATCTCCTTCATTGTAAAAATCATCACCATTGTTTTCAAGATCACCATTAACTGACAAAAAGTCTACATTTTCAAAAGACAGATTATTTACAAAAGTTCCTGATTCGTCAATTGTAAAAGTTCCTAAGTTTGACAAAGTAAAATCGTTGACAAGAGTAGTACCTGCTTCAATAGTTAATGTATCAGGAACAATCTCATCAATAGTAAAATCCCCAGATAATGTACAGATATTATTGATATCATCCCATGTACCAAATATTGCACAACTTCCTCCTACAGGATCATCACTAATTGTATAATCAATAGCAAATGAGTTTTGAACGCCTATTATGCTAAAACCAAGCACAGTAATCAATAATAACGAAAATATTGATTTTATCATTGAAAAATAGGATGATTTTTGTAATAAAAGAGTTGTCGAAAAATCCCAATTCTGGGTATTGCCATTATGGATCAATTTTAGATATCAGATTCCCCAATGGAATTCTACAAAAACAGTCTTTTTGAGAATTTAATCGGCAATTATTCTGATTTTACAGTAATCGTTTCAGAATGATATCTGTATTTGACTTTCACAAAAGCATCATCTGTTGCATGTGCTTGCTGCAGTAATCCATCCTCAGTTTCAACTGATACACTCCACTTACCAGTGATTGGATCAATTGAGGTAATTGAGAATCTCTCAAGTGCGTTATCTGCTCCACTGTATCTGACTCTAAGTATTTGATCTCCATATGGAATACTTTCTAGCCCACCACGTTTTCCTTTGGTACTCTCATTGATTAGACATTCTTCGGTTCCACCAATGATACATTGTCCCAGAGGATCAGTTACTCTGAATCTTAAATCTGAATCAGCATTAGATGCGTAAATTAATGCAGGATCAGCTAATACTTGACCATCTTTTTCAATTACATCTAATGATATCGTATCATATGCTGAGATTGTTACAGTTCTTGGATGGGTAGAAACTTGTGCAGATATTGTAATAGTAGAGTGATCATACAAGTCAACTCTTCCTTGCAATTCTAGAATTGAGTCATCATCAGATATTGGAGCTTTCCAGTTAAAGATTACTTGAGTTTGTCCAATTCCAAAGAGTTGTGATTTCTTTGCAACTACTTTACCATCAACTACTAAAGATGCTATTCCATATGATGGTGTATCATCGTTGAAGATGTATAATTCTGGTTTAACAAGTGAACCTGATGGAATTATATTTGGAATGTCCATTTCAATTGAAATATCACCCACTGTAGTTGGTTTTACACCAATACTGTAATGAGCAGATTCTGAAATGTTATCATTTTCGTCAGTAATGTGCAACCAGTATGTCATACCAGGTTCTGCCATAGCAAATGATGGGATGGTGCCGCTAACAAGATATGTTGAATTTAGCATTTGTAATTTTTCAACATTCATGTTAATTGCAATATATTGACTGTCTGGTTGTCCCATAACTAGAGATCTAAGCTCAACACGTTCTAGTGGAATATTGCTTTCAATGATTGAAGATACCTTTAATTCTTGATTATCAATGTAAAGGAATTCAGATTCAGACTTTGCATCATATTTGGTACCGTTTGCAATTTGGATTTTGGTATCAAATATTCGAGTTTGACCAGTAATTTCAGGTACTGTATCTTCTGGTAGTTCAACAATCACTGTTGTTCCCTCACAAGATAGCAGTCTTACTGATGCCTGTACAACATTCTTTGATGTGCCCTTTTCTTCTGTAACTACAATCATCAGGAATGATTCATCAGATGAAATTGGAACTTCATAGAGATATCTATCAATGCTAGTTAGTTTGTTCAAGTCCTCATATGGTTGAACTTCTGCCAATGATGCATAAACGACTCCAGATTTGGAGGTTGCCAATTTGACTGATGGTGGAACATCTGCATCACTTGAGACTAGAATTCTTGCCATATTTTCATTACATTTGTCATATGAGACCTCATTGATTGCTAGAGGAGTTGATAGAATTCCTCCAAATCCTACTGATGCGCCAGATGCAGAAGCGCCAGCACCAGTATTACCACCACCGCCACCAGTACTACTGCTACCAAGTCCTCCTGTTCCAGCTCCGGGACTAGATGATCTCTTGGAAGATATTGCCTTGTTGGAATAGTGATCAGATTCTATCTCAACTTCACAGAAATCAGTCTTTGTTGTTGATGGAATGTTTGAAAGTATTGTATCTATGCCAGAAGTCCATACACCTCCAACTAGGGTGTGAACTTGAAGATCCCTACATCCGTTAGCAAGTGTGATTATATCAGTAGATGTTGGTTTTGGAACAAGTACTGTCATAATAGGATCGGATGCAAAGTTTGATGAAGTACCCCAGTTAAATCCAACAGTATCTTCTTCATAACGATAATCTACGGAAATTTCTAATTCCAGATCTCTATCAATACTACTATCAGCTAATGTTACAGAGCTAATATGATCATTATCAACTTCAATTACAATCCAATCTTTATCTCCAGTAGTTGAAGATGTATCCTTTGATGTAATATCAAGTTTTGATACACCACCAAAGCTAGGAATGAGTGTTGATTCAACTGGAAGTATCATTTGTTGTCCTGGAGTAACTTTGTTGAATGGTGGCGTAGATATCATTTGGTGAGTTGTTGATTCTTGAGATACCACTGCAGGAATGACTGTAGTTAATGATTTGTTTGATGGTAGATAGTATTTTGGAAGTTTTAATCCTTCTTGTACAATTGAACCTTTAGTACCAACTGACCAATCATTTACATATTTGATATTCTTTTGCAGACTTACTGCATTAGTTTTTGCTGCAGCATTATTAACACCAGCGGTAACTTGTGGAGGAAGATCATTGGATTTGGTAATGGATGTTTCTGTAGTGCCTTTGACAACACTTGCTGAAAATCCTGTCATCTTGTTAAGTGATGTTTGATTAAGTGATGGTGGAGATACTCCTATTCGTTCACCAGCTTGTGATAAATCAACAGTGTTACTTCGTAAAGAGAATATTTTCAACGGATTTGCTTCATCACAGCAAAGTGATACAGTAGTTTGATTGACTTTAACATCATAGCCTGCAGGAATCTCAGTCATGACAATTTCATAGTCACCAAATGGAACGTTTAGTATTCTTATTTCACCACTGGTTGAATTTGAATCAGTAACAGGATCAGGAGGGGAGACCCAACCATCAGTTATTGTGTAAGTGTCAGTTCCATTAGTTGGACTAGGTGAGATTGTAAATGTAGCACCTGGTATTAAGGTACCACCATCAACTGATCTAATCTTCAAAGATCCTTTGAATGTTCCAAAGTTATCAGAGGTAGAAAGTGTCTCACTTAGATTTCTTGTAAATGTTGATGCTGTGGCTACAATATCAGTTAGTGATAGAATATCTGAAAGTGTAGTAACTACAGATTTTGTTGCAAATATTGTGTCAGTTAGTGCAAGTGAGTCAGATAGTGTTGCAGAGATGGCTGATGTGGTTGCAATGGTGTCAGTTAGGGCTAATGAGTCAGATAGTGTAGCAGAGATGGCTGATGTGGTTGCAATGGTGTCAGTTAGGGCTAATGAGTCAGATAGTGTTGCAGAGATGGCAGTAGTTGCGGATACTACATCAGTTAGTGCAAGTGAGTCAGATAGTGTTGCAGAGAAGACATTGTTTGAAGAGACTGTGTCAGTTAGGGCTAGTGAGTCAGATAGTGTTGCAGAGATGGCTGATGTGGTGGTGATCACATCAGTTAGGGCTAGTGAGTCAGATAGTGTAGCAGAGATGGCTGATGTGGTTGCAATGGTGTCAGTTAGGGCTAATGAGTCAGATAGTGTTGCAATGATGCTTGCTGTGGTTGCTATAGTATCAGAGATAGCTAGAGAGTCATCAAGTGTTGCAATGATGCTTGCTGTGGTTGCTATAGTATCAGAGATAGCTAGAGAGTCATCAAGTGTTGCAATGATGCTTGCTGTGGTTGCTATAGTATCAGAGATAGTTAGAGAGTCATCAAGTGTTGCAATGATGCTTGCTGTGGTTGCTATAGTATCAGAGATAGTTAGAGAGTCATCAAGTGTAACTGAGAGATTTGCTGTGGTTGCTATAGTATCAGAGATAGCTAGAGAGTCATCAAGTGTTGCAATGATGCTTGTTGTGGTTGCTATAGTATCAGAGATAGTTAGAGAGTCTGACATAGTACGTGATAACACTACTTGTGTTGTTAATGAATCAGAAAAGGATAATGATTCAGATATGGTTCCTTTTTTATTTAACCAGTCAATTACTTGATAAGTTATTTCAAAGTCTGATGCTCCATTTCCTCTAATTACTCTTACAGTAGTTGGATCGATAACTTCTAGAGTTGCTTGAATTTCATCAATTGCTCCTGCTGTTGAATTACTTGTAGTTCCTGTACCACAACCAAATGGAGCACAAACAGTACCAATGGCAAATGCTTTAGTCATGTTTAAAACTGGATTATCTAAAGCGAATGTGTTACTAACTACACCTGCACTTTGTGTATGATTACCATGTCTAATTGTTGCAAATCCAACTGGAAGTTGAATTAAGGTCCAGTTAATATCAATAGCATTACTATCAGAAGTATTTCTTGTAAAAACTAAATTTCCACTTTCTGTAATGGTTGCTCGAATGAAAGTTGTATGAGGTAAGTAGTTTGGATTAACTTCATCTTTGTTAAATGAAACAAATAACAAACTACGTGTTCTATCAATGCCAGTAAAATCAATTCCAGCATCAAGGGTTTTTGCTGTAGAACCTGAAGAAATTTGTGTTTGTCCTCTTTGTGAAAAGACATCAAGATTATTCCAGTCAAATACTCCAAGATATGCTGTCGTATCTCCACTTCCAGGATCTGTTCTGACATTCCACTCCCAATTAGTGCTACTAGTCAATCTTACTCTTTCAAGTTCTTCATCACCTACTGATGATTCATTAGCATCATGAGTATGTCCTTGGAACCATTCCATAGTTTCACCAAGATCTACAGTTTGACCAATTGAATTAGAAATTGTAGTAGCAGTTTCTGAGTTTGGATTTATGTAGATTGATGTTTTAGAGTCTACAGTTGAAGCACTTCCAAATTCAGTTATATAACAAACATAGTCTGCAGGAGAAACACCTGAATGTGTAGTTGCATGTATCTTTAGAACAGAATTGCTTTCAAGCTCCCATCCTTTGAAGGACTCAGAGTGATCATTTGTTACAGAATGTCTGAAAGAACAAAGAGCAATTGCTTTATCAAAGTCAACAAGCGGTGGTGAAATTGTCACATCAGTTGTAGTAGTTACAGTTCCAGTAAGCTTTCTAACGGTTAATGGTCTTGCATCTGGATCATCACCAGGAGTTCTTTTTTCTGCATCAATATTATCTGAAGAATTCAATGTTTCAGATAATATTTGGAGGAATGAAGAGTCTGTATTGAGTGAATCAGATATGGACAAAGTATCAGATAGAACAACAGTGTAAGAAGTTATTTGGCCATCAACAATATCAGATATGCTTAGAGTTTCAGATAGAGATGCTGTTTGGATAAGACTTGGAATAATTAAATCTGAAATTGAAAGTGTTTCAGAAAGATTTCTAACAAATAACTTTTGTGTAGTTAGTTGATCAGTTATGCTGAGAATTTCTTGAATTATCGCTCTTGCAAAGATTAGAGCACTCCAAATTTTAGGTGTTGTTGCACTTTCTTCAAACCATGTAGTGAAAATCCTTTTGTTATGAGATAAAGTCATTGATAGTGCTTGGTAGTTTCCAGTAGCAGTAGAAGCTTGTTCTTCAGTACCCCAAGTATCACCATTAGTAGTAGATATTTTATAATAAACATTTTTGTTAGTAGCTCCAGACCCTTCAATGTATCCAACATAGACATTGTTAGTTACATTATCAATTGCTAATGATGTATCCATGATTAAATCGTTATCAGCATTGGTAGCTGGTTCTTGTAAGGTATACCATGTTGAATTATATGAATAGGCTCTTACAGAACTTGAAGTAGATGCAGGAGATACAACTGCTGAAACAAAGAGAGTGTTATCAGGTCTTACTGCACCAGCAATAGTATTTTCATATGTAGTGCTATCAACTACACCAGTATCAATATTTGTCCAAGAGCCGCTCCATGATGATCCAGTCAAAATTTTATATCTTAATTCGTGTGTATTATCAGCTTGATTTACAAGCATGATATCACCACTTGTCAAAGGAAGAAGAATTAAAGCATATTCACCATCTTCTGTAGAACCCCATGGATGAGAACCAGCACTAGTCCAGCTTGATGTATTTGTACAAGAACCAGAACATTCTCTTATTGAAGACATTGTAGATTTAGGAGATGTATTATCAATTGTTCCTGCATAAACTGTTTCATCTGTCGCAACAGTAATTGTGATGTCATTTGATGATGCAAGACGACCAAGACAGCTAGAGGTACAGCCATTTTCATTTGATACTGTGTCAATTTGACCACTAGCGGTATTGTTTGTTGGATTAAACTGGAAGTACCATATCTTGTCTGCTACAGTACCATATGATGCAAGATGAACAATTTTGCTGGTTAATCCAGGTGTCCATGGTTCATACCATGCAGCTACACCCTGAAATGTTCCAGATTGAATTACAGTTTTTGTCTGCCAGGTTACTCCATTATTTTTTGAATATTTGAAAGCAATATCGGCATTATCATCTATGAAAAATTCGTAGACGTGTGTAGAATTAATTGCAACAGATCTTTGCTGTGATTTGTTATGATGATCTCTTAGAAGACTTATGGCAGATTCAATAGCAATTTGCGGATCAACTGCTACAAACCAGTTTCTAGCTTCTGTAAATGTTGGGATACCTTGTTGATCAATTTCCATTTTTCCTAGTGGGTAGAGCTCAGGTGTGATTAGAGGAACAGAATAGGCATATCCTATTTCAACACGATTATCTTCTTGAGATATTGTCCAAGAAATTTCTTTCTTATTTCCAACTAGTTTTATGATACCATCTGTTTCAATGACTTCAAATTCAGCTGGAACATATTCTCTAATTGTTAGAGGGTGATCACCTACAAAAGAAGTAATTTCTATTTCAACATCAAATGCATTTCTATAATTGAACGGATCTATTTTACTTTCAGTATGTCTAATAATATCATAGTCAAAGTTTTCTTGTACTACAAAATATGTTGAGAATTTTGCAATACCTGTTTCTGTTTCAGCAGAAATGTTTAGAGTGTAATTTCCTACTGATGTTGGAATATAGTTTGCATCATACAAGCCACAGTCTGGGCTTTGAATTATCTCATTTTCAGTCGATAGGTGTGTAGAGAAAAGATTTGGATCAGTAACTATCATAGATATGTTTGAATCACAAACTGGATTGCCGGTGGAATTTAGCACTACAATAATAAATTCTGCCAGATCATTTGGTTTGTAAATACTTTTTATAGTATTTACAGATACAAGACCCCATGCAAATTCATTTTCTGAAATGAATTGTTTTCCATCAATATTTAATATTGTTTTAATTTTATAAATACCAGGTTTTGCATTTTGTGGATCAATTTTTATGTTAAATTTTCCTTCTCTTTGTTTTTCAAATGTTATATCTAATTCAACTTTATTGTTATGTGCATCATAAATTTCTGCTATAATTGTTTCTTTATTATTTATCCAATTATCTTTTTGTTTTTCATTCTTTGTGATAATTTTTTCAATCTTTGTAATGAGTTTGTTTAATTTTTTAATCTTCTTTTCTTTGTTAGATTCTTTTACTTCATCTTTTAATTGTTCGACTAAAAGTTTTATTTTGTTCTTGATTGTATTAAGCTCATCTTGTGAAATGTTATCTTTTTGTTTGATTTGAGAGATTTGTTTTTTGAGTTGCTTGATTTTTGCTTTGATTGAAGAACCATCATCTTTTGCTGCATCAGCTTCTGGGATTAGTTCTGATAATCCAAAGAAATCATCAAGGAGAGAATCAGATTCATTAAGAGATGAGTCTATTTCAGATTCTGATGAATCAATCAATTCATCAAGATTTTCAAATTCCATTATCATGGCATCAGATTCATCATAAAATTCGAATGTGAATTCTGCATTTTCGGCAACGGTATAGGTATCTTTTAGGGATGTGATGTGAGGATTGATTTCAGGCACAGTAATGCTTGTGGAAGTGCTATTTTGTGCCTGGGATGATATTTGAGCCTCAGAAATGGTGAATGAGAGGGCATCAGAGAATGATAGTTGTGCCTGGATATTTGATGAATTTTGTGCCTGGGATGATATTTGAGCCTCAGAAATGGTGAATGAGAGGGCATCAGAGAATGATAGTTGTGCCTGGATATTTGATGAATTTTGTATATAAAGTCCAGATTCTAGTTCAATTTCTCTTAGAATTTCATCAATGCTTTTTTCTTGAGATGGGCCATGTGTAGGGAGTCCTTCAGAATACAATTGTATTATTTGGGTTTCTGAGAGTACAAAATCAAATAATCCTACATCGTCAATCATGCCTGAAAACATGCTATTAGGCGTGCCAAGATTGTTTTTTGTGGAAATGTAAGCACCTATTACAATATCATTTTCTGAGGAAATACTCTCAACATCTACAGATTCTAGTTTTCCATCTAAAGATATGGTAGGCACGCCTGCTACATGATTTTTAGCCTCAAATTCTCCGTTAACATAGATACTGATTGAATTATTGCTAAATGCTGCAGTTAGATATGTCCATTCTTGTGGAATTTCAGATATAGATTCAACCTGAGTCCATTTTATTCCATCAAAAATGGAGAATTTTGCAATATTATTAGATATTTGATTATTGACTGATAATACAAATGAATTTTCCTTGCTAACTACAGTGAATTCAGGAGAACCTTCTGAATAATCTGGTTTTATCCAGGCACTAATGAAGAATGATTGTAGATTATTTGTAGAATTTTCTGATAGATGAATGAAATCTTGATCACCATCTAATAATAGTGAATTTTCTTTACTAATTTTTGCATTATCTGATGCAGTTCCATTTTCCAGTGAATCAAATTCTAAAGATAGTTTCGCATCATCTAACGAGAAACCAGGCGTAAAAATTGTTGTTAATGAATCTGAAAATGAAATAGTTGATTCAGATACGTGTGAATCAGGTGTAGTGTTGTCTGAGAATCTTGATAGTGTTACGCTGAGTACGTCAGAGATAGCCATGATTGAATCAGATGTGCTAGAAAATATGGTCTCACCTGTAGATTTGGTTAATGTTGTACTGAGTACGTCAGAGATAGCCATGATTGAATCAGATACGTGTGAATCAGGTGTAGTGTTGTCTGAGAATCTTGATAGTGTTACGCTGAGTACGTCAGAGATAGCCATGATTGAATCAGATACGTGTGA
Organism: Nitrosopumilus adriaticus; assembly: GCF_000956175.1. Lineage (NCBI taxonomy): Archaea > Thermoproteati > Nitrososphaerota > Nitrososphaeria > Nitrosopumilales > Nitrosopumilaceae > Nitrosopumilus > Nitrosopumilus adriaticus. The sequence goes on from NZ_CP011070.1 coordinate 10,370, forward strand.
ATCAGGTGTAGTGTTGTCTGAGAATCTTGATAGTGTTACGCTGAGTACGTCAGAGATAGCCATGATTGAATCAGATACGTGTGAATCAGGTGTAGTGTTGTCTGAGAATCTTGATAGTGTTACGCTGAGTACGTCAGAGATAGATATTTCATTATTGAATTGCATTGAATTTAATTCAGATAAAATAATTTTTGAAAGATCTATTTCGGATAAATTTTCTGGATACTCAGAAATATTGGTCATATTATTTTGAGGAATTGTTTCTGTAGTTTCTAATTCTAAAATTGTTTCTGTACTATTATCAATTTGTCCAAATGCATATCCCCAATAAGATGATGAAATTGACATTGGTGTGATGACAGCAGATGAAAGAAGAATTACAATAAAAGCTAAAGTGAAAAATTGTTTTATTTGATAAAACTTAGTTTGTTCGTTATCATAACGAATTAAAACAAAACCTGCAAAAGGTATCAATAAAATTAATAAGATCGGATTTTCAACGTCAAATATCTGATCATTTAAAATTTCTATATTGTTTTGATTGAAAATTTTATCAATGTTGCTAAGGTTTGAAATTATTTTTTCTGAGTCAAAAATATTTGGGATAAAATTATTTACGCTAAGAAATATTTCATCAATTGATGAATCATAAATTGAAAATATTAAATTATTATCAATAAAATTTTGTTCATGATACAATAATGTTGATAGTGAAACAGTTTGCAATAATTTGGAGTTATTTTTTTCAAATTTTGATTGTCTATCAAAAATTCTTTCCATCATTAATTTTCTATCAGAATCATATTTGATCAAAATAATTTCATTTTTAGATGGATTATTTGTTACATTGATACTTTCTTTTAATGTGATAGAATGTATTTTAGATTTATCTGATTGTTTTTTTGTTTCAGCGATTCCCATCTTTTCAGTCAAATTAATTGAAAAATATTTTGGAACTGAATCAAAATTTTCTGGAACTGAATCAAAATTTTCTGGAACTGAATCAAAATTTTCTGGAACTGAATCAAAATTTTCTGGAACTGAATCAAAATTTTCTGGAACTGAATATGAAAAGACATAATCAGTTCCAGATGAAAGTGTAGACAAAACTAAAATCAAAAACATGGATATGGCTAAAGATTTCAGAATTGCTCACCTCCAAAAATTTTAGGATATGGAAATGAATTAGAGATAAATCTACAGAAATGAATTTTTGTAAAACTTACGTTTACAGATGTACTAAATTCAAGTGCCATATCCAACAAAATTTGGTCTGATCAAAGCATAAAGAGCAAGGAAATTTCTCGGATTGTCAAGATCCATGATGGAAATATGAGGATTTATTGATACCAAAATGGAATTAATTTTTTGGAAGATGATCGATGAACTTGTAACATTTATGAAAAAATTAAAAATTTTAGCTGTTGATTCATTGTAGTGTAAGCTGTTGATTCATTGTAGTGTAAGCTGTTGATTCATTGTAGTGTAAGCTGTTGATTCATTGTAGTGTAAGCTGTTGATTCATTGTAGTGTAAGCTGTTGATTCATTGTAGTGTAAGCTGTTGATTCATTGTAGTGTAAGCTGCTGATTCATTGTAGTGTAAGCTGTTGATTCATTGTAGTGTAAGCTGTTGATTCATTGTAGTGTAAGCTGTTGATTCATTGTAGTGTAAGCTGTTGATTCATTGTAGTGTAAGCTGTTGATTCATTGTAGTGTAAGCTGTTGATTCATTGTAGTGTAAGCTGTTGATTCATTGTAGTGTAAGCTGTTGATTCATTGTAGTGTAAATTTTGAGATATTATTTTTGATCCTTAAATGAATAAGTTTATTTTTAAATGATTTAATATTTCCAGAAGTATAGATTTGTAAACTATTTCTTTTTTTAGAATGATCATTATATTTATTCTTTAATTTTATTGATAGTGGTTTACTTGGATCAAGAAAGGTAATATTTGGAAATATTTCTTTAAAAAATTCTAAAAGGAATGGTAAATGTGTGCTAGACAAAGTGGCTACATCCACATTATTCTTTGTAAACTTTGGTGTTAGAAGTTTACGAATAATTGTTTTACAAAGTTGAGAATTTGAATAAAATTTACCAGATTCTACTAATTGGATTAATGGAGATGCATTAATTTTAATAATCTTAAAATTATTTTTTTTAAAATTCTCCAGATAATCATCTAATAATTTACTCTTCACAATAGATTCAGTAGCTAATACTGCAATACATTTTGATTTTGAAATGCTTTTTGCTTGGTTAATTGGTGGTATTATAGTTAGAATATTTTTTGGATGTGAATCTAATGTTAGTGATAGTGTGTTCGAACCTACTACAATTAATTCAGGCTCAAATCTTTTCTGAAGAGAATAAATTGATTCTAATGTAATTTTTCTTAATTCTTTTATAGTTTTTTTTCCATATGGAAAATTTTTTGAATCTGCAAAATAGATAATATTACATTTCATTTGTTTTTGTATTTGTTTTATGACGCTTAATGAGCCTAAACCAGAATCAAAAACTACAATTCTTACCATGAAATATTGAAAATATGGATCTGATTTAGATTTTGTTAGCTAAATTTAATCTAAAACTGATCTAAATTTACACCGTGTATTAAGACTGAATTTCTAAATCACCAACCATGCCAAACTTCGATAAAACTTGGGCTCGACAAGAGACTCAAAGTGTAACTGGCAAACTCCGTGAAGCAGTAAAGCCTCAAGGTGCATTAAAACCACGAATCCAAACTGCAGTAAACAAACTACAAGTTCAGATTTCAAAGATGGACTCTATGTTAAGTAAGCTGCATGAAAGAGATGCGCAACTCTTTCAACGAGTCGTAACAGCAATGCAACAACATGATACTAGCACAAGTAGAGTTTTGTCTAACGAATTAGCTGAAATTCGTAAGGTTACAAAGATGCTCGGCAATGCAAGAATGTCATTAGAACAAGTCCAACTAAGACTGACAACTATTCATGATCTTGGTGATGCTATGGTAGCAATTGGACCAGCAATGTCTACAATGAAGGGATTGAAGTCATCGCTAGGAAGATTCATGCCAGAAGCAGATTCAGAATTGAACAGTATGACCCAGACACTTAATGGACTGATGATGGACTCCCTGGCAGGAGATTCATTTAGTATGGAATCTGATGTTTCAAGTGAAGAAACTGATAAGATTCTACAAGAAGCATCTGCAGTAGCTGAACAACAGATAGGAGATAAATTCCCATCTGTACCATCTTCAACTGGACTTTCGTCTCAATCCTCTACTTCTACTTTTGAGTAGGAATATTGGAAAAGACGATCGTCATTATTTTTGTTTTAATTTTTACTAACTACTAATTCCATAATTTTTCTTTAAAAGTCCATTTTTTATTTAAAATAAAATTTCCAAATGCAGCAAACCCTACTGCACCAATAAGAGAAATTGGATAAGAAATATTTTGAATATCAACTAGATAAAAAACTAGTCCAAGTTGTAGTAATGCACCTAGAGAGCTAAATGTGATAAATTTTCCATATTGCTTTAAAGTTTTAATTAAAGAAAAATCAGAATCATTGAAGGTCCAAATTTTATTTAAAAGAAAATTACTAGTCATTGAAGAGATAATTCCTATAGTGGTTGCGTGGATATACCACAAATTAGAAATTCCATCTGCAAACAATAAAGAAATTAAATAATTTACCCCTAATCCAATTGTTCCAACTGTAAAAAATCTTGCAGCTTTTGAAAAGAATTTTACTGATGGTCTTTTCTCTTGTTTTTCTGCAATTTTTCCATATTTGTATAATTTTAAAATAGATTTGATGTAATCGATAATTATTCCAGAACCAAGTTTACTTGAGCCAAATTTTCTATCCTCAAACGTATATGGAATTTCTTTGATTTGAATTCCTCTTTTTTTAACAAGAATTTCTAGTAAAATTTTGTAACCAATTGCATCAAAATTCAATCCAGCAATAATATTTTTCTTAAATGCAAAAAAGCCAGACATTGGATCTTTAATTTTTACACCCAATCCTTTTTTTGCAATAATTGTTGCAGTTTTACTTATCATCTGACGTTTTTTATTCCACCCTAAAATTTTACCACCTGTAATGTATCTTGATGCAATAACAAGATCACATTGATATTGTTTAAGTGCATCAATCATTTTTGGAATAATTTGTGGTGGATGAGAAAGATCACTATCCATTACTACAATAGTATCACCACTTGCACGTTGAATTCCACTCAAAATAGCTGAACTAAGACCATTTTTTGTTGTTCTATGAATAACGTCAATTGTGTATCCTGCAATTTTTTTAACGTTTTTTAGATAATCATCAACGAGTTTTCCTGTTCCATCTGGTGAATTATCATCTACTACAATAGCCTGTGTTAAAATATTTTTAGGGATATTTTCTCCAATGGATTTTAAAATATTTAGAATATTTTGAGATTCATTATATGTTGGAATTATAATTGAAATTTGTGCTTTATTTTCAATTATATTATTTCTCATAATTGTTAAAAAATTTGTCTAGTTATTAATATTTAAAAAAATACTTTTAGGCACATTATATTTGGAAAAAGAATATTTAATGAAAATATACTTTAGAAATTCTATTTTTAGTTATGAAACTAGTAATTAGAAATATCGGTATTATGAATAAGAGAAATATTGAATAATTAAATTCAGGAAGAGATTTGTCAGGGGATATAATATCACCCCACTGCGAGGGGCTTGGAATTTTTAATGGACTAGAAGTATCAAGTTGTTTTGGCCATGAATATTTTTTATATGAATTTGCATCAAATGTTGAAAAATAAAAACCATAGTTATCAGACCGTCCTAAAAGATCTATTGGGATTTTGAATTCATAAGTAGGATGTGGTTTAGCATCGTATCGATCATATTTACCAGAAACATTTCCAATTGCAATGTAATCTTTATGGTTTTGAATTTTTTTGAAATTTCCATTTAGGGAAACTGGACTACCACCTTGATATGTGAAAGAATTTTTTCCATTTAGAGTAGTAAAAAAGCAGTAGTCATCATTTTTCGAAATTGAGGACTTGTCATTTTTTGAATCAAAACACAAAGTAGCACTATCTGAACCTTTGTCAAGTGTGAAATCACTAACTGCATTAATTTGTATGTAGATAAAATCATCTTGATGTGCAGATCTTAAAACTATCTTACTGTTATCATCAGCAAAATGGAATTGATCATAACTTGAAGTTTTCCATTCAAGATTATCAGACCATTTTCCATCAAAAATAATTTTATCTGCTACTCCACTACTAGTGATGAGTATTGGTTCTACTGCATAAACAGAAGAAAATGAAAACGAGAGAATAACAAAGATGCCTAAAACGATCTTGCTAAGCATGATAAAATAAAATCAACTATGACTAGAAAAATTTTCCTACTATTTTTATATCATTATAATTCATAGCAAACTGTGAATAAGACACTAATTATTGGAATTGCAGTTTTTATTGTTATAGGAATTGCATTTGGCATAATGCAAATGAATGATAATGATAGTAATGATATAGTTATTGAACAAACAGGTGATGAGCCCAAAAGAATCATAGTTGGATTATCTGAGAGCCTAGGCGTCACAGAAAAAGATCCATAATTTATGTATAATTCCACAATGGATCATTAAAAAATGGAAATTTTCCAGAAACTCTATTAACCATTTATTAATTAAAAATTTAATGAAAAAATACCAAAGCTTTGGTTTTATTGCCTCAGTAGTCTTTGCAGTAGGTATGATGGGATTTAACCTATCTGATGGTACATTTGGTTCTAATCAAATGGATTCATCTGCAATGAATTCTGGTACAATGATAACCGGACACTTAGAAGCTATTCACACAGACAGTGATGGTAACATTTTGAGTTACATACAAACAGACAATGCAATCACCAACCAAGGCATTAATTGTGCAATGGTTGAATTATTTGGCATTCCTCAAGCAACCCTTGATTTGTCAGGTACCGATACAAGTTGTGCTGCCTCACCAGGAGATTTCAACTATATTGGATTGTATAGTGCAGATGCTGATGCAGTTGGATTGAATGTTAATGCAACATCAAGTATCTACACAGACAGTGGATTAACTCCATTGCAAGACACTTCTGTAACATTCAATACAGTAGCTAGTGGTGCTGCAAGAGCAACAGATGTTCAAGTCGTAATTGATGCAACATTTACAGCAACTGATGATACAAATTCTGTCTTTGGTGCAAGTTTGTTAAATGGCACAGCAAATAACGGAATCTTTGCATTCAAAGATTTTAACAGTGCTGATACAGCAATTGTCTTGAATACAAACGATCAACTAACTGTGAATTGGCAAATTTCAATGACTGGCACTACAGCAATAGACCAGACATAGTCAAACCAATTTTTTTTCTTTATTTTTTCTTTCTATAGCCATGGCTAAAGCTCTTGTCATATAGTTTAGAATATTCATAAGTCTCAGGATCAATTACATCACTAATAATCACAATTGCAGTTCTAGTAATTTTTTCATCTTTAACTTTTTTTGCAATATCTTGCAATGTTGCTTTAACAATTTTTTGATCTTTCCAGCTTGCTCTGTAAACTACAGCTACAGGAGTTGTCTTTTTGTAACCTCCTTCTATTGCTTCTTTAGCTAGTTTAGAAAGTAAATGTACACTAAGATAAAAGATCAATGTAGCTTTGTGTTTTGACAGTTCTGAAATTCTTTCACGCTTTGGAACTTTGGTTCTTGATTCTGCTCTTGTGACTATGATGGTCTGAGTTACTCCAGGAAGGGTTAGCTGAGTTCCAAGTGCAGCAGCTGAGGCTAAAAACGCAGTTACTCCAGGTACAACTGTAGACTTTATTCCTTTTTTCTCAAGATTATCAATCTGTTCTTTGATTGCACCATAAATTGATGGATCTCCATCATGTAGTCTTACAACAAGTTTGTCTTTTATTGCATTCTTGTATAATAAATCGAAAATTTCTTCTCTGACTAGTTTAGCAGCATCAAATAGTTTTCCCTTTTTGCAAAGTTTCAAGATTGGTTCAGGAATCAAAGAGCCAGAGTATACTACAACGTCTGCCTTTTGAATTAGTTTTTTGGCCTTTACAGTAATTAGTTCAGGATCCCCAGGGCCACAGCCTACAAAGAATACATCAGACACGTTTTACCACCAAAATTGAGAAATATTTTGTAGTTAGAGTATCATCATTTACTTCACCTAAAGTAAGTTTTCGAATAATTTCTTTGTCTGTTCCAAGATCTTGACCAATTGCAAAGATAGAATTATCTGGAAATCCAGATTCTTTGAGAACTTGGATTACTTGATCAAAATATCTTCCATCTTTTAGAAATATCATGGACTCAGAATTTTTTGCAATCTCTTTAACACTAGATAGATCATAGCATGATGGAATTATTGCAACCTTTTCTGCACCTTCTGCTACACTTACACCAACTTTTGCTGCAAATGTAAACATGGAGACAATTCCTGGAATTACGCTAATATCCATGTCAGGATAGTTTTCTTTGAGATCTTTGTGCATGTAAATCCATGTACTATACAAAAAAGGATCACCTACTGTAAGATATACAACATTTTTTCCTGACAAAACAGTTTCTGCCATTATTTTGGCATTTTTTTTCCATGTTTGTTCTAGAATGTCTTTGTCTTTGGTCATTGGGAAAATTAATTTTATAATTTCTTGATTTTTTGATTTATCAATTAATGATGAAACAACAGACAATGCAATACTTGGTCGGTCTTGATTAGAAGCAGGGCACATGATAATATCTGCATTATTTATTGCATTTACTGCCTTTACAGTAAGTAATTCTGGATCTCCAGGACCCACTCCAATTCCAATTAATCCAGGCATAAAAAATCTGACTTTGTTCCCAATTAAATATCTAGATTAGACTCTAGTAGCAGAAATTATAGTTACAGGATTTCTAGCAAGCATCATGGTACCAGTAGTAGTCTTTCTACTCTTTGAAATAGTAACTTGAGTAATATCTATTGATTTAAACTGTAACTTGTCTAAAATTTGCAATACAGAATAAAGTGTCTCAATTAGAATAATCCCAATTACAATTCTACCACCTGACTTTAGTTTATTCTCAGATAGTTCAACTATATCTCTAGTATCGCCACCTGTTCCTCCAATTATTATGACATCAGCTGGTTCAAGATCTTGTATCTTTTCTTTGGCATCACCAAATATTACTGAAATATTTGAAAGGCCAAACTTTTGTATGTTCTTTTTTGTTAGTTCTATTGCATTCTCATCATGATCAATAGCTAAGACTTTTCCTGATGATTCAACTTGAAGTCCAGCTTCAACGGAAATTGAACCACTTCCACAACCAATATCATAAACAGTTTGACCAGGTTTTAATCGAGCTTTACTAATTTGTATTGTTCTAACTTCTTCTTTTGTGATTGGAACCTTTTCTGTTCTCTCAAAGTTTTCATCAGGAATTCCAGGTGTTTTAAAATCCCACATATCTAATCGCTATTGTGTTTAAAGATTAATCCCACTAGAAACACTTCCAGAATGAACTAGGGTATATGTCACAATCCATGTAAACAAATACAAAAAGACATAGCTACCAATCGCCTGAGTAACAATTTTCTTTCTATCTGATGATGGCAGTTGCATTTTCATCCCTTTTGCAACTATAATTGTTCCAAAGAACACTATAATCATAAATGCAATTGATGCCCATCTTCTGTCTTCGCCTTCAATATCTTCAAAGATAAAAGTTGCAGCAGTTCCTGCAATTACTGCCAAGGCAACACGCATCCAAAATAATTTATTTAATTTTCTATCCTTTTCACTTTTCTCAGCTACACTTACTGGTGGATCAGTTGATGAATTATCTTCAACAGGCTCAGATTTTTCTGTTTCAGGAACATCAACTGGATTCTCTTTTACAGATTCTTTTTTAGAATCTTCAGGTCCAGTGGTAGGAGCAGATTTTTTCTTTTTGAATTTTGCCAAGGTAATTTTCTAGCGTGACTCGGGTAAACCATGTTTAATATCTTTGGTCAAAGATTGACCAAATCATAGCAAGGGTATAATTTTAGATATAAAATAGCATATTCATGACACTTTCTGGAATAGAACTTCGATATTTGGTTAATCAAATTTCAGAGCAAGTTCAAGACTATTACATTAGTAATATTTACGGCATTACAAAAGACAGTATTCTCTTCAAGCTTCATCATACAGAGAAAAGTGATCTTTTCATGATGATTTCAACATCAGGTGTTTGGTTGACCAAGGTAAAAATTGATCAAATAGAACCCAACAGACTTCTCAAAAGATTACGTAGTGATCTATTACGATTAAAATTAAAAAAGATTGAACAGATTGGTGCTGAAAGAATTGCATATTTTACGTTTGAAGGATTTGGAAAAGAATTTGTTCTAGTTGGAGAATTTTTTGGCGATGGGAATATTCTATTATGCAATAATGAAATGAAAATTCTTGCATTGCAGCATTCGATAGAAGTTAGACATCGTAAGTTAAGCGTAGGATTAGAATACGCGCAACCGCCAACTAGTGGACTAGATATCTTTAATCTCTCAGAATCAGATTTTGATGATCTAAAAACAACAGAATTAATTTGTGCTAAATGGTTTGGTCGAACTTTGGGCTTGCCAAAAAAATATGTTGAAGGAATTTTTGAAACTGCAAATGTTGATGGGAAAAAAATTGGTAATCTCTTAACAGTTGAAGAAATAAATAGAATTTTTGAAACTACAAAAAAAATTGTTTCAGACATAGTGTCAGGAAATCATGATCCAATAATAGTAAGAAATGAAAAAGTGGAAGTTCTTCCAATAAGATTAGGGAAAATAGAAGGAGAGATTACAAAAGCTAATAGCTTTATCGAAGGATTAGATACTGTATTTACTGAAAAAATTGTTGATAAAGGCAAGTCAATTCAGTCAAGTGGATCTGATAAAAAAATTAAAGAGCTTGAAACTCAAATTTCTGAACAAGAAAAAGCAATTGAAACAGTAAAAGAAAGATCAAAAAACATTACAAATGTAGCAAATTCTCTTTATCAAATGGTATCACAGGGAATAATATCAATAGAAGACAATTCTGCTCAGGATATTTTATCAGGTAATAATGCAAAGTTAATCACAGAAAAAGGAATTCCATTAATCGTAATTCAGGATGAAAAAATCAAAATAAATACCAAGGCTCCTCTTCAATCAATTGCTTCAGTATTATTCAATGAGGCAAAAAAACAATCAGGTGCAATAAAATCAATTGAGTCAATCAAAGAGAAAACTCTGAAAAAATTAGAAAAGCTTCAAAACAAAACAGAAGCTGAAAAAGATATCAGTATGATTTCAGAGATTAGAAAGAAAAATTGGTATGAAAGATATAGATGGTTCTTTACATCGGATGGCTTACTTACAATTGGTGGAAGAGATGCTGCATCAAATTCTGCTGTTGTTAGGAAACATTTGGTAAAAAATGACAAAATATTTCATGGTGATATTTTTGGTTCGCCTTTTTTCATTCTAAAAGAAGCTGAAAACGCCCCTGATAGGAGTATGAATGAAGTTGCACATGCCACTGTCTGCTTTAGTCGTGCATGGAAAGAAGGAATGTATGGTGTAAGTGCGTTTTGGGTTAATCCAGAACAGGTGAAAAAATCTGCTCCTAGTGGAGAATTTTTACCAAAAGGTTCCTTTACTATTGAAGGGCAAAGAAATTTTATCAAATCAGATACGCTCAAGCTTGCAGTGGGAATAATTCCACAAGATGATGATTATGTATTAACTTGTGGTCCACCAGAACCAATTAAAAAAAATTCTATTTGCTATGCAGTGATAGAACCACATGGGCTAGAGATGGCTGAGGCGGCAAAAAAAATACGTATTGAATTTTTGAAAATGCATGAAGAGATTGCAAGAAAAATTAATCTTGATGATTTTGTTCGTGTTTTGCCTTCAGGTAAAAGTCAGATTAAAGAGATATCTGTTGGAGATTTAGATATTAAGAAATTTACTGATACTGAATTAGATTAGAGTCAGTATCAAGAGATAATTTCATTCCAGTTTTAATAGATTCAAATTCTTCATTGCTAATTGTAACTAATGGAATATTTGCCAATGCACAACCAGTAGCTACGGTAAGATCTGCTTTCTGACATATCATGGCTAGAGGTGCAGAATTATTTGATTTGATGGAATAAATTGTATATGCACCAACACTGCTTCCAACTCCTGATGGAAATACAAGAATAACATCCTTGATTGATTCACCATAAAGATCATGATTATTGTCACTAATGATTCCAGTTTTTTTGTCAACGGTTCCAAGAAAATTTATGGGGTTTGTAGATTTTAAAACAGTTCCTTGAGCCTTGCCTGCAACTAGAACTTTCATCTTGTCTCATCTTGAATTATTTCTGATAAAGATTTTAGATTTACATCTACGCCGTTAGAATTTTTAAGATAAAATGCGCCCTTTATGCTATTTGTAGTAACTGCATCAACATTTTCTTTGTTTATCAAAGGAGTCAAGCACGTACAACAGTCAGAAAGAATTTCACATCCTGCACGCTCAAGTTCTGTTGTGTATCCAATTTTTTTTGCTTGCTCCTTTACAGTTCTAGGTAAAAATACCATACATCTTTTTTTAAAAGATCTTCCTTTTAGCATACTTGTAAGATCAGAAATCTCATCTAAACCCAATTGTGGACTACCGAGTGTGATTACATCACCTTTTTCTGCAGTGTTTAGCTCATCATGCACATTTTTCATCTCTTTTTCATCAAAATCTATTTTTTCACAATCAGAATCGCCTTCATCAAAAATGAATTTTGCACAAGTTCCTGATGTTCCCATCCCGCCACACATTGCTTTGCATTGTCTTTTATCCATCTCTGCAAGCCCTGAAATATTTACAGAAGTATCGCCAATTTTTCCTGCAAAAAATCCTAGCATCCCATATGTCAACTCGTTTGGATTTTTTACTTTCATGTTAATTGTAATGTTTGGTGAATCATCTTTTCTTAGTGAAGAGTATGGGCTTTTTCCAACGATTGCGCTTGCAAGTGCACTGAATGCGCTTTCTTTGTTTGTTTTTAGACTATCAAAAGAGTTTGCATGGATTGCAGCATTAGATTCTGCAAATGCGACTTGGGTTCCATCTTTTGGTATCTCAAAAATTTCATAAGGAATGCATGAAAATGAGGGGATGACACCCATTGTTTCATATGAGTTTTTAATAGAAAGCTGTTTTGAAATAAAATTTTCATCCAATCCATAATTTTTTACATTGTCTATATCAAATCCCATTGGGTTAAGAGTGGTTTTTACTGAAACTCTAGCAATCTTGCTAATATTAGATAGGAATTCCTCTCCCGCATCACCTATTGTATTGTAGTTTACACCCGAAAGATGAGCCCACTCAATTGGTATTAGTTTGTCAGCATCAGTTGCCTCACCTGTTGCAACTAAAATTCTGTATGCCATCTGCATAATTTCACCATGTTCACCTTTTAATGCAGATTCTTCTTCTCTGGTAAGCTCCATTGGTAAAGCTTTGTTACTACAGTTATAATACTTGTACGTAATTTTTAATTGAAAATGGAAAAAATTCTTCGCGGAATGACTGATACAATGAATTCTGTAAAGCCACCAAGAATTACTGCATTACAAGATCTTCATGATGCGGAGACCGGGCCTTTTAGTATTTTAATTGGAACAATACTTTCAGCTAGGACTAAAGATGAGGCTACAACAAAAGCAGTAAAAGCATTATTCTTAAAATATAAAAATCCAAAAGAACTTGCAAAGGCCAAAATTAAAGATGTAGAGAAAATAATAAAATCAATTGGGTTCTATCATGTAAAATCCAAAAGAATAATCGAAGTTGCAAGTATTATTGATAAAAAATACAAAGGAAAAGTTCCAGATGATTTAGATACTTTGGTGCAATTGCCAGGGGTTGGAAGAAAAACAGCTAATTGTGTATTGGTTTATGCATTTGAAAAACCCGCAATTCCAGTAGATATCCATGTTCATAGAATATCAAATAGATTAGGATTAGTAGATACCAAAAATCCCGAGGAGACAGAACAGGAATTGATGAAAAAAATTCAGAAAAAGTATTGGATTGATATTAATGATACATTTGTAATGTATGGACAAAATATTTGCAAACCAATATCACCAATGTGTAATGTATGTAAGATTAAAAAAAGTTGTAAATATTACAAAACTAAGAACGCTTCTTAGTTAGAAATAATACTCCTACAATTATTCCAACACCTGCTGCCATGTAAAATGGAAACATAGCAAATGCGTTCTTTGCAGGATCTCCAGAAAGAAATTCTATAATCATACTTCCAGAGTTTACAGCTGGTGGATCAGTAGAGCCTTCTTTTCCATATACTGAGTATGCGTCTATTGCAAATGTACCAATATCCAAATTAGTAACTACTATTCTTGCTCCATTATTGACTGTTAGTCCTGCCCTATCAGTATAGGATATTATAGATTTTGCTTGTGGATACCAACCTCTATCAAGATCCTTATGAACTACAATGTATCCTTCTTTTGGAGTTTGAACTGCAACCCAAAACTTGTTGTCAGGTTGAGATCCCATACCAACTTCAATAAATTCATCATGAGTCTCTTGATCATATAGTCTAAGAACTGCATTTCCATTTGGATTAGCATATAGTAAATTGTTATCAATAGTTACTTGCCAGCTAACAGCATGAACATCATCAAGAAATACTACTGGAGCTTCTCGCAATATTCGATTAAATTCATTTGAAGGAATATCTATTGTATCTATAAGTAATGATGGATTTGTTAATTCCTGTGCAAATGCAGGAGTTAAAGAAAATCCTAACAACAAAATTATGAATAGATACTTCACAAGCTAGAACAGACTTGATTGAATAAAAAGCTAATCAACAAATGGTTTTGGATGATCCAAAATCACTTTAGCAACTTCTGGTCGTAGAATAAATTCAGAAGGTGCTTGCCCATTTTGAATCATTTCTCTAAGTTTAGTTCCACTGATTTGCTCTTTATCATCATCTCCATGTGGACATGCTTTTGGGGTTGTATACGTTAGACATTTCCTGCAGTAGAAAAATGGTGGGAAAAATACTGGAGAAATTTCTAATTCAGGATAATCATCAAAGATTTTTTGTGCTGCAAATGGATCATAGAATTTTCCAACACCTGCGTGATCTCGTCCAATAATGATATGTGTGCATCCATAGTTTTGTCTCATAATTGCATGATGAATTGCCTCTTTTGGACCAGCATATTTCATTTCAGTGTGTAAAGTTCCAAGCATACATCTGTTTTCTGGATAGTATGATTTTATCATGGTTTCATAGCACTTGACAATAACCTCATCAACAAAGTCACCTGACTTTTTCTTTCCAATTATTGGATTAACAAATACGCCATCACGTGTAGTAATTGATGTTTTTTGCAGCATCTCATGTGCTACATGTGGTGGATTTCTGGTTTGAAATGCACAAATAGTCTTCCAGCCTGCCTTGACAAATGCTTCTCTAGTTTGATTTGGTGTTAGTCTATTGTTTCTAATTTCACTATCATTTGGTCTCTGAATATAGTCAATCTTTCCACCCACCAATTTATCTTTCATAGACATTGTCTTTGCAACACCTGGATGAGAATTATCATTTGTTCCATATACTCCCTGAACAGTTTTTTCCTTATCAAAAGAATAGATTTCATCAACGTGTAATACTGCAACTCCAACTCCGTCTGGATTTTTTAGCAATACGTCTTTTTCTTCTTTCATTTTAGATGCAGTTTGTTCATCTACATCGAGTACTATTGGAATAGTCCATGCTAGATCATTGGCCAATCTTCCTCGCGATACAACACTTTCAAAGTCTTGCTTTCCCAAAAATCCTTCAAGAGGACTAAATATCCCATCTGCAATATTTTCAACGTCATTTGCAAGATCTTCTGTAATTGTAATTGAGAATAATCCTGTGGTATCTACTTTGGTAATTCTGTTTACTAAAATTCCACCATGTGGTTTAATGGAGTTATCTTCTGACATAATATTCCTCTATTCAGGGTCTATATGAAGGCCACACTCTTTATTTCCTCCTTGTTCCCACCACCATCTTCCTGCACGAATGTCTTCTCCAGGTTTTATTGCTCTGGTACATGGCTCACATCCAATACTAGGATAACCCTTGTCAAGTAGACTGTTGTATGGTAAGTCGTTATTTTTGATATATTCTTGAATTTGATCCCAAGTCCAGTCAATTATCGGATTAATTTTTAGAATTCCACCATGTCCATGGTCTAGTTGAAACATTGTAACATTTTCTCTATTTTTTGTCTGCTCTCGTCTTAATCCTGTAATCCAGCCATCCAAAGTCTTTAGCATTTTGTTCATTGGGTGAACTTTGCGAATATCACAGCAAAGTTTCCTGTTCTCAATACTTTCATAGAACAAATTCATTCCTTTTTCTCTAACCATTTCTTCTACTTCTTTTGTATCAGGAAATAGAACTTCGATTGAAATGTTGTATTTTTTACTTACAATATCAATAATATCATAGGTTTCCTGGGGCAGTCTTCCTGTATCTAAAGTAAAGAATCGAAATTTTGGATTAATTTTTAGCATGATATCCATTAATACGGCATCTTCAGCACCAAAGCTGGAGGCTTTTGCAACTTTTGGATGAAGATTCTCAGAAACCCACTCAAGTGCGCCTTCTGTTGTATGAATATTAGAGTTTAAAGTATCTATTTGTTCTTGTGTAAATTGCACCACATTTTTACATAAAGTATTTGTTTTATATTGATTACCCGAAATTTTATCCTAAATTATAAACAAGTAGATTTCAATTTAAAAAATATGGATGAAATATCATATGTTATAGTTTTTCCAACTATTTTTTCAAAAAATAAAATCCCATTATTAATTACAAATATTAAAAAAATTTTAAAGATAAAAAAGCAGGAATTCAAATCTGTCAAACGAGATGATGACATAATTTTAGTTGATGCAAATGATCCTGTGTTTGCATCATCTGCAATCAATCTATTATTTGGAGTTGAAAAAATAGCAATTGCAAGACAGATAAAAAATGATTTTCAAAATATTATTTCAGAAATTACATCTATTGGTGGAAATCTACTACTAAAAGGCGAAAAATTTCTGGTTAAAGTTGAAGGAACCTCTAAAGGATTTCTTACAAAGGATGTTGAAATTGCTACAACATCAAGTATTATTGAAAAGAAACAAAATCTTGGTGCACATCCTGGAACTGATGAAAATTATGACAAATTACTATATTCATATTTAACAAAAAATAATGCATACATCTGTATTTTCTCAGACAAAGGTAATGGTGGTATTCCAAATGAAATACAAAAGGAGAAAACAATTTGTGCAGTATATGACGAATTATCTGCTGTATCATGTTTTGAAACCATTAAACAAGGAAATGATGTAAAGATAATAGTTTGTTACAGACAAAAATCTGAATTGATGAATCTAGCTAAAATCATTAATCAAATTTTACCAAGGCTTGCACAAGATAATGTGGAATTAGAGTTCTTTGAATTAAAAATCAAACCAACTGGAATTAAAAACTATTTGATTTATATAAATTCAATTTTACAAATAATGCTGCAGTATACAAACACCCGCATTTCAATAGCATTATCACCCTTGATATTTTCTTCAAATTTTATTGATAATTCACTAAAACAGATATTTGAAAAAAAGAAAATTCCAATAATGCCACTTGCAGGAGTAGATTCCAGATTATTTAATGATGCAAAAGAGATTGGTCTAGAAAGGAATTTGAAAAAACTAGAAAAGATAATCCCCATTACCACAGATGAAGTTCCAATTTACGCAAAAAAAGAAGTAGAATCTTGCTTTAAAACAAAGAAAATCATTTCAATTAAAGTGGGACCTAACAATGTTCACGATATTCTAGATTCATTTGAAGAGAACCACTGAGAATTTAAACGGCATAATTGGTTTTATGTCATGCTCAAAATAGGAGAATTCATCTATCCCTGGGGAAGCGGTCATTATTCAAGAATGATGAGACTAAATCAAGTACTCGAAGATCATATAAAAGAAAAATTTGAAGTTCATTTTTCAAGTAAAGATCATGTTTATGAAAAATTATTGAAGAAATTTCCAGATCAAAAAGAGAAAATTCATGAGATTCTGATGCCAACTCCAATTGATGGAAAATTTGGTCCGAGTGTAACAATGTCTTTAATGAATCTATTATTACCAATTTCAAAAAACCCACCACTCGTAAGACAAATTGCAAATTATTTGAGAGAGGAAAGAAAACTCTACAATAAAGAAAAATTTGATTTGGTAATTAATGATGGAGATATGGGATCAAATATCTTAGCAAAAAATAGAAACATTCCAAGTTTATTTGTAACAAATCAATTTAGACCAAAACTATACAATTCAAGAGCATATCTTTATCCATCATTAATTTTTGTTGCAAAACAAATTGCAAAAGCTACAAAAATTCTAGTTGCAGATTCCCCACCACCATATACAATGTGTGAGTATAATCTAAATTTCATTAGTGAAGTCAAAGATAAAGTAATCTATGTAGGTCATTTTACTGGTAATAAAATTCTAAATGAGGAAAAAACTGATCTTGAAAAGCTAGTTGAGAATAGTGAATTTGGATATTGGATGAGAACTGGAAACAAATCTGCAAATGATGGAACTGGTCAGAGATATGAAAAAGTTTTTCAACAAAAAGAGATGAAAAATGAAAAAAGAATTATCTCACATGCAAGAAATGAATCAGATATAGATTCTGTAACAGCTAAAAATGGCAAGAAATATTCAATTATAGAAGCACTAGATAAAAAAATTGATTGGATACAAATTGATATTGGTTTTCTATCTGAGAATCAAAAAGATACAATACTGAATTTATGTAAATATGCAGTAGTTAATGGTTCACATACTGTAATGGGTGAAATAATGGGCGGAAAATCAAAACCAATTATCGGGATTCCAATTCATGATGAACATACAAACAACATTTTATGGGCACAAGAAAAGAATTTAGGAATTCTGGCTACTAAAACATCGCATGTAATTGATGCAATTTCCAAAATTAAGAATGATTATCAAGTATTTGAGGGGCATTTGAATGAATTCTCAAAAAATTTCGTTCCTAATGGAGCAGAAAACTCAGCAAGGATTGCAGCTGAAATGCTAGAAGAAAAGAGATAATAGATTATTTTAAGAATTTTGCTCATCTGGCACGCGGGATTTCGATGGGCGAACGGACCGCAAGGGATGATGAAAAAATCCGCGTGTCAGATTAATGACGATCAACATATTATGTGGGAACGCTTTTATGGAAAAAATTAAGCAAAATCAGCAGTGCCTAACTGTCCAGAATGTACATCAAGAGAGAAAAAGAAAATAGAAGCCAAGTATATTGAAGATTTTCCAGAAGAAGAAGACAGAAGTAGAGATGCATTGTTCAAATTATTTGATGAAATTGATATTCCAATGAAGATGGATGAAAAAAACAGAAGGCATTTCATTTGTAAGCGATGTGGATTATATGCAACAAGAGAAGAAATTTCAGATATCAGATTTAAGTTAAATCAAAGAGAAAGAACTCGAGATGATAAACATGATGATTATCTTGAATGGTGGTCAAAAAGTAAAAAAGAAAAAGCAGAAAGCTAGAGTGGGTTTAGTATGGTAAAAAAGAAAGAAGACGATATTCCTGATTGGGTTACAGATGAAATTCAAAATGCAAAATTTAAGAAACCTCAAGAGATGAAAAAATCAGGATATATTTTAGAATTTTATTATGAAGACAACAAAATTGATGTACAGTTGTATGATCCTGTAGAAGATGGACGACACATAGTTACTATGGATGTTTCAAAAAAAATAAAGATTGACGATTTAGTAAAAGGTGAAGTTTATGAATTCGTTTTTGATCAGCATAAAGCACCATTAAGCAAAAAAGTTTCAGATTATCTAGAAAAAGAAAAAGAAATTGATATGAAGGCAATTTATCAATTTGATTTAAAATCATTAGAATTGTTAGACGTAGGCTCTAGTGAGGCTTCAGACGATTTAGAAGAATAAACTTAATTCTTCTTTGTTGAATCCAATTGCTTTTTGAAAGATTTTCCTATTATTGGATTTATGAAAAATGGGAATGAACTTTTTAGCCATATAGCACCACGTACCACTGATGGCACAACAATTTCCAATCTTGAAGAATTTGCAGCTTTGATAATTGATTTTGCTACAGTTTTAGGATCAAGTGATGTAGGTGAATATTTTGGCATTTTTTCAAAGGATGAATGATCAAAAAAGTTAGTTCTTACCATTATTGGACTTACAACAGTAAGCCCCACCCCAGTATCTTTTAATTCATGTTTAAGACCTTCAGAAAATCCTAACATTGCAAATTTAGATGCACAATACGAAGCAATTCCAGGTAAACCAAAGCTTGCAGCAACAGAAGCAACGTTAACTATATGCCCAGATTTGTTCTTTAACATCGATGGGAGAAACTCTTTGATACAATATACCATACCAAAATAATTTGTCTCCATTTGAGATTCTATATCATGAATTGAAAGATCAGAAACAGAGCCATATATGGCAAATCCAGCATTGTTTACCAAAACATCAACAGAATCAAATTTTTCAAAGATTAATTGTGACATTTCTTTGACTTGATCTTTTTTTGAAACATCACACTGACAAACTAATGTCAATACATGAAATTTTTTTAATTCACTTGCAATTTGCTCTAGTTTATCTTTTCTTCTGGCAACTAAAATTATGTTAGCTCCCAATTTGGCAAACTCTATTGCAGATTCTTTACCAATTCCAGATGATGCACCTGTGATTAAAACGACCTTATTTTTGAAATTCATTAACCCAAAAAAAATGTTTGAAGATAAAGTGGTTTCTATGATTCAGAAGGTTTTGATATTTTACTCAAGGCTAATTTGACTAAAAGCAACCAGGTAATCACAATTGGTACATAATAAGTTGCAATTCTCCAACCAATAACTGCATCCCAAGCAACTATTCCTTCTGGTACTTCAAAAGCAAAAGGATCCAAGTTATTCAAATAGGCAACAATTCCAAATTCAGCTAAACCAGATCCACCTATAGTTATTGGCAAGTTACCAATTGCATTTGCACCCATTACTGCCATTATAGAATCAAATGCACTAATCACATAACCAGTTCCCATTGCAATAATCATAAATGAAATTCCATAAAATGACCAAGATACAACTGAAAATAAAAATGAAATTGTAAAGATTTTTTTAGATTCAGGAGTTTTTAGATTTTCTCGACTCATTGTACATACTTCATTCATCCAAAGATTTGTTTTATCAATAGCTTTTTCACCCTTGTCTTTTCCAAACCTTTTTACAAGATTTTCTAGAATTTTTGGAACTTGGAATGTATGTTTAGATGAAAGAAAGAACATGACCATCCATAAAGATGTAATAATAATACTAGTAGCTAAAATTACAGCTCCTACAACATATGCACCATTAAGTAATGCAATAATTCCTGCCATTATAGATAACAAACCGGCTGCAAAAACTTCAGTTACAATATCCATAATTGCAATCCATGCTGATTTTGCAGGATTAA
This sequence comes from Nitrosopumilus adriaticus, assembly GCF_000956175.1. Lineage (NCBI taxonomy): Archaea > Thermoproteati > Nitrososphaerota > Nitrososphaeria > Nitrosopumilales > Nitrosopumilaceae > Nitrosopumilus > Nitrosopumilus adriaticus. The sequence goes on from NZ_CP011070.1 coordinate 31,093, forward strand.
CTCCTTTCTTATGCAAATAATAGATTACAACAAATTCTGCTCCAACAAACATAGGGGTTGTAAATTTGATAAATTCACTTCCTACTCTAACACCCACTAATTTTAAAAATGAATCAAAATTTCCAAGATATTTCCTTGTGATATATGCAAATTTGATTCCCTGTAATCCTAATTTGATCAACATAGCTATTACTGCACCAACAAACGGAAAGATCCCAATTGCCAGAACATCATCTATTTGAATATCAAATTGAATGGCAATAATGAAAATAGGAATTAAGGTAACAGGAATGGCAACTATTCTCCAGTTCATTTGATAATTTTTTTGAGGGATCAAATATGAAAGTTGAGTAAATTCCTAGTCATCAAATAATACACACCTAAAATTAGGCATAAAAAATTGATTTAATTGATGTTTTTTTGTTGATTTTCGAGTTCTTGCTTTAGATCTTCAAACAATGAATCCAACATGTCAAAATCAGATAGTTTTCTTTCTTGGAGGAGTTTAATCACTAAATCTTTAAGATAATTTTCTTTTTTAGAAATACTATCAATCATAAACCAAATTAAATAGAATGAGATAAAGAGAAAGTGGAATTTTGTTAAAAAATTAAATGCCAATTTGGAATTTATTATAAAAATAGATCATCAAGTTAGTTTGAAATATAAGCAAATAAAGAACCAGACAGGTTTGAAAACTATTTTTGTTTCTGGTACTGCTGGTTCTGGAAAATCATTGCTTACATCAAAATTATTGGATTATTATACAAAAAATGGTGCTTTTGCTGCCGTCTTGAATTTGGATCCAGGAGTAGAAAGTATGCCCTATACCTGTGATGTCGATGTTAGAGATTATGTGGACATTGTATCAATAATGAATCAATATGAACTTGGCCCAAACGGTGCAATGATTATGGCAAGTGATTTGATTGCATCTAAAATTGACGATATTCAAAATGAAGTAAATAGAATAAATCCAGATTATCTAATTGTTGATACTCCTGGTCAAATAGAACTATTTGCATATCGTTCTAGCGGTCGTTTTCTTGTAGATAATATTTCATCAGATGAAAAAACAAATATTTTTCTTTTTGATGGAGCTTTGATCACTACTCCTGTTAATTTTGTGTCAATTGCACTTCTTGCAACATCAATAAGATTACGTTTGAATTTACCTACAATTAATGTAGTAACAAAAACAGATCTTATTGAAGATAGATTAAAACAAATTCTACAATGGTCTACAAATTTGAATACTTTAGAGAATGCAATTTCTAAAGAGGCAGATGGTGATACCTACACATTAACAACGAGTATTTTACGAGGATTAAATTTAGGAGGATTTGCACAGGGTTTAATCCCAATTTCTAATGTAACAGGAGATGGTTTAGTAAATCTTGAAGGTGCTTTGAGCAGAATTCTTAATTTGGGCGAGGAAGTAGAAGATTAATGAAATCAATATCAGTAAAAGCACCATCATCTACTGCCAATTTAGGACCAGGTTTTGATGTATTTGGATTAGCAATTGATGCATTTTATGATGAAATTACATTAACCAAAACTAAAAGTGGGATTACAATAACTACTGAAGATAATATTCCAACAAGCCCTGAAAACAATACTGCAGGATTAGTAGTAAAAAATATGAAAAAAAAATTTAGAATTAAAAGCGGTATTGAAATTAAAATTAAAAAAGGAATTCCTGCAGGGTTTGGAATGGGCAGTAGTGCTGCATCAGCGGCTGCAACTGCAATAGCATTTGACAAATTATTTGGACTAAAACTTGATGGGAACACTTTGGTGGAATATGCAGGTTCTGGTGAAAAAGCTAGTGCTGGAACAATTCACTATGATAATGTAGCCGCATCAGTTTTAGGTGGATTTGTTATAGTTAAGACCAATCCTTTAGATGTAATTCGAATAGATCCGCCAATTAATCTTCGAATGTGTGTTGCAGTTCCAAAACTTGTTGTACCAAAAAAGAAAACCAAGGTGTCAAGAGGAGTAATTCCAAATAAAGTGAAATTAACTGACAGTATTTTGAATTTATCAAATGCATCTGCAATTGTTGCAGGATTTATGAAAAAAGATCCAAAGATGATTGGTAATTCAGTCAAGGATGTAATAGTTGAACCAGCTAGACAGCATATGATCCCAGGTTATGCTAAAGTAAAGCAAAATGCACTAAAGGCAGGTGCATTTGGTGTCACAATTAGTGGCGCAGGACCATCAATTATTGCATTTTCAGAAAAATCTGCTAATTTGAAAAAAATTAGTTTGGCAATGTCTAAAGGATTTACTTCTGCCAATACTGAATGTCAAACAATTATCTGTAAACCAAGTAAAGGTGCATCTATTAAGAAAAAGTGATTATTGAAATAATATGAAAAAAGCAGTAATAGTATTTAGCGGAGGAGTAGATTCTGTTTGTTCAGTTTCATTTTTAAAGTCAAAATATGAATTATATGGAATTACATTTTCATATGGACAAAAGGCAAGTAACGAAATTTCTGCTGCAAAAACGTTTGCAAAAAAACTAGGATTAAAGCAGCATAAAATAATTGATATTGGATTTATGAAAGACTTGTATGGGAATTCTAATGTATTAACTAGCTCAAAAAAGAAAATTCCAAGTAAATTTGAGTATTCAATAGTAGTTCCAATTAGAAATGCAGTATTTCTATCGATTGCGTCTGCTTGGGCTTTTACCTTAAATGCACAACTAGTTGCATATGGCGCACATACAGGTGATCAACATTATCCTGATTGTAGACCAAATTTTGCAAAAAAACTAGAAGCAGCATTTAATGAAGGTGAAACAGATGGAATTAAATCGAAAATTCGAAAGAATATAGAAATTTGGTCTCCTTATCGAAAAGGATTATCAAAAAGTGATTTATTAAAATCTGGAATGAAAGTTTTGGGAGATTCTATTTTTAAAACTTGGAGTTGTTATGCAAATAAAAAATTTCATTGCGGGATTTGTGAATCTTGCAATAATAGAAAAATTGCATTTAAAAAAGCAGGTATTAATGATAAAACAAGATATCTAAAATAATTCTAGTATCTATTTTCAAGAATTTTCTTTTTTAGAATAAAACCTCTTATTCCAATATACCAAGCTAAGAAAATCAATCCAGCGATTCCCAAGAACATATAGTTTTGTGTTTGTGGATCAAGTCCTTCAAAGGAATCAGTAATTTTACTTGATGCTACCAAAGATATTGCCAAAACAATAATGCATTCAATTGCATACCATGTCCAACTAGGCCAAGATTCTTTTGGAATATGGATATATGGATTTACTCCCATGATGGTAATGAAATATGTTGATTATTTAATTTTTCACTATACCTTAGAAAGAAGAGTCTGAGGCACGTTTTCTAATGAGTGTCATTATTCCAGCTTTTTCTTCTTTCTTCTCATAAATTCCTCTAAATGCTGACGAAGAAAGTGTTGCGTCATTTCTAACACCACGCATTTTCATACATAGATGTTCTGCATCAGCTAAAACAACTACGCCTTTAACACCTTGAGCGAACAATTCATCTGCAATATTCTTTGTTAATCGTTCCTGAATTTGTAATCTCTTTGAGTATTTTTCAACCAATCTAACAAGTTTTGAAATTCCAAATACTCTTCCATTTGGAGAATAAGCAATGTGAATTTTTCCGAAAAATGGCAACATGTGGTGTTCGCACATCGAATAAAATTGAATATCACGAGCAATTACAACATCAGAATCTTCTGAAAATTGTACGGATAATTCTGAATCAGAGTCATATCCTTCAAAGATTTCTTTGTACATATTTGCAATTCTGTCGGGAGTTTCTCGTAGGCCCTCACGTGTAGGATCTTCACCAATTTCAATAATTAGTTCTCTAACTAGTTTTTCTACACGTTCTTTGTCCATGTTATTCTCACAGAATTTTTCTAGTATTTGAACCTAATTAGATTTTTAGTCAGGTGCTAACGCTATGGAGCTCCAATAAATTTGTGTAATTGAGGAACAACCTTTACTTCAATATAATGTGGATATACAATATCATACAAATTCAATAGTAGTTCCAATGATGGCTCAGAAACACCATATGTTGGTTGAATGATAAATCCATCTATATCATCTTTAGAAACAATTTTAAAAATTTCATTGGTTAATTCTTTAAATTCCTCTAGCTTTGTCTTAGAGCTAACAACAATTTTGATATATGTTGTTTTTTTTGCTTGTATTGATGATTTTAGACATTTCATTGTATGTCCAATTAATTTTTCATAGTGTTGAGAATCTACAAAATCAGAATCTTTTGTTTTAAATTCAATTTTAACAATATCAATAAACGGTAACACATGATTGAATCTATCAATATCAAAACATGAAGATTCAAGATATGTAGGAATTTTTTTATCTTGGATATGTTTTGCAAGTAAAGCTACGGCCTGATGTTGAATTAGTGGATCACCTCCAGTGAAATTTACTTTGTAAGTTTGGTTTTTAAGATTCGTATCAATTAGTTGATTTGCTTCTTCGATTGAATATTCCGTTCCAGAGTCAAGTGGAAGAGATTCTTTAGTGTCACAATAAAAACAGGTAAAAGGACATCCTGCAAGTCTAACAAACAGAGTCTTTGTCCCATAAAGAATTCCTTCTCCTTCAACTGATGTAAATATTTCAAATAATCTTACTTTCAAGTAATAACCGTAATTTTTTTCATTATTTATTCAATGATGTTCTAATGCATGACTGGTTCTTTTCTATAAAACAATCCAGAGATGAAAAATATTACTCCTAAAATTCCAATAGTACTTCCAACAAGTTCTACTTGATTTTGATATGTTACTTCTGATGGAGCCCATAGCCAAGCCATCAAAGCACCAACAATAATCATAGGAATGCCTACTCCAACAACTATTGCTTTAGAAGCCATGCACAATGCTGATTAGAAAATGTATATGAAGTTTATGATGAGTATTAGCGCGAATTTTTAATTTCTTGTAATTGTTTTGCCAAATCTCTCAAAAGTTCATTGGCTGTATCAAATTCTCCATCATACAAATGACGTTTAATACTTTGAAGCGTATCTCTGGCATGTATCAAATCATTTTCATCTACTCCATCCATTTGAGATAATCGAGATATGGTTTTTTCAACTTGTAATACTCTGGATTCAAGTCTATCATTTTTTGTTAATTCAAACTGTTTCTTTATTGACAAGATTTCTCTAATTTCTTTGATGATATCATTTGGATTATCTGCTGAAGAGAGTTTTTCTCTGGCATTTTCTAATTTTTTGATTATTTCATCAGATAAGCCCTGTTTTTTGGCATTTTCAATTAATCTATCTAATTGCTCTAGATATTTTTGGGCATACTCTTTAGCACGCTGAGATTCTTTTTTTGATGCCTCATCTCTAATTTCTTTATTGACTTCTACAATGATTTCTTTAATTTTCTGAAGTGTTTCTAACGCTAAAGCAAATTGATTATTGTTGATTTGTTGTTTAGATAATCTAAATAAATTATCAAGTTCAGAGAAATCAATTGGGGCATCGTATTTTTTAGCAATCGTTTTTAGACTATTTACATAAATTTGTAATCTTTGAAGATCATTTGATGGATCTTTAACAGTTGATCTTACAGAATCAGATGTTGTTTTTGCTGCAACTTCTGGTGTTGATTCTTTAGTCACATCTGATGATGACACTCTAGAAATTTGAGTAAAAATCTTCATTGCAGTAAGAAAATGTTTTTTTGCAGCATCAGCATCATTATTTCTAATTGCCTTTTCAAGTGAATTGACATTTTGAACTCCTTCTTCAAATAATCTTTTTATTTTATCTGGAGATTCAGAAGAAATTTGATTTTGAACTTGGTTTTGTGCACGCTTTGCGAGTTTAAGGAGGATTTTTGAATCATCCTGAGCATAAACATTACTTATTGGTCCACCAAAAACCATACTAACAACTAAAATTAATAATGCAAAAGTAACTATGTTTTTCATTCTTCTTCCTCCAATTCTGTTTTTAGTTTAACTAGGTTTTGTAAGTCTTTTTTAGAAATTTCAATCACTCCTTGTCTTTCTAGTCGTTTAACTGCTCTCCACATAGTAGTTCTTGGTTGAAGGAATTTTTTTCTTAAATCACTTTCTAAAACCTGACCACCATTTTGAGAAATGAATTTAATAATTTCTTTATCATCCTCACGCATTTCAGGTCTTAGATTGAAAATTGTTTCAGGATCATTAGAATTAGATTTTATTTTAGATTCAGTGATTTCGTTTTGAATAGCTGAAGATGATTTTGCTTTTCTTTTAACCATAAAAATTGCTCCAACTACAGCTGCAGTAATGGATACACCAATAACTGAAAGTGTAAAAATATCAGCAGTAGACTCTTCAGTATTTGTTACTGGTGGGTTTGTTACTGGTGGGTTTGTTACTGGTGGGTTTGTTACTGGTGGGTTTGAGGTACCAAGAATATAATTAATTTCCGATAATCCAGTACTTAGTTCTAACTGAGTTTGATCATTTACAATAACCATATTTGATGGCAATGCATTCATACCAACAATTATTGAGTTTGCTGGCATTAATAATGAATAATCAGTTGGTGAATTAAGGGAAAAAGTCCAAACTCTTCCTTCTTTGGAAATTAAGTCATGAATGTCATAATCAATTGTAATAGAAGATGTTCCAAAAGTATCGATTGTTACTTTATTATCAATTATTTCACTAGATAATAAAAAACCATTTTCGCCAACTGCTACAAAATTATCAATGGAGGGACCAAATAGATTAACCTCAAAATCTGGATCTAAAGGATCCACCTCTAATTGTGATGATATATGCGCAGAACCATCTGAATAAACTGTAATATCTAAAATTCGAGTAGAGCTGAATGAGGTCTGAATAGGCATCGCTAATGCGACAACGATTAAGCTAGCAATTATCAAAGGTGCTTTAACCATTGTTTCGAGGATACCCTCAGTCCTTACAAAAAGCATTCCATCTTCTCTAAGAAACTCTTTTCTATGAATTGGTACGATTTCGGGATTCATTGGATCAATACCTTAGATTCATGCTTTCTACTAATCCCTGAAACCTCTTAAATTCCTGGAAAAATTGAAGTCCTTTTTCGGTAATCAAAAAGACTCTATTCCTATCATTTTTGACGGATTCGACTAAGCCTGCTTCTACCAGTTTCTCACATTTGTCTAGTACTGCGTAGTGAGATAGGTTGGCTTTGCGAGATATTGCAGATACAATGATTCCATTACGACCCCCATCGGCGGTAACGTCTAAGATATCACCCATTATGCCCATTTCGGACCTGTATTGTTGTTTTGACATGCTCTAGTATAGAACTAATTAGTTTATGAGGAACATTTTGAAACTTCGTAGCGGAACACAAAGCGGAACACCCATTTCAGTAAAAAAAACTGTGATTTTTTGTGAAAATGGATGGGGGAGAAAAATTCTTGGGAAAATTATGCCTAGAAAATTAGTTGAAAAAAAGATGATTTTCTTAAAAAAAATGATTTTTTCGTATTTTTGTAAAATTAGGAAAATTTTGCCAGATTTTCAAGTGTTTTGCTGAAATTTAGTATATAAGGAACAGGATGTTTCGTAGCCATCCCTAATCTATAATATTCACAATCTATTCTCATAATGAAATCACAAAAAAGATCCAAAGTAATTCTAATCCTTTTGATGCTTTTTAGTTCAACATTATCTGTTAACTACTCGTTTGCAGAATCTGAAGAAAATCAGGAAGAAAAAAGCAAGTTAGAAAATTCAGAAAATATAAGAAAAGATAGACTTTGGACAATTTTAACTGAAAAAGTAGTAAATGGGAAGTTAGAAGTTCAACAGTATGCTTTACCATCTAACATTTCTGAGGAGGATATGCATAGGGAATTATCTTTAGATGGACAAACAACAGGTTGGGCTTATGTAAATTATAAGGCATATCACTCAGGAATCATCCTTTTTGATGGAAAAGCTTCGAAAGTTGGAGAAAATCTGTGGAAAATTTCCTCAAATGATATATTAAATTTTAGAGAAAGTCAATTCAACTTTGAATCAAATGGAGAATCCAATAAAGTAATACAAGAATCGGCCTTTGATGAGGAACTTAATTTCAGAATCATATTTACCGGAAAATTAGCAGAGACGAACCAAGATGTATTATCCCTATATTTTACAATTTTAGGATTAAAAAATACAACTACAGTTCAAAATTTGAATTTTTTACCTATTGGAATTATGAGTGATTTTTCAGAAAAAGTAGTTCATTCTAACCAAGGATTTGGAAATTCAGTTTTTGCAAATAATCATCATTATTTTCTTTAATTGAATAAAAATCATTCATAAGGTCAGCTTTGAGATTCATAATAACTTTTTATTCCCATTTTAAAAAGAAAATCATAAAATGTTTGATAAATTCAAAAATGATGAAGGAGGAGAAATGGTAAAAGAAAATACGGAATCAGATGAATCTGTAGAATCAAAGTCAACAGTCGAATCTACAAGTGAGATTGGAATTGGGGAGTTGATGGGAAAACGTGCAAAATTAGAGGAAGCAATAGATTATGTTGGTTTAATGATTAAAAATCTTAAAGATAAAAGAACCTCACTTGAAAAAGACATTGAAGAGGAATCTGTAGATATTAAGAATCTTAAAGAAAAACTACAAAAAGTTAGTGAGTATATCGATGAGGAAAATAGAGGAATTAAGGAACTTGCAAGTAAAAGACAACAAGTAGAACATGAGGCAGACGAGGTCGGGTCAATCATCAATTCGTTGAGAGAAAAACTATCAAATGTAGATAGAGTAATTGATGATGAAGGTACTAGAGTTAAAAGAATTAAAGAATCCCGAGAATCAGTATCTGATTAATTTTACAATTAATAGAATTTTGAACTTGTTGTAGTTGCTTCTTGAGTACCAGTAGGAACTGAAGGGAACATCTGACCTGTAGTACTTTCTGCAACAGCAGCAGCTTCTTTTAGGATGCTCTCAGACTCTGCACTAGTAGTTGCATCTATTCCAAATGCTGAATCTCCTGAGAAACTATCTGTCATAAATCCTCCAAGCATTTCTGCCATTTGACCAATTTCTTGTTCAGCACCGGGCATGATTTTTCCAAGTGATGATTTTAGATTTTTCATCAGACCCATAGTTGGCATTATTGCAACTACTGTATCTCCGAGATCACTACATGTAGTTAGCCGTAATTCAATTTGCTCTAATGCTATTCTAGCACCACTCAAAATTTTAGTAACTTTTCTTACTTCAGCCAGTTCATTTCCTAGAACTTTGGTTGTTTGGGTATCATGTTTTTGTGTTGCATCTACAATTCTTTGAAATAGTTTTGCATCACGTTCTTGTAAATTTTTTAACATTGTATCTAATTTTTTAATTTGAATTTGAATTTTTTTTATTCCATCTTGAACTCTTGGTTTTAATGCACCCTTAGGCTTGATCGTCTCATTAATTTTTTCAGATATAGTAGGCTTTGGTTGCTTTGACCAATCTTTAGATAAATTAGGCATTGAGTCTGATTTTAGAATATGTACTTAATCTCAGGTGTAAATAATGGTTAACAGTACATTAAATTTTACTAACTAAAGATGAACATTAGAAATCATCTCTTTTTGAGGCTGATTTTGCCATTATTCTAAGGAATAAGACAATTTTAAATTGAAAACAGTTTCTCAATCTTACAGTGTCACTCTAAAATCTTTAAGATAGATTAGTAGAAATCGTTTTAGTGAACAAAAAAATTCTCATAATTCCGATAGCTGTTCTCATTGGTATTTTTCTGATAAATTTTGGTTCAGATCAATCCTTGAATGAGAAAAATATTGTATTTCATGTAACTCTGGCAGATCCTAGTCTATATTCCGATGGGGCTTATAGAAATTCATTTTTTATTGATGAGGGCCATTATTCTTTTAGATTTGTACCAAATGGAAGTAGTCCAGAAAAATTATCAATTAAATTAAATGGAGAAAAATTTGATTTTTCTGAAGATTTTATCCTTGAAGGTACATTACATCAAACAGGAATATCTGAATACTTTACATGGAATTATGTTGGAGAAGGAAATATTTGGATTTCAGAGAACCAAGAAATTTTGATAACGATTAATCCAAATGGAAATACAATGGGTTCTGTGTCCGTAGATATTTTAGAAAATTAAGAGGCGTAAACCCCTTCATTGCAGAACTTTGAGAGATTTCCTCTCTTTCTCAGATGCTAAATGTCTGATTACCTTTTACGTTCTGCGGGGTTACGCAGTGTTAGTCGATAGAAATTATATCTATTGACATCATCTATTATAGTAACTTTAAGTATTTATAATTTTATGTAAATTATTATAAAAAAATGATGTATTTTTTAAAATATTTTATACCTAATTTTGAGTTTATTGAAGTATAAATTACGATTTTCAATCTAAAAACTATTGAAATTATCTGGAAAAGTTGCAATAGTAACAGGTGGAAGTCGTGGAATAGGTTTTGCCACTGCCAAAATTTTATCAGAAAATGGGGCAACGGTGGTAATTACAGCAAAAAATCAGGAAAGACTAGAGAAAGCATCATTAGATATTCCAAATTCTATTGGCATCGTAGCTGACATCAGAAACAAAGAAGATGTAAAAAATACAGTAGATAAAACAGTTGAAAAATTTGGGAAAATAGATATTCTAGTAAATAATGCTGGAATTTTTCCAAAAATTAAGGAATTACATGATATTGATGAAGATGAATGGAATGAAGTTTTGGATGTGAATCTTACTGGACAGTTTAGGTTTACCAAAGAGGTAATTCCTTATCTACAAAAAACATCAGGTTCAATAATTAATATTTCATCAGATGCTGGATTAAAGGCATATCAAGGGTTTAATGCTGATGCGTATTCTGCAACCAAAGCTGCATTGATTTTGTTAACAAAATGCTGGGCACTTGAATATGCTAAAGACAAGATCCGTGTAAATTGTATTTGCCCAGGGGTAGTAGATACAGACATGACAAAACCATTTTTGAAAACCAAAAAAGACAAAGATTTCATGAATGCTGAGCATCCAATTGGTAGAATTGGACAACCTGAGGAAGTAGGAAAAGCTGTGTTGTATTTTGCATCTGATGATGCATTATGGACTACAGGAGCAATTCTTGCTGTGGATGGAGGAGAATCCATAAAATGAATTCACATGAATTTAATACAACACAGGAGCATGAAAAATGATGAAAGATAGAAAATCAAAGGCTAAATTGTTTATACTTTTAGGGATTATTTGGATAATTGTTACATTACCACTTCCATGGATTGTGAATAATCCAGAAGTTTCAGAATCGCAATTTAATACCATTCTTGGAATTATTGGAGTCATGTCAATTCCATTTATTGTTCTTGGAATTGCTTGGACATTAAAGCCAGAGCTGACAACTTAGGTTTTTCAATTGAAAGACATTCCAATTACAGATAAGCTTCCCGAATTAGAAATAGCTATCAAGGCTGTTGAAAAGGCAAGTAAAGCAATTTTAGAAATTTATCAGAAAGATTTTAAATCTTTTACAAAAAGTGATGATTCACCAATTACAGAGGCAGATATCAAAAGTAACGATATCATTAAAGAGATTTTATCCCAAACGGATCATCCTATATTATCTGAAGAAGATAATGATGATCTTAATAGATTATCAGCAGATACCATTTGGATAGTAGATCCACTTGATGGAACTTCTGATTTTATTGATAAAACAGGTGAATTTACAGTTATGATTGGATTGATTAAAAATAAAAAACCAATTCTTGGGGTGATTGGTTGGCCAACAGAAAAAACATTATTTATTGCACAAAAAGGAAGAGGAGCCTTTAGACATTCTAATGATGAATGGAGAAAAATTTCTGTAACTAAAGTTTCAGATCTTTCAAAATGCAGAGCAGTGGGATCAAGACATCATTTGTCAGAAAAGGAAAAATCATTTATCAAAAAATTAGGTATTGAAGCTTTTACTAGTATTGGTAGCTCATTAAAAGTAGGAAAAATTAGTTCGGGAGAAGCTGAAGCATACATTACTACTACAAATAAAATGAAAGAGTGGGATTCTGCAGCTTCATATTGTATAATTTCAGAAGCTGGAGGAAAAATGACAGATATGTCCGGAAATGAAATAACATACAACAACAAAGAGGTTTATCACCAAAATGGAATTTTAGTAACAAATGGATTAGTTCATGATAAAATTATTGAAGAATTTAAAAAATTAGAGTAGGTTTCTTTCTTTAAGAAAGTCCTTTACTTTGCTTGCGCTATCAGAAAGAGGTTCATTTTCTGTATCAATTACCAAATCAGCATTTTCAGGTGCTTCATAAGGATCATCAATGCCTGTAAAACCCTTGATTTCTCCTTTTCGTGCCTTGGCATACATACCCTTGACATCTCTTTCTTCACATTTTGCAAGTGAGCATTTCACATAAACTTCTGCAAATTGGTTTCCAGCATCAATAATTTCTCTGGCATTTTTTCTGTTTTCAGAATATGGAGAAACTAGAGATACTACACTTGGAACACCATGATTTAGCAAAAGCTTTGCCAAATGAGCAACTTTTTTGTTATGCTCATCACGTCCAGCTTTTGAAAAATCTTTTGGAGAGAACCATTCTCGAAGTTCATCTCCATCAAGCATTGCCAAATTTGGAATATCATTTTGCAAATCTTTTACGATGGTAGTCTTTCCTGAACAAGGTAGACCAGTCATCCAAAGAACAAAAGGCTTCATAATCAAAATTATCAAAATAACCCATAAAGAGCTTACGTTAATTTTTAGCCCAAGGTTGATTTTCTAAATAATCAATCTCTGCAATCATTTCATCTACCTTTTTTACTATTGCAAAGACAGATCTGTATTGCTCATACATTTCAATTTCTTCTTCTTTGGATAATACATTAGCTTCTGCATCATCAAAAAATTTGTTTTCTTTGTTTAGATGATCATTTAAGAAAATAGCATAGGTTCTCAAATATCTCGATACAGGTTCTTGGGCATCTTCACCATTTTTCCATCTTTTTAGATGGTGTGATATTTGTCGTGCAATATTTCTTCCAAATTCATGTTCTATCATAAATTTTCGAATTTCTTCTTTTAGAGTATCATAGCTTGCAACACATGGGAAATACGAATCTTCTTCCCTAGAGTGATGGATAGTATCTATGAATTCTGAAATCACCATGGTAATTTTTGTCAGGTCTGAAAATGGAATTTTGGTGCCTTTATAGAGTTCAGCAGAACATTTGAATACAATTTTTTCTAGACGACGAACTTGATCATGATCAGCACGTAGTTGATTTGTAGCACTCAAGTAAGAAATTTACTTTCATAGTGGATTTAATGTGTATCTAAAATCAATCAAGGAGCTAAAATTATCAAATAAATCTGATTTAATTTCGTTTTGTAAAAGAATAATTCTAGTCACAAATGAATCCCATAATTTTATCGGTATTGCAATTGTTTAGAGGACAAATAGAAGATTTGATTTCGCTATCAAATTTTGATTCTAACTCAGTTTTAAGCAAACTGACTGAAATACAAAATTCTATAGGTACATTATCCATTCAAGATGGACCTATTGCTTCAGCCCATGTTATTTTGCTTGCTGCAGGAGTTGTAATTTTTCTAGGAGTTGCAGGTGAGGCATTCTTCAAAAAAACTGGAATTCCTGATGTTGCATTTTTAATGATTCTAGGAGTAATTATTGGACCAGTGTTTGGTATAATTCAGCCAGAAGCTGTTATTCAAGTAGTTCCATACTTTGCAGCACTTGCACTAATAATCATCATGTTTGATGGAGGATTAAATCTTGATATCAAACATGTTATTAGAACTGCGCATTTTTCAGTAACATTAGCAGTTTTAGGTTTCATTCTATCTGTTGCCATGATTACATTTGCAGCTCATTATGCATTGGGGTGGTTATGGCTGGAAAGTATTCTGCTAGGATCAATTGTAGGTGGAAGTAGTTCTGCAATTGTTTTTGGTCTTGTTAGAAATATCAAAATATCTGAAGAGACCAAATCTATGCTAAGTTTTGAATCTGCACTAACTGATATTTTAGCGACAATTATTGCATTCATATTATTTGAAGCAGTGCTTGCAGGGCATTTTGATATGCAGACATTAGAACAAACTCTTGGAAGGGCAATCATTGTAGGTTTAGTTCTTGGATTTGGTGTAGGAATTCCTTGGATGTATATTTCAACAAAGCTTGGGAATGCTCAGCATGCATACATGTTGACGTTAGGGGTTCTGTTTGTTTTATTTTTCTTGGCAAATTCATTTGGAGAATCAGGAGCTTTAACAGCTCTAGTGTTTGGTTTAATGGTTGGAAATAAAAAACATCTTTCAAAAATACTAAGATTCAAGCTTCCAAAAATAGAGATGGATGATCCTACACATAATCAATTAACATTCTTGGTAAGATCATTCTTTTTTGTATTTGTTGGATTAATGGCAAGTTTTGGACAAATAGAGTATATGATATTTGGAATTTTAATTACGGTCGCTGTTTATTTTGGAAGAATATTTGTTGGAAAAGTAACACTGACAAAGAGATTTTCACTTTTAGATAGGGCAGTCACAAATGCTATGATTCCAAGAGGATTAGCAGCTGCAGTTCTTGCTACTTATCCAATAACTATGGGAATACCAAATGCAGAAGCCTATCCACAACTTGTTTTCTTTATCATTTTATCATCTGTAATAATTACCACAATTGGATTAGCAAAATCAAAGAAGATTCCTCCACCTGAATCAGTTGAGGGTGGTTTTGTTAAACCAGATGAGGGGGAGTCAGATGAAGGAATACTTGCTGATAATCATCTAGATAAATCAGTTGGAGGTGGTTTTGTTAAACCGACTGAAGATTCCCAAAAATAGATTGTCCTAAACTATGCAGAACTAGGCATTTTGGTTATAGATCTAATGATTCTTTGAGGCCTTTGTACCTATTTCGAATGGTTACTTCAGTAACGTTTGCAGCTTCTGCGATATCACGCTGAGTCTTGTCTTCACCGTTTTTAACACAAGAAAGATACAAAGCAGCAGCAGCCAATCCCATAGGATCTTTTCCGGCTGAGACTTCATTGTCTTGAGCCATTTTTAGCACCTTTGTTGCATGTCTTTTTGTTTTCTCTGCGATTCCAATTCTGCTTGCAATTCTTGCAACACATTGAATTGAATCAGTTACTGGCATCTTCAAATCAAGTTCTTTTACTAGCAATCTGTAACATCTTGCAATATCTTTTCTTTTGATGTTAGCTGCTTGCTCTACATCCTTGAGGTTTCTTGGAGTTTCAGTATCTCTGCATGCAGCATAAAGAGCTGATGCCATAAGGGCTGAAATGGAGCGACCTCGCACTAGGCCTTTCTCTAGTGCTTTTCTGTAAATGTATGCAGCTTTTTCAATTACTGCATCAGAGATTGCCAGTTTGTCTTTTAGTCTGTTTAATTCACTAAATGCCTGCCTGAAATTTCTATCAACTGGTTCATGAACTTGGCTTCTACTATCCCAAGTTCTTAGTCTTTCAATGGTACTTTTCATAGATGATGTTAGTGGTCTGCCAGACGCATCCTTGTTTACAGGATTGATTATTGTTGCAAGACCCATGTCGTGCATTGTAAGTGATGTTGGAGCGCCGGCTCTTGCCTTGTTTCCACCCTCATCTTGGGTAAAGGATCTCCATTCAGGTCCTGCTTCTTGTAATTTTTCAGTAATTACAAATCCACACTTTGAGCAAAACATTTCTCCTGATTCATTATCAGTTACTAGTTTCCCTTGTGCACATCTTGGACATAGATCCTTACCCTTGCTTACCATGACTATTTCTAGAATCCTAGAACTTATGGTATTTATGAATCAACAAGTTTTTTCTTGAAATTTTGTGCCAGATTTGATATTAACAATAATACTGAATAGTCATTATTGAATAATTCAGAGCATGAGGTTTTGGTTTGTCCCTCTCCTAATTGGAGTGTTTGTTTTGATTCCACCAATACATGCTGAAACTATTACACAAAATTTGGATGGGGGAATGGATATTCAAATTACATATCCTGATGAGATAGTAGTTGGCAGAGAAGGAGTAATCTCAATTTTAATTAAAAATAATGGATGGGAAAACAAAGAGAACATTTCATTTGGGTTTTCCTTATCAGCAATTCCTGCACTAATCATAGAACCATCAGATAGCATTACTTTGGATAAACTTGCTCAGGGGGGATCATATGGTGAAAATATTAGTTTACAAATCCCAAATGATGCCAGTGCTGGGGTATACTATCTAAATTTGAAATATTCTCACGTTCTTGTTGCAAATAATGAAACCTTACAGCCTCCATTTTTTCATGACATTGCAATTCCATTTTCAATAAAGAAAGACCCAAGCATAACAATTTACACAAAAATGCCTGAATCAATTTTTTCAAACGCAGAGTTTCCAATTGAGATTGAAGTTTTATCAAAAGACATTGATATTGAAAATGTTAGAATTAAGATAATTCCACCAAAAGACATTGAATTTAGGGGAGAAACGCTTCATTCTTTCTCAAAAATAGAGAAAAACACACCTGTAGCAATTACATCGCAAATCATAACACCAGTTAATGAAGTAAATACAGAATACAAACTTCCATTTCAAATCATTGTAACATATACTGATGATATAGGAGCAGACAAAGAAGATTCACAGACAGTCTCAGTTGTTTTACGACCTAGAACGTTTATGGAATTAACTACAGATGGAGGTATATGGATTGGAAGTTTCTTTATTGCACCATATGTTAGTCTTGGAACAATTATTGGAATTCCTGCAGGTGTCATAATATCAGTATTAGTTAGAAAAAAACAAAATTCCAGTAAAAAACGTCCAAAAAAGAAAAGACTCTAAGATTCCAGTTTTTCTTTAATTCTTTGAGTGTATTTTTTACTATATTCATTGAATAATTTAATTTTGTTTTGAGCTAGTGCCATTGCGCCAGGTCTAGTGTTAATGTGATCTTCAGCAATTTTTTGCTCTTCTAATAATTTTTCAAGATTCTCTTTTGAGGATGATTCTAGTTGTGAAAGTAAAGAAACAAGCTCTTTTTCAAGATTTTCTTTAGTGTCAGGAATTTCAGGTGGATCTGCACCAATAATTTCTTTAGTAGTTATTTTTCCAAACACTTTCTTGTCTAATTCAAGCAATAGTTGAAAATTAAATTAGCGGTATAAATTTTATTTTATAATATTTCAAAAAACGAGTGCAGTGCAATCAAACGTTTTATCTTTTTGATTGTTTTAGTATTTAATCATGGCATATTGTGTAGGCGAATGCAAAAAGTACAAGGCTCTCAAGCCATTGCAGATTGGCAGGTATGCTGCAGGACAAAAAAGGTGTAATTATTGTGAGATATTTGTAGAAGTTGATGGAATTGTCTGCCCATGCTGTAAAAGTCAACTGAGATGTCTGCCTAGAAGTAGAAAGGGAAAGGAAAAGTATCTGTCTCAAATTGAAAGATAAATTTGATGTAAATGCACTATTTTTAAAAATTGCAAATTTGAGAATTTATCACGCCTAATGGTTAAAGTTCTATTTATAAGAAATCAAATCAAGTAAGAATATGGCAATTCCAGCAGATATTCAAGAGTATGTTGAAAAACATATCAAACTAATGATTTCCCAGACGGAAACATACTTGCCATTTATCAAAGTTGCATTTCCATATTCAAATAACGTAGCTGATGGAGTTTACAGTCTAATAATTGGAAGTGCGCTATCTGTATTTGTAAATCAGTATGGAATGAAAATGAAATATCCAACTGCAGAAGATTTTGAAGACTTTGGAAAGGTTGCTCTAAAATACAGAGATCAAGTAGACAAATTTTTTACATAATCAAGCCAATTCACCTAGAAAATGAACTGTGTCATTAGTTACAACAACCGTTCTATCTTTTGGAACATGATATAGTTTTTTTGAACCATTAGATGACTGAATTATAATCTTTGAGAATGGATCTTTGAGTGATTTGTACAAAATTCCTTTGTCACCAACTGATTGTGACCAATGAGTACCTTGAACAAAAGATATTGTTTGAAATTTTACAACTTGGTAAGAGTAAACCATTTCTATTAATTGTTAATTATTGCACTCATTAAGGATTTTCCTCCAATTAATGCTGTAATTGATAAACCAATATTTGCAACAACATTGATTGCAAGTGCTCCATAGTGATTATTCTCAAGAAGATTGCTAGAATCCAGTGCAAATGATGACATTGTAGTAAGTGAGCCACAAAATCCTACAGCTGCAAAAAGAGAGTATCGACCATCAAGATTCCATTGTTCTGACAACACTACAAATGCACCAAGGATAAATGCACCAATAATATTGACTATCAAAACATTGACTGGTAATGTATTGAAAAGTAAAGGAGATTCAGTAATTTTGTACCTTAGAAATGCTCCAAGAACGGAACCTGCTGCTAGAAAAATAAATTCTAAACCCTTCATCTACATCATACAGATTAATTATCATTATTAGTGCTATTTGGAAGATTTTGAGGCTAATTTGTGCCTAATCAAGTTTGATTTTGATATACAAGTCTATAGTTTTTATAGGTTCAATATTTTTCCAGACTAAATGACCCTTAAACTGAGATGTGACGATTATGGTTTTGAGTGTGAATTTATCCTAGATGGAGAAAAAACTGTAGGTCTAATCGAGAAATTAAGAAATCATTTTGAAGAAGAACATGGAATTGATTATACGATGGAGGCAGTAACTCAAATGATTACAAACCGTGGACATTCTTTAGAATCAATTAGAAAATAATTTTTTCAAAAAATATTTTTCATTTTTAACATTTATTACAATGTGTGTTGTTTTACAATTAACAAGTTAATTTTAAAGGAATTCTAGGAATTTTTGGTTTGTAATGTTATGATCTTAATACAAAATTACCTGAAACACGTCCTTTTTATTTTATAATCACTAATTGTTACTAGTAGTGTTAGAAAATTATTCAAATGATTATGATGTCAAGTGTGAACTAGATACTTGCAAAACCTATCCTGCAATAACAGATTCTGAAAGAGGAGAAATTGTTTGTGGGGGTTGCGGTCTTATTCTAGTGCAAAACATGTCTGACGCATCATATGAAAGCAACGGTTACACTCAGGAAGACTTTATGAAGTTAGCAAGAACAGGTCCTGCAACATCATTAACAATGAATGATAAAGGATTATCAACTGTAATTGGTACCAATAAAGATTCTACTGGAAAAGCATTATCCAACAAAACAAAATATGAATTCAACAGACTACGAACATGGGATCAAAGAAGTAAGTCAAGAAAGACTGCTGCATTAAGCAAGGCCTTTACATTACTTCACGGAATGAAAACAAAGTTAGGAATACCAGATAATGTTGTTGAAAATGCTGCCTATATTTACAGAAAAACAGTTAATGCAAAATTAACTAGAGGACGAACAATGGTTTCATTGGTTTCAGCCTCCCTGTATGCAGCATGTAGAGAAAATAATATCCCCAGAACATTAGACGATGTTGCTGAGGCTGGAAATGTTGAAAGAAGAATACTTTCCCGAGATTTGAGAACCATAATCAAAAAGCTTGAATTGAATCTAAATCAATACGACACTTCATCATTTATCTCAAAAATTTCAAACAATATGAATCTGAAAGAAAAGACCAAACGAGATGCATTTGAGATTTTAAAAAGATGTGAGAAAGAAGACATTACTGCTGGAAAGCATCCAGTAGCACAAGCTGCTGCTTCGTTATACCTTGCATGTATAATGAATGGTGAAAGAATTAGTCAAAAGAAATTTTCAGTAGAATCTGGAGTAAGCGATGTTACAATTAGAAACAGAGCTGTATTGATAAAGAAAACATTAAAGCTTAATGAGTAAAGCATTCAAAAAAATCCTACAAGTTGATTGTAGGAGAAAATATTTTTTCAAATAATACATCTTTTAGTCTATTTGCCAAATCCATGATTACACGTATTTGCTCCATTGTAATTTCTTTAAGACTTGTAATAGTATCATTTAGTTCTGTTATTTGTTCTTGTAATCTAGTCTTTTCATTTTTTAGTGCAGATATATCTCCTTGAAGATTGGTGATTTGTTCTTTTAGTTTATCATTTTCTTCAGTTAATCGTTTTATTTTTTCAGAGTCAGATTCTTCTGGGAATGGTGATGGTGCAGGTGCAGGTTCTGGCATACGAATAGGTTCTGGTTCTGGTGAAGGTTCTGGCATTTTAGGTGGTTTGGGCTCTTGTTCTGTTTCTTCAATTGCAAAAACGAGTGTCATGCTTGTCAGTAGAATCATTATAGTTATACCAAAAATTAGACTATCTTTCATTTTTTCTCATACAGACTAGAATAATTTTGTATTTGAATATGATTACTAATCTCTAATAATGAAAAAGAGAGTTATTTGTAGAAATCAGGCTCTTGATCTTTCTTTTGTTTAGGAAGATCTTCCATTACTGCTTGAACTACTTCGTTGTGGTTGTATGTTAGGTGTCGAAGAAACTTTGCTGATTCATCTGCTCTAGTTTTTTCATCAGCAAATAACATCTCAGGACTACTCAATTCTGCCATCATAGTATTGCACTCTTGGCACGGATTAAAGTCAAGATACAGTTTCATTGATTTGTCTCATCACCCTTAGTATTTAGACTATTTTATGGATTGAGGGATAGGAGCCTCCTTTTTTTGAGGCTTTACCTTATCGATTGAATCAATCAGATCTTCTTGGGTGATCTTGATTTCTTTAACATTTTGAGATTTACCGCCGACATACCTCTTCAAAGCAGTTATTGCTGCTCTGTTTGCAATTGCTGCAATTTCTGCACCGCTAAAGCCATCGGTTAGTTCAACTAGTTTTGTAATGTTTACATCACTAGCAAGTGGTTTCTTTTTGGTATGAATCTCAAAGATATGCTGTCTTCCCTTTGTATCTGGATTAGGAACTTGGATGATTCTATCGAATCTACCTGGTCTTAGAAGTGCTTCATCAACAATATCTAATCGGTTTGTTGCACCAATAATCAACACGTTGTTTAGTTCTTCTAAACCATCAATTTCAGTTAAAATTTGTGAGACTACATTTTCTGTTACATGTGAACTTGAATCTCCACTACCTCTTCGTGGTACAAGTGCATCAACTTCATCTAGGAAGATTATACATGGTGCTGCTTGTCGTGCTTTTCTAAAAATTTCTCTTACTCCTTTTTCAGATTCGCCTACCCATTTTGAAAGTAGTTCAGGACCTTTGATGCTGATAAAATTAGACTCTGTCATTTTTGCAAGAGCTTTTGCAATGAGTGTTTTACCAGTTCCTGGTGGACCGTGTAATAGAATTCCTTTTGGAGCTTCGACATTAACATAGTCATATGCTTCTTTGTATTTCATTGGCCATTCAACTGCTTCAAGTAATTCTTCTTTTAGAGCATCCAGTCCTCCAACATCTTCCCAGGTTACATTTGGAATTTGTACTTGAACTTCTCGGAGTGCACTAGGTTTAACTTCTTTTAGCGCATCTATGAAATCTTCACGAGTAATCTTTATTTTTTGTAGAATTTCTGTAGAGATTTTCTCCTCACTAAGATCAATTTTTTCAACATCAAGAATTTTACGTAGAGATATCATTGCAGCCTCTTTTGCTAATACTTCCAAATCAGCTCCTACAAATCCATGTGTAGTCTTTGAGATTTCTTTAAGATCAACTTTTTCATCAATTGGCATTCCACGTGTATGAATTGAAAGAATGTCAAATCTTCCTTCTTCATCAGGAATTCCAATTTCAATTTCTCTGTCAAATCTTCCAGGTCTTCTTAGTGCAGGATCAATTGAATCTGGTCTGTTTGTGGCTGCAATAACTACAACTTTTCCTCTAGATTTCATACCATCCATTAATGTTAACAATTGTGAAACTATTCTCTTTTCGAGTTCACCAGATACTTCGTCTCTTTTTGGTGCAATTGAATCAATCTCATCAATGAAAATAATACTTGGTGCATTTTCTTCAGCTTGTGTAAAGATTTCTCTAATTCTCTCTTCGCTTTCTCCATAGTGCTTACCCATAATTTCAGGACCGCTAAGAGAGATGAAATGAGCATTAGTTTCACCTGCAACTGCCTTTGCAAGAAGAGTTTTTCCTGTGCCTGGAGGTCCATATAATAATACACCTTTTGGAGCATCTACACCTATTTTCTCAAACAATTCTGGATGTCTCATTGGAAGTTCAACCATTTCACGGATTTTTAGAACTTCGCGCTTTAATCCTCCAAGTTCATCGTATGTAATTCTTGGAATGGATGCATCAACTGCCTTAGTCATGGAACCAAGTTTGAATATAGTATTTTCAGTAACAATTACTGGTTTTGATGGTTTTGTATTAGTTACAACAAATTGAATTTTTCCACCCATTTGGTTTTGTAGTTGAATTGAATCATGTACAGTAAATACATGGTTTTGAAATGAGTTAATCATTACATAATGTAGTTGTTCTTCATCAATTGCTAATTTTTCAGTTGGAGATAATGTAATTTCTTCAGCATTGAATGCTTCAACAGATTTTATAGAGATTTTATCTCCAATTGCTGCTCCAATATTTTGTCTTGTTATTCCGTCTATTTTTATTATTCCTGTACCATATTCTTCAGGATTTCCTGGCCATAGTTTTACATGTGTTTTTTTGTTATACGTTAATTCTAAAATTTGTCCGCTACTCCAATTTTGATCCTCAATAATTTTAGGATCAATTATTGCTCTACCCATTCTAACATGTTGTTGTGGAATTTCATCTATTCTTACAATAATTTCACTCATATCATTTCCTCAAAAATTTAGGAGGGGTTTATTCAACCTCCACCGTTTTGCCTTTTGGTTTTTCTTCTTCAATTAGTTTGAAGAGTATTTCCAAAACTCCATTTTTGTAAGTAGCCTTTGCAGAGTTCTCATCAATTTTTTGTTGAACTGGAACTTTAACATGATATTTCTTTTGATCATGTTCTGCAGAGAGATCTACAGTTTTGTTTTCAACTACAATTTTGACATCAGTTTTTTCTACTCCTGGCATCTCAGCTATGAGTTTTACTACTTTTTCTTTTTCATCGACTATAGTATCGACTATTGGTTCTCTTGTATCAGAAGTTGGGAGAAGGCCTGGTTTGACATTTCCATACTCCTTTACAACGGGCTTTCCATCTGGACCAACGGTCATTGTATATCCATAATAAAATGGACCAGAGGTAGAACCATTACCCTTGAATTCCTCAAAAATGTCATCTATATCAAAAAAAGAGTTCGACATTCTCTTGAAGATTCTATCAAATTCACTATCAAAGAACATTGTCATATTCACCTATATTATGTAATGTATATGACATTATATAAAGATTATTGTGATTTCTTTGATTTCTTACATAATCCTATTATAACTGACATACTATAATAATTTTAATGAGATCTGCAAGCATGTCAATACCTGAGGTTGTAAGGGAGATCATTACTAGAAATCGCTCGATTTATGACTGCATGAAAATGGATTTGATAAATTATACAGCATTAGCTGTAAAGATTCAACCAGAGATTGAGAAGATTCTTGGGAATTCAGTCAACCTCAATACAGTTGTAGTTGCAATCAAGAGGTATGCAGATTCATTTGAGATTAAAGAAGAGGTAAGAGATGAATCAGTTTTGAAAAATGCTAGATTGGCATTAACTGATGGAATTATGGACATAAAATTTTCAGTTAAAGAATCAGATGGTATGGATCCTATGGCTATTTTAGATAAATTCTCAAAGGTTACAAACAATTATGAGTTTTTTAGATTATCTGACTCTTTTAGATTCCTTACAGAAGATTTAGAGGACATCAGACAAATTTTCAGCAATGTATCAAGCAGAGATGATATGTTCAGTACAGGTCTTGCAAAGATTAGAATCTCAATACCTAATACACAAAACCAATCAGATGTAGTCTCTTATGTTGCTGAAGTATTACATGAAAATGGAATTGAGCTTGTAAATGCATTTTTCAGCCAAGATAGTATTATTATAATTTTAAATGAAAAAGATGCATCAAAGGCTTATGAGATATTACATTCAGATATTATGAGAACTTGAAAAGTTGTGAATAACCCCATTTAAGATATTGATCTCATAGGATATATTCAGTAATTTTGAGAGTAGAGGTAAATGGCTCGAAATAAGAAAAAGGTGGTTATTTTAGGTGGGGGTTTTGCTGGCCTTGAATGCACTAGAAAATTAGAGAATTATTTTAAGAATGATTCAGAAATTGAGATTGTTTTAGTAAGTGAGGATAATTTCTTGCTTTTTACACCGATGTTGCCTCAGGTAGCATCAGGAATGATTGAAACTAGACATATTGTAATGCCAATTAGAACAATTACAAAAAAAGCAGTTTTTTATGAAGGTAGAGTCAAAAACATTGATCCATATGGAAAGATTGTAAATTTATGGGGAAGTAGAGACAAAAGAGGAATTTCAATTCATTATGATTTTTTAGTAGTTGCATTAGGTAGTGAAACCAACTTTTTTGGAATGAGTGATCTTGAAAAAAATGCATATCAAATGAAGACACTCAATGATGCAGTAATTGTGAGAAATAGAATAATCGATATGCTCGAACAGGCTGAAAATGAAACTAATCCAATTTTAAAGAAAAGTCTACTTACATTTGTTATTGTAGGTGGGGGTTTTGCAGGAATTGAAACAGCAGGAGAATTAATAGATCTTCTTATGGATGTAAGAAAATATTATCCAAATATCAAAAAAGAAGACATCCGTGTAATTGTTTTAGAAGCATTACCAAATATTTTACCTGGATTTAGTGAAAGTCTAGCAAAATTTGCACAAGAAAAATTAGTTGGACATGGTGTTGAGATAAAGCTTCAGACAGCTGTAACGAGTTTTAATGGAGATGAGGTTATGATTAAAAGATTAGATGTCGATAAGGATGCAATAGATGATTCAATAGTCAGTTCCATACAATCTAAAACTGTAATTTGGACTGCTGGGGTAACACCAGTTAATACAATCAAAAGATCATTATTCAAAACAGACAAAGGAAAAATTATTGTTGATGATACTTTAGAAGTAGTTGATTTTCCAGGTGTTTTTGCAATAGGAGATTGTGCTTTATTTTTAGATCCTAAAACTCAAAGACCTTTTGCACCTACTGCTCAAATTGCAGAAGCTCAGGCAAAGGTTGCAGCTAAAAATCTTTATTCATTAATTAAAAATGAAGAAAAAACAAAATTTGTTTATGAATCTAAAGGCCAGATGGCAATAATTGGAAAAAGAACAGGGATTGCAAACTTTTTGGGAATGAATATTCACGGTATTGTAGCATGGCTTCTTTGGAGAAATGTTTACTTGTCAAAAATACCTACATGGGATAAGCGTTTTAGAGTATTTCTTGATTGGACAGCAGATATTTTCTTTGATAGAGATATTTCCAGATTAAAATTCATGAGACGCGAGCCAGAAAAAGAATATAAAGTTCTTGATGAAGTAGATGACGTTTGGTAATTCAAAAATTTATTTTTAAAAATTAAGAAATCAAACTAGAATTTACAAAAATTTTCTTTTCAAGCCATACACAATGATTGTAGGTGCCATAAAGTACATACCCATATTCATTACAATTATTCCAATACCATATCCTAACATTTCTTCTTCAGAATCAATATCTACATAATTTAGAATTGATAAAGATGATAGCATTGGTGTAATTGAGATTTTTACTACTTCTTTGAAAATAGAATTTTCTCTTTCATAATCAGCTATTATTGGAGAAAAGGAATAGTATAGTTGGTTGAATCCTGTCATAAATGTAGTTCCAGATTTAGTTGATAATATTGTACCGTCTCTAAGTTCCCTTAATTGTTGAACTTGTGGTGCAAGTTCAGAACCATATGTTGCAGTTGCAATTAAGCAACCACCACCTTCTTGATTATCACTAGTTTCTGTAGAAGAAGTGTTGGTATCTTTTGATTCAGATAAAATTTTAAAAGAATCAACAGTCTCCTCAAATCTTGGGAGTTGAGAATCAAATTCATTCATTCCATTACTATACGAAAGAGAGTAAAATTTTTCAGTGCCATAAACCATAATTTCTCTAAATTTAACATTGTAACTTTGACCATTTGATGAAAAAGTTCCTTCTGCATCAATTGCAAAAGCTTCATTTCCATGTACAGTAATTTTTTCTTGGGAAATGATATTCAGTTCTCCAGATTCAATTACAGGTTTTATTGTATCCATTTTTTCAGAAATTAGGTCATCAAGACTTCTTTGATTAGTTTGTTGAACTGTTAAAGAAATGACTGGGTTAATCTCTCCTATTTTTGGTCCTACGGCAACTACATCAGGAGAGTTTGGTTGGGTCTTATCAGGTTGTTGTAATAACCAACCTTCAGGTGCACTAAATGCAATACCATGTTCAACACTTTCATATTTTTGATTACCAGGTGATGGGGATGCAATGGATTGTGTTCGTTCTGGTTCTGATAACATCATTAAATTTGGAACATCAGCTTCATTTACAATTGTAACTTTTGTAATTTTAACTTCTTCAGGATCTATTGGTCTATCATTTGCATCTGTTTGAACTTCAGCAATTTTATCAAGGGTTTCAAAGCTTTCTTCAGTAACTAGTCTGCCAAATACAGTATATTGTTCATCAAGAAAGTTAGAATCTTTGTGAACTATAAAAAATTGTGAACCTCCACTATTTGGATCAGCAGATCTTGCCATTGAAACAATCCCACGATTATGTTTTATTGTATTAAATTCTGCATCTACTCTTTCATCAGGGCCTCCCATTCCCCATGTGTTTGGATCACCATCGACAGTGTTTGGATCACCGCCCTGAATCATAAAACCTGGAATAATTCTATGAAAGAGAGTTTCATCATAATAACCGCTTGAAGATAATTTGATAAAATTTTCAACATGTTTTGGTGCATCGTCATAGAAAAATCCAATAGCAATTTTTCCTAAATTAGTTTCTAAAATAACAATTGGGTTTGTAAGATTATGATAGTCAACAGAAATTTGAGCAAATGCCTGATTTCCAAAACTTACTAATAATAAAGACATAGTCATTATCAGAAATATTTTATTCAATATTTTTTTTCAAAACGGCTTACATAAAAGCTAATTGTATTAGTTTTTAACAACCTCAAATAAAATAATCAATATGAACCCTGATGAGAAAATTCAGGCACATTTAGTTTCGGTCTGGAGAGAATCTAAAAAGTTCTTTTCTATTGGTGGGAAAGAAGGTATGTTGATTTTAACTGATAAACATTTGATGTTTATTCATAAAACAGAGTCCAAAATGAATTGGTGGAAGGCAATTACTCAAAGACAGGTGGTGAATTTTATCAAATCAAAAAACACAATGATTCGTCATGATGGTTATGATGAAGAAGAATTAATGAATGATGTAGAAGATGTGAGGAATGTTGAGTTATCATTTGATGATATTTCCAGTATTAGTTATGAGGAAAAGGATTGGGGAAGTCCATTATTGATAGAATATGAAAAAGATGGAAAACAAGAGAAATTTCAGTATTCAATTGCTCAAGATTGGGTAAAATATCCAGTAAAAGAGCCTATGAAATACATGAAGGTTGATTGGAAACCATTTGTGCAATATATTAAAGAAAGGCAAAAATTTACAAAATAAAATTGGGAAAAATTTTTGCTGTTGGTGTTGGGCCTGGTTCTCCAAAATATGTAACTGAGATTGTTAAGGAGATTATTCAGAATTGTGATGTATTAATTGGATACAAATACACGTTAAAAACAATAGAGCACCTCATTGAAGGAAAAGAAGTTTATGAAATTACCATGAATGATCAAGAAAAATCCTATCAAGAAATTCTTCCAAAACTCGGTGATAGAAAATTAGTGATTCCATTTACTGGTGATGTTAATTTTTCAGAATCAGAAGTGGTAGATAGGTTAATTGAAATTTTTGGCAAAGTGGAAATCATTCCAGGAATTAGTTCAATTCAAGTTGCTGCATCAAGGGCTCAAGTTCCTTTAGATAAATCCAAAGTAATTACAATGCATGTTACAACTCCAATTGAAGATAAAAAATTAGAATTGCAAAAAGCTTTGATTGATGGTTTTAGTGTAATTTTAGTTCCAAGGCCTTGGCCAAAACAACCAGACAAACACTTTATGCCATCAGAGATTGCAATTTATCTCAGAAAAAATAATTTTGATACTAGTAAAATTAAAGTTCATGTTTATGAGGCTATAACAACTGAAAATGAAACAAGTTTCGAAGGAACAGTAAAAAACTTGGAAGGAAAAGAATTTTCTGACTTGTCAGTTATGGTTTTCAATCAAACGAGTTTAGATTCGTATATGAATTATAGATGGCAATGGGAAAATTAATTTCCCAAGTTTTGGCCTTTACCTAAAACTAAACTATCTGAAGTTGGAAACACGTATGCTACAATCTTCATCCAAGTGTAATCAGGATCATACAATCTATAAAATCCTGCATTCTCAAATGTAATGTTTATTGATTCACCTGGAGCTATAATACCAGTTGAAATTCTTCCATCAGATTCAAAAGGATTGTGTCGGTCACCATAGTTTTCTTTTCCACTAAGAATACTATGAGATGCTACATCATCATTTACAATAGTTATAGTTGCACCTGGTGCCACTGAAATTCTATCATTAGAAAAGAATCTTAAATTAATTGCAGAGTTAACACCTGGAGTAATATCATCAGCTGTTTTTAATGCAGATGAGCCTTTAAGAATATGAATAGTTAGATTTTCGGATTGTTTTGTCTCTGTAGAAACTGGGGAAATTTTAGAGAGTTTGGATAATTTAGTAGTATAAAGTATTTTGTAACTATCATCTGTAGTTGTAATTCTTCCAGTAAATCCATAGACTGATGCATCTTTGCTTTCTTCAACTAATCTTCCAAAGAAGCTAATTGAAGTATCAAATCCATTTGAACTTTCTATATTTCCATTAATTCTAACATATTGACCTTCACGTAAGAATTTTCCATTTAGTTTAGAGATTGTAAATTCTTCGTTATCTAATGTTACAAATCCATCTTCAATAATAAAATTAATTGTACTTCCACTTTGTTTTTGAGAAGATAGCCCCAAATCAATTTCAGATGTTCTAATTGATTCTTCAGTAACAGCAAATCCAGATCCTTCTAAAAGGAATGCTTGATTTTCAGAAATTTCAGCAAATGATTCATTTATGAAATATCCTGATGAAAATACAAGTAATGGTAATAGAAATAGAAGTGCTTTCATGATTAATTTCTCTTTTAATTTGGTTTATAATTTGCTACTAAATTATTTTAGACATATTAGGCAAAACCAAATTTGTATGAAAAATTAGAATCCAGGTAGCTTAAAACCTTCTTGTTGAGCTAATTCTATCATATAAAATTCAAGATATCCTCCTGCTAAAAGAAGTCCAATTACAACTCCAATTTCTATTGCAGTTGGTTTGATAAATGATGTGAGATTGACTTTTTTAGTTATTGCTCTAATCAAGATAAAACTTCTAGAAATCCCTAAAGAGTAGGCTACAAGTTCCATCAAACCAAATGGGGATAAGAAAAGAATTGTAAGTGGAGGAACATCTGCCAGAATTGGAGCAGTGGTAGCAATTGCTGCAAAAGCATATCCAGTAGACCAAGCAGAGAATAGTCCCCATGCTACTCCAAAACCGGGAATAAACATGGGTAATGCAATAGTAGTGTTATGTGTAAAGATTCCAAATGCATCAATATCTAATACTAATTTCTCAAATTCAGACATGAACATTTTAGCTTCTTCATCACCTACAGTTGAAAAAGATCCAATCTGATAAGCCGAAGCGAAAATTATTAGAAATATAAAAAATGTTATAATTCGAATTTTATTCATATTGGCATTGATTACGAATGATATTTGAGGGTTAGTGTGGGCGCAGATTTAATTAAACCAGATAATATTTTTGTATATGAAAAAGGAATTGTCCTTTGCGTTAAACTATGCATTAAACAAAGGATTTCAAATTCATCCAGATGCTTTTAAAATATTAGAAAATGTAGATGTTAAAAAATTAGAGAAAATTATCAAAGAAATAGTAAGAGAGAAAACCAAACAGAAATTATTTCAGATAAATCAAGATGATTTGGAGACATATTTAGGGATCAAAGAGGATCTTACATTACAAAGTGAAATTAAGATAATTTCTGAGCCTAGTAGTAAAATAACATCAGGAGAAGGGGTAAAAGGTTACAATGCTTTGTTTTCTAGTCGATTTAACAAGCTTAAACGAATAATTTCAGATAGGCCAGAGTCTAAAATGCTCAAATCTGCAGCTTCTGTAAAAACAGCAAAATCGGAAGAAGACATCTATGTGTGTGGTCTTCTAACTACAAGAAATATTGAAAGAAATATCACCAAATTGATTTTAGAAGATCCCTCTGGGACTTTTGAGGGTATTATTTTTGATAATGAATTACAAAAAACGGCAAATACGCTATTAATGGATCAATTTGTCATGGCTAGAATTAGCACAGGAAAGAATTCAGGATATATTATTAAAGATTTGATTTTGCCTGACATTCCAGATCAAGCTAAAAACAAATCAGAATCTGAAGCGTATGCAGTTTTTCTATCAGATCTTCATATTGGAAGTAAGTACTTTATGGAGGAGGAATTCTCAGAGTTTGTTTCTTGGTTATCAAGTCCGGATCCTGTTGCAAGAAAAATTCGTTTTGTCCTTATTGGTGGAGATGTTGTAGATGGTGTTGGAATTTACCCAAATCAGGATAAAGAATTAGTTTGTCAAACTATTCAAGAGCAATTAAAAAAAGCAGAAGATTTGATTGATAAAATTCCAAAAAATGTAAAAATTATCATAATGCCGGGTAATCACGACCCTGGCAGAAGAGCACTTCCTCAGCCTGCTATTCCAAAAAAATACAATTCAGGGTTGTGGGAAAGAGAAAATGTAGTAATGGTTGGAAATCCGGCCTTGGTGTCTTTGAATGGGGTCAAAATTATGATGTTTCATGGACAAAGTATCGATGATATTGTAAAGACCACCCCAGGCCTAAGTTATGATAAACCAACCAATGTGATGAGACATCTATTGCGAGCAAGACATCTTAGTCCCATTTATGGCAGTCAAACACCAATAGCTCCTGAAATGGAAGATCTTTTAGTAATTGAGGATATTCCAGATATTTTTCATGTAGGTCATGTTCATAGAGCAGAATTAGACATGTACAAGGGAATTTTGTTAGTTAATTCTGGTTCATGGCAAAAACAGACACCATTTCAAGCCAGTGTTGGTATGACTCCAAATCCAGGAATTGCCATAATGGTGAATTTGAAAACTTTTCAAGTCTTCCATGAAAATTATAGTTCAAACTCAAACAATATCTTGCAAAGTTAAATCATCTTTGAAAGTCTTTTTAATCATTTCAGATGCTATTGTAAGTTTGTATTTTTTTGTCCTTCCATGAATTCCTTGATGAATTAATCTTCCAGAGATTAATCCAGATAATTCAATTTCACTTAGCATTTGCGTGATTCTTCTTTGAGTTAATTCGTCTTTTCCAACCACTTTACAGAGATTTTTGTATGAAGAGTAAATCTCCCCAGTAGAAGAGCCATTTGCCTTCATTATTGCTATAAGAACCAATTTTTCGTGTAGTGGGAATGATTTAAGAGATTTTTCTTCTTTATTTTCCTCAATTTTTTGGGAGGCTTCTCTAACATGCTCTATTGTAACTTTATCAGATTGTTGTCGCTCAGCAAGCTCACCGGCAACACGTAGTAAATCAATAGCTCTCCGTGCATCACCATGCTCTCCACCTGCCAGAGCAGCTATGAGGTTTAGGGCTGGTACATCTACAGAGTTTTCAATAAATGATTCATTGATTCTTTCTTGAAGAATTTTTTTTATTTGTTCAACATCATAGTTTGTAAAAACTACTTCCTCTTCTCCCAGACTGCTAATCACTCTAGGATCTAGTTTTTCTTTAAAAGTCAGGTCATTAGATATTCCAACCAAAGTTAGAGAACCCCCTTCTTCAAGTCGTTCGTTTGCTCTTGTAAGTTGATAGAGAATATCTTTTCCTGTTTTAGCCACTAATTGGGCTAGATAATCAATTTCATCAATTACAAAAATTGCATTAAGTTTCCCACTTCTTATTTTATTGAGTAGTCTTTTGAAGACCTCACTAATTGCAAGGCCTGTATTGGGTAATTCGTCCTCTTCTAAGCCTAATTGCCTACCTAAACTTACTAATAATCCATATAATGTTGTCTCTTCTTTTGAATTAGTGTAAATTAATTTTATTGGAAAATCGGATTTTTCCACTCTTTCTTGAATTTTATCAATAACTCTTCTCACCACAAGTGTCTTACCTGTTCCAGGTTTTCCATAAACTAATAGATTTGATGGTCTTGATTGTTTTAGGATTGGTAGTAATGATTGGGTTACTTGTTCTAATTCAGATTCTCTATGTAAGATAATTGGTGGTTTGTAAGAATAATGAAGACTTTCTCGATTTTTAATAATTGATTTTCCAGATTCGGCTGCATCTAACAATCTATCTATAGGATCAGACATACTCACACACCTTCATTTCCAATGTATCTATCATATCCATATCTAAATTAAGAGAGTATAGAATACAACAGTAATTGTAGTTTAGTTTGTAATTAATTATTTTTAGTTAGTTTTAGATTTTCTTAAAAAAAATAATTAAAAAAAGATAGAGTGGAAATATTGGTGTGTGGGTTTAGTCCAAAAAAATTAAAATTAACATTTTTGTTATTGGTATGTTAAGAAAATCCTAAAAAACCTCATTTTACCCCCTTTATTTCCATTCCAGGCGTTAAGGTGGATGTTAACACTGTGAATATCATCAAAATACCCCTTTATTTCCACTCCAGGCATGAAAATACCCTAAAAATTAACCATTTTGATTGTGTGGTTGTTAATAACAAAATTATGGCTAGGCGTGGCCTAGGCAGTCAACGTTAACAAACTAATTAGTTAACAAAGATTCTGGGATCCATTGAACTGTTAACTACTGATCCATTAGATCTCTAAGATGACAAACAAACGTATTCGAATAGGCATGGAAGATTCTGATGGAGCCAAATATGATATTAAACTAGAAGGAAATGTGACTAGAGAAAAAGTCCTTAAAATATTTGAAATGATGGATTTAATGAATATTGAAGAAGAACAACCTGAAACAACAAATATGGACTCAATAGGCTCAAAAATTTGGTTTATTGTAGATAAATTCTTCCCAATGGGCAAATTTACCTCTACAAACATTCTTGAAAAATATGAAGATGAATTTAATGAGCCAATAAAACTTAGTATTATTTCCACATATTTGTCTAGATTCGCTTCAAAAGGTAGGGTGGATAGGTCAAGAACAGGCCGAGAATGGACATATCAAACAATTAAGATTAGACAAAAACAAGAGTTATCATCTAAGAAATAGTGACTTTTCTAACCAATAATCTATCTTTTCCAAGAATTACTTTAACATATTCACCTTTTTGGATATCCATATACTTTCTAAATTGTTTAGGGATGGAAATTGTTCCTGCGGAAGTAATTTTTACTAAGACTTCATTTTCTTGGACTGACATGATTGTATTATAATTTAATAATATATATAATTTATTAAAATCTATAATTAATAATTCATAATAAATTAGGCCTAATTTAGTGTATTTTTTAAAAATTATTTCTAAACAAATAACAAAAATCGTCGATAATTATTTTATGCAATAGAAGGACTTGTTTGTACTTCTTCAACCTTTGCTAATCCTTTTTCTGTTATTGAATAAGTATATGGTTTTGATTCGGTATTTCTTTCAACATAACCATCATCAAATAATTTTTTCATTAGTCTTGAAGTATGCTCTCTACTTCGCTTCAATGTGATTTGAATATCACGTGATGTCATAGCTTTGTTTGTGATTAACTGCAACACATGATTTGTTGGGTTCGTATTATCAATATTTGAAATAATAGGCACGGAAATTGGTTTTTCCTGTTTAATTTCAGGATTGATGACTTTGTCAGTTGGTTTCTCTTCTACTTGATTTTTTGTTAATTTCTCTAAGAATTGTTTTAACTCTAAGTTTGGATCTTCTGTTTTTTGTTCAATTCCCTGTATTTCCAATGCATCTAGGCGTATTTTCATATCAATTAATTGTCTTTCATAGTACTCTAAACGCTCTGATTGTGATGCATCAAACATTTCATTCTTAGTTTTAACAAAAGGACGAATTTTGTAATACAGATACAATCCTCCTAAACCAACAACAAATGCTAAAATCACACCTAAAATCACTTCAGGATCAGGAATCTCTACTAACATCACAACTTTTACGCCTATATCGTGATTTATCGTGATTGAACAATATTATTTCACACTTTAGATTAACTAACTCACACACTTTATCACAAAATACATGTTTGAGCATTAATGATTATCATCACATATATCACATATTACATGCCTGTCGAATGAGCCTATCTATCACACTAATCACCTCATTTTCTCTTTCTGGAAATATATCACTCTCATTAATCACACTAATCTGCTCTGAAAGCTTTGATATCACATCAATATCATCAGGCAAAAGTATGCCTAATCCTCGCAAAAGTATGATTGAATAGAATAACCCAATCAATTTGTCTCTAGATTGTCCAACTTGCCTGTAATACGCGCCTTTACTGATAGAAAAATTAGATTCAAGAAGATCTTTCTGATTTAAAATAATTTCAATTTGTCGCTCTGTAAACAAAGATTTTTTGATAATTTTACGTATAATATTGTTAAAATTAGATCCTTCTAACTCCTTCATAGCTATACAAATCTGTATACCGCATTCCAATTAAACTTTAAAGAGTCATCTACAAACCCATTTTATGACTGAAAATAAAGTTGAAGAATTCCTAAAATTAGAATTAAAAAAGAAAAATGCATTACTATTTGTGTTAATTGATTCAGAAGTTTCTAATTTAGAAGCATCATCTAAACTTGCAAAAGATGTAGAAAAGATAGGCGCATCAGCAATCCTAGTAGGCGGATCTTCTGCAACTGATCAAATAGAGATGGCTCAAGTTGTTAAAGGAATAAAACAAGGAATTAAGATTCCAATCATCTTATTTCCTGGTAATGTTACAGGTGTTGTGCCTGATGCAGATGCAATCCTATTTAGCTCCTTGATGAATTCAGAAAATCCTTATTTTATCACTCAAGCACAAGCCTTAGGAGCTCCAAATGTTCTCAAATTTGGTTTAGAACCTCTTCCAACTGCATATTTAGTGATAGGTGAAGGAACATCTGCCTGGTTTGTAGGAGCTGCTAGAGGAATACCCTTTGAAAAACCAAAGATTGCAGCCGCATATGCCTTAGCTGCTCAATTTCTAGGTATGAGATTTGTTTACTTAGAGGCCGGCTCTGGAGCAAAATCTAACGTTACTCCTGAAATGGTTAAAACAGTAAGACATGCATTTAATGGATTTTTAATTGTTGGAGGTGGTATCAAAGATGTCAAAACCGCAGAAAGTTTGGTAAATGCAGGAGCAGATGCCTTAGTGATTGGAACATTCCTTGAAAAAGGAGGAAGTATTTCAAAGTTAGAAGAAATAGCAAAAGCAATTCAAAGAAGCAAGTAATAGAGCACATATCATGTCTGAAAACGACGCAATTTCTCGTATTAGTGGAATTAACATGCCAAATTATTATCTTGATTATTACACAAATCTTTCAACTGATACATATTCAATTTTTCAACATGCTGCAAAGGCAAAATCTAGTTTGGTTGATTCTTCAGGAATTATAGAGCCAAAAATTGCATTTGATCTAGCTGATCGAGTTGCAAAGATGCACGAAATTGATATTGCAGATCCTTTAAGAGACCTTCTAAAAATTAATGGAAAAGAACTATCTGCACTAATACTTTCAAAAGAAATTGCTTTAGGAAAATATTCTCTTCCAGATGCAACATTAGAAGAAAAACTTGATCTAGCAGTACGTGTAGGTCTTGCAATTGTCACTGAAGGGGTTACTATTGCACCATTACAAGGAATTAGCGAAGTTAAAATTAAGAAAAACAAAGATGGCACTGATTATCTTTCAGTTTCAATAGCTGGTCCAATGCGTTCAGCAGGAGGAACAGAATCTGCTGTAACAATGTTGATTGCAGATCATGTTAGAAAAGCAGCTGGATTATCTAAATATCAAGCCAATTCATTTGATGATGAAACAGGTAGATTTGTTGAAGAATTAAGAATTTATGAAAGAGAAGCTAGTAGTTTCCAATTTCATATCTTAGATGAAGATATTGAGCATGTAATTTCTAATCTTCCTGTTGAATTAGACGGGGTAGACACAGATCCTTATGAAGTTGTAAATCACAAATCTATGGCTCGAATCAAAACTGACAGAGTTAGAGGTGGAGCATTACGAGTTTTAAATGATGGATTAATTGGAAGATCAAAAAAACTTCTAAAAAGAATTGAATTATACAATTTAGATGGTTGGGAATGGCTCAATGATCTAAAAGGAGCAGTTCAGACTGGTGACAATCAAGAGGATGCAGCTGCTAAAAGAATGCGAGAGGTAATTACTGGAAGATCAGTATTATCTATGCCTAACAAACTAGGTGGATTTCGATTAAGATACGGAAGAGCATGTAATACTGGGTTTGCAGCAGTTGGAATTCATCCTGTAATCGCTGAGATTCTAGATCATACAGTAGCAGTAGGAACACAAATTAAAATTGACATTCCTGGAAAAGGAGCTACCGTTGCCTTTGTTGATTCCATAGATACGCCAACTGTTCGTCTCAATAATGGGGATGTAGTAAAAATTAGAGATGTAAAGCATGCTTTAGAAATAAAAAATGAAATTGAAAAAATTCTGCATTTAGGAGATATATTAATTTCATTTGGAGATTTTCTTGAAAACAATGCACAATTAGTTCCATCTGGATATGTTGAAGAATTCTGGATTGAAGAATTAAAACAAAAAACACAAAATATTAAATCTGATTCTGAATATCTAAAACAATTCTTAAGTAAAATTCCTTCAGTTGATGAAGCAATTAAAATTTCATATGATTTTAAAATTCCACTCCATCCTCATTATCTATATTTTTGGGACAAAATTTCATCTGAAGATCTTTCTATTCTCTTAGAACCTACAAATGTTAATGAAAAATTAATTGAATATCCAATAAAAGTTAAAAAAATCCTTGAAAATCTTGGCACTCCTCATAAAATCGATAATCAAAAAATAATTTTAGAAAGTCAAGAAGCAAAAATATTCTTTAATTTATTATTTAGAGAAAAACCAACAATAAATGATTTTTCAGTTCCATTAATAATATCAAAATCATCTGGCATTAAAATCAAAAACAAATTTTCAACTTCAGTTGGTGTAAGAATAGGGAGACCTGAAAAAGCAGCTGCAAGACAAATGAAACCCCCAACCCATGTATTATTTCCAGTAAGCGATAAGGGAGGACCTACCAGAGATCTTCTAAAGGCATCTAGGAATGAACATTTTTTTGCAAATATCTATAACAGAATTTGCGACCAATGCAATGAGCCTTCAATTGGAATAAAATGTTCAAACTGTGGTGTTAAAACAACAATTACTTATCGATGTACTAATTGTAGAGATGTTCTTAATGAACCGTTTTGTGAAAAATGTAAACGTAAAGCTCCTGCACATTCTCATAAAGAATTTCCACTAAAAACAAGATTACTTTTAGCACAGGAAAAAATGGGACTGCGTGCAAAAGAACCATTCAAAGGTGTTAAGGAACTAATTAATCAAGATAAAATTGCAGAACCACTAGAAAAAGGACTTACACGACAAAACTTTGGATTGACAACCTTCAAAGATGGAACTGTTAGATTTGACGCAACAAATTCACCATTAACTCAATTCAAACCATCTTGGATTGGAACATCAATTGAGAAACTAAAACAACTTGGATATTATCATGATATTGATGGAAATCCACTTGAAAACTTAGATCAAATTATTGAACTTCGTATGCAAGATGTGATAATTCCTTATGAAAGTGGAAAATATCTTGTTTCAACTTGTAAATACATCGATGCACTTTTACAGAAATTTTATGGCACATCTGCATTTTATAATGTAAATAATTCTAAAGAGCTAATTGGGCATCTGATAATTGGTTTAGCACCTCATACTTCTGTTGGAATTGTAGGACGAATTATTGGATACACTGAAACCCATGTTTGTTTTGCAACTCCTAATTGGCATTCTGCTAAAAGAAGAGATGCTGATGGTGATGCTGATTCAATAATGCTTTTGATGGATAGCCTGCTAAATTTTTCAAGACAATTTCTATCTGATAGAATAGGTGGATTAATGGATGCACCATTACTTGTTCAACCACTAGTTTTACCCCATGAATCGCAACCACAGGCACACAATCTTGAAGTTACAAAATTTCTTCCTTTGGAATTCTTTGAATCAACATTTAATGAAATTAAAGCATCTGACATTAATTCTGTTGATATAATTAAATCACGACTTGAAACTGAAAGGCAATTTTATGATTATTTCTTTACACACCCAACCTCGTCATTAACTACATCAAAATCTCGAAGTGCATATTCGACACTTGGTTCAATGCTAGACAAATTTGATATGCAAGTTAAAAATGCGGATTTAATTGATGCTGTAAACACTTCAGAAATTGTTTCCAATGTAATCTCAACGCATTTAGTTCCAGACATTATGGGAAATCTTAGAGCATATGCTAGACAAAACTTTCGGTGTACTGCTTGTGGTAAATCTTATCGTAGAATGCCATTGATTCAGACATGTATTTGTGGTCATAAACTAATTGCTACAATCACAAGAGGTTCTGTAGAAAAATATCTAAAACTTGCAAAAAGATTAGTTGAAAAATATGATGTTAGTGAATATCAACGTGGAAGAATACATGCACTATCAGATGAAATTGAATTAGTATTTGGTAAAAACAAAGGAGATCAATCACTACTTACAGATTATGCTTAAAGTTTATCTGAGTTTAACGTATTCGTAAGCACCCAACTTATTATCAAAACAGAATTTTACTTTCTGGAAATTCTTTCTAAAAGATTTAACCTTTGAAAGTATTTTCTTTGGATCTTTTTTCTCAATTACAATATTTTTGATTAAAGATGCAATCTCTTCCATCTCATTCTTTTTCATTCCCAATCGGGTGATTTCAGAAACTCCTAATCTAATTCCACCTGGATGGAAATAATTTCTTCCAGCCTTAATATCACCTGGAATTAGTTGTCTATTTACAATGATGTTTGCTTTTTCTAAATCAGCTTCAACTTTACCACCATCAGAATAATCTAAAACATTCACAGCTATTTGATGAGACTTTGTAAATCCTTTACTTTCACCCAAGACTTTGAAACCTGCATTACTAAGAGCGTCTGCTAATGACTTTGCATTTTTAATTACCTCAGTAGCATAATCTTTTCCAAATTCTAAAGCTTCGGCAAAAGCAACTGCTTTTCCAGCCATATGATGAATATGATGACTGCTTGTAAGACCAGGAAATGTTGCTTTTTTAATTACTTCTTCATGTTCCTTTGAACCTAAAACAAGTCCCCCTTGAGGCCCAAACAAAGTCTTGTGAGTACTCATAGTCATTGTATCTGCTCCTTCACGCAGAGGATCTTGGAATTTTCCACCTGCGATTAACCCTGCAACATGAGCTGCATCATAATTAATATGAATATCAAAACTCTTTAGAAAATCTGATAATTCTTTGACAGGATGAGGAAATAAGAATAATGAACCTCCAAACATTGCCATCTTTGGAAGACGATTTGCTTTTTCTAAATCCTTTACTTTTTGCTTAGTCTTGTCAACATCAATTGTCATTTCTTCTGCATCAAATGGATAGAATTCAATTTCTAATCCATGAACTAAACCTGCAGTACCTGAATGCTCCTTTTTACCATGAGAAATATGTCCGCCAGCTGGAATGGAAGGTGCTAACATTATATCGCCAGGATTAGTAAAAGCAGAGTAAATCGCTAGATTTGCAACAACGCCTGAAATTGGTCTTACATCTGCAAATTTTGATTTAAATAATTTTTTTGCTAATTTCATACACTCAAACTCTACATCATCAATGTAGACACAACCTGCATAGACTCTCTCACCAGGCCATCCTTCGGCATATCGATTCCCAAAATCAGAAATTATTGCTTCACGAACAGCAGGACTTGGAATATTTTCACTTGCAATTAATGGAATTGAATTTTCAAACCATTTATGATGTTCCTTTAATTTTCCAAAAATTTTATCATAAGATTGTCTATTCTGGGATTTTGCCATATTTTGCAACTTTATTTTCCCAATTTAAAAACACCGATAATAATCTAATTTTTTAAATCTTGATCTGGAAGGTATAAAAGGGGAATTCGGAGTTTTAGCATCTATGGGTATGCAAGCAACTTCAAAGGGAAATATGCCAGTAGTATTGTTAAAAGAAGGCGGTTCAGAAACTAAAGGCCGAGAAGCACAAAAGAACAACATTGCTGCATCTAAAATTATTGCTGAAATTGTACATACCAGCCTAGGTCCTAGAGGAATGGATAAAATGTTAGTTGATTCCTTAGGTGATGTTACTATTACAAATGATGGGGCAACCATCCTTAAAGAAATTGATGTTCAACATCCAGCAGCAAAAATGCTTGTTGAAATTTCCAAAACTACAGATAATGAAGTTGGAGATGGTACAACATCTGCTGTTGTCTTAGCAGGTGCATTATTAGAACATGCAGAATCTTTGATAGATCAAGATGTTCATCCAACAATTATTGTTGATGGCTATAGAAAAGCAGCAAAAAAGGCTAAAGAATATCTTGAAAGTATCGCAGACAAAATTTCTGCAAACGATAAATCAATTCTAACTAAAATTGCAAAAACATCAATGCAAACTAAACTCGTTAGAAAAGATGCTGATCAACTTGCAGATATTATTGTAAAATCAGTACTAGCAGTAGCAGAGAAGAATGGAGAAAATTATGATGTTGATATTGATGATATTAAAGTAGAAAAGAAAGCAGGTGGATCTGTAAAAGATTCAATGATAATCCAAGGAATCGTACTTGATAAAGAAGTAGTTCATGGAGGAATGCCAAGAAAAATAACTGACGCTAAAATTGCATTAATTAACACTGCATTAGAGATTAGTAAAACTGAAACTGATGCTAAAATCAATATTTCAAATCCTCAACAACTAAAATCATTTCTAGATGAAGAAAACAGAATGCTAAAGACAATGGTTGACAAAGTTATTGGTTCTGGAGCAAACGTAGTATTATGTCAAAAAGGGTTAGATGATATGGCTCAACATTATTTTGCTAAGGCAGGAATTATTGCAGTAAGAAGAATAAAAGAAAGTGATCTTACGAAACTTGCAAAAGCAACTGGTGCTAGAATAGTTACTAATCTTGATGACCTCTTTGAAAAAGATTTAGGAAGTGCAGAAATTGTTGAAGAAAGAAAAATTGAAGAAGACAAGTGGGTCTTTATCGAAGGATGTAAACATCCAAAATCTGTAACCTTACTTCTTCGTGGAGGTTCACAAAGAGTAGTAGATGAAGTTGAACGTTCTGTTCATGATGCCCTTATGGTAGTAAAAGATGTAATCCTAAAACCTGAAATTGTTGCAGGTGGTGGTGCTCCTGAAACATATGCTGCAACTAAACTCAGAAGTTGGGCAAAATCCCTAGAAGGAAGGGAGCAATTAGCTGCAGAAAAATTTGCTGATGCTTTAGAATCAATCCCATTAGCCCTTTCAGAAAATGCTGGAATGGATCCAATTGATACACTTACACTTCTTCGTTCAAAACAACAGAAAGGTGAGAAATGGACTGGAATTGATGTAATGAAAGGAAAAGTAGGTAATATGAAATCAAGTGATATCATTGAACCATTAGCAGTCAAACTTCAGATAGTCTCAGCAGCAGCAGAAGCTGCATGTATGATTCTTAGAATTGATGATGTAATTGCTACTCAAAAATCTGCAGGAGGTCCACCTGGTGGAGAAGGAGGAATGCCACCTGGAATGGGAGGAATGCCACCTGGAATGGGAGGAATGGGCGGAATGCCTGGAATGCCTGACATGGGCGGAATGATGTAAATTATTTTTAAAAAATTTTTCAAAAGTTTATTTGATTACCATATTTACAACCAGTATTGAATAAGACATCATCAAAAATTCTTGCTAGTTTTAAGTACATTTACCTTATTGCATTCTTTGCATTACTTTCTGGATTTTTTCATCCATTAATCACTAACACCAGTTTTGATAGTGTAGTTATTGGAGTTTTGATATTGTTTGTAGGGCTTGCAGGTGGAGTTTTACTCTATAAAGCAGCTACATCTGAAAAGAAACGAGAAATATTTCTTGGTGGAGGATTCACCTTAATGGCGATTTCATTATACTATATTGTTGCACTTACCGGAAGAATCTAAACATCAAAGTATAGATAAAATTCATGTGGATGTGGTCTAATTGCTATTTCACGTTGGTCACGTCTTTCTAATTCTATAATTCTGTCAATTACATCATTTGTAAAAATCGTGTTTAGGAATTTTCTGTCACTTTCCAATTCATCTAGTGCTTCTCCAAGACTTTTTGGAAGAACACCTATTCCTCTTCGAGCTCTATCTGATTTAGTCATCTTGAAAATATCGTCACGTACTTCTTCTCCGGGATCCATTTTCTTTTTTAATCCATCCATTCCAGCTGCAGTTACCGCAGCAAATACAAGATACGGATTTGCTGAAGGATCAGGAGCTCTAAACTCTAGTCTTTTAAGATGTGCATAATTTCTTCCTGATAGATGTTTAGGAACTCTTACAATAGCAGAACGATTTCCTGAACTCCATGCAACATATGCTGGAGCTTCATAACCAGGTACTAATCTATGATATGAATTAGTTGTTGGATTACAAATTGCAGATAATGCTTTTGCGTGATTAACGATTCCACCACAGAAATATCTTCCAGCCTGACTCAGTTCAATCTCATCATCTGGATCAAAAAATGCATTTTCTTTTCCCTTCCATAAACTAACATTAACATGCATACCAGATCCTGAATCCATAGCAATTGGTTTTGGCATCATTGTTGCAACTTTTCCATATTTCTGTGCAACATTTCTAATTACATACTTGTAAGACTGGGCAGCATCTGCAGCATTTGTCATGTAATCATATTTTATGTCAATTTCACACTGTCCTGCAGTTGCAACTTCATGATGATGATTATCACATA
The DNA here is from genome assembly GCF_000956175.1 of Nitrosopumilus adriaticus. Lineage (NCBI taxonomy): Archaea > Thermoproteati > Nitrososphaerota > Nitrososphaeria > Nitrosopumilales > Nitrosopumilaceae > Nitrosopumilus > Nitrosopumilus adriaticus. The sequence continues at coordinate 74,576 of NZ_CP011070.1, forward strand.
AGATCCCAAAATTATTTTTAAGAATATTCACACATTCATTTCTATATGGTGTAAGAGTATCTGATGGTGTACTAGGATAGTATCCTTCTTGTAATCCCATTGGATATCCATCTCCTTCTTGACTCCATGGAGCTTCTTTTGATTCAATTGAATATGACTGACCTTTGTATGGTGTTAGGACATCCCAATGAACTTTATCAAAAACAAAAAATTCTACTTCTGGACCCCACGTACTAAAATCATATCCTTGAGATTTGATATACTCTTCTGCTTTTTGAGAAATTCCTCTGGGATCTCGTGATAATCGTCCTCTATTTTCTCCCCAGTAAATATCACAAAGAAGTCTGGCAGTTTTATTTTCAGTCATCCAAGGAATTATTGCAAAAGTATTTGGATCAGGTTTTAAAAGCAGATCTGAATCATTAATGCTAGCAAAACCAACTATAGATGAACCATCTAATTTTGGTAATCCATCTCTCATCTGTTCCGGAGTAAAAGTATCCGCTGAAATTGTAGTATGATGGAAATGACCAGTTAAACCAGTAAATTGTAAATCGATAAATTGGATGCCTTCATGTTGAATTCTGGAGAAAACTTCGTCAGGAGAATATGTTACTTGTATTGCTTTACCATGACTTACTTTATAGGGCAATTTTTTACTTCAATCAAACACAAATACATCCAGCATTTAAGGATTAGGTAAGAAATGTCTGAAACAAATCAAATAGATATCAACTCATTACATCATACTGTTTTGCGAGAAATCGAAAATGATTCTCTTTTAGAAATCGATCCTAATTTTTATCGAGATCTTGCTGATTTTATAGGAAATTTACGAAAACAAGAATTTGATGGTGTAGAAAGCAAAATTAAAGATACAATGATAGAAATGGCATCTGAATTATCATCATTATTAATAAATCTGAGATTAAATAAAATCTTAAACTCTTCTGAAATAGAAATTGGATTTCTTTTAGATGAAGAAAAATTCATTTTAGATTCAAAAGAAGAAGAAAAAGAAAGAATTGAAATGATTATTTCTGCAACAATTCACGGAAAATCAAAATTTCTTGAATCATTAGCTCAAAATCATAAGACAAAAAAAATTGTCATTAGATTTCTAAATGAAGTAGATGAAATAGTTGGAGCCGATCTTGAAAAATATGGTCCTTTCAAACCTGAAGATATAGCGACTATTCCCTATGAGAATGCTCAAGCCTTAATTTCCAAAAATATTGCGACCAAAGTACGTTGGGAAGATTAGATAGAAATTATACCTATTTCTTTTGATGTTAAATGTCTCATACAGGTGTCGATGTAATAGATTTTTTGTTCTATACAATATATCCTGTAATTGGAATTTTTGTAGTAGAAGCTATTAGTAGATTAATCAAAGCTCCAAAATGGATAAAATTATGGGTTCAAGCAATTGTATCAATTGGTTTTGGTGTATATTATTGGTTCATTTTACCTGCTCCACAGAACTTTCCGCTAACTGCAATGGTGATGTTTGCACTTGCTATTGCACTTATTTATCAAGGCAGACGTGCAAAAATATCTCCTGATAAAAGTCCATATTGATTTTAAAAACGTCCAAAAATCCGTTTGAAAATATTTGGTTTATTTGGACCTCCGTCCCGAATTACTTTTTTCTCCCCAAATCTCCTTGCTCTAATCTGACTAAGTTTTACACATCTATGTTCTTCAGGAAGTCTATGTTCTGAACAAAAAGGATCCTTGCAATAATTACATTGAAAAGGTAAATCTGTCAAATCACCACAATATGCGCAATTTTCAGATTTCATAAATTAATTAGATCTTTTCTTTTAATAAAGGTGCTATAACTTTGCATTTAATTTACAATTTTATAACGTCTAAACATTTTTACCATGATAATCTGTTTAAGAGATTTAGATGATTAAAGATAAAGTTGCTATAATTACCGGAGCAAGTAGTGGTATTGGTTTTGCTACTGCATTAACTCTATCAAAAGCAGGTGCTAAAGTTGCTATAGGAGCTAGAAGAATTGACAGATTAGAAGAACTTGCAAAAAAAATTTCTGCCAATGGTGGAGAAGTATTTTTCCAAAAATTAGATGTAACTCAAAAAACTGAATGTGAAAATTTTGCTAATGCCGTTTTAGACAAATGGGGGTCTATTGATATTCTTGTGAATAATGCAGGTTTGATGCCCTTGAGCTTTTTCAAAAGTCTGAAGGTTGATGAATGGGATAGAATGATTGATGTAAATATCAAAGGGGTGTTATATTCAACTGCCGCAGTAATTTCTCACATGAAAGACAAAAAATCAGGTCACATTGTAAATCTCTCTTCTGTAGCTGGAAGAATTGTTTTTCCAGCAGGAAGTGTTTACTGTGCAACAAAACACGCTGTTGCTGCATTTACTGAGGGCTTAAGACAAGAATTTAGTATACGATCTAAAATTAGAGTTACTAGTATAGAGCCTGGGGTTGTTGCAACAGAACTCAATGATACAATAACTGATGAATCATTGAAAGGGTTTGTTGAAAATACAAAGAAGATGGAAGCATTACAAGCAGAAGACATTGCAAATGCAATTTTGTATGCAGTTGAATCTCCACCGCATGTAAACGTAAATGAAATTTTGATAAGACCTACAACACAAGAACGTTAAGTTGACTGATATCCCACATGTTGTCATTTTAGGGGGAGGTTTTGGTGGACTATCTGCTGCAAATGAATTAAGAAATTCTCTATCTTCATCTCAAGTAAAAATTACCGTAATCGATAAAAAAGATTGGTTTATGGTAGGATTTGCAAAATTATGGATTATTAATGGAACACGAACTTTTGAAAATTCTATTGGATCATTAAAAGAATTATCAAAAAAAGAAATTAATTTCATTAAAGATGAAATTGTAAAAATCGATCTAGAAAATAAAAATGTAAAAACTATTTCTCAAAATATACAATATGATTATCTAATAATTTCTATGGGTGCTGTATTGGCTCCAGAAAAAATTCCCGGATTAGTTGAAAATGGATTAAATCTATATGATCATAATGATCTATCAGAAATTCACGACAAACTACAAAATATAGAATCTGGAATTATCGCAATTTCAATAATGGGAATGCCTTACAAATGTCCACCTGCTCCCTTTGAGGCTAGTTTACTAATAGATTCTATGCTTAGAAAACGTGGAATACGTGATTCTGTAGAAATTAATTTTTACAGTCCTGCCCCTATAACTTTGCCTGCAGCAGGTGCTGAAGTAAGCAAACAAATTCTTGAACTTGTAAATTCTGAAAATATTATTTTTCATAATTCAAGCAAAATCAAATCTGTGGAATCAAAAAAACTAATTTTTGAAAATGGTCAAGCTGATTTCGATTTACTTTTAGCTATTCCTCCACACACAGCTCCAAAAATTATTTATGATTCTGGATTAGCAAAAGAACCTGGATTTATTCCGATAGATAGAGATTGTAAAACATCTTTCGAAAATGTTTTTGCAATTGGTGATGTCACCAGCTTAACTGTTGCAGAAACAATGGCAGTACCAAAAGCAGGAGTATTTGCAGAGGGTGAAGGCATTACAGTTGCAAAAAATATCATATCAAAAATTCAATCAAAAGAAGAATCTGTACTTTTTGATGGAAAAGGTGGTTGTTTTATTGAATCTGGTAGAAATACTGCTTCGGTTATTGAGGTGGATATGTTTTCAAAACCAAAACCATCAACAAATCTTACAGAATCAACCACAGAAAATCTTTCCAAGAAAGTAGAATTTGAAAAAGAAAGATTAGAAAAATGGTTATAGATTATCTTTATCATCTTTAGTTTTAGAGAGATGCTCTAAGATAGCTTTAACTTCAACACCTAAATCTTGAGTATTATTAGATAGATTCAGTTTTTCTGGAATATTATTTTTAAAATCTTCATCTTGTGATTCGATGCTTCTTTTTTGAATACAATCTAGATGATCTTGATCAGTTGCTGAAATTTTGTGACAAATATTACAAATCTTCATCTATTTCCTTATTCAATACGACGATTTAATAATTTCATTTTGTGCCTCTGAGACAAGGGATTGTAGTCTAGCTTGGTATGATACTAGTCTGGGGGACTAGTGGTCGCAGGTTCAAATCCTGCCAATCCCATTATAATTTAAGAACTTTTAGTAATTCATCAAAATTCTCTCGTGTTTTTTCTTGTTTGTATTGTTTTAACGCTTTAATTATTTTTTCTTTGGAAGAATTTTTGTATATTTTTTGAGTTTTTTTTGCAATTCCTGAGCCAATAAAAAATGCTTGAGTGATTGATGTTACATTTGATGGTTTTCTTTCAGTACTAGAGCTTTCAAAATCGATTAAAGTAGATTTTGTTTTTCCAACAATAACATGTTTAGAAATATTACTTAATTCACCATGATCAAAACCTATTTGATCTAATCTATAACAATCCTCTAAAATTTTTTTAATTGTTAATTTTAATTTTTTTGCACTACCTACTCCTTTTAACTGATAAATCCATTCACTAATTTTAATCCCATCTAAATATTCCATCACCAAAAAATTTTTACTAGCAACAATCATTTTTGGGCCTACATTCACAGAATTTACTAATTTCAGTAAAACTGATTCTTTTTTCATTTCTTTTCTTTGTGAATCTGTTCTTCTAATTTTTAATGCAACTAGTTTGTTATTTTTTTTTGCAAGAACAACAACACCAACATATCCTTTTCCTAAAATTGCTAGATTACCAATTGTTGTAGGACCTGAAAATGAAATTGATTTAATTTTTAATTTATCTAATTCAGATATTCTTGATTTTATTTGACGATTAGTAGCTTTTGGATATCCAAGAATTTTTGAATATGGCTCCTCAGATAATTTGTTAATTGAAATAAATGAGTGTGCCATCCGTTGAAATCAACTCATTTGCAACCTCTTTAATTGATTTGCTTAAATTTTTCTTTCCTATTGTAATCTTGTAACCTCGTTTAAAATCACTTTGAAGTCCTTTTGGTATGCCTGTTTGAAGATTCTTTTTCAAAAATTCTGACATAAACTTGACTGCGTCTGTATTCTTTCTTTTTTCAACTGAAATAATTTTTCCATTATTTCCAATCCACATCAGTTCGGTATTTTTAAGATTTTTAGAAATAAAGCTCTTCGAACTTTCTTCTCTGAAAAAATCAGGTCCATTCTTTGAATAAATTTGATTTATTTCAGTTGATTCCAAGAAGAAAAACAACCATGCATCTTTCTTTTGATCCGTGTAACAATTACTTCTTAATACGTGAAATCCACCTAATTCTAATTGTGTTGACAATGATGAAGTAGCTCTTTTAATCTGTCCCCATATTATATCTGGACTTCTTATTTTAAAACTAAATTTTATCACTAACAAATTTTCCCAATATTTTTTTGAAACCTTCAATTGTTTATTCTTAAAGAAATTCAACGTACTTTTGTTTTTAAAAGCTCTACAAATTAGAATAAATTTTCCAAGATTCTCATTTGATATTGCTGCAGCTAAGTTTCTATTATTGTCAATTGGATCAATTATAGCAATTAATGTTTCAAATTTCTTCGATGTTTTTCCAATTACCTGACATTCTTTAATTTCTGATATTGTATTTACAATGTTTTCAAAACTTCCATAGTGTAATACTAAAACCTCGCATACATATCCACTAAACCCTTGTTTGGCAATTTCTGCACCGTAAATCCCATTTGATTTTAGAAATGTCTTAAGAATTCTAACATTGTTTTTCATTTTTAACGTCAATGATTTTTGCATAAATTTAGTATGAAATGTGGATCTATCAGCAGCACTTTTCCATTCTCCAACTTTTACATCATAAAATGGTACTACATTGATCTTCGTGTTTTTAATTTTAGCCTCAACATATGGATGTTCAGAATATCTTACATATGGTGAATACTTTTTTAATGATTCAAAACCTATCTTTTTAGAAATTTTTTCAAACTTATCTTCTGTTGTAGATTTTTTGAATCTTACAAAAATATCAATATCTGCATCCTTTGCTAACCAAGTGCCTTTTGCAAATGATCCTCCAAATTCTAATCCAATGACTTCTGGATATTTTTTAATTTCTTTTTCTACTAATTTGAACGCTAAATTAGATATTTCATTTTTTGATTTCTCAATTGTACTTGATGGAATTACATTTTTTGTTATTTTGGTAATAATTTGTTTCATTTTCTTAATTTAATCTCCTCTAAATCAGAATAAATTGGTCCAGTAGAAGTTAGTTCACTTTTTTTCAATTTGAAACTAGTTATTTCTTGAATTCCAAAATCTACCATTTTTTGTTCATCCAATTCTTTTGTTATATCTCCTACCTTCTTTTTAATCCTAAATATCGTAATGTGAGGTTTGAATGGTTTATCAGGAGAGAACCCTAGTGGTTCTAATACCTTTTCAACTTTTTTTGCTAGTTGAATTAGCATATTGCCTCCATTTTCATCAACACCAATCCAAATCACTCTTGGAAATTTAGGTTTAGGAAAAACACCTACTCCTTTTAGATTAATCTTAAAACTTGAAAATTCAACGGTGTTAAGAGCATCAATAACTTTCTTAGAAATTTCATCTGTTATTTCTCCTAAAAACTGCAATGTAAAATGTAAATTTTCTAAATTAACTGGTTTTGCCTCGATATCAATTTCATTTTGAATTTTTTTTATTGAATCAAGAATATCATTATTTGAAATTTCTATTGCTACAAAAGTTCGCATCACAACATTCTTTGGTGTATCTCTATAATAATTTCCGGTAAATTCATAGACGAGTCTTTTTTTTGTTATATATTGACAAAACTAATTGTATGCCTAACAGGAATGCCCGGTGCTGGGAAATCTACAATCGCTGAAGGTTTAGAATCAAAAGGTTACAAAATTATCAATATGGGAAATGCTGTGAGGGAAGAAGCAAAAAAAAGAAATTTAGAATTGACAAGATCAAATCTAGGTAAATTAATGCTTGAACTTAGAGAACAAAATGGTCCAGGGGCTATAGCAGAATTAGTTAAACCACAAATCGAATCTTCTTCTGCTAATGTGATATTATTAGATGGAGTAAGATCAAATGATGAAATAAAAGTACTAAGAAAATATGGAACAGTAAAACTATTGGCAATTCATGCTTCAACAGACACAAGATTTGATTTTTTACAGAGAAGAGGAAGATCAGACGATCCACAAACAAAAGAACACTTTGAAGAAAGAGATAATCGTGAATTAGGAGTTGGAATTAGTAATTCAATTGCGTTATCTGATTATGCAATCTCAAATATTGGCTTGACAAAAGATGAATTAATCAAAAATGCATATGAAATTATACAAAGTTGGATAGAATGAAAATTCCAAGCATTAACTGTGTACTTGAAATGAAAAGTGCATTACATCCTTCTGAAGATCCTGAAAAAGTTAGGAAATGCATCTCAAATATTTTTCCTTATTCATCAATAAAAACTGAAAATTTTTCAATTTCATCCCAATCAAAAGAATTAAGATCATTTGAAAAAATTTATGAAACAATTCATTTAAAAAAATCTCAAAACACATACCGCCATTATCTTGAAAAAAATTTAGATAATAATACAACTTGGTTTTATCTTAACAAACAAGCAGCATTTGCTGAAAAAATAGCAATTTGTGAAGAAGCAGAAGAATCTCCTTTGGGACCAATTAAAGTAATTATTACTTCATCAAATATTGATGGAATTATTGATTGGATTGTTTTAGGAAATTAGTAAAACTTAGTTAAGAAAATTCACTCTTTTTTGACTATTTTTTTTAGTATGAATCTAAAATGATTTTTTGTGAACTATAATCAAATGTTCATAAAATTAGGCATAATTGCTGGTATTTTGATATTAGGAGGCATGATATTTTCTACTGAGATTGATACTTTATTTCCCTCAACTTCTGCAAGCGTAGTGGATTCCTTAAAAACTGACGTATCAGATTTTGGTTCTAAAGCTTCAGATTCAGTAGAAAAAAGAATTGATAACTCCATTGAAAAAATTATAGATGAAACTGGAAATTCTATCTCTAATGAAATTACTCAAACTGGCAATAAAATCTCTAACGAAATCTCTGAAGTAAAAGAATCATCACAAAAAGTTATCTCTGATGGTATTTCTAATTTTAATCCAATAGAATCTGTTAAGAATATCTTTGAAACAAATTCAACATCACAAAATTCAAAATCAATTGGTTCATCCTCTATTTCATCATCACCAACTACACCATCTATAACTCAAACTACTCCAATTACATATGAAACACTCTCTTTATCCACCAAACAACAATCTGATGATAATATTGTTCTTCAATATTCAGATACAAGTGGAAAAACAAATAGTGTTAATGTTGTAATTAGAACTGAAGATAAAGAAATTTTTTCTGGTACTTATTTCACTTCAATGTTTGAAACTACTGTAAATGATGCAACTGGAATTCCTTATTATGTGGATATGGTAATTGACCATGAAGATTATGGTACAGTTGCTTCATCTGTATTTAATCCTGGAGATTCTTCAGACTCGAACATAAATGGCATCTTTTCACAAAAATAATTTAATTTTGTTTAAACAGAGATACTAATTCAGGTAATGAATTTGCACCTGTATCTCTTACTACTAAATCCATCTCAGATGACATTTCAGTAATTTCTGGATTAATCTCAATTAATGTAGTATGACTTTGTTTGGCATAGATAGGCAATGTATTTGCAGGTGATACTACTAAAGATGTTCCAACAATTATCATTAAATCACACTGATTTGCAAGAATCATAGCTTTTTGCCAAACATCTTGAGGTAAAGATTCCCCAAACCATACAACGTCTGGCCGTAGAATATTCCCGCATTTACAAATAGGTGGAATTTCTGAAAATTCTGATGTTATTTCTTCTTTATAATCACAAACTGAACATTTGATTTTAATGATACTTCCATGCAGCTCTAATACTTCGGTACTACCTGCCTTTTGATGAAGTCCGTCAATATTTTGAGTTAAAACCGATACTTGAGCATATTTTTCTAGTTCTGCAATGGCTTTATGACCTGGATTTGGTTTGGCTGCAAAAATATTTGCTCTTCTTTCATTATACCACGTCCAAACTAATTCTGGATTATCATAGAATGCATCAATTGTAGCTAATTTCATAGCATCATGATTTCTCCATAATCCATCTTTCCCTCTAAATGTTGGAATTCCACTTTCTTGAGAAATTCCAGCTCCTGTTACAACTACAATTTTTTTAATATTTTGAACTTGGTCTTTGATTATTTCAAACATTTTATTTTATTTCTATTTCTAAAAGATCTCTTGCAGTTATCACTGAATCATGAATTTTTTTTGCTTCTTCAAAATGCCCAACTTCATCTTTATATCTTGCTGAAAAATGTGTTAAAATTAAATTTTTTACATTTGCATTTTTAGCAATTGTTGCAGCTTGCTTTGCTGTAGAATGACATGTTTCTTGTGCTCTTTGTTTTTCTTCATCTAAAAATGTAGAATCAAATACAAGATAATCACAACCTTCAAAAAATTTTTCTAATTCTTGAGTAGGCATTGTATCTCCTGAAATACCAATCTTTTTTCCAGAGCGTTTTTCTCCTAATACTTGATTTGGTTGTATCAATTTCCCATCAATTTCGATTTCACTTCCATTTTGCAATTTATTCCACAACTCACCTTCTGGTATTCCTAATTTTTTGGCTTCATCAATATTGAATCTTCCTGGTTTATCTTTTTCTACAAACAAATATGAAAATGCAGTGACTGAATGATTTGCTTTACAAACATAAATTGAATATTTTTTATCTTCATAGATTTTTCCTTCTTTAATAATATTGATCAAAACAGGAAATGATAATCCAAAATTTAATACTTTGATATTAGCAGCTATGAATTCTTCAATCCCATTTGGACCAAAAATTTCCAAAGTTTCTGTTCTATTTTGCATAGACATTGTTTGTAACAATCCCAAAATTCCTACACAGTGATCACCATGTAGATGTGTTACGAACAACTTCATTTTTTTATTCCATCCTAAACCTGATTTCATATACGATATTTGTGCTGCTTCACCTGCATCAAACATTATAATTTCACCTTCTTTTTCTAAACAAATACAAGACAGCCCTCTTTTTTCAGTAGGCTGCGCTGCTGATGTACCTAAAAACACAAGCTTCATTTTATCAAAATTGTCCTTGTCAAGCTTTTATGCCTATAGATTTCATATTTTTTAATTCCCTTTAATTTCAATTTACTATCCAATTCTTTTTTGTACATAATTGCACCTCTTTTACGTTTAGGTAGAATTGAAAAAAATTCCTTTAGAATTTCTTCTGGTTTTTCTGATGTTTTTGATGATTTTCCATATGGTAAATCAGTAACAATACCATCGATCTCATCAGAAATCTTTGATAATTCATGATAATCAGAGTTGAAGACTTTTGATTTGTAGCCATTTACCTTAAGATTTTCATCAGAAATCCTACACATTTTTTCATCAAAATCAAATCCAATTGCATGAATTCCCATTGACTCAGCTTCTAAGAGAGTTGTACCAGTACCACAAAATGGATCACAAACGGTCTCACCCTCTTTTATTCCTAGTAAATTTATCATAACTCTAGTTAATTTCCAATCTAATTCATGAGGATATTTTGTAATTTTTTTTGGTCTTTTATCATCTTTCATTCTTTTTGAAAAACCAAAAAAGTTTTCTTTATCTGTAAATATTAGATATACAGTAATATCAGGATCTTCTAACTTTACCTTTGCATGAGAAAATTTGGATATCATATCCCCCATAGAACTTTCTAATTCGGGAACATTGAATTGATTAGATGATAAATTAATTATTCTACACACAAAAGTTTTAGCATTTTTTAATACTCCAAAGTTTTCTTCATCTAAAAATAACCCTGACATTTTTCTTAAAATCTGACCAGAAATTTTTACAAATGATGCACGTTTTGTAATTTTCTCCCAATTTGTTTTTGATTGAATTATTACTAAATTAGAAATAATTTTAATCTTAGAAAATCTATCATACATTTTTGATAATGCAATTATTTCATCAGTTGCAAGCTCAAGATAATCTTTAGATAAAATAAAAAAACTTTCTGGCATTAGACTATTGCCTTTGCTATTGTACTTGAAACATCTACTACTGATGTTTTACCTGGTATTGTATTTGCACTAACAATTTTTGTGACTCCTGCTTTCTTAATTTTCTTTTCTGCATCATTCATTAAAAGAGCATGAGTACATGCAACATACACTCTACCACATTTTTGTTTTTTAAGAAATTGTGTAGCCTTAACAATGCTACCGCCAGTACTTATCATATCATCTACTAAAATCAGATCCCTACCACCAACTTCTACATTTTTTGTTTGAATCTGTACTTTGCCTGTTTTTCTATCCCTCTTCTTTTCTAATGCAATATACTCTGTTCCAAATTTACTTGCAAATTCTTGTGCTCTTTCTTTACCTCCCTGATCAGGTGATACAATTAGAGGATTTTTTAGCCTCAATTTCTTAAAATATTGAACAAGATCTGGAATTGCAGTTACATTTTTTGTCGTTATAGTAAAATGGTTAAACCCAATCAGGCTGTGAATATCTACAGCAATAACTTTTGATGCACCTGCACCTTTGAATAATTTTCCAAGAACTTTCATTGTAACAACCTCTCCGGGCAAGAACTCCCTGTCCTGTCTTGCATATCCCATATATGGAATTACAGCAATAACTTGTGATGAAATTTCTTTAGCTTTTGATATCAATGATAATACTTGTATCAAATTAGTATCAACTGGTGGATAAATTGACTGCACGACAACTGATTTTTTTTTGGAGATTTTACCTTTAAGCGTAATTTTACTTTCTCCATCAGCAAAAATTCTAATTTCGGATTTCACTAAGTTTGCCTTTATTTTCTTAGATAGTCTTCTTGCTAAATCTTCAGATGATTTTCCTGAGATTACTGATAAACTACTCAACAAAGAATTGTGATTCGATGGGATTCTTAAGTTTTGAGAAGATCAATCTTCTCCACCTCCACGACCTAAGTCACCAGTACCATATTCATCTAAGACCTGATTTCTTTCTTCATCAAGCTTACTGATTTCTTCATCCTCACGTTTTTCATCACCCTGATACACTGTTCTAATTGGCCATGGAATTCTAATATCATATTTTTTAAATTCTTCATACATAATTATCCTGATGTCTGTTTTAGTTTTGAATTGTGCACCATAATCCCTAACATACACCCATAATGAAAAATCTAATGATGAATCATTAAATTTGTTAAATCTAACAACTGGTTGATTTATGTCAACATGAATATCTTTGTCACATCCACAACTGGGTTTATTTTCATCCAAGTAAGGACACCTTTGCTGTCGAATTAGATGTCTTCCCCTTTCATCAATAACCTCTTTCATAGCACGTTTACCGATTTTTACTAGAATTGAGGCTACTTGTTTTGGATTATTTAGATAAGAAACACCTACTTCAACAATTGCAGGCACCATTTTGATTTCTTTTGAATAATTAATGATTTGAGAATTAACAAGCTGCCTAGTTGGAATTACTGCATATGATTCATTTAATGCATCACGAATGAAAGTCACTCTGGGAGTAATTTTATGCACGTATCCATTATAGCCAGTATCTAACTGTACACGCTCACCTTCTGCAAAAATCTTATCCTTTCTAATCAATATGTAAGCAAAATAATTTTGCATAGTTTCTTGTAATGCTAATCCAATTCCAATGGCCAATCCTCCTGTAGCCGTTGCAAGAATTATCAAATCTATTCCCCACCAACTAATCACTCCAAGTATTACTGCAATAAATATTCCAAGTGGTAAAATTTGAGAAATTGATTTTGGAAGATCTTTTCTTTTTCTTTTTGCATAACCTGGTGGCTTTGATCCTGAAATTATTGGATCGAATCCATTAAACCTCTTTTCTTCTCTCCATGTATCTATAGGGAAAATCTCTTCAACATCTTGTCCAGGCTTTAGTTTTTTCCCAGACTCATTATTTCCAGAAACACAATCATCAAAATATTGTTCATATTTTTTTCTTTCAGATATTTTCCATTCTTCAAATGGATCTTTAACTAATTGTTCGAAACTTCCAATAGGTAACCCTTTTGTTGTTCTAAATTCTTCCAGGAATTTTCTTCCTTCTTCTGTCTTTAACTTTTCTTCAAACTCTTCATCTGTCAACTCATCTGGTGTATGTTTTGGAGGAACCCATTTGTAGAATTTATGGAAAAGATCACCATCATCATCAGGAAATCCACGTAATTCTTTCCATGATTCAAAATCTTCTTTCTCCAAATTTGATTTTTCTTTTTTACGAAGTATTATTGGAATTAAATGAGCAACAGAATATCCGATTACGAGAATGTTTATTGTGTTTAGAATCTTTGCAAACGTTTCACTAGGGGATATTTTTCCTTCTGGATTTACAAAGGTATCATCTTCAAACAAAGCAAATGATTGTATGTAAAAATTCACTGATGTAATTAGTATGATGGCAAAAACTGGTAAAACTACTACCCTAACAAATCTTGAAAGATGCGGTCGTACATAATTCAATTTTTGTTTCTTGACCCATTTTGAAAATGTGCGATAAATTACTGTAATTCCAATAATGCCTACAATTAATACAATAAATGCTGCCTGAAGAGATTCTGATGAGGCTAGAAGCTGAGATATACCTTGAAACTGGTCTACTTGGCCTGATACAGCCTCGATTATTTCTTCAGCCATTTAGATCTCTTTTTCTCCTTTTTCCTATCATACAAAGGTTAACTCCGTTTCTGATAGAATTTTTAATTTAACTATTATAAAATTTAAAATTTTTAGGCATAAAAAACGTGTAACCTTTAACAATGGTATTTGTACTAATAACTAAGTGACCTATCAAGAAACAGTTTGGGATTCTTCGCCCTCGCTAAAATCCTATACCCTATCGAATTTTAGAACTCTTCCACAAATTCAGAAACTTGGAGAGGATATTCAATTTGAAATGGAAGTTGTTGGAAATGTATTACCATTTAAAGCAAATAACTATGTTGTTGAGCAATTAATTGATTGGAATGATATTCCAAATGATCCTATGTATGTTCTAACTTTTCCCCAAAAAGGAATGCTAAAACCTGAGCACTATGAAAAAATGGAAACTGCATTAAAAAATAATTTAGATAAAAAAGAAATAACAGCCATTGCAAACGAAATTCGTTTACAATTAAATCCACATCCTGCAGGACAAATGGAACTCAATGTTCCAACATTAAAAGACGGAACAAAACTATATGGAATGCAGCATAAATACAACGAAACCTGTCTTTTCTTTCCTAGTCAAAGTCAAACATGTCATGCATATTGTAGCTTTTGTTTTAGATGGCCACAATTTGTGGGGATGGATGAAATGAAGTTTGCAATGCAGGAAGGAGAACAGCTAGTACAATATGTTCGAGAACATCCCGAAATCAGCGATGTACTATTCACTGGTGGAGATCCAATGATTATGAAAGCAAAAATTTTCTCCAAATATGTTGATTCTTTACTTGATGCGAAGCTACCAAATCTTAAAACAATTAGAATTGGAACAAAAGCTTTGTCATATTGGCCTTACAAATTTTTAACTGATTCTGATTCTCAAGAAATGTTAGATGTGTTTAGAAAAATTGTTGATAGCGGTATACATCTAGCAATTATGGGTCACTTTAATCACTTAAATGAATTAAAAACTGATGCTGTAAAAAACGCAATTAAAGAAATTAGATCTACTGGTGCAGTTATTAGAACACAATCTCCTATTTTAGCTCACATCAATGATGATGCTGAAATGTGGGCAAAAATGTGGACCAAACAAGTCCAATTAGGATGTATTCCATATTACATGTTCGTTGTAAGAGACACTGGTGCTCAGCATTACTTTGGTGTTCCTTTAGTAAGGGCTTATCAAATTTTCAAAAAAGCATATTCATCAGTTAGTGGCTTGGCAAGAACTGTTCGTGGACCTAGCATGTCTGCAACACCAGGAAAAGTACATGTTATTGGTACTGCAGATCTCCACGATCAAAAAGTTATTGTTTTACGATTCTTACAAGGTAGAAATCCTGATTGGGTTCAAGTTCCATTTTTTGCAAAATACGATGAAAATGCAATTTGGTTAGATGATTTGAAGCCTGCATTGACTGAAAAATTCTTTTTTGATGAAGAGATGAAAAATTTCAAAAAATCAAACCCACTTGATGACTATCCTGAATCCTAAAATTATTTATGAAAATCAGTCAAAGGTTTTTAAAATCAATTAAAGTTTTTTTAGTGTTGAAAACAAAACTCTTGTTTTTATTTTTATTATTTGCTTCAGGTTTAGCAGGTATTGCATATGGGCATACAGTTGATTCTGTTGGAGAATATAGAGTAGAAATTGGTTGGATGAATGAACCAGTTGTTTCTGGTGAAACTAACGCAATTGAATTTTTTGTTAGTCCACTTGAGCCTGGATTAGAACTTGAAGACCAAGTTTTTAAAAATGGAATTAAAGATTTAAAAAAAACAGTTCAGATAAAATTAATCTACAAAGATGAAAGCATAACACTTCCTTTATCACCAGATCATAATATTCCAGGAAAATATTATGCATTTGTTAATCCAACTATCTCTGGATTTTATCAAGCAAATATTTTGGGGACAATCAAAGATACTCCAATTAGTTTATCAATGCATCCACCAAAAGTTGAAGAACGTTCTTACATTGAATTCCCTGAACCCTCTGATCTTACATTGAATCAAATTATTGATGGACATACTGCACTAATTAGTGATGTAAATGATTTGAAAGAATCTGTTATTTCTCTTGAAGAATCTAAACAGCAGATGGATATAGGATATATTGGAATTGGAGTTGGTATTGCTGGAATTGTTATTGCAGTAATTGCACTTGTAAAATCTAAAAAGAACTAAGTAGAATTCATAAAATCTTTTCTTCTTTTCAAAATTATATACAAAACAACTCCAATCCCAATTATTGCTAATCCTGCAAGAACTACTTCGATCTCAAACTGTAATGCCATGTAAACAGTTGTTCCAAATCCAAACAATGGCAAAATTGGAAATTTACCAATATTTACCGGAACTCTAAATGGTCTTTCTAAAACTGGTTCAGTATATCTTAGAACAATTACTGCCAAATTTATTGCTGCAAATGTAATAACTACAGCAAAAACAACAATATTTGCAACAATTACAATATCTCCGACAAAAGCAAATCCTATTGAAGTCACCAAAATTCCAATTACTGCAATCCATGGTGTCTTTGTTTTAGGATGGATTCTCCCTAAAAATTCAGGAAGAGACTTACTTTTTGCCATTCCATATAGAATTCTGGAACCTGCAACTAATGTGATTAGAACAGTACTTGCAGTAGCAAATAATGCAATTAATGATAAGGTAACACTTCCATTAATGCCTAAAACTGCATGTGCAACATCGGCTAATGGAGCTGATGAACCTGCTAACACTTGCCAATCTAAAATTCGTACTACTGATAATGAAACAAGAATGTAAATTACTCCAGTAATCACAACTGATAAAATTATAGCCCTAGGAATTGTCTTATGAGGTCGTCTAACTTCTTCAGCAACATTTGCCATGTCCTCAAATCCAATAAATGCAAAGAAAATCAATACAAATGCTAAAATTATTCCAGTCATTCCGCTTGGTGCCTCAAAGTAATCAACTGATTCAACAGGTTCAATCGTAAATCCGAGAAAAATAATCAGTGCTAATCCTCCAGCAGTAATTATTGCAAAAATGGTATTTGCCCATGCTGATTCTTTAATTCCAATAAAATTTACGATAGATAAAATTACAATTAGAATAATAGCACCAATTGTTATTGGTAAATCAATAAACTGAGTTAGATATCCGCCAAATCCTAAGGAAACTGTAGCTGCAACTATGATAGATGTAATTGCTGTTAGCCATCCTATAATAAAACCAAAAAAATTATTCTTGAAAGCATTTTTTACAAAAGTATATTCTGCAGCTGCTTTTGGATACAAAGCTGATAGTTCAGCATAACTTAATCCAGCAAAAACTGCAACTATGGCACCCAACAAAAAAGATATCCACATTGAATTTCCAGCAAATCCTGCAGCTTCTCCAATTAAGACATAGATTCCAGCACCTAAAATCAAACCCACTCCATACATGGTAAGATGAAAAAGTCCCATGTGGCGCTTTAATTCAGACATTTATCATTAATCCTAAGACACCAGAAAATTTAATCCGTATCCTACAATGTAAGCAACCATTGCTGCCACACCCCCAATGATTAGTGTAATTATCCCAGCACGAATCATGGAACTTTTAACAATTTTTCCTTTTATCATTCCTACCAAAAAAAATGCTGCAAGAACAGAAACTGTAGAATAGATAAATGCATTTGAATTTGATTCAAACCCCAACATCATGAAAACCATGAATGGAACTAAAGGAATAACTCCAATCAAATTAAAACCAACAAAAGTACTAACAGAACTATCTATTGGTTTCTTTTCGTCTTCAATTAATCCTAATTCCTCTTTCATCATTGTATCTATCCAAACTTTTCTTCTAGATGTGATAATTCGTACAACATCTTCTAGTAATTCATCCTTGAATCCTTTCTCTCTGTAAATTTCTCTGATCTCATCTATTTCTTGTTCTTCTAAATTGTCAATCTCCCACTCTTCTTGCCTTCTCTTCATTTGAACAAATTCATTTCGTGCTTTTGATGCTTGATAATTAGCAGCTGCCATTGAAAATCCATCTGCAAATAAATTTGCAAATCCCAAAATCAAAATAATGCTAGGCGATAATGATGCTCCAACTACTCCAGCTACTATAGCAAAAGTTGTTACAGCACCATCAATTGAACCATAAATGAAATCATCAAAATATATTCTCATTATTTAATTCATATAATTTAGAATATTTGAATAAATCCAACTAACAATTTCAAACTTGGAAATCATCACTGTTTCTTATATTGAAATAGAAAGTATTGTTTCATATGGCTAAATTCAATAAAATTCTAGTTCCTCTTGATGGATCTGCAAACTCTATGAGAGGATTAGATAGAGCAATTGAAATTGCAAAAGGCGGAAATGCTGAAATAACTGGATTTTATGTATTTCATTTACCATTGGCAGCAGGAATAAAGTATACTGCAAAAATGAAAGATGAAGCACAGAAAAAAGCTGTTAAAGCAATTGGTCCTGCAATGAATAAAACTCAAAAGGCTGGTGCCACATTCAAATACAAAACCGGTGGTGGTCATACTGGATCTGAAATTGTCAAAGCCGCAGAAAAAGGAAAATTTGACATGATAGTTATTGGAGCAAGAGGTGTAGGCGGGGCCAAGGAAACATTCCTTGGAAGTACCTCAAATTATGTAATGCACAAAACAAAGCTTCCTGTATTAATTGTGAAATAATTCATTTCCATTTTTCCCATTTTTTCACATCCTTGATATTCTGTAAGTAAAAACCTACAAGTATAAGGAATATGAAAATTTAATTTTGATGGTGTAAAAAATGGTGGAAAGTAATTATGATATCTTAGGAATTGTGGAAGGCTCAACAGAGAAGGAAATTAGAGATGCATTTAGAAGATTGGCACTTCAATATCACTCAGATCGTGGGGGAGAAAACGACCAATTTATCAAAATTAAACAAGCATACGAAGACATCAAAATTGGTAAAAAATATCCTGATACTGATATTGAAAAACTAAAAAATTCTAAAGTATATTCTAGTGATTCAGAAGCTGACATTAGACGAAAAAATCAGATCCTAGGTCAAGAATTATCAAAAGAAATGAAAACTGCTGAAGAATGGGCAGGAGCTTTGAATAGATCAGGTGCCACTGGAACAAGACTATTTGGTTCTAAAACTCTTGGAGAAATTGAACTAGAAAGGAAAGCAAATGGGGCTCTCTCGATTAAAGGAAATTTTATGGCAGGAAATCTAACTTATGATGGGCCAATAATTATGCAAGGAAGTATTTCAAGTCCATCGTGGACTGAGGAATTTAAAACTAACATTCATCTGACTACAGGAGATTTCAAATTTATTGATCCTATTGAAAATAAATACAAAATTGAGAATGGTGCTACAATTATTGCAGATAATGGAAACATTGTAGTTGGAAATGTTTTTGGAAGAAAATTCAAAGTTGAAGATCCACAAGGAAGAGTTGGCATTTTTCAAATCATTGAACATAGAACACATCTATCTGCACCTAACGGAAAAATTATAGCTGAAAATCTTGTAAATTCAGTATCAATAGAAGCAGATACTGCTATTATTCTAAATGTAGAAGATGATGTAACAGTAACTGCACGTGAAATTTTATTTTACGGTGGCAAGTTTACTTATGATTCAACTATTGAATTAAAAAAAGGCGGATCAATTAGATTCTTTGAAAATTTTTCAATTCAAGGACTAAGTGGTGATGCAATTATTAAACTTGAAAATGGAAAAAAAATTCGTCTATTTGATGTAAAAACTAAAAAAATCAGAGATTTGTCAGATGAATTTGTTACCAATAAAGAAAATTACGGTAAAGATGATACAATGGTTGGGCACGGATTTACAATTACTTATGATATGCTAGATAACCTTTCAAAGAAACCATCTAAAAAACAAAAAAGCAGTTGGAAATCTAAATTTGGATTATAAACAATTTATTGTTTTGATTCTATAATTTAGCAAAAAGGCTATTTTCTTTCTGTTCTATCTAATTTCCTTCTTACTTCATATACCCTATAATCATATTTTTGCTTCAATTCAGCCACAACTAATTCATCAAAACTGTATTCTGAAAAACTCTTTGAAATTTTATTCATGTTCTCTCCAATCACTATACTGTTTCTTGGACACAATGAATTAATCTTAAAACATCGATTTACTGTTGGCCCAAAGATGTCACTGATATTTGAAGTTGTACTCTCAGCAACTTTAACAGCGCCATATGTCAAACTAATTTTATAATCAATTTGAGGCATATTTTCAGCTTTGAGTTTCTCTTGTAACTTTTCATGTGATTCAATCATTGATAAACAACATTCAAAAATATTTTTCAAAACTTTTTGATCTGCAATGTCCACATTTGGAAATCTAAACATCAATGCATCACCAATATTTTTTACCACTTCGCCATTATACTCTCGAATAATCTTTGCCATAAAATTCAGAAAAATTTCATATAGCTTTGTAACATCTTGATCAGATAATTTAGATGAAATTCTTGTCGAGTCTGACATATCAATCACCCCAACACAATCATTTTGCTCATGCTGAGAAAATTTTAACAACATATCTCCTTCAAGTTGCTTGATTACCTTTTCTTTGCGTTTAATCTCAATTATTGATTCTTGAAGCTTTTCTGCCATTGAATCAAATGCATGAGACAATTCACCAATCTCATCACCAGTATTGATCTTAGTTCTTACATCAAAGTCTCCACTTGAAATTTTATTTGCAGCATTTTTTAATTTAGTTAGTGGCCTTGATAGTGATTTAGAAATACCAAAAGCTACAATTCCCATTACTAATGTAATTACTATGCCTGTTTCAAGTATTCTCTCTTGTAGAATTATTATTGGTTTTTCAACTTCTGACTGATCAATTTCTGCAAGTAAAGTAATTCCTAAATCATTTGCACAATACGATGAACCAAATATTGGAATTCCTCTATAATCTTTGTAAAACCCAATGTACTCTTCGCCCTCATTGAAGCATTTTTGAACTGGCAAAGTATCCACTTTTTGCTCAAACACAGCATTTTCAAAAAATCTAGATTCAGATAACATCATAAACTTGTCATTTACTATGTACACTTCCCCTGTTTCGCCTAATCCACTTCTACTAATCAAAACATTATCTATTGATGCTGTCCTCATTCTTGAAATGATTACACCAATTGGTTCATCTCCTTTTTTACTATCACTTGCAACAATTGGTGAAACAACAATCATTTTTTTACCTGACTCGGCTGGTTCAAATTCTATAAAAGATTCTTTTTGACCTCTTTTAAAAAATGGGTCATTAGTGAAATCTTCATCAGTATTTGCTCCAAGAGAAAAGAAAACTTTTCCATTAGCACCGATAATTTTTACATCTTCAAACCCTATCGAAAACCCAATAAGCCTCTGGTAAGCTTGAATCTGGATTAAAAAATCTCTACGATTATTTTCTTTTAATTCTTGAAATTCATTTTCAGAAGATTGATTCATTTGTGAAACTAAAAGTTGAATCATTGGATCCTTTGCAAGAATGTTATTTTGTTCAATTCTTGATTCAAAAAGAATCCTAAGTGAATCTCCACGAACACTTGATTCTCCTAATAATTGATCTCCTGCTCTTTGTTTTAGTATTTGATCTGCGTAATTGAAACTAAGAAACCCTGTAATTGAAAGAGCAACAACTGATACGATCATTACTAAAAAAATTAGTTTCTTGCCAAGATTGATTGAAATTGCCATTTTACTCTACGTTCATTTTATGTTAATATGAAACCTTCTACAAATCTTGAGTTAATATATTTGGGTTAATTCTTTGATTTGATAATTACTTCTCATCGATGAAAATTAAATCATGTATTTATTTAATGAACTAATAATTTTAAAATGTGAAGTTTTTAATATTTTCAATAATTTTTACGATTTTAGCCTCAATTCCAGTTGTTTATGCAAATGAATACATCATTGATATTCCACTAGGAGCATATAATCCAGAATTAAATACTCCTGCTGAAGTGTGGTATGATCCCCCACAACTATACGCTACAGTAGGTGATACAATTACTTGGTATAATGATGACAAAGAAGGTCACACAGTTACAAGTGGAGAGGGATCTGGAAGATTTGGATGGATGAGTGATAATTTTGGAACTCCGAATGGAATTTTTGATAGTGGTAGATTTATGCCAGGAGAATCATGGTCTTACAAATTTGAAGAATCTGGTACTTTTTCATATTATTGCACTATTCATCCATGGATGGAAGGTGTACTAATAATTGAAAAATTAATTCCAGACTATCCACATGATGCAACTGGTGCAAAAATAGAATTTCCATTATTACAATACACTCCAGACTTGGCCTTAGAAGTCAATCTAGCATGGGATCCACCTGTGATTAAAACTCATGAAAAAATACAATTTGTATATCAATTCTATGATCCTCAAACAAATTCAAATCTTGCAGAAATGAAATACAATTTTGTTATATTTCAAAACGGAAAAGAGATTTTCCGAGATGAAGGACTAAGCCAGATTGGAGGCGATTACAGAAATTTTGTCTTTAGCGATTCTGGTTCAATCATAATAAGAATAGAAGGAATTCATACCCCCTCTATATTTGCAGAAGAAAGTGTAACTGTATTTGGTGATGTACAAAGTAAAGAACAAAGATCAGTTGATTTTACTACAGCAGTTTATGATAATCCTGAGCGAACATCTCATGAGACCTATCACATTAAACCTGCTCAAAGACTTACCACTTATTACGAATTAATGCTGTTCATCATTCTAATCCCAGGTATTTTGTTTATTGGAGCAATGCTCTGGTTAAAGAAAAAACCAAATATTCCACAAGAAAAGCCTGGTGCTGTTAAAGTCTAAAATAATAAAAAGAAATTAAAAATTGATGAATTAATCTAATCGATTAATTCAGTCCAACCTTTGACGAAGACTGAGTTCTTGTAGAGTGGAACTGGTTGTCCAACAGTAAAGTCCATTGGTCTCATCCAAAAGATTGCTTTTGTTGGGCATACACCGATGCATGCACCATCAGAAATACATCTTTCTGGGTAGAAAACAAATGCTTTACCTCTCTTCCAGCCTTCAACTGGTTTTACTCTAAGGACATCTGGACCTAATGTTGTACAGATTTCTACACATAGTGCACATCCGATACACATTTGTTCGCTGATGTCTGGAATAATTCCTACTGGCATAACAGAATTCAATCTTGATTTCTTCTTAATATAATTTACCTAAGAATTTCGTCTTATAACGGCGTTTCAAATTTTATAACGGCGTTTAAAATCTGATCGCTATTGTTTCATAAATTTTGATGCTCTATTTTGAATGATCTGTGATCATTTTCTTCCAAACTAGTAAAAATCAGATTGTTCTGATTTTTTTTAATAAAGTAGACACCTGTTTTTTCAGATTTTATGATCTGTTTTCCTCCTGGTGATATTATCCACCCAACATTTTCTTTCTTTCTTGCCATTCCAGTAACAACAACTTGTGAACTTGTTTGATTTGCCAGAGATGATAGAAGCATTATACATGAATTAACAAATCTTGCAGATTCTAGATCATCAAACATGTTGTAAACTCCATTAAACGAATCAATTACAACTAGAAATTTCTCCTTTGAAACTTTGGAGATAATTTCAGTTAATTTTTCTTCTCCAGTTTTCTTTTTCAGGGTGAAAAATTATTACATTTTTATTTTTTGGAATCATGCCAGATTCAACATATCCAGTATAAAGTAAATCCAAGTCCACAAAAATTATCTTGTTTTCTATAGAACTGATTAATCTATAAAGAAATTCTATCTTGTGAAAAGGTTCAGAGCACAAAACTAAACTTGGAATATTTAGCTCAAACTCATTTTTAATGTGTACCAAATTATTATCTAAAATTAACTCAGGACTTTTATCCAACACCACTTTAGCATTTTACAGATATAATAATGAATTTAACTTCAAAAGATATTTCTGGTGATTTTCCAGATTCAAATAAAATCTATCTAAATAATGCATCAGTTTCTTTGATGCCTACTCAAAGCATAGAGGATATGAAAGAATTTCTAATTTCATACAATTCAATTGGTCCGGATTCAAAGGATTCAGAACCATTTGTAACTGAAAAACTACAAAATGTCAGAAAAATAATTTCAAAAATCATATCATGTCAACCTGATGAGGTAGTTCTTACTCAAAGCACAACAGATGGAATAAATTTTGTAGCAAATGGTCTATCTTTTGATGATAAATCAAATATCATCATTCGTGGGATGGGACATGAACATCATGCTAACTATTATCCTTGGATTCAACTCAAAGACAAAATTTCAATAAAAAATCTCAACATTGACAAAAATGGTCTTTTCAAATTAGATGATCTAGAATCTCTAGTTGATCAAAACACAAAACTAGTTGCTTTGAGTCATGCATTATACAATACTGGTTCAATTTTACCTATAGAAGAGATTGTAAAAATTCTTGATGATAAAATTCCATTCTTTATTGATAGTGCGCAAACTGTAGGATGCATAGGTGAAATGGATGTATCAAAAATTAAATGTAATTTTATGTCATTTAATGGCTCAAAATGGCTTTGCGGACCAATGGGTACTGGATTATTTTACTGCAATAGAAAATCAAGTGAATTACTAAAACCTATGACTATTGGAGGTGAGTCTGCAATAATTTATGATGAAACTAATCTTGCTTTCAAAGAACTTCCCGACAAATTCCAAACTGGTTTTAGAAATTATGTTGGAATAGTAGGCTTGGAATCATCTGCAAGGTATTTGATGAATTTTGGTTTGAATAATATCCGACAAAAAAATCAGTACCTGTCAAATCTATTCAGAGAAGAACTATCAAAAATTCCTGATATTATTTTGTATGGACCTGATGACCCAAATCAAAGAACAAGTATCGTATCTTTTAATCTAAAAGGACATGATTCTCAAGAAATAGTAGATAGACTTGAAAAGCAAAATATCATTTTAGCAGTAAGAGAAATTATGGAGCAAAAAATTATCCGAGCATCTCCCCATTTTTTCAATACTGAATCTGAAATGCTTCAGGTAATTGATGAAATAAAGAAACTATAGATTTTCTTGTTCTTCAATGACCATCATGGTCAATGTTGATTGAACTTTACTGATTTTTCTAACTTTATTGGTGATAATTGCACGTAGTTTTTCTGCATCATTAGATGTCAATTTTAATACAATATCGTATACTCCGTAGACACCCTGAATTTCGTATTTGATGTCCTCATCAGCTAGAATCTGTTTTACTTCATTGATTATTGATTCATCTGATCCCAAATCAGAATTTAATAGAACATATGCAGTAGGCACAGGATGATTTTCATCAAACAGTATTTAACTTTTCATAGTTCATAAATTGATTAATTACTAGTAGATTCTATTGATATGAAACCAATAGATCTTACACTTACAATATCAAAATCCATTCCAAGTTTTCCAGATTCCCCAAAACCTCAATTCATTTTATGGTCTGATATCAAAGATGATGGATATAATCTTGAATTATTATTTCTAAGTTCTCACACTGGGACCCATATTGATGCACCATACCATTTTGTTAAAGATGGGATAAAGATTCATCAAATTCCCCTTGATAGACTGATTGGAAAAGCCATTCTAATTAAACTCAAAAAAACTAGAAATTCCCCAATAACAAAGGAAGATATTATTTTATTTGAAAAAAACAATGGAATTATCCCAAATGATTCATCAATCTTCTTTTTTACTGAATGGCAAAAAAATCTAAAAAACGATAATTATTTTTCAGAAAATCCAGGACTGGACAAATCATCTGCTGACTATCTTGTATCAAAAAAGATCAATCTTGTTGGAATAGATTCCCCAAGTATTGATCTAGGCATAGATGATTCATTTACTGTTCACCATATTTTCTCAAAAAACAATATCTTGATTGTAGAAAATCTTGCAAATTTGAATAAAATTCCTTCTAGAGAATTTACTTTTACAATTCTACCATTAAAACTCAAAGATGCAACAGGCTCACCTGTAAGAGCAGTAGCATCATAATTTTGTTCATTATTTCGCAATGCTAAAAATATAGCAAATTCCTATTACGCATATGAGTAAACCTGGAAATTTATGGAGAAAAGTTCATGGAAAAATTACAAAAAAACCAACAAACTTTTCTTGGTTAATCGATGAACAATTAGCTGGTTCTGGATTCCCAACGACTTTTGATGAATTTAATTGGCTTTTAGATCAAGGTGTAAAATCAATTGTTACTATGACTGAGAATGCATTACCTGATGATTGGATAGAAAACATTGGTTATCTTCATGTTCCCACACCTGATCTAACTGCACCAGATATGGATAAGATAGATTTAGCAGTGGATTTTATTCATGAACGAATTAACAACAATCAATCTGTTATGGTTCATTGTGCAGCTGGAATGGGAAGAGCAGGAACAATTCTTGCATGTTATTTTGTAAAATATAAAAAATATGCAGCAAAAGATGCAATTAAAAAAATTCGAGATGAAAGACCAGGCTCTATTCAGTCTGAAGTGCAAGAACTAGCTATTGGTTTTTATGAAAAACATGTGAGAAATTAGTTTTAAACAAATTCAGAAACTAATTTTCCATCTACAACTTTAATTTTCAAAGTTTTATTTTCTTGGAAAATCATAGTTAATCCACCGTCTGAATCAGGATCTTCAACTTTTACAAGTTCTAACATTTTGATTGCATCAAATTTTTCCATTCATATCACCTATTCTGGAATTGATACGGTCTCAATCTTTCCATCAATTGCTTTGATGAACAAAAACCTGTTGTCCTTAAAGATAAAGGTAATTCCGTCTTCTTTATCAGGTTCTTCAACTTCAAGAATTGGTTGTCCTAACAGACCATCGTATTTTGCCATATTGATTCTCTCAAAAAGTTCCTTATATCCCTAATTGATTGTTATCTCAATTTCACTAGAATTATTCTTGATACTTCCAGTTTCTGTATAGTCATGTTTTTGCCATGATGCAAATGCTTCAGCACTAATCTTGTGTTTACCTTTTCCCAAATCTGATGCCTTGAATACAAATTTCTCATCAAAGTCAAAAAGCTCTTGCCTTACTTCTTCTTCAGATAGTCTGATAAATGGCTCAAAATTTTTGGCTACCTGAACCCAAATCCTTCTATCTTTCATTGGATTGACTAGTTTAGGATTTCTAGTCCAAAAGATTGATGCCTTTCTATAGGTATCAATGGTTCTGCCCAATTCCTTCTTTCTGAATCCGCCTGATGTCAATTTAATCCCGTATTTCATTTTGAATGAAACATCGTTGTTATTGTAGGCCTTAGTCCAATTTGCCTCATTAAACGCATTTCTAAGGTCTCCCTCGACTGAAAATTGCACATTTATCTCTACATTTTCATCAGATGAGTACTCATCCTTTGAATTTGCTAGTTTTATCTCTGAAATCTTACTTTCTGCCATTCCTACCGCTCATAATGATTTATATCCGCAATAAGTGCTTTTTCTGAATACATGAACGCACAAGTGATCAGTTCTGAACCAAAAGAAATCAGCCTTTCCATCACTGAGACTGATATAGGAATTTTATACATTATTCAACATGAACTCCTAAAAGGATCAAATATTGATTTTGCAGGAGTTATAGTAAAACATCCCCTTACCAATGAATGCTGGATGAGAATTAACTCCAGCACAAAACCTCTGGGAGAAATTAAAAAAGCAACAGATTCCGCAATAAAAATGGCAGAAGAGTTCAAACAACTGTTTAATTCTAAAATTAAGGTAAATTAGATTGAAATTTTGCCCCAAATGTGAGGTCAAATTAAAGAAGGGTGCTTCTGGTCTTGAATGCTCAAAATGTGGCTATGTAGAAGGACAAAAAGTAAAAGAGACAAAAAAAATTATTGAGGAAGAGAAAGAAGATTTTTCACTTTTAGCTTTTGAAGGAGATGAAGGAGAAGATACTCATCCAACAATCAAATTAGATTGTGAGAAATGCGGTCATGATGAGGCAGTTTGGTGGATGTTTCAAACTAGAAGTGCAGACGAACCTACAACCAGATTTTATCGTTGTCAGAAATGTAAATACACCTGGCGAGATTACACATAACGTTTAACTGGAACTTTAAGTCAAGAAAATTGATTTGACTTTTGGAGCAAAAACAAGTGGTTCTGATGATCTAAAGGCAATCATATCTGCAATATCTACACTTGTTGAAGAAGCTACTTTTGTTGCAACAGCAGAAGGAATTACCTTTAGAGGAATGGATCCATCACATGTCGCTTTAATTGATATATCGTGGCCTAATTCTGCATTTGAAAAATATGAATGTGATAGTGATATTAAATTTGGAGTTAGAATTGATGAATTTTCAAAACTTATCAAAAGAGCTGACAAAAAAGATAGCATAGAGATTAGCATCTCTGAACAAAACATGTTACTAGTTACTGTTGGAAAAAATAAAAAATACAAAATGCGTTTAATTGAAAGTTCTGCTACAGATACCCCGTTACCAAAAATTCCATATGATTCTAAAATTGTCTTGTCATCATCAAAATTTGATAAAATTCTCGGCGATGTGCAAGTAGTATCAGATTATCTGACAATCCATACATCTGATTCTAAGGGTGACTTTTCAGGCAAAGGTGATTCTGGAGAGGTAGTTATTGATTTGGATAAAGAAGATGAAGAGATTGAAGAAATCTCTTCAAAAGAAGACAGTGTTGGAACTTATAGTCTTGAGTATCTAAATCCAGTAGTAAAGGCAGTAGGTACAACTGCAGGCTTTATCACATGTGAGTTTTCAAGCGCAAAACCTCTTAGAATTGAATTTAAAGTAGCAAATATTGGCAGAATTCACTTTTACCTAGCCCCACGCGTGGAAAGTTAAAGCATTTAAAGATTAACTAATTCAGGTACTTTGAATTGAGACTCGTAATAAAATATGGTGGAACATCAATTTCTGCTACAAAAGATATCCAAGCAATAGCTAAACAGATTAACTCACTATCAAAGAAACATCAAATTGTAGTTGTTTGTTCTGCAACAAGTGGTACAACTGATGATCTAATAGAAATATCAGAATCAATCAAAAAAGAAAATAAATCAAAAGCTGAACAACTTGCATCAAAGATTACAAATCGACATAAACAGTTAGCAAAACAATCAATCAAAAAATCTGATTTACAAAAAAAATTATTAAGAAAACTAGATGAAGATTTTTCAGAACTTCTTGCTTTAATTGATGGAATGGTTCTACTTGGTGAAGTTACAGCCAGATCAATGGATTATCTGATTTCATTTGGTGAAAGATTATCCATAAAGTTAATCTCAGCAGCAATTAATGATTCAGGAAAGAAATCAATTCCTCTTACTGGAAAAGAAGTGGGAATAATCACTGATTCTAATTTTGGTGAATCAAAACCACTAATGGATACTACAAGACTTCGAGTATCAAAGACTGTAGATGATTTATTCTCAAAGAAGACTGTTCCTGTAGTGGGAGGATTTGCAGGTGCAGATCAACATGGACATGTAACTACGTTTGGCAGAGGTGGTTCTGATTATTCTGCAACAACTATTGGCTCTTGTATGAAAGCAGATGAAATTTGGTTGATGAGTGATGTTGATGGACTAATGACTGCAGATCCAAAAATTGTAAAGAATGCAAAATTACTCAAAGAAGTTTCATACATTGAAGCAGTAGAGATGGCCATGTTTGGTGCCAAGCAAATTCATCCAAGAACCTTTGAGCCCCTACTATCAAAGAAAATTCCCATGAAGATCAGAAATTCCTTTAATGTCAAGAATGAAGGAACATTGGTAACTGTATCTCCATCAGCTTCTGTAAAAAATACTGTCAAATGTGTAAGTAATGTTCAAAATAATGGGCTAATTGATATTCGAGGCGGTAGTATGGTTGGAACTCCTGGAACTGCAGCAAAAATATTTGAAACATTAGCAAAATCTGGCATAAATGTAATGATGATCTCACAAAATCCATCAGAATCAAGCATCACAATTGTGGTAAAAAATACTGATCTTGATAAAGCAGTAAGTGCACTAGAGATGGAATTATTAGGAAAAATCATCAAAAAACTGGAAATTACTACTAATGTAGCAATTATTGCATTGATTGGTTCTGGAATGAGAGGAACAGTTGGGGTAGCATCAAGAGTATTTGGAGCAATTGAGAAAAATAAAATCAATGTATCCATGATAACCCAAGGTTCATCAGAACTAAACCTTGCATTTGTTGTCAAAAATTCTGATACATCAGCAGCAGTACGGGCATTGCATGATGCATTTGAACTAGATAAAATCAATTAAGATAAAATCATTTAAGGGCATAAACCAAATTAGATTTATTGAAAAAACTAATTACTATTTTATTAATTGGATTTTTGGCTATTGGCCTCATTTCACTTTCTTCGATATCTGATCAGTTTGCAGATGCAGGTTCAAGAAAAAAAATTCATTTCACTCAAACTATTACATCTTCTCAAGATCCTGGACAAGGACATGAGAATCATCAATTAGCACTAATTCTTTCTCCAAATGAGGGAACCTTGTATGATGGTTCAATGACATTTACCTCAAGTTCACCTGTTCAGATAGTTGTTTTACATGAAATTAATCCTCAAGATTCCAAAGGACAGCCAACTTGGACTGTTGATGGAAAAACAGTTTATGGATTATCCCTAATTGATTCACAGGAAAAATCTGGATCTTTTGAGTTTACAGGAGCTGCACTTGCATTACATTCTCCTACCTCAAAAGAATTTACTTCTACTGTAAGTGTCGATGGTTGGATAAGAGGGCAACCTACCGAAGTTATTATGCAAAAAATTGAATTAGAAAAAGAAGAACCGACATCATTACTTTCAAGAACTAATGTACCTGCAACTATTCCAATGCATAAAGGAATCTACAACGGAAATCAAGTTTTATACATCATTACTGATGGCAGTGATAAAGAATATGCAAAAAAAATATCTGAAAAGCAAGAATGGAATGTAGAAGTAGCACCCGGAATAGGAAATGTTCCAAAAGATGCACTACA
Source organism: Nitrosopumilus adriaticus (assembly GCF_000956175.1). Taxonomy (NCBI): domain Archaea; kingdom Thermoproteati; phylum Nitrososphaerota; class Nitrososphaeria; order Nitrosopumilales; family Nitrosopumilaceae; genus Nitrosopumilus; species Nitrosopumilus adriaticus. The sequence continues at coordinate 105,546 of NZ_CP011070.1, forward strand.
AAAAATTTTCGTTTTTAAAAATGGAGTCAAAGCTGATGGAATTTATGGATTCCAGAACGAAGTATTTTCTAGTACTCCTTCACAAGAATCTGATTATAGTGCATTAAATTCTGTAATTGAAGTGACATGGAAAAAGGGCCAAAAAGAAATAGTTTTTGAATCTGCCACTGATATTATTGCTGCTCAAGAAAAAGGTAGAATAGAATTCAATGAAACCGGAATTGTACTAAATACTCCTCAAATTACTTGGCCTGATGGACAGATGAAGATACGTTCTGACAAAGAAATCACTGATGATATGCCATATGGTGGGGGACAAATAATAGAAATTAATGAAGAAGAATTGACTGTAACTTTTGTTGCTCATAGAGGTTGGGGACCTGATGGAAGAACAATTTACTATATTGTAACTGATGCTACTCCATCAGGACCTGCAGAGACGATGGGTGTTGTTTCGTCTCCAAGTTCTGCAAATCTAATTGCACATTCTGGAGCAGTAGATCTTTTCCAATTTAAAAACGGAATTAAAGGATCTGGTCCATTAGGATTCCAAGCAGGAATTGCAGGTGCATCACTTGATGACGAAAATTATAGCCCAATGTGGCGAATTTATCTAGTTGAATGGAATAATTCAGAACAAGCAAAAATTTTGGAGACAAAATCAGATATTGATTCATTTCGTGCAGATGGTTTGCTTTCAGTTAGTATTGCTAGACCACTAAACAGTGATCATATAGTGAATTGCCCATTCATAGATCCTTTTCAATAACTACCCGCTAAACGGATAAATTACTTGGCAGAAAAATTATTCTAAATTGACAGGTAAGCTCTACATTGTTGGTGTTGGCCCAGGACATCACGATCACATGACATTTCGAGCCAAAGAAGTAATTGAAGAAAGTGATACTATTGTTGGCTATGAAACATATGTGAATTTAGTTCAGGATCTGATTGAAGGTAAAACAGTATATCGTTATGCAATGACACAAGAAGTTGAAAGAGCTCATCAATGCATTGATCTTGCAAAATCTGGAAAAATTGTTTCACTTGTATCAAGTGGAGATCCTGGCATTTATGGGATGGCTGGATTAATTTATGAAACACTTGCTGAATCAAACTGGAATCCTAAAGATGGTCTACAAGTAGAGATTGTACCTGGTGTATCTGCACTAAATTCATGCGCTTCAATAATTGGCTCACCTCTTATGACAGATTTTGCAGTAGTTAGTATGAGTGATTTGCTAGTTCCATGGGAAATAATTGAAAAAAGAGTTGAAGCTGCAGCTCAAGGTGATTTTGTAATTGTTATTTACAATCCCGCAAGCAAGAAAAGAATTCATCAATTACAAGATACAAGAAAAGTTCTTTTAAAATATAGAAAACCTACAACCCCTGTTGCAATAATTAAAGGAGCATTCAGAGAGTCTGAAGCTATAGAAATGACTGATTTGGAAAATCTACCAAATCATTCTGACAAATTAGGAATGATCAGTACTGTGATCATTGGTAATTCATCAACATATACTTACAAAGATTTGATGATTAATCCAAGAGGATACAAATCAAAATATAATTTAGAAGAGCAAACTAATCCTGATCTTAAAGTCTAATAGCTTTTCTTTATTGCCTCATTAACTTCTTCACTTAGATTTAGCTTTTCTCTTATTGGAGAAATCACTTTAACCAAATAATTCCCAACAGTTTGTTTCAAATCTCCTGGATGTAATTTCTTTTGCTCAAAATCTGATTGCAGTTGTTCATACTCAAAATATGATACATTTCCACCAAATTTTTCTGGCCTTTCAACTTTCATCTCATCAAAATCATGAAAGATTACAGTTCTAGCAATTTCTAGCAATGGATTATTTTCAATATTTGCCTCCTCACACCATGCTTTGCTAATTTTTTTCTTTATTTCGTCATCTGTATTATGAATAAAAACACCTGAGTTAGGATCAGATTTACTCATTTTACCTAATATTTTTGAATCACTAATATCTGCAGGTTTTAAAAGTCCGGGTAATAGTTTGTGATGAACTGCGACAGGAACCTTCCATTTCATTTTGGGAAAAATTTCTCTAACTAACATGTGGATTTTTCTCTGATCCATTCCAGCGTGTGCGATATCAACATCCAATGAATGAATATCTACTGCTTGCATTGCAGGATAGAGTAATTTAGCCAAGTCTATTTTCTTATCATCCTCAGAGCGACCCATTATTGTAAGAGTTCTCATAGTTCTTGCAATTGACATATGTTTTGTAAATTTTACAAGTTCAGACCAATATTCAGCTTTTTCCTCATACAATTTTGATCCTAAGATGATTTGTGCATCGGGACAAACTAACTTGAATGCATCTTGATAATATTTTGAGACTTTGGATATTGTTTCCCAATCCCCCCCTAGCTTATCATTAATTAGCGTGTGCCAATCTGCAAGAAATATTGTACAGTTTACTCCAGCTTTCACAAAATCATTAATTTTGAAACCTGTACTGATTAAACTTCCAAGATGTAAAAATCCAGAAATTTCTAAACCAATGTAATGTTTTGGTGATGAATTTGATTTGAATAACTCAATTAACTCATCATGAGTGACAACCTCTTCAGTTGGTGGTCTTTCTATCAGATCTACTTTTTCTGTAATATCCAAATCAAAACAAGTTTTATGATCTAAACGTATAAAGTTATTCAAAAAATTTACATGATTTTAGAAACTATGAATATAGGATATCTTTGTCTTATGTATGACTCTTGAAGATGGATTGAATTTAATTGAAAATTACAAAAAAGCACTTCAAAAATTTCTAGATACATTACCTGAGCAATCAGTACAATTAGGCTCAGAAATGGTAAAAACTCTTACAATGAATTCTAAAAATGAAATTGCAAACTTAGATGCAATTGAAAAAGCACTCAAAAAACCTGCAAAATATGAATCTGGTTTATCAGAATAATTTTCTAAATCCTACTTACAATTCTTTTTGTGTTTTCTCAATTCATCTTGAGTATCAAATTCAGTTCCACATACTCGACATTTTTCTTTTTTCTTATTGTGTGCTTTTTCTTGATGTTTCTTTAATCTTTCAGAATCAGAAAGAACTGTTCCACATTTTTTACATTTTAAATCATTACTACTAGAACCAAATAACCCCATACTGAAAATGCTCATTCATACTAGAAATAGTTTTTATGCAAAATAATCTTAAACTAGCTATTCTATACCTGTTTCATCTAGACTTTTTCGGGGTTTTATGCTAAGATAAAATGCATGAGTGCTGATAATAAATGCGGCAAGAAATACCTTGGTTGCAAAAACCAAATTCCATGGTCTATCAGGATCTGGATATGCTACTGATAATCTATCTATATCTGGAACCATTCCATCTATAACTCCTGCAGTAATTTGTGCATTTAATACTGTAAAATTGTATATCACTTCATAAAGTGTAATGATTGAAAATCCTAGTAACATTAACTGAAGTAATGCCATCTTTGTTCCAACAATTTTATTTCCTGCAGTTCTTCTCCATCCAATCCTTGAAACACTATACCATCCAATTATTGTAGAAAAAAATATCCATGTAGATACTCTTGCAAAATTTTCAAATGGAATTGTAGTGTTGTGAATTGCTTCTCCCATCACATATGTTCCATTTTCAATCCATTCAATCATTGTAACATAGACTCCAAATACTAGAGTTGATAACATAATGGCTCCACAAATATAGAAAATGTACAAATAGACTTTGTAGCCTGAATCTGTTTTTTCAAGATGACGTGGTTTCATAATGCCGTTTGCCAATTTTTGAAATATAAAAATTCATGTTTCATCGATGAGATTTATAGACTAGTTATAAACAGCAAATACTGTTGAAGATTGCAATTAATATCCCAATTGTAGGTAAAGAAGAGATATCTGCAGTCACCAATGTTCTCAAAAATGGTGTTTTAACATCATCTGCTAGTCAAGGTGGGAAACACGTTCAAGACTTTGAAAAAGTCGCTGCTTCTTTTGTAAAATCTAAATACGCAATTGCTGTAAATTCGGGTACTGCTGCTCTGCAAGCTGCACTACACGCATTAGATATCAAAAAAGGAGATGAAGTCTTAGTTCCATCGTTTACATTTGTTGCAACTGCAAATGCTGTTGTCTCAACTGGAGCTAAACCAATTTTTGTTGATATTCTAAAAGAAAATTATACAATTGATCCTACTGATTTAGAAAAAAAAATTAATAAAAAAACTCGTGCCATTATACCTGTTCATCTATATGGAAATGTAGCACATATAGAAAGACTTTCTGAAATCTCAAAAAAATATAATATTCCAATAATTGAAGATTCTGCACAATCACTAGGTTCAACTTACAAAGGTAAACACACGGGAACTTTCTTTGATATGGGTTGTTATAGTATGTATCCTGCAAAAGTAATGACTGCTGGTGAAGGTGGTTTTATTGTAACTAATAATAAAAAACTTCGGGATAAATTATTGATGATTAGGAATCATGGAATGGTTCATGGATATGACACTAAGATTTTTGGCCTAAACTTACGATTACCTGAAATAAATGCTGCAATTGCAACTGTTCAAATGAAAAAACTTTCAAACTTTTTAAAATCGAGAAAGAAAAATGCACTACTACTATCAAAACTCTTATCTGATCTTAATGTTACACTTCCAACACAACGAAAGAATGAAAATGTGAATTGGTATCTCTATACAATTGCAACAAAAAATCGTGATCAAGTTTTAAAAAAACTCAATGAAAATGGAATTGGAGCTGCGTCCTATTATCCTATTCCAGTTCACAAAACACCATTTTACAAATTAAAAACAAAACTTCTTATTACTGACTGGGCAGCTTCTCATGTAATTTCTTTACCAATTCATCCGGGTGTAACCAAAACAAACATTGAATTTATTGCAAAAACCCTGCATGAAATACTATGAATATAATAGCGGAGGCTATAGGAGAACTATGTAAAGTTGTTTTACCCATACCTGAAGAGTACTTTAAAGGAAATCCCAAATCATCCGTAGCAATTTGTACTCTTTCAAGCATGGATTTACTCAAAAAATTCTCCAATTCTGATATTCTAAAAGATATTTCTATAGTTGGCAGACTATTATCTGAAAATAAAGGAATTGATTCTATTGTTGAATATGTAAATAATTACCAAAAAATTAACATCATTGTAGTTTGTGGAAAAGAAGTTTGGGGACATAAAGCTGGTCACTCTTTATTTGAATTACACAAAAATGGGGTTGATAAAAATTATAGAATTATAAATTCATCCAGTCCAGATCCTTATCTTACAGTTTCTAAATTAAAGATCAAACATTTTCAAAATAATGTACATCTTGTAAATTTGATTAATGAAACTAATTATGAAAAGATCTTATCTAAAATTAAATTTCCTTAATACCCATTTCGCTGTCTTTCTCTATTGATTTCATTTTTCTTTTTGTATTCATCTACAATATCATCAGGTGTAAGATTAAGCTCAAGTGATGCTTGAACAACGAAATGCCAAATATCAATTAATTCTTCTCTTGCTTCTGCCTCATTAAATTTAGTTGGTGTTTTCCACCATTTCCAATTTGTAGTTCTTTGTAATTCAACTGCTTCATGCATAATTGCAGTACACAATGCAGAAACTCGTCCCTCTGAATCTTTTGGATATCTATCTAAATTCATCATTTCAGATAGACCTTTTTGAAGTTTGAATATTGTATCTAGTCTATCTTCAGACATTTCTTGTGTCAAGGATGAATTAATTTGAGAAATTATTGAACTTAAGTCTTTTTAGAAGCGAATCATTTTTTCATAAATTTTAATTCGTTTTGAAATATCACCATTTTTGATCCCAAGTAATCCATCCAAACCATATTTTTCAACTGCAAAAGATCCTAATACATTTCCATACACTACTGCTTTTTTTATTTCAGAAATACTAGTAGATTTTTTGCTTGCAAGATATCCAATCATTGCTCCTGCAAAAGAGTCTCCTGCACCTGTAGGATCTACTACATCCTCTAACGAAAAACCTGCTGTAGGAAAGATCACATCATCATAAAACATTAGCGAACCATGCTCTCCTTTTTTAATTATCACATATTTTGCTCCCCATTTCATCATTTTTTTAGCACATTTTATCAGGTTGAATTCTTTTGTAAGGAGTTTAGCCTCTTCATCATTAATTACAACTGCATCAACAGCTTTAATCATTTTAATTACTGAATCTCTTTTTGTAGAAATCCAAAAGTCTATCGTATCACACATAGAAAATTTAACATTATCAAATTCTTTGATTAATGACGTATTTTGATCAGGATCATTATTTGCTAGATACACAAATTGAGATTTTCTGTAATCATCTGGTACACTTGGTTTAAAATCTGCTAATACATTTAATTCTGTCTTTAAAGTTGCTCTAGTACTTAGTGTATCATCATATTTTCCGTCATAGCGAAATGTTTTACCATTTTTAATTGTCAATCCCTGTAAATCCAAATGCTTTGATAATATCTTGTGATGCTCTTTAGGAAAATCTTTACCAACTACAGCAATTAATCCTGTGTTCACAAAATTGCTTGCTGATATTGCAGCAAAAGTTGCAGCTCCTCCTAAAACATTTTTTAATGTTTTTTTTGGTGTTCTAATTGTATCAAGTGCTGTAGAACCAAAAACAGTAAGCATTTACAAAGAAATTAATTTTGATGTATAAATTCTCTTGCCTGCTCTTCTGTTGGATAATAAACAAATGGAACATCAATAGAAGTAATTATCAAATCATATTTTGTTATACCTGTAATTTTTACTGATCCAGATTCTTCATTATTGGAATCTGTATGAAAAGTTCCTTTTACAAAACTACTATCTAATGGGTGTAAAGTAAAAGGTTCTAACTTACCTTTTCCAATCAGTTCATCATTTGAAATCACAAAAAATTCTGTCTCACCTGCAGTCATTAATAATAATGATGGATTCTCAAATTTTAATTCGATATTATAGTTTGAACTATTTTCATTTTCATCTAATAACTCACTTTGTGCAACACTGACTCCAATTTGTGATGCAGAAGCATACTGTGAATACCCAAAAATACTCATGGCTAAGACAAAGAGAACTAAAAGACCACCTTTTTTTGATGATTTCATGACTAATTTCAACAAAATCCCATTTTAACTCAAAAGGGAAAAAATACCGATAAATTGTGTAAAAGTTTTGATCTAATCTCTAAGCTCCTTAGAGCTAACAGAATAAATCAAAATTAAATGATTATTTTTTGTTGGCTAGAATTAAAGTAAAGTTAGGAGAGAACGAAATTGAAGTTGATTCTAGAGATTTCTATGTTGATAATCATACACTAGGTGAAATTATTGATAATATTTCAAATCATTTGCCAGAAAATCAAGCAAAAATTGTATACGAAACAGAATCTACCCCAAAACCATCTGAAACTGAGCAAGTGGCTCAATACGGTTTAGATTATTTAGATAATGCTGAAGCAAACGAGCCAGAATTTGATGAACCAATATCTATCACATCCAATGAAATTAAATCAAAATTAAGAATTCTAGAAACAAGCAGATTTTTTGATTCCCCAAGAACAGTAACTGAAACAGTTCAACAACTTAGAGAATATGGCTGGTCTGCAAGCCCATTAGATGTATCAACTGCATTAGCGAAGATGGCATCAAATAAAGAAATAATGAAAAATTCATATCAAAATAGAACTCGCTATTTTAATGAAGAAGCATTAGTTGCTAACTAGAAAAATTACATTTCTCACAATTAGAAAAAGTTTCGCCATCTAAATGATCAAAATGTGTGTTGCATTCATTACATGTATGGTGCATATCAAAATATCCATCCTTCTCAATTTCACCTATCTGGTTAGATTCAAGATTTGTACTCTTACACTTTATGCAATGACATCCACATTCAATTTTCATGATTTGTATCCGATATTCATGTATAGCTGGAATACCTATACAAATCATTGGAAAAGAAACGAGAAATTCCTATAGAAATTGATGATCATTTCAAGCTTTTTGGAAAAGAGCCATGGGAGGTAGATTATGGTGAAAAATGCCCTGTTTGTGATGTTAGGATTGATGAATATGGTTTTTGTTCGTGTGGTTCTAGTGGAGATTAACTTTTCTAATTAAAGGAGCAATTACAATTACTAAAAACCCAATTGCCAATGGCGCTAAAATTGAAAATTCCGGCACTACAGTAGTACCAATGATTGTAACTTCTCCGGTTGTTTCAGGTCTTATGTTAAGCCATACATGAGTTCCATTGTTGATGTATTCATGAAAGTAAATTTTTTCATCATCAAGAAATACAGCGTATGGTCCCCATAACAATTCTAAAGGAATTATTGTTGTAACAAATCTATTTTTTTCAGATACATCAAATGTAATACTTTTTGTTGGTTGATCAAATGTAAAATCGTTTATTTTTGTATAAGTTCTAATTTCGACTAGAAATTCTTTATCTTCCCATTTTATGTTTTGATAAATTTTTGGTTCATCAAGAGAATATTCTAGAATCATTTGACAACCATGACATGTAATTCCTTTCTTTTCATCCAAATACACTGGCCTTTCATTTGCAAAGATCAAATCTGCTTCTTCAGGTAAAATAAAAGAAGTTGTCTCAAGATATCTGAAACTCCAAGTCCATACATTATCTATTTGAGTAATTGCATGCTCTAGATCATACTCTACAATGGATCTGTTTTGAGAAGGAAAAATTAGCAATCCTGTATTATCTCCAATTACTGAGAATTGCTTTTCTTCTCCTTCTTCATCTGTTACTGTGATATTTGAAGCAGTTCCATAAATTAACTCAATTTGCTTTGGCAAATTTGCTGGATTAACCACATGTTTGACATGAACATCTCCAAATGAATTTATGACTATTTCAACTGATTTTTGTGAAGCCTTTTCACCAAATGAAATCTGTGCATCAACTGTGGGAATTACTGATATTATTAGAAGAATTACTAAAAATCCACAAATCTTACTATTCATTTATCCCACTGTTACATGAAGCATTTGTGCTTTTTCCAAAGGACAATCATTGCCATCTCTTTGTAGATTAACAATTTTATCTGCAACATCCATGCCTTCAGTTACTTCACCAAACACAGTATATTGTTTATCTAAAAATGCACTATCTGAAGTAACTATGAAAAATTGTGAACCTGCACTATCTGGATCCTGTGATCTAGCCATAGAAACTATGCCTCTTAAATGGGATCTTGAATTAAATTCAGCCTTGATATTGTATCCAGGCCCTCCCATTCCCCAGGAACCTTTGTTGTCCGTTTTTGTATTTGGATCTCCTCCCTGAATCATAAAACCAGGGATAACTCTATGAAATAAAGTACCATCATAAAATCCATCTTTGGCCAATTTTTCAAAATTTCTAACTGTTTCCGGAGCTAACTCAGGCAGAAGTTTAAATGTAATATTCCCAAAATTGGTTTCAATATTCACATTGCTCAATAGGACTCTTTTATCGTCTTATCATAAGAGTCTTTTGTGAAATTTATTTTAAAAATTATAATTGTTATTTTAACTATGTTGAAAATTTCATATCTATCTGTACGTTTTTCGTTGATGAATTAATTTTGTTGAGGACTTTGAAAAAATAATAATTTGTTGAAAACCAAATCCAAATTTTTTATAAGATGTTTTTTAGATTTCAAAAAGTTATAGTCTTATATAGAACAATTAAAGTTTAGAATCTGTTGAATCGTACAAACCAAAGCACGATAATTAAAGAAGCAATTAATTCTTATCTTGACAAAGGGGTAACGGACAAACAGGATATCTACACCAAAGTAGTTGATGAACTTGGTGTTCCAAGACCAACTGTAAGAAGAGTTGCAAGAGATCTGAGAACTGAACTATTGCAAAAAATCCAAATCTTACAATCAGATATGCCTAAAGTATCTAGTACCACTGAAGAAGACGAATAAATTCGGCTCCTTTTTCTTTTTAATTCTTATATTATTTTCTGGAATTCATCATTACTGTTATAAATAATGAATTTTTTAAATTATTATGGGATATTTGGGAAACCATTTGGCCACTGTTTGCACAGGAATATTTGCAGCCGTACTAACAGGACTCTGGGCATTTTGGGATTTATCACCAGTACTAGATTTTGTATTTCTCATGGCAGTTCCAATAACATGGTTCATGACTTTTACATGTTGGATTTCTCAAAAAAGTACTGATTACGCCCACAATCATGGTTCATCTCATGCTCAAATAGAAAAAAAAAGCTTGAGTAGTACACAAACCATTCAAACAACAACTAGTGGTAATCAAATTGGTCTTTCAGAAATAAAACAAGTACAATCTGAATTATCTGCAGAACTAAACACTCTCAAGGAGTCTGTTAAACTCAAAGATGGTGAAATTGAAAGATTGAATCAAGAAATTTCAAATTTACAAACACTTGTTCAAATTGAATCATTAAAAACAGAATTAGCTAATCTAAAAATGCTAGCCTCAAAAAGAAAATAATTCGTTTTAATCTAATTTTTGCAATGAGAGCACTCTATCCCGTGATTTTCCTTACAACCAGGACAACTAACTGCACCACCAAAATGACATTTACAAGAACATAATTCAGTTGGATCTTTATTTGCAGTCAATAATTATGAAAAGTAACATTACTATTTGATTCTTACAATTTTAAGCAAATTAACTAAATAAATCATAATAATCTACTATCATAAATTTTAGAATAATAGATCTTATTCCTTGGAATTTGTCAAGATTTAATTTTTTTAACCAACTGATTACTATTGAAAATATAATTAATTTCTAATTTAAAACAATCTTTTATTCGATTTAATTACTAAATTTTTTCCAAAAGAGATCAATTAAAGAATAATTAATTTGCCATAATTCAAATTACAATAATACTTAATTTAGAATCTAAGCCATTTTTTAGAAATCTATTCTAAAAAAATCTAAATTATTATGTTCATATGATAATTCAACACTGTTATCTTTTGGAAAAAACTGCTCTGTAAAAAATTTAACCTTGATGTAATTTAGAAGCAATTTCTAAAGTTTCATCTACCATTTCTTTTAGTCTATTTTGTGCATCTACATCTGATATAATATTGTCATTTATCGATTCTGTGGTCAAAAATACTGCCTTTGGATTTGTTATTACTCTAAAATAGGATAATAACTGAGTGATTAATGTCTGCACATTAACAAAACCAATATTTCCAGAAGCCAAAATTGTAATCCCTGCAACCTTTCCAACAGTTTTTTTATAATTAATGTACTCAAACAAATTTTTCAATGATGAACTAAAAAATGAATTATAGATTGGTGAACCAATCAACCACACATCTGCATCCATTATATCATTTGCTGCAGTCTTTGTAGGTTCATTATACTGTTCATCTGGTCCTCTATAGCATTCTATTTGGCCTTCTGATAGATTAATTAATTTTGTATCTTGATTTTTTGATTTTGCATACTCGTAAACATATTTCATAATAATTTGCGTATTGGCATTTTTTCTTGGGCTACCTGATATTACTACAACTTTCATGTATCAAGCAATTTGTTTTTCTATTTAAGTTTCAAAGAATTTTTGAAATTAACGGGCTTGGAGGGCTTCGATCCCTCGACCTGTAACTTAGGAGGCTACTGCGCTATCCATGTTGCGCGTCAAAATGACTCTGCGCCACAAGCCCAGCAAAAAAAATACTCTTAATTATTTAAGCGTAATCGAGATTTTCATTGATCATTTTCTGAATACTCAACCAGTCTTTGTTTTCTTTATCTTCCCATTTTTCAAAATATACAACATCTTTCAATTCAAGTCTTGGTAGCCATCCAGCAGTTTCAAGATCTGGTTTTTCAGCAAATTCATCAACATATCCTAAACACAAGTATGCAACAGGAATTACATGTTCAGGCAATTCTAGAACTTCTTTTAATGCTTCATTTGATAGTATACTCACCCATCCAAGACCTACTCCTTCTGTTCTTGCTGATAACCATAAATTTTGAATTGCACAACACACACTGTAAAGACCTGCTTCAGGAATACTTGATCTACCTATTACAAATGGACCAAATTTTGTAGGATCATACGTCACACATACATTTACAGGCGATTCTGAAATCCCTTCCAACTTGAATGAAAGATACTTTGATCTTTTTGGTTCTTCAATTAATTGTGATGAGCGTTTTTTCTCTTCCTGAAAAGATTCTTTAATCTTCTTTTTTGTTTGATCATTTTTAATTAAAATAAAATTCCATGGCTGAGAAAATCCAACAGATGGTGCATGATGTGCAGCATGAAGAATTTTTGATAAAATCTCATCTTCAATGGGCTTGGAGGTAAAGTGAGATCTAACATCTCTTCTTGAATAAATTGCCTTATAGAAGCCTAGTTTTTCCTCTTCAGTAAAATCATCTGTCAATGTATTTCTCCTTCATTCTTCTTTTGTTAAACGTTAATAATGTCAATCTTTAGTTTTGTACTTCAATGGGCCGGTAGTCTAGCTGGTTAGGATACCGCCTCGACACGGCGGTGATCGTGAGTTCGAATCTCACTCGGCCCACTTTTAATAACCAGTTTTAAATTCATTTTCTGCTTCACTCCATGAAGATTGTGTAATGATGGTACCTTCAGCACTAAAACTTGTTATTTTATTATCTATCATTGCTTGATAGATTTCAGAATTAACATCTCCATTACTTAAAAGAAATATGTTTTTCAAAGGAATTTCAGCACCAGAACTAAACAAAGCCCTTCCAGGTAATGTAATATCTGCTGTTGAATATAATCCTGAACCCAACAAAGTTCCATCTCCATAAAGCTTGTAGTCTATTACTGAAACAGTGAAAGTCTTATCACTAGGATTTTTTACTAGAAAAGTGACATTAAATTTTGCTTGATTATTAATTTCATTTACATCTATTAATTCCACATTTGTTAATTCTATCTCAACTTGATTAAGTTCATCATTATCAAGGCTAGCATAGAAAACAATTCCACCCATTAATGCAAAAACACCAGCTATTGCTGCATAAACTGTCATCTTGCTTTGAAGATCCATTCCAACGTATCAGATTATGTACAACTAAAAAACGTTGTCAAGATCCAAATACATAATATTTAATCTAAAATATCATTATCTATGACAGCACTTGAACAAGCAATTCTAACATGGATTCATCTTGTTTCAGCTGCAATATGGGTGGGAGGATCTCTTTTCATTGGAATTGTTTTCTCTCCACTTTTAAAAACAATGACAAATTCAATTGAAGAGCGAATGCAAATTATGATTCGTGTTGGAAGACGTTTCAACAAAGTAGCTGTTCCATCACTAATCATTTTGATGGCAACGGGGTTATACAGCTCACATATGTTGCTTGGTAAACCTGAACTACTTGTAGCCACAAGCTATGGAACTTTCCTTATAATCAAAATTATTCTTGTCATTGGATTAATTATTACATATGCAATACATGTAAGGGTAATTCGTAAAGATATTGAAGAAAAAATTATGTCAAACCAATTATCAGAACCTCAAATTCAAAAATTAAGAAAAAAGATCATTATTCTCGGAGAAATTACAGTAGTTTTGTCAATTGCAATTTTATTTTTTGCATCTTTGCTTGATGCCGGAGTCTGAAATTCCCTCAATTATCACTTCAAATCCATCAGTCAATTTACCTATTCCATATTTACAGCCTGTAATTTTAGATGTAACAAACAAATTTGTTTCTAGATGTTTTGTTATTTCTTTTACCAAAAATGTTGTTCTTCCAGGGGATAAACTTGCAGGAACTACAAGCATATCAGCCAAATTCACATCTACTCCTTGTGCTTTTTCAATAAATTTTTCAAAATTCAAATCAAAACTTTGTGTTTTTTTATCAAATAAAGAATCTACTCCAATTATAGAATTCTCATCAATGCTGTAAATTAATAAAGATGCTCCAGAATCAATTGCTTCTTGATTTTTAATTTCTACTTCAACCTTATAATCCTCATTAGTTAATTTCTTTTTTATTTGTTGAATTTCTCTTTCGATTATCTCAATTGCAATTTTTGAAAATGTACAAATTATTTTTAGGTCTTTTGATTTTCTATTTGAAAATAAAATTGATTTTAATTTAGAAGGAAAAACTTGTAATTTTATTTCTCCACCTCCCTTTGGATAGTAACCACGTTTAATTAATTCAAGAGAAAATTTTATTCCCATTCTAGAGTATGCTTCTTTTAGTACATGTTGTGTATAATCAATGCAAGGACTCCAAAGAACATCTGTGCCACCCTTTATTGTTAAACTTAATTTTTTTTGAGAAATTGCAACCACAGGAATTAAAACCTGTAAAATTAAAGATATACTTCCAGCAGTTCCAACATCTTCACTTAATTCTAAACTATCAATATCTCCTGGAATAAATTTTAATTCTGTAGAACCAACTTCTGCACCAATCACTTTTGCATTTGAAATTTTTTGAAGAATTCTTATGGATGTCACATGTTGTGGCCTTAATCCGGAAACTTTTCTGTTCTTTCTTATGTTTTCTATATGGATTGATTGTTTTGTGATACATGCAAGTGCAATTGCTGAACGAATGATTTGACCTCCACCTTCACCATATCCACCATTAATTTTTAAAAATTCCACAGTATTTTCTATTTGCTACTCTTTATGATACTTTTTTTACACTGGTATTTTCTATATTTTTGTATGAATGGATTGTTAATAGGGAGATTTCAACCATTTCATTTGGGTCATCTTGAAGCATTGCAGTTTGCATTATCCAAAGTTGATAAATTGTGGTTAGGATTGGGAAGTTCTAACAAATCTCCAGAAAAAAATAATCCATTTTCTGCTGAGGAACGTAAAGAAATGATCTTATCCTCAATTGATGACTCTATGAAAAACAGAATTGAAATTTATTTTATTCCAGATTTGGATAATCATGTTAAATGGATTGAAAAAATAGATACTATTGTACCTAAATTTGATATAATTTTCTCAAATGATGAATTAACAAAACATCTGTATTCAAAAAGGACCGTTCAAGTAATTTCTATTCCATTTTTGAAGAGGGATGAATTATCTGGTACTCATATAAGAGATCTAATTATTAGCGATCAAAAATGGCAGCATCTTGTACCTTTAGGAACTAGAAATTTTTTAGAAAACAATCATGGAAAAGATCGATTAAAAATTCTTTAATTATAAATAACACCCAACAAAACCCACTTCGGAGATAATAATTGGAATATTTAGTAATGTTACCGGGACCCACAAACGTTCCTGAACGTGTAACTAGATCAATGTTTACGCCATCAATTAATCACAGAAGCGATGATTTTGTTGAACTTTATGAAGAATGTGTAAACAACACAAAGAAAATTTTTGACACCCAAGGGGATGCAGTTTGTTTATCTGCTTCTGGTACTGGTGCAGTCGAATGTTCTGTTGTAAATTTAATTAAAAAAGGTGATAAAGTTATCATCCCAGTTAATGGAGAATTTAGTACTCGTTTAGCCCAACAAATAGAATGGGCAGGTGGTGAAACAATCAGAATAGAAACTGAACCTGGTATTACTCCTACATATGATCAAGTCAAAGAGGCTTTTGATAATAATAAAGATGTTAAAGCATTCTATTGTGTTTGGAATGAAACTTCTACTGGAACGATGATTAATTATCTTGATAGAATTAAAGACCTCACTTCAAGAAATGATTCGTACTATGTTTTAGATGGTGTTTCTATTGTTGGTGGCGAAGAACTTCATATGGATAAATGGGGAATTGATATTGCAATGACTGGTGCACAAAAAACATTTGCATGTCCACCAGGTATTTCACCAATTTGTGTTAATCAAAGAACTAGGAAATACATGGAAGCCAATCCTCCAAATACAATGTATTTCAATTTACCAAGATATTTCAAATATTATGATGAATCAAAACACACTCCATTTACTCCTGCATTACCTGTTCTTTATGCATATAGAGAAGCAATGAGAATTATGCTTGAAGAAGGAATAGAACAAAGAATTCAGCGTCATAGAATCTGTTCTGAAGCACTATATTCAGGATTATCTGCAATTGGATTAACTCCATTTGCAAAAGAAGATTCACGCTCAACTGTAGTTATTGCATTAAATTATCTAGATGGATTAGAAGATAAAATATTCCGTGATACTTTAGCTAAAAAATTCAGAATTTTAGTTGCAGGCGGATTTGGAAATCTAAAAGGTAAAGTTTTCCGAGTTGGATGCATGGGTGAAGTCAATGGATATCATGTTATGAGATGCATTTCTGGAATCGCATCAACACTATCTATGATGGGCTATGACACTGATGCACAAGCAGGTCTAAAGATAGCAGAAGACAAACTAAAAGCTCTTCCTAAATCTTGTTAACTTAATATAAGGAAATTCGAGAACGATCCCATTGACTTTCGATAAAGGTTCATTAATTCTAGTCGATTATACTGCTAAAGTAAAAGATACTGAAGAGATTTTTGATACCACTATCGAGGAAGATGCAAAAAAACATTCTATTCATGAACAAAATGTAAAGTATCAACCAAAACTAGTTTCGATTGGTGAAGTTTCTTATCCAGTTCTAAAAGGATTGGATGAAGCACTTGCAAAAACTTCCGTTGGAGATAAACTCACAGTTGAAGTAACACCCGACAAAGGTTTTGGTGAAAGAGATTCTGGGAAGGTGAGAATGATTCCACTTAGAAAACTAGGCGAAGATGCAGAGAAAGTTTCTGTTGGAGATACAATTGAAGTTGATAATAAAAGAGGAATAATTCGTTTTATTGGTTCTGGTAGAGTCCAAATAGATTACAATCATCGGTATGCCGGAAAAACTATCTTGTTTGATGTTAATGTAATTAAATCTCTTGATTCTCCAAATGACAAAATTGATGGAATTCTAAAAAATAGATTACCAGTAGAGGATACAAAAATTTCATTTGAATTAAAAGATAAAGAAGCAAGTATTACAATTCCTGAAGAAATTTTACGTGCTGATGGTTTACAAATAATGAAACATTTTATACAATTGGATGTTTTTAAATTTGTTCCAACATTAGAAAAAGTGAATTTCATTGAAACACATGTTAACAAACAAACTCAAGAAAAGAAAGTAGAAAAAACACCTGAAAAAACCACTGAAAAAACACCCGAACAAAAAACCGCTTAAATTACTTTAGTACTCTTTGCAAGATTCATTGCTTTTCGTTCTGTCATTTCTACCTCTTTAAGAATAGTGTATCTCTCAGGTCTCAAGTCTTGTGCGATTACAAGTGCATCTATAATTTGATCTTCTGTTAAACCAATCTGTTTTGCAGTAGTTGGGGCACCAAGGTCTTTGAGAGTCTTTACAATTTTTTTCCAATCTTGACCTTGAAGTTTTGAAATCAAAATAGATCCTAATCCACATTTTTCACCATGCAATCCTTTTCCTGGGGCAATCTTATCTAGTGCATGAGAAAAAAGATGTTCTGCTCCAGAACATGGTCTACTACTTCCTGCAATACATGATGCAACTCCTGCACTAATTAGAGCCTCTACAATCACTCTTGCATCAAGTCCTTTTTTGGCATATTTACTTGAATTCTCCATTACAATATTTGCACTCATTAGAGCCAGATCTGCTGAATATCTACCATAATACTCTCCCGTTTTTTCATGACCTAATTGCCAATCTTTTACAGCAATAATATTTGCAATTAAATCTCCACATCCACTTGAAAGTAATCTGGTAGGGGCTTTTTTTATAATATCAATATCTACAAAAACTCCCAAGGGAGCACTTGCTACAATTGAATGTGGCTTGTCTGTTTTAACTGAAACAAATGGACTTGCCATTCCATCATGTGATGCTGCAGTTGGCACACTTACAAATGGTATATCCAAATTAAAAGAAACCATTTTAGCAGTATCAACTGAACGACCTCCTCCAATTCCTGCTACGATATCACTATGATCTTTTTTGACGTCTTTTTCAATTTTATTTAGGCTAGTAATCAGATTATCTTTTGATAAATGCCAAACGAACTGAATTTTTTTTGATTTTAATGATTTTTCAATTTTTTCTTTAAGAATTTTTTTTACATGAATTCCTGAAATCAGAGATACTTTCTTAGGTTTCGTAAGATTATGAAGAAAATCACCGAATTCCGAGATGTTTTTTTCACCTACTACAATTTGTCTAGGCAATTCCATGGTATGTGATTTCATGCGATCCTGACTTTTTGTCATTATTTATGATTTCAAGTGATCAAAAAGTTATTTAAAAGGGTCAGATGCCATTCACTTTATCTTAAAAGGTGTATTTTTGTCAAACAATGTTGAAGAAAAAATTCTGCACGGGACTACCACTGTAGGTATCAAGGCTAAAGATGGTGTTGTCTTATGTGCAGATATGAGGGCCAGTGCAGGCTATTTTATCGCAAATAACAACACTATGAAAATCCAGAAAATTGATTTACACGCAGGATTGACTTTGGCTGGTGGTGTTGCAGACGCCCAAAATATTGTTGATATTTTACGTTATCATTCAAATCTTCATAGAGTTGAAAAACAAGGACCAATTTCTATTCATTCACTTTCAAGACTTTGCTCATTGATATTCCATCAAAACCGAGGTTATCCGTTCATGGCTGATATTCTAGTTGGTGGTTATGATGCAAATGGTCCTGCTTTATTTAATATTGATATGTTTGGCTCAGTTGAAGAAAAATCATATGTTACCACTGGTAGTGGCTCACCAGTAGCTTATGGTTTACTTGAAGAAGAATATAGAGAAGATCTTACCATAGAAGATGCAAAAAAAATAGCTCTCAGAGCTGTAAAAGCTGCAATTGTTAGAAACATTGGAACAGGCGATGGAATTAACATCGCAATAATGGATAAAGATGGATTCCGTCTTTTGACAGATGAACAAAAGAAAGCAGTTATCGAACTTTAGTGATTTAATGCAAAGAAAACAACAACAAAAAGAATTACCTCCTAGTAGCCAGAATATAATGGCAACCATACTGCAAAGTATTCCAAAAGAGGCAAGCGTTACAAAAATAGAATACGAAGGCCCAAGAATTGCACTTTATACAAACTCTCCTAGATATCTTATGGAAAACAATGAAACAATTTCAAATCTAGTAAATATTATCAAAAAAAGAATTGTTGTAAGAACTGATGAATCAATTAGAAAACCCGAAGATGAAGCTAGAAGAATTATTGCAGAATGTGTTCCAGAAGAAGCAAAGCTACAAGGAACAATATTTGATACAGCTACTGGCGAAGTTTCAGTTGAAGCAAAAAGGCCATGGTTGTTACAAAGAAATGCAAAAGAGTTCAATCATGCTGAAGTAACAGAAAAAATGGGCTGGAAATTGCGTATTAGAAAAGCTACCACCATACCCTCAAGAACTATTCAAACCATCAATGCAACCCTCAAACAATCATCTGCTGAGAGAAGCAAACAACTCAAACAAGTAGGTGATGAAATATTTCGACCTCGATTAACCCAAAGAACTGAAGTTTCTCTTTATACCCTTGGTGGCTTTGGTCAAGTTGGAAGATCTTCATTATTACTATCTACGCCTGAAAGCAAGATCTTAATTGATTGTGGAATTAATCCTGGCGCCCGTTCTCCAATGGATGCATATCCTAGATTAGATTCTCTAGATATCACACTAGATGAACTTGATGCAATAGTCATTGGCCATGCACACTTGGATCATACAGGATTTTTGCCGGCTTTGTGCAAATATGGTTACAAAGGTCCAATCTATTGTACTGAACCAACTCTCCCTATGATGAATCTGATTCAATTAGATGCAATCAAAGTGGCTGCTGCTCAAGGTAGAACTCCAATTTATTCTGAAAGAGATGTAAAACAAATCATGAGACAGACTATTACGTTACCATATGGTACTGTAACTGATATTTCCCCTGACATTAAACTGGTTCTTGCAAATGCAGGTCACATACTTGGTTCTGCATTATGTCATTTTCATATTGGAAATGGAGATCACAATTTTGTTTATTCAGGAGATATCAAATTTGGAAAAAGTATTTTGTTTGAAGCAGCAAGCTGGAATTTCCCTAGAGTAGAAACATTGTTGATAGAAAGTACATACGGCCTAAAAGAAGATATTCAGCCAACAAGACAAGAGGTAGAATCTGCTTTCATTAATGCAGTAAACAATACTTTAGCAGATGGAGGTAAAGTTTTGATTCCAATTCCCGCAGTTGGTCGTGCACAAGAAATTATGATGGTAATTGATCACTATATGAAATCAGGAGAAATGATTGAAGCTCCGGTATTTACAGAAGGAATGATATCTGAGGCATCTGCAATTCATGAATCATATCCTGAATATCTTGCAAGAGAACTAAAACAAAAAATCTTAGAGACTGATGACAATCCATTTGATTCAGAGTATTTCACAAACATTGAACATGGTGACGCTAGAGAAGAACCAATGAGAGAAAACTCACCATGTATTATTTTGGCAACATCAGGAATGCTAGAAGGTGGACCTGTTTTAGAATATTTCAAAAATATTGCACCTGATAAAAAAAGTAAAGTGTTATTTGTTTCATATCAAGTCAATGGGACTTTAGGAAGACGAGTTCTTGATGGTTCTAAACAAGCAACAATGTTAGGAAAAGAAGGTAAAGTCGAAGTTGTTACAATCAATTGTGGTGTTGAAAAATTAGATGGATTTAGTGGTCACAGTGATTATAACCAATTAATGTCATTTGTACAAAGATTAAGACCGAAACTTCGAAGAGTACTTGTTAATCACGGTGAACGCAAAAAATCAGAAAATCTTGCAATGAATATTAGACGAATGTATAGAGTACCTGCTCATTATCCTCAAATCCAAGAAGCAATAAAATTATTTTAGATCGTACTCGGGTTTCCAAATTTTTATGTTAGATGGAGCAACAATTATTCTTTCTTCACCTAATCTTGCAATATCTGCATCAGCAGCTTTTGCAATAGAATACAATTCTTCAACAACTTTTCTTAATTGATCCACATCCTTCTGAGCTAATGGTGTAACCCTCAAAATCAAAATCATCTCTTTTTTGATATCCTCCTTAATGGAATGAACATCGCTAATGTCTCTAATCGTTATAGCCTTGAGATATGTTGGACTTTCTTGTTTTTGCATCCTATTGAAAATCCGATCTACTCCTTCAAAAACTCTTCTTTAGTTCTGACTAATTTTTAAAAAAATTCACGCCTACATTCTAAATTTAATGTAAGATTCCTCTTCAGCACACTGAGAACTAACTTCTTCAACAATATCATTATTTTTTACTGTGACAATCCAATCCTGATTTTTTGGAGCATCTGAATATCTTAGTGTTACAGATGCTGCAAATTCTACATGAGATTTTGCGTTCTTACCACGTAAAATTGAAACTGGTCCTAGATGATCTTTTGCTTCAAGCAAAATGTCTTCATGTAATGCAATGGCTTTGATCATTTCATTTTCATCTTTATTTCTTCCAACAACAAATTTTGTTTCTTCATCTAATCTGAAATGTCTTCCAATTTTTAACAAATCAATATCATTTATCGTTGGAGTTTCAACATGTTCAAACAAATCTTTTGCTTTAACTCCAAATTGTGGTTCTGTTAATAGACAACCACCTCCTGCATTAGGTGGATTTTCAATTCCATATTTCTTTGCCATTTCTAATTGATTTCGCCTTGTTCTGCCTCTTATCATTCCAAGATTTTCTCTCTTGATCAATCCTTCTTTTTCTGGATCAGTTTCTGGAAGTAATCCAGCTGATAATGGTCTTACTATTTTTCCAACAAGACCTGATTCTTTTTCAATAATACTTAATGAAGGTGCATGTTGACTCATAGGACGTTGCCCTAATACTTCACCTGAAATGATAAACTCAGCACCGATTTCTTCCATGTGTTTTTTTGCTGCATCAAACATCATAGTTCTACAATCAACACATGGATTGAAACCTGCACCAATTCCATGTTTTGGATGCTTTAACATCTCAATGTATTCATCTCCAAGATAAACAGTTTTCAAATTAACATTTAGATCATCAGCTCGTTCTCTAATTTCAAATCCACATCCTCTTCCACAATCAAAATCACAAAATGGTGTTTTTATTGCAACAGCCGAAACATCAAATCCTTGCTCTTGCATCATACGAACTGCAAGCTGACTATCTAGACCCCCAGATAGTAGTGCAACAACTTTTTTCTTTTCTTTTTCTTCTGTCACAGCGATCAAAATTAATTTTCCATATACAAACTTTACATCATACATAAATTGAGAATGTGGGCGTAATTCTTGTATGAAAGAAAGAAGAAAGAATCTTCTAAAATTTGCTCAAAAGATCGATTGTGATACACTAGTAACATTTGAGCCTGAAAATTTGTTTTACATGACTGGATTTTGGGGTGAAGCAATTGGATTACTAGAAAAAAATGGTAAAACCACAATTATTGCTCCAGAATTAGAAATTGGGAGAGCAAGAGAAGAATCTGAAGATTGTGATGTGATTACAGCAGAACGAGGAACAGGCTTGATTTCTTCTTTAATTCATAAAATCAAAAAAAATCAAGTTTGTACTGATTGTCAAAATTATTCTGTGATGATGTCTCTGAAAAAATCAATCCCAAAAATCAAACCAACATTAGAACCATTTTACAATTCACGTATTATTAAGGATGAAAAAGAAATCAAAATTCTCAAAAAAGCATCTAAAATAATAGATGAAATGTTCAATATTTGCTCGAAAAAGATGAAAGTTGGTCAAAAAGAATCTGAATTACAAACAATACTGATGACATATGCGATGGAACAGGAAATGTTTGATACTGGATACAAATCTACTCTTAACCCACTGATAATTGCTGGTGGCCCAAATGGTGCACTTCCTCATGCACAAGTGACACAAAGAAAATTCAAAAAAGGTGACTTGGTTGTAACCGATCTAACACTACGATACAAAGGATATGTCTCTGATGCAACTAGAACTTTTGCACTAGGAAAAATTTCACAACAGGCTAATGAGGCATATGAGATTGTTAAAGAATCACAAAAACTTGGTCTAAAAGCTGTAAGACCAAATGTAGATTGTAAAGACGTAGATCTTGCTTGTAGAAAATACATTGAGAATAAAAATTATGGAAAATACTTTATTCATTCTACTGGTCATGGAATTGGATTAGAAGTGCATGAGCTACCAACTATTTCATACAGAAGTGAAACAAAATTAGAAAAGAATATGGCAATTACTGTTGAACCGGGAATTTACATTGAAAATAAATTTGGAATTCGTATCGAGGATTCTTTGATTGTAAAAGAAAAACCTCTTGTTATGCACAAATTTACTAAAGATTTAGTTCAAATTTAAGCCTAATCATAAAAATCTACTACATCAATAATGTATTTTGAATCTTGATTGTTTGATGTGATTTTTCCTAAACTTTTTTCTACATTCCAATCATAATTTAATTCACCTTTGTATGATTTGAAATTTAATAAAATATTGTATTCCTCATCATTTATTTTTGATATAGTTAAATCAACAATAGTTTTTTTATGATCAAAAATTTTCTCATCAGGATACTCTTCACTAATTTTATTTGTTATTGCATCCATTACAGTCAATCCAGAATCATTTGGTCCATTGTAATTCATTAGAATATCTAATACTTGTTCTTCTTCAGATGTCAGTTCTGGAAAACTACTTTCAAGATCTCCTTTTGTTAATTCCGGAATTACAAATACAATTAGCATTGCAATTAATGCAAGATAAATTGGAGCTCTTTTCTTAAGAAATGATTTAAAATCATTCTTTTTTGGCTTTCCTTCTTTTTTCTTATTCTCCTTTACCATTTCCTGAATCCTAGTATTTTGCAGTTAAAATTAAAACTTGCCAAGGAAATACAATATTTCCGTTTTTTATTGTATATTGAGATGTTTTCTCCTTTACCATCTGTTTCAATTCTTTTCTTTTAGAATATTCCAATTGATTTAGTTTCACTTTTAGTGGTTTTGCTATGTATTTCATATAATTATTCCAGTAATTCTCAAATTTTCCAGGACTATAATCAAAAACAAATTCTTTTACTGAAATTTTTGAGAATCCTGCTTTACTGATTTCTTTTCTTAACGCAGATTTTGTACCAAATCTGTCTAGATCTGGAGAACCTGGTGGTATGTAATCCGGAATGAATTTAATTACGGAATCTAAAATATTGCTAAAAAATGGAACTTTTTCTCTTTTACCATGAACTGAGATTCCAATTTTACCTGATTTTTTGAGGCTATTTTTCATATTTTTTAGTGCTTTACTGGCATTTGGAAAGAAAAACAATCCATATTGACATGTAATGATGTCAAATTTTTTTGAAAAGCTGAAATTTTCAGCATCAATGTTTAAAAAATCTAAATTATGTTTTTTATCATTCCATTTTCTTGCAATATTGATTGCAGTAGTAGATGTGTCAGCACCTACAACATATCCTAAACTTCCCACTTTTTTCCTTATTTCTTTTGTAACAACTCCCGTCCCACATGCAACATCTAACACAGAATCCCCTTTGCAAATATTTACTAATTCTACCAACTTGGAAGTACTTTGAAAAGGGCCTTCACTCACACTTGCCCATCTTTTATGATAACGCGGTGCTACCTCATTCCATATAGTCATGTTTCTTTTTTTGTATTCGAGAGCCTTTTGATTTAGCAACTTTGACTATTCTATTAAATCTGATTTTAATGTTCTTCCTGTTTCATGGAAATATTTATGTTCAATTTCTTTTAATGCTTCTTCAATTTTAAAACTATCTACATGTTTCTTTTTCTTTTTTTCTCTAAGTTCTTTGTATTGTGATATTAATTTTTTTAGCTCAGAGTTTTTCATTTCAATTTTTTTTCAATTTCTTTTCTGATTAATTTTACAATCTTTTCTTTTTTCTTTAATCCTGAAGACACAATTTTTTTATTATCAATTATTAAAATCTGATTATAATCAGGATTTTTTTGATATTTAGTTCCAATATCATTTGCAATCATAATATTTGCACCAACATCTTTTAGTCTTTTTTGAGCAGATTTGATTAAAGCACTTTTTGAAATATTTGATTCTGCTTTGAACCCAACCAGTAATGCATCTTTTTGAAATTTTCTTACCAGATCTATGATTTTTGGGGCCTTTTTGAGCCTAATTATTAGAGATTTTTTATCACTTTTTATCTTGGATTTGGAAACATTTTCTGGTGTATAATCTGATGCAGCTGCTGCCATAATTACAACATCAAATTTTTTCTTTAACTCATTTTTAGTTGCATCAAACATTTCTTTACTTGTTTTTACATTGATTATTTTGGCTCCCTTTGGTGGCTTTTCATTTCCTGGTCCATAAACAATAGTAACTTTAGAGCCTGCAGAAATTAATTCTGATGCTAAAAGAACTCCAGTTTTTCCCGAACTAAGATTTGTTATTACTCTTACTGGATCTATGTATTCTAATGTAGGGCCTGCAGTCATTAACACTTTTTTATTTTTTAATATAGATGTGAATCCAAATTTCCTTAAAACAACATCTAAAACATCTTCTGGTTCTGGAGCTTTTGCTTTTCCTTCAACCATTTGTGGACTAAGAAACTGAATTTTATTTTTTAGAAATTTGATATTTTTTTTAACTGCTAAATTATCGTACATTGATTCATGCATAGCAAGACACATTAGAATTGGAATCTTTGATCCAAATCCTACTGTAAGTACTGTTGATACAGGTGTATCGTCTATTCCATTTGCAAGTTTTCCAAGTGTATTTGCTGTTGCAGGATATACAATTACTAGATCTGATTGCTTATAATCAGCTAATTTGATATGTTCTAATTCACCAGTGAGTTTTGTGATGACTTCATTGCCAGTAGCCCATTTAAAATAATCAGGCTGTATCAATTTTGTAACTGCATTACTTGCAACACATTTAACATCAGCACCATGTCTCATCAATAGTCTTGCTAACTCTATTGCTTTGTAAGCTGCAACACTTCCTGCAACACATAGAACTATCTTTTTTCCTGAAAGCTCCACACCTTTTGATGAAACGATATCAAGAGATGGGTGATCTTTTTTCTTAACCACCAATTTGCTCACGTAATTTTTTCAACTCTTCTTCTTCCATTGAAAACCAATGTTCTTCTGCAGGAAACTTGCCTGAAATTACATCATTTTTGTAATCTTCAAGTGATTTTATGATATCTTCAGATAAATTCATGTATCTTTTAGCAAATTTGGGTTTGATTTTCTCGTACATCCCAAGTAAATCTTGAATGACTAGTACTTGCCCATCACATCCTACACCTGAACCAATTCCAATAATTGGCACACTAACTGTTTGAGAAATTATTTCTGCAACTTCATGACTGACCATTTCTAGTGCAATGCTAAATACACCTGCATCTTCAAGCTCTTTTGCATCTTCAATCAACTTCATTGCAGTATCTTTTGTTTTTCCTTGAACTTTGTATCCTTGTGAAAGTGTTGTTGTTTGTGGTTGAAATCCAATATGTCCCATTACTGGAATTCCAATATCTACAATGGCTCTAATTGTCTCAGCCATTATAGAACCACCTTCAAGCTTTACAGCATCTGCTCCTGCTTTGATTAATCTGCCAGAATTATTGATAGCATCTTCAATGCTTGCTTGATATGACATAAATGGTAAATCAGATACTAACAAAGAATTTTTTCTTGCCCTGCTTACTGCTTCAGTAAACATACACATTTGCTCCATTGAAACATTGAGCGTATTCTCATATCCAAGCATCACCATACCAGCACTATCACCAACTAACAGTACATCTATTCCTGCCTTATCACAAAGAGAGGCTAAACTATAATCATAACTAGTAATAACTGAAATTTTCTTCTTTTCTTTTTTCATATTGATAATATCTTGAACTGATTTATGCAATTCTTGCTCTCCTTGTTAAATTATTTTTTATTTGAATAACATTTTCAGCCAAGTTCTTTTTATTATCAAAATTATAAATAATTTTTTGAAGGCTATCTTTATTTCTCTTTGAGAGTTTTTTACATTCTTCAATTAGCAAATCTATTCCACGTGTTACATTATCTACAATTGTAATATTTGCAGTATGCGAGGTTCTAGAAAGTGGATTTAGATCAAAAGTAATTACAATCTTCCCTGCATTTCTTAGTGCCATCGTTCTATCCCCATCTTCTAGAGGTACAACAACTACGTCGGCTGCAAAAATTCCATTTTTATCGACTATTCTTCTTGCAGAATCTATTCCATCTAATTTTGTAGATGTCTTGGGATTTGAACCCAAAACCTCTTTTGCACCCGATTTTTTGAGCATCTTGATGATGGCCTGTTTCCTTGTTTTATTTGCATAAAACAAATTTACCTCAAGTTTAGCCTTGATTTGCTTTGATAGTTTGACAATTTCTTTAGGGCATAGTGCTGCAATGTTTCCATTAACTGAGATGACAGGTCTTTCAGCAAGTAGAAGTTGTGCTGCTGCAGCCCTAATTGCATTTTTTGCAAGCCTACTTGTTTTCTCTCCTAAAAGATAATCAAAGGCCTCACCTCTACCTTGAGCAAGTAATCCTTCTTTTGCAACTAATCCATTTTCAAATCCTTTTACAAGTTTCTCTCGAATAAATAATGATTTAGCTCTTGGATGTGATTTTGGAATTAAGGACATACAATTTCCATTAATTAAAAAGAACTCGTGCTCCTTGATTATCTAACTCTGATTTAATAATCAATCCCTCTGGATATTTTTGTAAAATCTCCAAAACATCATTTTCTTTTCCTTTAGGAATCATTGAAAAAACTGTTTCACCAAATAATGCTATTCCACATTTTATATTCTTCTGAGATAACTCATCAACTAATTTTTGCATTCTTGGAGTCATAACATCCACATATTTTGCAAATTCTAAAGACATATCTTGAAAATGTTCATAGTTTTTTGATTCTAGTAATCTGTTTACCATTTTTCCACCAAGACCATTGATTTGAGATAAGCGCTCTTTGATGAATTTATTTGTAGAAATTGGAGAGAAACATATCATCATAATTACAATTTTATCTGTAATAATTTTTTCAACACTTCCAATTCCGGGTGCTCCAGGTTTAACACGAATTTCAAAACCACCATGATATGATGCTAAAACATCTCCTAATCCAGTTTTACAATTTACTTCAGCATTATGTGCTATTTGTCCAATTCGTATTTTATCTAATTTAGTATTAAGGGCTTGATCCAATGCATACGATAGCGATAAAGCAACAGCGCTACTAGAACCTAAACCATATCCTACAGGAATCAATATTTCATGTTCAATATCAAAAAATTTATCAGAAAAGTCTCCAAGCTTTAGGAATTCATTTAACACATACTCTGACACATCTGTTTTGTCAGATTGATGTCCTTTAGTTGAAATAGAAAAATGTGATTGCTGATTATTTTTTGTATCAATTTTTACTCTGGTAGTTACTCCCTGTTTAATTGAAAATCCTGCACCCATAGACCCTAGATTCTCTAAATCCTGATGAGGATCCTCTAAGTGTGCTGTAAAAAAACCTGTAATATGAGCGGGACAAAATGCCTTAGCCTCCATTGATCTAAGTTTAAATTTTGCACAAAATATAAGAATATGCTTTAAATTAATTAAATTAATATAAATTGACTAAATTCATTCGACGCCTACAAAAGATTGGAAGTACAATTCTAGTATCACTACCAAAAGAATGGGTAGATGAAAATAATCTAGACAAAACCAGTCAAGTTGAACTCGAAACAGGCCATGATAGTATATCAATTTCTCTTAACAAAGAATCACGTCGAACAAAAGAACTAGTAATTTCATATCCCTTACCAAAAGAAGAAAACATTGTAGCAGACATCACAGGAGCTTACCTTTTAGGATATGATGTATTCAAGATTGTTTCTAAATCTAGTATACCCGGAGAAGATAGAGAAAAGATACGAAATTCAATGAGAAGATTAGTAGGGATGGAAATTATTGAAGAAGATGCATCTCATATAGATATGCAATTTCTTTTGGATGCAACTACTCTTGATCCTCAAAAAATTCTAAAAAGAATGAGCTCAATTGCACTTGGGATGTATGATGATGCATCAAAAGGATTAATTTTAGAAGATAAATCTAATTTGGAAACACTATCAAAACGTGATGTTGAGGTAAATCGCCAATATTTTTTACTGGTTCGCTTAATTCGCAGTGCACTTGTTGATAAAAAATTAGCTAATATATTTAATTTAGAAAATATTGATGTTCTTGATTATAGAGTCGCAGCTAATCTTCTTGAAAATGCAGGAGATTCTATTGTTGAGCTTTCAAATTTTATATACAATTCATCTTTATCAGAAGAACACTCAAAAAAGATTTTTGATATTGTAAAAGATTTTGGTATATTTGCAGAAAAATCAATTGATGCATTTACAAAGCCTGATAGACTCTTAGCCATCGAAGCAATATCATTACACAAAAAGTACGAAGAAAATCTTAGTAGATTAAGAACTACATTAGGAAATAAAAAGCAAATTCCAATTGAATTTCTTGATTTAGTATACATGTATGAAAAGATTGCACAATCTTGGGCCGATGTTGCAGATCTAGTAAAACCAATTTACAATAAATAATTAGTAAAGTTTCTTTTTAGCAGCATATGTCAAGACAGCACATATTGTTTTTGAATCTTGAATTTTTCCAGTTTTGATTAATTTTAATAATTTCTTTAAATCCATTTTTACAACAGATAAAATCTCGTCATCATCTAGCTTCAAATCTGCAATTTTCTTCAATCCTGAGGCTACAAAACAGTGAATTACCTCCGTATTATAGCCAATTGAAGGATAGTATGTTAAAAGAGGAGTCATCTTTTTTGCTCTATACCCTGTCTCTTCTTCTAATTCTCTGAAGGCACATTTTATTGGCTCTTCTCTTTTTTCTAATGTTCCTGCAGGAATTTCTAGAACATATCCATGGGGAAATCTGTGTTGTTTGACAAGAATTACATTTTTTTCTTCATCAAATGCAAGCATTGCTGCAGCACCTCGATGCTCTATCATTTCACGTTTGACTTTTCTACCTTCTATTTTTCCATCATAAACACTTAGACCTAAAATTTTTCCTTCATAGATCTTCTTTTTCTTCATTCTGAATCTTAGAATTTATTATTATTTAATTTGTTTGATAAGCTAGATGTAATTTAGTTGATTTCTTAAAATCTTTAATAGCTTTTTCTAACCATTGAATATGAAATGAAATTCTTTTTGGAATGAATAAATCTGCTGATTTTACATTTTGTACTGATCTGACCTTTTGTGTTATTTCATCCATTTTGAAAATATTATCACTATACATAAACAAAACAATTTGATTTTTAGCAATAAATGGAATTTGTAAATATGATTTGGAAAATACTTTATTCATTTTCTGTAATGTTTGTTTAAGATCTCCATTTATCCATGTAAGTATTGCATGAGGAATATAATTTTCAATTTTTGTAGGGTCATAAATTATTGTAAATTGAACACCCTCATTTTCTTGTAATTTATCAATGCATCTTGTAATTGTTTTTGTTGATAAATTTGTGTTTTCTGCAATTTTTTCAATTCTTGATCTAGGATCTTTGATTAATTCTTCTAGAATTTCTAAATCTGTCTTTGTAAGATTTGCATTAAAACCTGGATTCTCAGCTTCAAAAATTGATAAAACTCTGACATCTTTCATCAATTTATTTGCAAGCTGAATTTTTTGTTTCATATTCTCTTTTACTACAATACTACAAACAGTGATTCCACCTACACATGGTACAACAAAAAACGGTTCACCTACAAGACTGATCTGCCCTAAAATTTCATCAATGTCCTCCCCTGACACAACAACGTACAAAACCCCATATCCCAATACTGGAGGTTCAACTTTAATGAAAAATTCTTCTATGATCTTCTTTTCCTCCATTTTTTTAATTCTAGCACGCACTGCTCCCCCAGAAATACCCAGATCAATTCCAATTTGCCTATCTGATTCTCTGCAATTATTGAGTAAACTGCTTAGAATTTTCATATCTAAATTGTCCATTATATCACCTAGACTCTCTCAATAAAACATGTAACCAACTAATATGATATAAAACTGTCTATAATGTTAGCACTATACATCATATATATTAAATATTAGACTATTCCATTGGTTTTGTGGAATATAGGCTACGATTAGCAAAAAGAATGCTTTTCAACAAAAAGGGCAGTCTGATAGGGGCTGTATTGGCAGTAACCATTGGAATTTTAGTAATTCATGTAAACTTTGTAATTTTTCAGGGACTCTTTGATGCTATAGTTAGGGATATCAGCGATTATCGAAATGGTGATATTCTTGTTACAGATGATGCAGATTTTATAGATAAATCTGATCTATCTCTTGTAAATTGGTTTGAGCGAATTCCATATGTTGAGGCTGCAACTCCGCGGCTTTCATCGACGGCAGAAATGAATATGACAAAAAATGGAAAATTAATTGAAGAAACTAGAGTTCCTATTGTTGGAGTTGATCCATTTAGAGATATTCTTGCATCTACAGTTGCTCAAACTGTAAAAGATGGTTCCTATGTTTTCTCTAGAAATTCTATTGTGTTAGGTTCAAATGTTGCAAGAGATCTTGGTGGAGCTCAAGTTGGAGATAGTGTTAAAGTTCTTGTAGTTGATAGATACGGCCAAGATCAAATTAGAAGATTTACTGTTTCTGGAATTGCAGAGTCACCTGGAGGTCAGGGATTTGATTATACTGCTGTTGTGCATATTGATACTTTACGTGATATGATGAATAGACAGGGTGATTCAGGATCATTAATAGTAAAACTAAATGATCCATCAAAGGCATTTGAAGTGAAAGAATTCTTTTTACGATCATTTCCAAACGACGATTTCATTGCAGAAACAATTGAAGAATCAGCAGAACAACAACTAGCTGGTTTTAGATCAGGTATTGCAATGATTAACATGATTGGGTATTTTGGAATGATGTCATCAGCGTTTGCAATCGTTACAATTCAGATGATGCTAGTAAATGGTAAAACAAGAGAAATTGGTGTTATGAGAGCAATTGGAGCAAAAAGAAAAGACATCCTCATAATTTTTATTTTTCAAGGAATGATAATTGGAGCAATAGGTGCTGGAGTTGGAACTGCAGCAGGATTGGGATATACATTTTATGCAAAGGAAACAAAAATGTCATTTAACAACAGTCTACCACTCGAAGTATCATATAATTGGGAAAAAATCATTCAAACAGCCTTAACTTCATTTATTTTGGCAATTATTGCATCACTGTATCCATCGTATAGAGCGACTAAATTGTTACCAGTGGAGGCGATGAGAACTGTCTAAGGTATTAGAAATTACTAATCTATCCAAAATTTATGGTGAGGGCGATAATAAAGTCAAAGCACTAGATAATGTTTCATTTTCAATAGAACAAGGAGAAATTGTCCTCATTGTTGGAAGTTCTGGATCAGGTAAATCTACACTGCTTAACATGATTGGATTATTAGATCGTCCTACAAATGGAAAAATTTTCATTGATGGAGTTGATACTACAACACTTGATGACAACAACATTTCATCATTTAGAAATAAAAAATTGGGATTTATTTTTCAATTTTCAAATTTGTTAACTGATCTTTCTGTCTTAGAAAATATTTTACTGCCAAGACAAATTGCAGGAACAAATCACACCGCAGAAAATGATGCAAGAGATTTACTAAAAGCAGTAGGATTAGAAGATCAAACTAATAAACGGGCAAATAAAATTTCTGGTGGACAAGCTCAAAGAGTAGCAATAGCCAGAGGATTAATCAACAAACCTTCAATAGTTTTAGCTGATGAACCAACTGGCAATCTTGACTCTGTCACTTCAGAAACTATTGTTCAATTAATGAAATCAATGGCAAAAAAACTCAATCAAACATTCATTATAGTTACTCACGACAGACAACATTTTGGTGATGTTGACAAGGTAATTACTATCAAAGATGGTAGAGCATTTGAAGGTGATCAACCATCAGAAATGAAGGTTATTGCATAATGATTCCAAAAATATTGTTTATCTTATTTGTAATCGGATTGATGCCATTTGTTTTTGAAAACTCTTTTGCTCAAATAAAATCCGGAGGATTTGGTGATTCTCCATTTGAGCGAGACTATGGTGATGTCAAATTTTTAGATGCTTATTTTGGTACAATTAACGAAAAAATCGAAATTGATGGAGGTGACAGTAATGTGCCATTTACAGTAGTGTTTGCAAATGTCGGGACACAAGATATTACAGGCATTCGTGGGCAATTATCACTACCATTAGGATTCTCAGCATCTGATGGTCCAGGCTCAATTATTTTTGCTGACAGTGATTCTAATTCTTTAGCTGGCGAAAACTTTCATCTTACATTTTTTGTAAATATTGATAAAAATGTAAAAATTCAGCAGTACCCTGGAACTGCTAAAGTTGATTACTCTAGATTACGTGAGTCGGGAGTAAGAACTGCTTTTGCTGATTTTAATTTTAAAATCACAGGTGATAGTGTAATCAATGTTAAGGCACAAGAACCATTTCTTACTTCTCTAAAAACTAACAATGTTTCAATTGAAATTTCTAATGATGGAAGCGCTCCAATCTCTGGTGTTGATATTGTTGCAACTAATACACAAACTGAGCTTGCATCAACATCATCATCTACTACAAATGTAGAAAACGTAGTTATTCTTGAATCAAACTGGGATGTTGGACAAATTAATCCAAAGACCTCAAAATATCTTACTGCAACTGTGTATGTTCCTGAGGGACTAAAAGGCGATACCTTAAGAATTCCTTTGTCAATTTCATACTATAATCCACATGGGGATTTAAAACAGATCTCAAAAATTGTTGATTTTTACATTAAAGGATTAATTGATCTTACAGTTTTCAATGTAGAAGTAATTGAATTATCTGGAACCCAAATGGTAGTTGGAGAAATAATTAATGAAGGAAATCAGGATGGACTGTTTGGATTTGTAACTGTTGAACCTCGTGGTGATTCAAATATAGTTTCTAATACTCAATTTATTGATGAAATTGAGGTTGATGCACCTGTCCCATTTAATGTTCCAATAGAATTTGATGGTGAACCAAAATATGGTGAACATGACATTACAATTACTGTAAGATACAAAGACAGTACAAGAGATGAGATCTTTCTAACACATGATGCAACCATCTTTGTAAAAGAACCAACAAATGATGAAGATGGTCCTGACTTTACAATGATAATTATTCCAATCGCTTTAGTAATTGGTGCTGGAATCTATGTGATTCGTAGGCGTAAAAAGGCCAAAATTGAGGCTAGTTAGAGATTAATTTTTAATTATACTGGGAGAATTAAGGTCAGTTCAAAATGAGATTAAGTATTGCTGTTTTAATTGCAGCTGTTGCAATAGGTAGTATCGTAATTCTTGTAGGTTTGACAAACCAGGAATATGTTGAAATCTCTGATCAATATAAGAAATTAGAAAATTACAAAATCGAATTGGAAAAAATTAATCAAAACAATCAACAAATTCTAGAAGATTTAGAAAAACAGATTAAAAGTTCCGATGATTCTTCTCTAGATCAGATTCGTAAAGAAATTGATGTAGCAAAGCGTGTAATTGAAGAAAATAAAGCAGAACTTGAAAGAGTTATTGAAAGATTGTCTCAAATAGAGCCTACAACCTAAAATATTGATTCCATTTTTGGGAAATATACATCATAATTATATCAAATCTAAAGAAAACTCATTTGGGTATGGCAAGGGGCATTTTTCTATTTCTAGTAGGTAGTGTGGTTGGATTTATCACAACACCTCTTCTTTGATTAATAATGAAATTTTCTTAATTCATATAGTTACAAAGAATATTTTTCTTAATGGAGACTCATCAAAAATTATCAATAATTGGGGCCGTTTTACTTGTAATTACTTTTTTAATAAATAATTATCATCAAGAAGTTCATCCTGATGAAGTGCTAAACTATGCATATGTTACAGGCATTGCGATGTTAGTATTTTTCTCAATTAGTTTTATTATGTTTACGAAAGATAGATTAAACTCTTAAGATTACATTATCAAAAATCAATAGATGGTGTAAGGTCTCTTTTCGGGAAAAAGCCTCCATCCTATCTATTTGATACAAATCAATTTAATTTGAATATAAGACCCTCGTAGAAATTATCAGTGATCCCTAAATACAATTTTACAAAATTTAATCTAACCGTCACCAAAGTACAATTCGTTTTTGGTCTTAGGTTGAAGCACTTTCAAGACCGTAAGATTATAAGCAATTACTAGATCTTGCGAATATGCCTGGGGATGAGATTGAAGTCCCAAAGGAATTGCGAGAATTCATGCTAGAAGG
Source organism: Nitrosopumilus adriaticus (assembly GCF_000956175.1). Taxonomy (NCBI): domain Archaea; kingdom Thermoproteati; phylum Nitrososphaerota; class Nitrososphaeria; order Nitrosopumilales; family Nitrosopumilaceae; genus Nitrosopumilus; species Nitrosopumilus adriaticus. The sequence continues at coordinate 141,111 of NZ_CP011070.1, forward strand.
AGCAGAAGAGACATTCCTTGGACAAAAAAATGGTGCCAACAAACAATATCGTTATGGTAATTTACACATTAGAGAATATGATGAAAAATTTTTAGTTCATACTGATAAAATTGATCCAAGAAAAGATCCAGTAGGACACTTAATTCATGATGCACCAGAAATCTTAATCGGGTTAGCATGTGCAATTTATGGCGGCTCACAAATTACAAAAAAACTAAACACAAATTCAAAAAAGAAATCAATTACAACAGGATTGCTTTCATCAATAATTACTGGATATCTGGGATATGCAGCAACTAAAAAAATTAAAAAATATGTGGAGTAAATAATGACCGCTGCAAGAACAATCCAAGTCTTAATCAAACTTTTACCATCAATACTTGCATTACGTAAAGATCGAAAAAAATGGATTCATCATGAAGGCAATGAAATAGATTTAGAACAATTTAGAAAGAATGCACGAAAGGTACTTGCAACATTTATCTCATTAGGACCTGTCTACATAAAATTAGGACAGTGGCTTTCTTCTAGAGCAGATATTTTACCTCAGCCATATTTAGAAGAATTATCGAAACTTCAGGACAGTGTTCCATCTGCTCCATTTGATCAGGCAAAATCAATTATTGAAAAAGATCTTGGTCCAATTGAAAAGAAATTTGATCAAATAGATCCTAATTCAATTTCTGGTGCATCATTAGGGCAGGTATATCGAGGTTCAATTTCTGGTAAACAAATTGTAATTAAAGTAAAAAGACCTGGAATTGAAAAAATTGTCGCAGAAGATATCAAAGTATTAAAAAAAATTCTTCCATTAGCAATGAGATTTGTTGATCCCAATTTGCGTTATTCTGCAAAAGCTATGCTTTCTCAGTTTATTGAGACAATTCATGAAGAAATGGATTATACCAATGAATCAGCAAATCTCAAAAAAATTAAACGTGATTTAGGAGATAACAGCAAAGTTGTAGTTCCTTCAGTATATGATGACTATTCATCAAAAAATATCCTTACAATGGAATATCTTCCAGGAATCAAAATTACTAATATTGAAGCCCTAAATGAGAAGGGAATTGATAGGCAAAAACTCGTAATTGATGTACATAAGGTATTCTTTACTATGCTTCTTAAGCACTCCATATTTCACGCTGATCCTCATCCAGGAAACATTTCAGTCACTGATGATGGTAAATTGATTTTGTATGACTATGGAATGGTAGGCAGGCTAGATAATGAAACTAGATTAAGATTGATTCGACTATATCTTGCATTAGTTGAGAAAGACCCCCCTAGAACTGTAAATGCAATGAATGATCTTGGAATGCTCACTCCCGATTTTAATCGGTCAGTCATTGAAAAAGGAATAGAACTTACTGTTCGTGCAATGCATGGAAAAAAACCTGATGAAATGGAAGTGGAAAGTCTAATGGAGCTTGCAAACAAAACTATGAGTAAATTCCCTTTCATTCTTCCAAAAAATTTGGCTTTGTACATGAGAATGGCATCAATTATTGAAGGAATTTACAAAACACACAAAGTTAATTTCAGATTTGTAAAAATTGTAAGAGAAATTTTAGAAGAAGAGAGTCTAATTAAAGATGCATACATTGAAGAAATCAAACGTTCGTTTGACAGATTCGCAAAATCAATTGATGCCACAATTTCTATAGCTCCTGAGCTCAAAAAATTCCTCGATGAAAATAGATCCTTGAATCTCCTAAATGCAAAACCTAAATCAAATGTTTTACTCTCTGGAAGTATTCTTTCGGCGGCAATTTTTATTGGCTCTTCTTTTTTGTATACCACAAATGAATCAATTGGAATTACTGGAATGATTGGATCACTAATTATAATGAGTTTATTTACAATTTTTAGAAAGCGATAACTATTCTATTTTGATATCTTTTCCATGTTTTTGAACAGGGATAATGATTGTCAAAACTCCTTGTTCGTATTTTGCAGAATTGACTGACTCTTCTCCTTTTTTTAATTCAATTGGTAATCTTATTTTTTTATCAATTATGTTTGGTCTTTGATTACAAATAATGCTGTGCTTATTTTGTTCAGGAATTTCTTTGCATGCCTGAATTGACAGAATATTTGCATTAATAGATAATTTGATATCCTTTTTTTCGAATCCTGGAATATCTATTACCACTGTTAATTTATCGTCATCAAGATGCATATCTACAGGAGGTAAAACAAATTCATAAAATTCTCTTGATTTGTTTCCAATTTCCTTCATCATTTCATTTGCCATAGATTTTACTAATCCCATTTTGAGATATATGCTCAATTTTTGGTTATAAACCTTGTAATTTATCGAGTGTTTTCATAAACAATTAGGTAGAATTTTGATTAATTCTAATAAATCGTTTAGCCTTGATGGATTTAGATAATAAAAGATTGGGCCAAACTTGCCCAATCCTTGGACGACGGTAAACTTGTAAATGACTTTTGTAAGAATACCATTATTCATTTTAGAAATTTGGCTTAAAAGAAAATAGTAGAAATGCTCAGTATGATCTAAATACTATTTTTTCAAAATAAATTCAATCGGAACTGTCACCAAACAACTAATCGTTGCTGGTCTTAAGTTCCAATCTAGAAAACACCGACGGTATAAAAGACCAAAATACAATTTTCATTATGGGGAAAAGAGTTACTGTTGTTCTTGAAGATGATATCTTAAAAAAACTTCGAATCATACAGGCAAAACAAATCAAAGATTCTTCTGCGTCTGTAAGTTTTTCTAAAGTAATCAATGAAACTTTGAAAAAATCCCTCAAAAATTAAACTACTTTGTCTCTGAGCAATAAAAATAGTATCTCTTGATTATTTTTTAATAAATTCAATTTAATAAAATCCAAAAATTATTTGCTCTTTCTCTTTGCACGCAGATGTGTTCTACAACAAGGACATTGTATTCCACCATATTCTAAATATGCATCACAAGAGGTACATCTTTTTACTCCGTAACCATATCTTTTATTTTCTGATCTATATCTTTCACAAATTCCTCTACAAGCCAATTCTATGGAACCAAGAGTCCTTTGCATTTAGGGCAGCAATTTTTTGATTTTGTTAATGGGTATGTGGTATAAACACCTGCACACAAAACACAGATTTTCAGAGATGCTTGTTTGCTCATTTTCTTGTAATCTCGTTTTTTGTAAATGAAATTGAAGGCTCAAATTTTGTAATACTGATTTTAACATCTTTGATTAAACTCTGATAAAATGTTGTAATGTGTCCCGATTCTGTAAAGTCCTTTTTTTCTGTAATTAAAGAGCAGTCTTTGAGACTTTGGATTTGTTTGTATGCTGAACTGAGTGGGATTTTCATTTCTTTAGAAATTTCTAAAATTGATTTTGGCTCTTTAATTATTGAAAATAGGATGTGTCTTGATTCTAAATGAGCAAGCTCATTTAACATTTTATGAGAAATATCGTATTTTTCTATGAGTGATGGTTTGAGTTTTGTAGTCATGTGAGAATTATTGTGTAATCTATAATTTAAGAAATCTACTGATTATAAAAGTCTGGAATATGAAATTAAAACAATTTTTGATGTACCATACGTATCAAATATTTTTTTATTTTGATAGAAAACATTGGAAAATTGGTTGTTGAACCAATAATGCCAATAGAAATACTTCCTGGTCGGTCAGGATGAATAACTATAATGTACCAATTCTTCCAATGCTTTTTGAACTTGTAATGCCTTGTAAAGGAATGACAGACCAAACATTCAAGATCACTATGATTTGTTATTGTCAAATTATTATAGATGCCTAATATTATACAAAAATATTCTATAATCATAAACTATGTAATAATTTTTAGATTTTTATTTCACACCATTGTTTTAGAATAATAAATTCATCATTATGTTTAAAACAAAATTTTTAAGATATTGGTTATGAGTCAAGAAGAAACAAAACCTTGGGTACTTGTAAGCAATGTCAAAAAAGATACAACGTCTCTAGACTTGCAAATGATTGCACCACAAATCACAGCACTTGTGGATGAATGGCAATCAAAGGGAAGAATAATGTGGTCTGGTGCATTTGATAATGAACAATCATCAATGGCAGTATTTGAGGCAACAGAAAATGAAGCAAAGGAATTTTTCAAAAAATATGAGAACATTTGTTCCGGTGTATTGAATTATTACTTGCACCAATGGGATGCGATGCCAATTTTATCAGTATTGTCTCATTGATACAATCATTTTTCTAATTTCACATCTAACTACTCCCATTTTCATCCCCAAAATGATGGCTAAATCCCCATGAAATAGGATCTAATGATCATTTACACACATGAACGTAGTCTATATCTTGATAGATTTTTAATCAATTAATTTCTCTGTTTTGATAACTTATGATTATTGTAATAGAAGGTGGAGATCAGGCAGGAAAGCTAACTCAATCAACACTATTAGAGAAAGCGCTAAAAAAAAGAAAGATCAAAACTAAACTATTTCATTTTCCAGATTATAAAACACCAATAGGACAAGAAATAAGAAAATATTTGGATGGAAAAAGAAAATTTCCTCCGCAAGTAATTCATTGTCTGTTAGCAGCAAATAGATGGGAAAAACTCAATAAAATCATAGCAGCACAAGAAAAAAATTCTATTTTAATCATGAATCGCTATTATCATTCTAATTTGATTTATGGTATAGCAAATGGTTTGAAACCAAAATGGCTTGAGAAACTTGATGCAGGTCTGCCAAAAGCTGATCTAGTAATTTTGCTTGATGTATCTCAAAAAGAATCATTTCATAGGCAAAAAACCAACCGTGACAAATTTGAAAAAAATGAAGAATTCTTGCAAAAAATTTCTAAAATCTATAGAACTACCGCAAAGAAAAAAAAATGGAAAATAATAGACGCTTCAAAATCTAAACAAGAAGTACATGAAGAAATTATGAAAACATTTTCAAAGAAAATAGGATTATGAAAAAAAATTATTCAGACATAATTGATCCTATTCATGATTTTATTCGTGTATATGATCATGAATTATCAATAATTGACAATCCAATTTTTCAAAGATTAAGACGAATAAGGCAACTATCAGGTGCTCATTTGACATACCCTGCAGCTCAGCACACAAGATTTGAGCACTCATTGGGTGTAATGCATATTGCAAGTCAAGCAGGCAATGCACTAAATGAAAAAGAGATTTTGAAATCAGATGACATTGAAATTCTTAGATTATCTGGACTATTGCATGATATAGGACATGGTCCATTCTCTCATCTTTTTGAGGAAATTATTCAGGAAAGAAAAATTTCTCATGAAGATTTTGGCAAAGAAATAATTCTAAAATCTGAAATTGGTGATATCTTATCAAAAAACGGTTATGACAAAAAACTTGTCACTAAAATTGCATTTGGAGATTCTAAATTTCAATATTTAAACGAAATTGTATCAGGTGCACTTAGTGCAGACATGATGGATTATTTACTTCGGGATGGTTATTTTACTGGGGCAGAACATGCAAAAATTGATCATAAAAGAATTACACAATCCCTTGATGTACATAAAAAAAAATTAGCTCTAGAACGTTCAGCGCTATATTCCTTTGAATCTATGATGCACTCAAGATATCAAATGTTCAAGGCTGTATATTTTCATAAAACTGTAAGAGCAGCAGAAGTAATGTTGCTTGAAGCCTTAAGATTATCTGATGATGAATATGGTTTTACAACTTTTAATCTAGATGAATTTGTTAACCTTACAGATGAGTATGTCTTATCTACTCTAATTTCATCAAAATCTACAAAATTAAGACGTGCTAGACAATTTGCTCAAGACTATCAAGATCGAAAATTGCTAAAATGTGTGTTTGAGAGAATTTTGACCAGTCAAACAAATCTCAAAAAAACAAGAACTGATGAACTTAGAACTGAAATTTCTAAAAAATCCAAAGTCCAGGAAAATGAAATTTTTGTTGATAGTTCCGTAACTCCGTCAATTCCTCTTGCACCATCCAAAAATGAGTCAAAATCTATAATTCTGATTTCAAATGAGAATGGAAAATCGTCTGCTAATGTGATGCCAATTTCTAAAATTCCAGTTGTTTCTGCGATTTCAGGCTTTATGAATATCCTTAGAATTTATACTCATGACAAGAACAGAAAGAAAGTTGAAATTGCCGCAAAATCAATTCTTGGTGATCTAAAATGAAAAAAAGAATTGTAATCAAATTGTCTGGAAAGATTTTTGGCATAGATAATGCCAAAGTGCTAAAGGATTATGCAGAATTTCTAGTAAAAATTAGCAAGACTTGTCAGCCTATAGTAATTGCTGGAGGGGGAAATATTGCACGACACTATATTTCTCATGCAAGATCTTCAGGTGCTGATGAATCAACTCTTGATGAACTAGGAATCGAAATTTCAAGGCTTAATGCAAAGTTGTTGATTTATGCTCTGAAAAATAAAGCATATTCTCATCCCCCAACCACTTTACAAGAAGTCAGACATGCTGTAGATGATGGATTAATTGTAGTTGCTGGTGGCTTACATCCTGGTCAAAGTACTAATGGTACTGCAGCTTTGATTGCCGAAAAAGTACAGGCAGAGCAATTTCTCAATGCAACTGATGTTGATGGTGTATATGACAAGGATCCAAATAAATTCAAAAATGCAAAAAAATTCCGACGTATTGATCTCAAGAATTTGAAAAATATGCTTGTTCATGAGGATTCAGTTGCTGGAGGATATGATTTGATGGATATTGTAGCTCTGAAAATTATAGAGCGCTCCAAAATTAAAACAAGAATACTAAAAGCAACTCCAAAAAATATTGAAAATGCCATTAAAGGTGGAAATATAGGCACAGAAATTATTCTTAGTTCAAAATAATTACTCAGTTATCTGGTTTTGAATGGTTGGTCTTGTTTCAGACCAAATCTGAATCTCTTTTTCCGGATATTCTTCAATTCCAGTATCTCGAAGTTTTTTGTAGATTGATAATGCTTCTTCTTTTTCTACAGCCTTTGATTGAGCCTTTGTAAATCCATCCTTGTCTACGATTACTGCTACATGTCCATCTGGAGAATTGATTACTGCTGTAAATTCCTCCTCCCCTACAGGATGAAATTTTCCATCAATTTTTTTGGTAGTTAATGTTAGCATTGCAAATCCAGCTACATCAAACATCTTCATTTGTGATTTACTTGCCCTTAGTTTTCCTTGTTGAACTGCTTGAAAATACTGCATTATTTTTTTCTGTCTCCAATGGTATAATAACTATCTCAACATTTAAGATATGAAGAGGAAATAGAAAAATAATGAATCCTAAAATCTTTGTTGGTATTGCTGTTGCAGCACTTGCAGCGATATTAGGTAGCATTCTTTTAGTAGGACCCACAATGCAAGTTTCATCTTCAGAGAACTCTTCTACTAATACCCAAATCCAGCTGGTAAAACCTCTAGAAGTAGAATTAGAAGATATTTCAGTTTTAAAAATTTCAGAGCGTACTGCAACAATTGAAATTGAATTTAAAATTTCAAATCCCAATCCCCGATCTGTAATAGTTCAAACCATGGATTATCAATTATTTGAAACAGGATATTCTGAAAATGAGCAAATTTCAGGTGGTGAAATTGGTAGCAGGCCAGAGGGAATGGTAGAATTTGGTTCAAATTATTATACTCTTCTTGGAGAAAATTCTATTGTACTTAGAGATAAAATAACTCTGAAAAACACTGGCAACACTCCGGAACTATGGAAAGACTTTGAGGATGGCACAAATACGTGGAAAGTTTCTGGTACTGTCTATTACAATCTTAGCTCAATGACTAGCGGTCAAGAGAATCAACTTAATTTTGAATTTACAAAATAAACCTGTATTGTATCATAAAATTCAAAAATTATGATATTTTGTTTTTAGAGAAAAATTATTGGCAAAGTTATAAAAGCTCGTAGAGTGGTTTTTTATCAAATGGCAGAAGCAGGTATGGCCGCATTTGGCGCAGCAGCAGGAGTCGCAATTGCACTAGCAGTAGTGTGTTTCGCTCTTCGTGGTAAAGGACATCCAGAACCACTCGATTAACCAAAAGGAATTTTTCCTTTACAATATTTTTAATTTAAGTAACTAATCTTTGTCGCCCATTCCTAACATCTCAGCTAGAGATACCTGTTTGGAATTCTTCTTTTTCATGTAGCATCTTTCATAATATTGGCATTCAGAGCATTCAGTAGATGGCTCTAGGATGGGCAATTTCTGCTCTTTTAGAAGATCATTTAGAACTCTGACTCTTCTAATTATTTCCTCAAACATTTTTTTATTTCGTGTAAGAGAGAATGTTGTTTCTTTTCTATCGCCTGAAATATACACCACGATTCCATCGTCTTTGTCATATATCCACATACATGCATTAAGATACAAAACATCATTTGCTAGAGGATTTTCTAATTCAGTTGAGGCTGGTCTAAACAAAAGAATAGTGTCATCAACTACCATGTCGACTTGACCTTTCAATTTTATATCATCAACTGCAAATTCTTTAGGCTCACTTCCGTACTCAAGTTTTCTGAGTAATCCTGATAGAAGCTCATTGAATCCTCGTCTTTCAATCTCTTGAGGATCTACTCTGTCATAATAGGAACGTCTGAGACATTGAACTACCTCGTGAAGATGAATGGTTTGAATATCTTTTGAATCAATTTGAATCTCTAATTCTTTGCCTATGGATCCTACGGCACTTTGGATAATTTTTCTATAATCTCGATCTCCCATCATGATGATTGACTCTCCCTGATGTTCCCTTTTACTTTAACTAATGATCTTAGTAATGAACTTTGAAATTCTTCCTGAAAATGCCAAAATCACAAAATGAATACCAAAACCGATTACTGCGCCTATGATTAATTCTCCTGTAAAATGGTAAATTCCCAAGAAAAGTGCTAGTGGTGGAATGGCAAAAATTATGGCTAAAAGTAAACTAACCCAGATGAATCTAATTAAAACCTCAATAGATACTTCGTTTTTTTTCTTTGGAAACTTAAACATACTAAATTTCCTATTCTTCTTTTAGGATTAATTTTGACATTGTAGTTTCAGTTGGTATTTTTTGTTCAACAGCAAAAGCGATAGCTGCTAGGTTCCTAATCTCAAATGCAGTCAATTTGGTAATTCCGACTATAGTACCAAAACTAAACATCTTTGTAAAAGATCTAAGTGATGAATTGTAGATTGCCATCTCAAAAGCTCTTTCAAATTCTGCAATAGCATCTAATTCATTTTCTACTTGAGGTACCAAATCTTTGTACTTTGTAGCAGACAATTCATTAAATGAATCTCTTACAGTTGCAGCTGACATCATTCTTCCCAATAATTCTCTTACAGATGGACTATTACCAATAATTAGATCTTGGATTTGTTCTTCTTGTAATCCCCAAAATTTTCCTCTAATCACACTCAAAATATTGTAAAAATCAATATCCATTGAAATGATTTTGGTTGCTTCTTTATCAGAAGAATTTTTCATTGAACTAGCAAGGTGTTGATATAAAATTTTATCAAAATATGTATCAAAGATTTGTACATTCTTTTTTTCATTGTATAATGCTGCGGCCTTTGCAATTTCTTCACCAAACTGAACTGAATTCAAGCTTGCTACTGCCTCCTCCAAATCTTTTGCAACTAAAGCTTTGATTACAATGTCTCTCTGTTTGATTAGTTCTTCAGCATGTAGATTTACATGTGCTTCAAGCTCTTCCTGAGATTTTCCAAGAACTTTTCCTTTTAGAATTAATTTGAGATTTGATATTATGAATTTCATGTAATATGCTTCTAAAACATCTGATTTTCCTGATGTCACTGCTATGGAATAGTGAATATCTGCTAATTTGCTTCTGAGAGCAGATTCAATTTTTTGCGAAGTGTATGGTTTTTGAATATCAGCTACCGAATCTGCATAAACTGTATTTTTAATTCTGGTGACTAATTCTTCTAAATCCCTTGATTCAGCCAGTGTTTGAAAATCTGATTTTGAAAGTAATTTTCCTCTTTTACTGTATGCTTTAACAGAGGCATAGACATTCTTTGAACCGCCCATTTCGATCAATCTCAATAGGCAACTGATTTTAATGTTTGGCGATCTATTCCTAGACCAAACCCTAGGTAATTTTATCTAGAAATAATATTGCATCATTTCTCTCTTGTTTTGAGAGTTTTGAAAAAGCCAAAAGAATCTCTTTTTGAATTAGTAATGATTCATCTGAAATATTCCTTAATTTTGAGAGATCAAAAGGGAGTAATTCTTCAATTTTATTATCACAAAATGCCTTGACATATTTCTGAAAAATAGAGTATGTAAAATTGGGACTGGTCAGTAAAAGATTCGTTAAAATTTTCTCAAATTCCTTTTCAGAAGATTCGGACTTGGAAAAAAACTGTTTTAGTAATTCCTCTCTATTCTTATTTTCACTAATTGATAGTGCTATCAAAATTCCTTTTTTTGTTAAATGATAGTAAGGAATTCCTTTTTCTTGGAGTGCCTTAGGGCCTCTTTTTAGAGGCAGTCGACCGTCTTCTTCTGCAATACCCATAGGGAGTAAAATTTCATCCAGATCTCGAAATATCCCTGAATAGATATTCTTCCAAGCAATCCCATGCTTTTTTGCAATTCTTTGAGAAATTCCTGTTCGAGTTCTTTCTGCAGGGTTTACATTACTTCCAAGAATTGTGATGATCGCTCTTTGTCTATTAGCCTCCCCCGTTAAATCGTCGCCCTTTGTCTTGAAAGTGTCAAAAATTGCTAGTTTTGTGTTCGATTTAATCTTCATTTACTTCCCCTTATCATGATTTTCATATTTTATGTTAGTATCAGAATATACTAAAATATAATAATTTACTTTTTTGAAGGCTTTCGAGTCTCCAATGCTTAAATAATTTTCAATTTCGATAAATTTAATGAATTCTAGGAACTACAAGTATGCTCTATTACTTGTAGCCGCAGTATCTATCACAGCAGCAGGTGCTATGTCACAGGCATATGCACAAAGTGTTGAAGATGGTATGGACGGATATGTAAAGGGAACCAGTGGAATTTACACTGGTAACCCAAACGAATGTTGGTATGAAGAAGATGGCAGCATGTTGCCCTGTAAAATAGATACAGGTGATACAGCATGGATGCTAACTGCAACTTCATTAGTACTCTTCATGTCCCCAGGTGTCGGTTTCTTTTATGGCGGATTAGCCAGATCAAAGAACATCGTCAACGTACTTGGTATGACCTTAATCGTAATGGGTCTAATGTCAGTACAATGGGTTCTATGGGGTTACTCACTAGCATTTGGCGGAATTGATTCAGATGCAAACTTGTTTATGGGAAATCTCGATTATGTCGGATTTAACATGGTTTCACCATACGCACCATTAGGTGAAGTAGGTCCTTGTGGAGACACATGGTCAGCCGCTTACCAGATGAATGCAATGGTGGAAGGCGAGTATTGTAGTCAAGGTTGGCCAGGTACAGTACCTCACCAACTATTTGCAATGTTCCAAGCAACATTTGCAATAATTACACCAGTTCTAATCATTGGTGGATTAATTGACAGAATCAAATTCAGCGCATTAGTCATATTCGTACTCTTATGGGGAACCTTCGTTTATGATCCAATAGCACATTGGGTCTGGGGAGGCGGATACATAGGAGGAGGTTCACTAGACCTTGATCCAGACTTATCACCTTCGTATGCATTAGACTTTGCTGGTGGTACTGTAGTACACATATCTTCAGGATTCGCTGCATTGGCAGGAGCCTTAGTCCTTGGTAGACGACTTGGATATGGCAAAGTTCCAATGGAGCCACACAACATCCCAATGGTAGTCCTCGGCGCAGGAATTCTATGGTTCGGATGGTTTGGCTTCAACGCAGGAAGTGAAGTTATGGTAGACGGCATTACCGTCAGCGCATGGACTGTTACAAATACAGCAACTGGTATGGCTGCAGTCACTTGGGTGCTCATGTCTTGGGCACATACAGGAAAACCAAGTGTCGTAGGAGCTGCATCAGGAGCAGTAGCAGGATTGGTAGCAATCACACCAGCCTCTGGTTGGGTAGGTCCAATGGCTGCGATTATAATCGGTATTGCAGCTGGTACAATTTGTTATGCAGCAATTGCATTCAAGAGTGCACGCAAATGGGACGACGCATTAGATGTATGGGGAGTACACGGAATGGGTGGTCTTACAGGTGCAATTTTGACTGGTACATTGGCTAGTCCACACATTTGGGATACTGGAGACGGTATCGGTGCATGGACCGGAACTGCAGAAGGAATGGAACAGCAAGCAATCAGCATCATCGGTGCTGCAATATCAATAGGCTATGCCTTTGGTGTTACTATTGTAATCCTCAAAGTAATGGATGCCGTATGGCCTGGCGGAATCAGAGTCACTCCAAAAGAAGAGGAGATTGGTCTCGATTTGGCACAGCATGGCGAAAGAGCATACGTAAACGAATAAGAAAAACCCTTTTCTTTTCTTCTTTTTATTATCCAATCCAAATCAATTTAGATTTGATCATTTTACCCAAATCATGTTAATCTCTACAACTGATCTTAATTCGATTCTTGATGATCCAAATCTCATCATAGCTGACACTCGTTCTTTCAAGGAATATTCAGAAGGTCATATTCCGGGAGCAGTTCATTTGGATTTATTTGCATTTCATTGGATTGATACTACAAAACAAGGAATAGAAAATTTTAACAATCAAACTCAAAACCTTCTTTCATTTCTTGGAGTTACTCGAGAAAAAAAAGTCATTTTTTATGATTCTATTTCTGGAATGCTTGCAGCAAGAGGAGTTTGGATGCTGATGTATTTTTCTCATGAAAACACATCCATGTTAGATGGGGGGATAACAAAATGGAAAAAAGAAAATCTCCCACTTGAAACAAAACCTAATGGTTTCAAACCATCTGACTTTTCAGGAAAAATTAATCCAGAAATAATTTCAGGATTTGAGCACATCAGAGACAATCTTGATAAAATAAAAATTCTTGATTCCCGCTCAACTGGCGAATATGATGGAAGTATTATGCGAGCTGCTCAATCAGGACATATTCCAAATGCAATCAATATTGATTGGAATCAAAATATCAATGATGATGGGACTTTCAAAAATGATGAACAATTATCCAAAATGTATGATTTTCCAAAAGACACTGAAATTGTTACTTATTGTCAAGGCGCATATAGGGCTGCCAATTCCTTTCTGGCTTTGAAGAAACTAGGTTTTCAAAATGTCAAAGTCTATCTTGGCTCTTGGGGAGAATGGGGAAATAAACTTGAACTACCAGTTGAAAAATAACTCTCTACTTAACTAGAAATCGTATGAATTGAATGTCTCAAAATTTTACATATACATAATCCAAAAATCTAATTTGAAGAAAAGACATGAAAAAAATTCTCTATGTGGTGATTCCAGTTATTGTATTTTCAATAATATTTGTAAATGCATTTTTTGGTCACTTAATTTTCTTATCAGAAACCCAGCAGGTTATGAACAAATATTCTGTATATGTTCATCTGCTATCCGATTGGCAAAGTGATTCAAAGAATATTGTTTTTGAGGTATCAAACTCTTGGCACAAATCAGACAAAAGAAATGATGTAAATCATGTGTTTGATGCAGAATCCAAAGAATACAATACAAATCAACTTCAAGAAATCAACGGTAAATCTTTTGTTGAATTAAAACATGAATTTAGTGAATGTCAAGAAGAATGGCAACCCATGCTCTATAGAAAAGCAGTGGATACTGTTAGACATGAAATTGAATATGTGCAAGGAAAACAGCTAAGTACAGATCCTGATATCTCGGTATATCCAAATATTGAAAATAGAAATTATGACAATTTAGAACAACAATCAAAAATTAAAAATGGCTATGCACAATTTTTCCCTATTTGCACATCTAAAGAAACTACATCATATGATTATAGTGTAAAAACAGACAACAAAGATTTGGGCTTTGATGTGTATTTTGTTTCATCATCTACACAACGTGAAAACTTTACTTCTTCTGAGTTTGACTATTACATCGATTCAGGCTGCTTTGGACAAAACAAACAAAGCTATAGCGGCTCATGCAAAAATATCCAAAAAGATAGTGGATTATTAATTATATTCCCTGATGAACTCAAACCATGGATTACAAAAGTTACAGTAAATCTTTATGAAGTCAACTAGGTGATTTTTTAATTTATTTTCTTTTCCAGATAAATTGATTGTAAATTAATTCTGGTCTGATCTGTCTGAATGGCTCAGAACCTCCAACATACCATTTTGTAAAGAATTCGTACAGGTGCAATCTGAGTGACTGAATATACACAATTAATCCTTCAATCATCATAATTCCCAAGTTACCTCCAATAATCATTGCCATTGCTGCACCTGAACTTGCACCACCTAAGGATGCAAATGCATTATTTACTGTCAGCAGTAAAGCGGCATGTACCAGTAGCATAATTCCAAGTCGTGCATAACTAATTGTATGTGCTAAACTTTCAACTGTTTTTCCTAAGAGTACTTCCATTATCACACTTGCAGGATCTGCCCCGTCTTCTGGATGCTTCTTTGCATGCATTACTCCGCCAACCATCATCATTACCATTGATGCGATAACAATTACAACTGCGATTCTTGTCACAACCCAAACCTGTGCCCAATCACCAAGAAATACTGTTACCCAAGGGACTGCTTCTGTGTGCACTTTGGAATACATGTTCATTACATCATATTGTGATCCAATTGCACACATCATAATGACTACAATTCCTCCATAGAGTGTGATGTTTGGAATTGCTTCAGTAAATGCTACTAATTTATGACCTTCTTTAATTGATCTGATTACTCTCAAAACCATTGCCCAAACTAAATGAACGATTCCGATGAATAATGAAACTTTGAGAATATTGATTACTTGTTCAAATGTTAACTCTGCAACACTAAGAATACCTACTATCCAACTAAGTGGATATAAAATTCCCCCCTCTTTTAATAAATCTCCTATAGGACTGAATACTTGAATATGATAACCAAACACCTCTCCTGCACCTATTCCGGCAATTGCAGATGCAGCACCAGAGATTGCAATTAGCATACCCCATCTTGATACCTCTCCTTGTCCCTTTAACTTGAACAATAATCCTAATGCCATTAGCAATAACCCGTGACCAGTATCTGCAAACATAATTCCATAGAAAATTGGCCACATTAGGGCAATCATTGGGGTAGGATCTGGCTCCCCTGCCTTTGGAATGCCTTGACTTTTTGTAATAACTTCAAAAGTTTTAACGAATTTTTTATTATCAAATAGTGTGGGGATCTCTTCTTTTAATTTAGGATCTGTAATGTCTTCTACTATAGACATCCATTGCTTTGTTGACTTTGTAAACTCCGCTTCCATTTTTTGTGGGATGAATCCTTGAATTACTGCAAAGTTTTTAGTTCCACCTGGTTTTCTCAAAGTCTCAAGAACATCTTTTGCAACCAGTGCTTTTTCATGTAATGATAGAATGTCCCTTCTTGATTTCTTTGCAATTTTTCCCAATTCTTTTTTAATTGATGAAAGTTTTTCTGTTAGTTCCTTTACTTTTGATTCTGCAAGATTATATGCCTCACTGGGAATCTGTGGAAATCCTTCTGGAATTTTAAATGTAGTAGAGTTGAAACTTCTTAAAACTTTTAGAACTTTATCGTAATCTTGATTATCTGAGATAACTAAAATTGCAGATTTTTCTTTATTTTCTAAATCATACTTGTAAATTGTAACACCTTCAAGGGAACGACTAATCTCATCAAAATCTGCAGAATTTATGACAAACAAGTTAGTGAAAAAGTATTTCATCAAACCAAATCCGGAAAGATCAATGTTCATCTTTCTGATAATTTCTAAAGTATCTTTGAGTGCATTATATTCCTCAATGGAGCGTCGAGTGCTTGCAGCATCTTCTAATAATTTGGCAGGTTTTTCAATAACTGAAGGAGCCTCTTTTTTTATCTGCTCTATCATCTCTTCAATTTCATCAATCTCAAAATCTTTTTTCTTGATTACAGTGCCTTTGAATAATATCTCCATAATTCCCACAGTCAGCGGAATTCCCATGTTTTTTACCACATCATCAATTGATTGAAAAATCTGCTGTGCTTTTAGTAACAAATCGTCAATTTCAGGAGTTACCAAATCACTAGGAGAATCAATTTTGTGATACCATTCAAACTCGGTTAATCTTGAAATTGCTTTTGGGGATTCATTTCTCGGTAAAATTATAGTTCCAAGTTTTAGATCGGCTGTTCCCAAGACAAAATTTGGGTACTTTCATTGAGTTTAATATCTTTCTGATTTGCTTCCCAAACATTAAAATCCATTATGGGTAAACTGCATCCATTGACGTCTAATTTTGCATTAGAAACTACTATTGACAAAATTCTCACTAATACTGAAAAAGATATACTTTCTAACATTAAATCATCTCTGGCTGAATCCCAACAAAAATTAGAAGATTCACTCCCAAAATTAGAGACAGAATATGACAAAATTATTTCAGATGGCAAAAAAGAGGCAGATAAGATAGAAAAACAGATCCTTGGAAGTGCCGATATTGAGGTCAGAAATAAACAACTTTTAGCACTTGAAGAGGCAGTAGATAGAGTCTTTGGTAAAGCCCTTGAGCAAATTACAAATGCAGATAGAAGTGGTGATTACTCTAATTTGATCAAGTCTCTAATTGAGGAATCTACTCAAATATTGGGTACTTCTGAAGTTATGGTTTTCACAAACGCTAAGGACAAGGATATAGTACAATCAACATTATCTCAATTCCCAGGATCTCAATTATCTCCTGATGTAATAGATTGTATTGGCGGAATAATAGTAAAATCAAAAGATGGTGCTATGACATTTGATAGCACAATTGATGCTAGAATTGATCGTTTGAAGCCTTTAATAAGGAAAGATGTCGCAGCGAAGTTCGGAGTAGGAAATTAGATGGCAGCTCAAGGTAGAATTGTATGGGTAAGTGGTCCTGCTGTAAGAGCAGATGGTATGTCTGATGCAAAAATGTATGAGACTGTTACTGTTGGTAATTCAAAATTAGTAGGCGAAGTAATTCGTTTAACTGGTGATGTTGCATTTATTCAAGTTTATGAGTCAACAAGTGGATTAAAACCAGGTGAACCTGTAATTGGTACTGGAAACCCACTTAGTGTATTATTAGGTCCGGGAATTATTGGACAACTCTATGATGGAATTCAAAGACCTCTAAGAGAATTATCAAAAGCTTCTGGTTCCTTCATCGGAAGAGGTATTACAACTACTCCAGTAGACATGACCAAAAAATATCACTTTGTTCCAACTGTATCTAATGGCGATGTAGTTCATCCAGGATTTATCATCGGCACTGTTCAGGAAACTGATCTTATTGAACACTCTATCATGGTTCCTCCAGATCATCCAGGTGGTGTTATCTCAAATTTAGTATCTGAAGGAGATTATGATTTAGAAACCGTTTTGGCATCTACTGAGAAAGACGGTGAATCCATTCAACTCAAAATGTATCACAAATGGCCAGTACGAAAACCACGTCCTTACAATAAGAGATATGATCCTACTGTTCCATTACTTACCGGTCAACGAGTAATTGATACATTCTTCCCAATCGCAAAAGGAGGAACTGGTTCAATCCCTGGAGCATTTGGAACTGGAAAGACAGTTACATTGCATCAGATTGCAAAATGGGCAGATTCTCAAGTTGTAGTCTACATTGGTTGCGGTGAAAGAGGAAACGAAATGACCGAAGTATTAGTTGAATTTCCACATCTTAAAGATCCACGTAGTGGAAAAC
This sequence comes from Nitrosopumilus adriaticus, assembly GCF_000956175.1. Classification (NCBI taxonomy): domain Archaea; kingdom Thermoproteati; phylum Nitrososphaerota; class Nitrososphaeria; order Nitrosopumilales; family Nitrosopumilaceae; genus Nitrosopumilus; species Nitrosopumilus adriaticus. The sequence continues at coordinate 158,992 of NZ_CP011070.1, forward strand.
CACTTATGGATAGAACCGTTCTTGTTGCAAATACTAGTAACATGCCAGTAGCAGCAAGAGAGGCTAGTATCTACACTGGTGTAACAATTGCCGAATATTATAGAGATATGGGAAAAGACGTTGTACTTGTAGCAGATTCAACAAGTAGATGGGCCGAAGCACTCAGAGAAATGAGTGGTAGATTAGAAGAGATGCCTGCAGAAGAAGGTTATCCATCATATCTTGCATCAAGGTTAGCAGAATTTTATGAAAGAGCAGGTCGTGTTCAAGCTTCTGGAAGTCCAGAACGTGATGGTTCAGTTACTTTGATTGGTGCAGTATCACCATCTGGTGGTGACTTTACAGAACCAGTTACAACTCACACAATGAGATTTATCAAAACTTTCTGGGCTTTGGATGCAAAACTTGCATACTCTAGACACTACCCATCAATTAACTGGATGAACAGCTATTCTGGTTATCTTGCAGATATTGCTAAGTGGTGGAGTAAGAACATCAGTGAGGATTGGTTTAAGATTAGAAGTGAAACTTATGGTATCTTACAAAGAGAAGACACGCTAAAAGAAATTGTCAGACTCTTAGGACCTGAAGCACTACCTGATGAAGAAAAATTAATTCTTGAAGTTGCAAGAATGGTAAAGATTGCTTTGTTACAACAAAACTCATTTGATGATGTTGATACTTATTGTAGTCCTGAAAAACAATTCAAATTAATGAAATTACTAGTAGACTTTTACAACAAAGGACAGCAAGCACTCAAAGAAGGAGCAGCACTATCTGACATACGCGAACTTGGTGTAGTTTCAAGTATACTCAAAGCAAGAATGGATATCAAAGATGATGAGATGCCAAAACTTGATCAATTAGATAAAGATATGCAAGAACAATTCAAATCAATTACAGGAGTTAAAGTTTCAAATTGACAACAGAAGGCGGAGTCCAATACAGCAAGATTGCAGAAATCAAAGGTCCGCTAGTTGTAGTTGACGATGTTGAAAATGCAGCATTTGATGAACTAGTTGAAATTGAAACTTCTGATGGTGAGAGACGATTAGGAAAAGTTCTCGAAGTAGGAAACGGTAAAGCCATTGTCCAGGTCTTTGAGGGAACAACAGGATTATCAATTTCTGGAACTAATGCAAAATTTGTAGGTAAGGTCATGGAAATGCCAGTATCAAAAGAGGTACTAGGTAGAGTATTTGATGGATTAGGTAGACCAAAAGATGGACTACCAGATCCAATCGCTGATCAATTTATTGACATTAATGGTGAACCAATGAATCCAGAACAACGTGAATATCCAAAAGATTTCATCCAAACTGGTGTATCTGTAATCGATGGATTGATGACTCTGGTTAGAGGACAAAAACTTCCAATCTTTTCAGGTTCTGGAATGTCTCACAATCTTTTGGCAGCACAAATCGCAAGACAAGCAAGTGTTGTTGGTACAAGTGATGACTTTGCCGTAGTCTTTGCAGCAATTGGTGTGCAGTACAGTGAGGCAGAATATTTTAGACGAAGTCTTGAAGAATCTGGTGCATTAAAGAGAAGTGTTCTATTTCTAAATACAGCAGATGATCCTGCAATTGAGAGAATCATTACTCCTCGTGTAGCATTAACTGTCGCTGAATATTTGGCATTTGAATTGGGAATGCACGTTTTAGTTGTAATTACAGATATGACAAACTATGCAGAAGCACTAAGAGAGATTAGTGCAGCAAGAGAGGAAGTTCCTGGAAGAAAAGGATATCCTGGTTATCTTTACACTGACCTTTCAACACTTTATGAAAGAGCAGGAAAACTTAATGGCAAAAAAGGAAGTGTTACACAAGTTCCAATTTTATCAATGCCATCTGATGATATCACTCATCCAATTCCTGACCTTACAGGTTACATTACTGAAGGACAAATAGTAGTTGGTAGAGATTTGTTCAGACAAGGAGTTTATCCACCAATCAATATTTTGATGAGTCTTAGTAGACTGATGAAAGACGGTATTGGTGAAGGAAGTACAAGAGCTGATCACAGTGAAGTTGCTAACCAAGTTTATGATGCATATTCAAGAGCACAAGAAGTTAGAGCATTAGCTGGAATTGTAGGTAAAGCAGGACTAACTGAAATTGATCTGAAATACATGGATGTAGGTGATACTTTTGAAAAAGAATTCCTTACACAAGCAACTGATGAGAACAGAACCATCGAAGAAACGCTTACTCTAATGTGGAAGATTGTGTCAAAATTACCAAAGAATGAGATTACTAAAATCAAAGATAAATTCGTAGATCAATATTACAAGGAAGAGTAACTAAATGTCATTTGGACAAAACGTTGCAGCAACAAAAATTGAGCTTTTCAAATACAAAAAATCAACTCAAATTGCTGCGATGGTTCAGCAAATTTTAGATGATAAACGTAAAGTTCTCTTAAAAAATATTGAAGAGATGATTCAAGAAGCATCAAAAGCTAGAGGTGGAATCTGGGATCCATTACAAGATATTTACAAATCAGTTAACGAAGCATATCTTGCACTAGGCACAAACACTGTTGACTCTGTTGCAGAATCAACTCCACCAGTAATGGAGGTAGAACTTCACGTTAGAAGAGTAGTTGATGTAAAAATTCCTGCACTTACAGTTACTGAAAAAGATACAAAATCAATGCCCTATGGATTTGCAGATACAAATTCCTCAATTGATAGAGCTTCAAAACAAATCAAAGAGTTAATGCCAAAAATTTGCAAAGCTGCAGAATATGAAAATTCCATTTTTAGTCTTGCAAAGGCATTAGAAAAGACTCAAAAATTGCTAAATGCTCTTGAAAATGTCATTATTCCACAATACAAAGAAAATATTCGATTTATTCTATCTACTCTTGAGGAAAGAGAAAGAGAAGAATTCGCAAAGTTAAAAAAAGTGAAAGAAAAGATGGAAAGTGGAAAATAATGGGAAAAGAAGAAATTAAAAAATTACTTGAGAATTCAAAAAAGGAATTAGATGCAGATTTTGATAAATTTGAGACATCTGTCAAAGATGAATTGAACTCTTTCAAAAAGAAAGCACTAGATCGAATTTGAGACAAATATCTCATCATGATTTAAATATGGACCTAAAGGAGCCACAACATAAATGAAAACTTTCGTCATGTTACTTTTGGCAGCATCAGCAATTTCAATTCTAGGTTCAACTGGGGTTGCATTTGCAGCAGAAGATGGTGCATCTAGTGGCGACTCTATGAAAATCCTTGGTGCTGGTCTTGCATTTGGTTTGGCAGCACTTGGAGCAGGATTGGGTCTTGGTCAAGTAGGTGCAGCAGGTCTTGCAGTCATTAGTGAGAACCCAGCTTTACAATCTAAGGTGTTCATCTTCGTAGGTATGGTAGAATCAATTGCTATCTACGGTATAGTTATGATGTTTATCATCTTAGGACAATAGTCCTACAACATCTTTTTCAAATTTTTAAATTTTTTAATTAATTATATTTTAGCTTATTAACATCTAGAACTCTGGCACAATATCTGCATTTGAGCACTCTTCCTTCTTTGTCAATTACATCCATTATCGATTCGATGTGTTCTGTACTGTTTGTAATACAATCAGGATTTGAGCAGCGAAATATTCTATCAATCTCATTTGGAAGTGATACTCTTCTCTTCTCTACAAGCTTGAAATCCTTTATCATGTTGATTGTTGCCTTTGGTGCAATAACTGCAAGCTTGTTTGTGTCATCATCTTTTAGAAACTTGTTTTCAATTTTTATGATGTCTTTTTTCTTAAATTTACCACTTGGGACATTTAGCGCTATGGTGATTAATTCGCCATCTCCCCCATCAATTCTTAATGCACTAAGAACCTGAAGGCCCTTACCTCCATCAATATGGTCAATTACAGTGCCTTCTTTGATTCGTCGAACCATAAGTTCGGACTGTTCCATCAGAATACTTTGTATAGTCACCTGTATATATTATTGAAAGAATGAACCAGTTCTACCATAAAGATATCATCTCAATTAAGGACTTTGACAAGGAATCACTAGAATCAATATTTTCTGCAACCAATAAAATAATGCAATTAGATCCTGCTGAAAGAAGGGAGATCTGCAAAGGCAAAACTTTGGGATATTTGTTTTATGAACCAAGTACTAGAACACGACTAAGTTTTGATGCTGCAATGGCATCTATTGGAGGAAATTCGTTAGGAATCTCAAGTGTGTCTTCATCTTCAACTCAAAAAGGTGAGAGTCTTGCTGATACTGTAAGAATAATGTCGATTTATTCTGATGTCCTTGTATTGAGACATACCTTGGATGGCTCTAGCAGATTTGCAGCTGAAGTTTCTGATAAACCAGTAATCAATGCAGGAAGTGGTACTGAAGAGCATCCAACTCAAGCAATTCAAGATTTATTCACAATCAAAAAAGAAAAGAAAAAGATTGATGGTCTAAAGATTGGAATCGTAGGAGATCTCAAATATGGACGAACAGTTTACTCTCTACTTTATGGACTAGGAAATTATGATGTTGATGTTCACTTAATTTCTCCTGAATCACTAAAAATTAGATCTGATTCAGTTTATGAAATTAAAAAGAGATTAGATTTTGCAGAATCAACTGACATTACAGAAACAATAGATGAACTTGATGTGCTCTATGTTACAAGAATTCAAAAGGAGAGATTTCCCGATGAAGAAGAATATCTCAAGGTCAAAGGAAGTTATGTAGTAGGATTAGATTTGATTAAACAGATGAAAGATGATGCAATTGTTATGCATCCGCTTCCAAGAATTGATGAAATCTCACCAGATGTTGATAAGACAAAAAATGCAAAATACTTTGAGCAAGCTGAATATGGAAAATATACCCGTGCTGCAATTTTGGGCTTGACACTTAATGAAAATGGATTTTAATTTTTTTAAGAATCCGTATTCCATATATCTAGAGAGATTTCAATAGAACTGTTGACACAAACTAAAGTAATTCCAATTTTTCCATTAGACTTAGTTCTATTCCCTAGACAAGAACTCCCCCTTAGAATTTTTGAGCCACGATACAAGCAATTAGTTGATGATTGCATGATAGGTGATGGTCAATTTGGTGTCTGTCTTCTTGATGAAAATAATACTGTAAATGGTTGGAACTCACCTAAATTAGTTGGAACTATTGCTAAAATTACTAAATGTGAAGACGTTGAGATGGATGGCTTACAACTCCACATTGAAACTATAGGAAGAAATTCATTTAAGATAAAAAAAATCATTCCTCCATCTATACCCCAACCTGAAAACTATGATCCATTATCAGTTGAAGGACATCAAGAAATTTCTAACATTCATGAAAAAATTGGAACAGAAGAAAAAATGTACATTCAGGCAGAAGTTGAAATGATTCCAGAAATTGATGAAAATATTTCTCTAGAAAAATGGGAGAAATTAGTTGAATTGTGGAAAAAGAAAATTGTAAGACAAGCATTACCTCAAGTTGTGGAACCTCATGCTTTAGATCATGTATTGGAGCAATACTATCTAACTACTGATACACCTACTGTTGATTACATTTACTCATTATCTGCACTTGGTGCAAAAGATCCTAATGAACTTCAACCGATTTTGGAGGCCACAACTATGGATGAATTAATTTTAAGCGTAGAAGAATTACTGACAGTAAAATAACCCTTGAATCTCTAAAATTATGTTGTCTCTAAAAAAATTTTCAGTCATTGTTCTTGTGATGTGTTTGGTATTTCCTGCAAGTAATGTCTATGGACATGGATTTGGGATTGAAACAATATCTGCAATTGATGTTCAAGGCAAAAATTTGTCAATTTCAGTAGAGATGCCAATGTATTTTGAAAATGCCCAAGAACAAATCACAATTACAGCAACTGAAGATAAAACAAAGGAGAACGCAAAAAATGTTACATTCCTCATTGGATTATTCCATGAAAATGAAATGATATTTAGAAATTATTTTTTTGCCGATGATGGAGTGTTGAAAATTAAAGTAAACCCAACACAAGATGAAAAAATTACAATTCATGGCGAGCAAGACTCGTTACTTGGAGCATGGCATGGAACAGAATCAAATCCAATTGAAATTACAGGTCCATTATTTACTTCATCTGGTATGTATAATTTTGAGATTGAGATTAGAACTATTGATGAGCCTACCAACATTATAGAGAATGCTGGTGTCTATAATGCTGATTTGAGCCTCATTGAGACTGTCTCTTTTATGCAAAAGGATTCAGAAAACAATGATGTAGAGTTTAGATCAAAGTCCTACTTTGATTCAATTTCTAATTTCAAGTATGATTATGAGGCTAAACAGGTTACATTTGAAATGCCATTTGATTGGAGTGAAAAGCAATTATCACACGTATCAGTAGTTCATGTCGAAACTCATTTTCCAAAAGATTTTGTAGAGTTTCTGTCTCCTAGCTATTCTGCATATGTAAATGACATTGAATTATTCAAATCTTCAGTATCTGTTGATGATTATACTGAAGACCATGAAAGAATCGTTCACCTTGTAATGTTGGAAGATCATTTGCGATTTTTGAAAAATGAAATGAAAAAAAATGATGAACCGCTACCAGACAATATGAGTTTTAGAATATCTGCTAGTACAGATACGGCATTTCCATTAGAAGCCTATACAAAAAGTGAGGACTTTAAAGTAAATCTGTCATGGGATCCTGTAGAAGTTGAGCCAGGAGTTGATACTAATTTTATTTTTACAATTAGAGACGGAAGAACAAATGATCCATTAAGAAATTCTGATTATACATTTGTATTAATACAAAATGGAAAAGAAATTCATCGTGTATCTGGTTCAGCTCAAGTTGGAGGAGAGTTTGAGAAATTTACCTTTGCTGAAGATCAAACTGGTCCTACAATAATTAAATTTGAAAACATTAGAAATACAGGACAAGAAACAGAGTTTGCCCTAGTTGTTGTACCTGAGTTTGGTACAGTTGCGATGATAATTCTAGCAGTTGCCATGATTGGGACTATTGCATTAAGAGGAAAATATCCTACTTTATCCCTATCTTGAGTGAATTTCTTAGTAAATCTATATATTTCTAGGCTCAAAAACCACTTTTATAATTATATATGAGTTTCTAGTGGAACTAATGGTCGTATCTTGGATAAGAAGGAACTGCGTAAAATTGTCGGTGATGTAAGAAAACAAAATTCCATATTTTCTAACAAATCATTTCTTGATAATCTAATGGTTCCAAATTCAATAGTTGGACGAGAATCAGAATCAAAAAAATTAGTAGACTATTTGCTCTCATATGAAAAGGGCCTGGTTGTTCCGCTAGTTTCAATTTATGGTAGAAGCGGATCTGGAAAATCAACCATTGTCCAATTTGTTTGTGAAAATTTAGATTTGGATTTTTGTTATGTAAATTTCAGAAAAGCAAAGACCGTCTTTGGCTGTGTCAACCTAATCCTATCTGAGATGGGACATCCAAACCTAAAAAATGCTCAGGGAATAAACTCTGCATTTTTAATTTTGGAGAGATTGATAAAAGAGACACTTGAGAAATCTGGAAACTCTCTATTTGTTTTATGTCTTGACGAATTTGATACACTATTTTATGACAAACGAGGCAAGCCTTCAGACTTTGTTTACAAACTTGTCGTCCTTGTAGAAAAACTTCGAGCATTAAAAAAACACATGTGTATTGTAACAATATCAAACAAAGTGTTATCTGAATTTAATTTAGATGACAGAGTCATATCTAGAATTGGAGCTTCGGAGATTTACTTTGATTCTTATTCTCAAAGCGATGTGCTAAAGATAATTCGCAATAGAGCAAAAAAATCATTTTTAAAAAAAATAGATGATGACGTTTTGCAGCATTGCGCCAATATTAGCTCAGAAGAACACGGTGATGCAAGACGTGCAATTGATCTTCTTAGGACCAGTGGCGAAATAGCTGGAATTGAAAACAAGAAAATCTCAAAGAGGCATATAGATGAGGCAGTTTCCCAGCTACAAAAAAATCAGATAACTACTATAATTTCTGGCGGCTCGTATCATTTCAGGCTTGCGTGTGCTGCACTATCCAGGCTCACATATGTCAATGATGAAGGATGGCACAGCACATCTGATCTATTCAAGCAGTATCAGCAAATTATCTCCTCTGATACTAGGCAGATATCTTACAGACGATTCTCAGAGATGCTAGTTGAATTGGTAAACTCTGGCATTGCAGTATCAAAAACGGAATCTAGGGGACGACATGGGTATGGTAGCCAATTCAAGCTTTCAGTTGATCCTGATTTGATTGGTAACTCTTGTTTTCCTGACTGGTGGCCCAGTGTTGTAGAATCAAAAAAGAGAAAAGACGACGCAATTAGAAGTATGAAAGCCCTCAAGTCGCTTTCTTTTGGAAGACGTCGTTCACGATTTGGTAACCTATATGGTGATCTTGGATTGTGAAAAATACAACATGGTTTCTGGTTGACTAAACTCGTAAAACAAAGATTGGTCTATGATAAATAAATTGTAATGTTTACATTGTAATGAATAAAATCAAGGATTAATGCCAGATGATGATGATCTGCCAAAAGATCTTGCTCATATCACACCTGCATACAAACGCGCATTATGGGTTGTTGTTTTAATCAATGTAGGTTACGGACTTGCAGAAATGATTGGGGGATTCTTGGCAGATTCTCAAGCACTAAAAGCTGACGCACTTGATTTTCTAGGTGACGGTTCAATCACATTCTTGGGATTACTTGCAATAGGATGGGGTTTGAAATTACGTGCTCGCTCAGCTCTTCTACAAGGAATCTTTCTTGGCGTAATGGGAATAGCAGTACTTGGTTATACGATATATCGCACACAAGTTCTGCATGTTCCAGAAGCTGGAATGATGGGAGTCTTTGGCTTTGGTGCACTTTTGATAAATGTACTTGCTGTTATCATATTGCTTCCACATAGAAAGGGTGACGCTAACGTACGTGCAGTATGGCTCTTTAGCCGAAATGACGCACTAGGTAATATTTTGGTAATAGTTGGTGCAGGTTTTGTCTTTTTGACAGGAACCTCATACCCTGACCTTATAGTAGCTGGAATAATTGCAAGTCTCTTTTTACAATCATCATTCTCAATAATTAAAGACGCTAGAAATGATCTAAAACAATCTAAATCAACGTAATCTGAGGATTCCCACTCTATCATTTGAGAATCATCTATGAAATTTGGTATATGCTTTAAATTTAACAAAAACACTATCAAAAAAGTATGAAAAATGTATTATTTTCTGGAATCTTAATTTTTGCTATTGCTACAATTTCACTATCATTAATTTCTGAACAAGTCATGGCACAAACCATGATGAGTCCAAGACAACAAATGATGATGGGAACAAACCCAAATCAAGTAACATGTGCTGATGGTCTAGTACTAATGATGAAAAATATGGGGATGACTGCATGTGTTAATCCTGATAGTTATCTGCGATTGGCAGATAGAGGATGGGGCAATTGGGATATGAATATGATGACAAATGATCCTCAACAAATGCAACGTGTAATGAATAGTATGCTAAGCAATCAGCAAACTGGAAAACTTTGGTATGATGTAATGAAAAATGATCCTCAGCATTTACAGACAATGACTGATCAAATGAAAACAACCATGATGAACAATCCTCAGATGATGAGTCCTATGATAAATACAATGATGGATAATCCAGAACTACGCCAACAAATGATGGACATGATGACACAACACCAACCAATGATACAGACAATGCGAGGAAATAGCACTATGATGAATATGATGAATGGAGGTTCAATGAATCATGGAATGATGGGAATGATGAATGATCCAGAATTACGTCAACAAATGATGGATATGATGATGAACAATCCTCAGATGATGCAAGACATGATGAACAATGGAATGATGATGAATATGATGAATGGTAAAATGATGACTGGAAATATGATGGGAAATAATATGATGATGAACAATAACATGATGGGAAATAATATGATGAATGGTAACATGATGGGTTCTGGAATGAACCAAGGTATGATGGGTAAGAACATGATGGGTAATTCTATGATGGGCAAAGGAATGATGATGGGCAACATGATGGGAATGAATCATGGAATGATGTCAAATATGAATAACATGAGTGCTATGGGAACTGCAATGAATGATCCTGAACTAAGACAACAGATGATGTATGACATGATGAATCATCCACAGATGATGTATGACATGATGAACAATAATCAAATGATGAACATGATGAATATGGGAACTATGATGAACAGTAATTGGACTATGAACAATCCACAAATGATGAATAACATGATGGGTCAAATGATGAATGATCCTCAAGTAATGCAGAACATGCATGATATGATGTTAAACAATCCTTGGCATATGCAAGGAATGATGGGAAACATGATGAGTCCAATGATGAATGCCATGATGGATGATCCTGAATTACGTCAACAAATGATGGATAACATGATGATGCATCCACAAATGATGCAGAACATGATGAATAATCAACAGTTTATGCAACAGTTGATTCCGTAATCTTGGAATCTAAGAAAAAAATATTTGTGGCCAGTGCAATTATAGTAGTAATAGTAGTTGTAGCAATATCTCTAGTTGACTCATCTCTTATTTCAGAATCTACTGAAAATACTGATTATTCTAAAACAAATGACTCACGAATAATTGATTGGCGTCATGTTCACGGTGTTGGTCTAGATCCTGAAGATAGTTCTATTTTGTACATTGCAACTCATGGTGATTTCTATCAAAGTATCAGTGGCTCTCCCCCTGTCAAAGTAGACAAGGTAAGAGCTGATTATATGGCATTTAATGCACCTCCAATTCCAGGCATTCCACTTTATGCAAGTGGTCATCCATCTACTGGGGGAAATACTGGATTGATCAAAAGTAATGATGGCGGAATTACTTGGGAGCATGTTTCAAATGTAATAGAACCTCCTGTTGATTTTCATGCAATGGCAATAAGCAAACAAAACCCAGAAATGATAATTGGGTTTGATAGTGGTGCAAGAGGCTTGTTCAAAACTACAGATGCTGGAAAAACTTGGGACACTCTAGAGTATCCAGAATACATTTCTGCACTAGCAATATCACCTAATAATTCTGAACTAATCTTTGCAGGAACTGGCAAAGGAATCTTCAAATCAGAAAATGGGGGAAATACTTGGATTCATCTTGATGCATATAGGGATTTGGCTGTATTTGCATTGGCATTTGATGATGATGGGAAACTGTTTGCGTCAGTCAAAACATTCGGTCTTGTACAATCAGATGACCTTGGTGATTCGTGGGAAAGCTTCCAGCATGTTGATCTTACAGTTACAAGCATAGCTGCAGATTCACAACACAAAGAAATCTACGTTGGAGGTTATTCATCTGGGGGATTTCAAGAAGTCTATAAAATAAAATATGATTCAAGCACTTATGATAAGATTGGAACCAATAAAGGGTTGAGATGATTGGAATCTAAAAAACAATTTTGTAATTACTGTTCTGAAGACACATGTTTGCTAGATTGTGAAATATGTGATCCAAAGTTTGACAAGGACTGTAATTGTTACTGCTAAATTATAGTTAGGACTAACATGTTAAATTCTCTTCATCATTTAACATATTCCAAAAGTCAAATGCAGTGTATTGTTCTGATACTACATATGGAATCCCAATAACTGTGGTTTGAAATTGTGTTACTACATCCATCTTTCTAGGATCGATTCTAACGGTATTGTCACTACCACTAAACAAATGATCAAAGTGCATGAAAAGGGTTTGCGAATACTCTATTGAATCCGAAACATATTCTCCATTTGCTTTAACTATTGAATTTGGATCGATAATTGTAGAATCAATTACATAGGTTCCTAAAAGTTCTTTTTCAAAATAGATCAGTATGCCCAACTCATTAAAACTTGCAGGAATCCATGAATTGTTACAAATATTGATTTTAGTATCTACAGTATACAATGAAAAAAATCTAAAAAGATTATCGATTCCACCAAATTCAAGTTGTTCCAAAGCATAGACATTCAATAATGAATATCCTACTGTGCCAAGTATGACTATAATTGCAATACAACTAATTATTTTTTGTTTTTCCATATCTATCCAGTAGGATTCATCAGTATTGCCCGTTCATTAATTTTAGAGTCATAAGTTCCAACTACAATATCCCCTGCTTTTGCATCACATGGACCAATGTTTACAGAGAATCCATCATAGGATTCGGCAATACATCCGTCTGCAGTGTTTGCAATCACTTTGACTTTTTCAGTTACTTCATCAGGTGCGACATACCAATTTAGATATCCAAATAATGAACCTGCTACTCCTACTATTGCAATTACAAGAAAAATTGTAAACTTTGAGTTTTCAAACAATACTTCAAATAAAAAAAACCAGTATAATAATTACAGATATGTTTTATGGTTGTACTAATTTAATATTCTAAAAAATCTAATATTCTAACAGTTGTTGATGAAAAACATTACATTAATCATCAAGATCCATTAATCCGTGCTCACTTTCTATTTGAACTGTACAATGGGTTATACCAAATTTTTCATTCATTCGATGATTGATTTTTTTTAAGATTTTATCTGGTTGCTGTAATGCCTCTTGTTTTATTTTTATGTGAACTGTCATTGAAAAAAGATTTGAAGTTAATGTCCATACGTGAAGATCATGAACTTCAATAATTTCTTCTATATTCAAAAGATCTTTTGTTACATCTGATACTTTGATCTCTTCTGGCGTACCTTCCATGAAAATATGAATACATTTCTTACACAATATTATTCCAGAACGTAAAATAACTAATGCAATTCCAATACTTACAACTACGTCAACTATAAAGTTATTAGATAACATCATTATTACTGCACCAACTATAACTCCGATAGAAGAAAGAAGATCACCTAATACATGAAGATAAGACCCATGTACATTTAGATTTGAATGACTATGTTTTTCAAGTCTTTTAGCCATTATGATGTTAGTAACAAGACCTACACTAGCAAAAATTATTAGTATTATTGTATCAATTTCTGGTGGTTCAAAAAATCTTTTGTTGGCTTCAATTATAATAAATACTGATGTTGCAACAAGTGAAATTCCATTTACAAACGCTGCAATAATTTCGACTCTGTGAAATCCAAATGTAAGTGCTGAAGTGTGTTTCTTTTTTGCTATTCTAAAAGCAACTAATGAAATTCCTATCGCCACAAAATCTAGCATTACATGAAATGAATCAGCAATAAGGGCTAAGCTATTTGATAGTATGCCTCCCACAAATTCAAATACAAATAATGATACTGCTATGACAAAAACAATACTGAGATGTTTTTCTACATCTGAATGTATTTTGATCAATTAGTACCTGAATGTATTTTCATATTAAAATCAGATGATCCTTACTGAAACATATGATGATACTACCACGTCTTGTAGTTGTATACTTAACAGAATTTTATAATCTCCCTGATGTGCTTTTTCATCAACGATTATCAAAATTGGGATCTTCACCATCCTGTCTGAAATTTGTGTTGGTTCTGGGTTTGTTTTGATTTTGATTAATTCAGAATTTGAATTTCCAGATAAAACTAAATCAATATTCTGATTTGTTTGAGGTATAGCGGTAACAAAGATTTCTTTTTGTCCTCCTTGTTTAATCGCAATGATCTCCTTTTCTATCTCAAGTGAAATCGGAATTGTAATCGAAGTGTCTAAGACCCCAATGTTATTTTCTACCCATTCTGTAAACCAAACTTGTTTATCTTTGAAGGCAAACCCAAAACTTTGAGACAAACCGCAGTCAGTTAAATCCCCGCAATCTGACCAGCTAGGATTTTTTGATGGAATATCGTATTCTATTAGTGATTCAGACTCTGGATCAAACACTGCCAATCTGTTCCCTGTTTGTTGATTAAACCACATTTTTCCGTCTGAATCAAATGCATTCCAATATGGACGAGTAATCGGCGTTTTGATTAGTCCTGAGGCATTTCCATAAGTCAAAACTGATGGCTTTGATGTGACAAATTCTATCACTTTTTTATCCTCTGGATTGAACTTGTAAAATGAATTTCCTGCAGTATCTGCAATCCAAATTCCTCCTAATGGTCCAATCGCAACACCATTTGGAGCTTGAATTGACTCTGGTAGTGTATATTGCTCTACTTTTTGTGTAATGGAATTTGTTTTAACAAGAATTATTTCTTTTTGATATTTCCACATAACAAACCACATATTCCCTTCGTTGTCAACAACTGCCTGGCTTGTGAAGAAGCCCTCTGGAATTGAAAGAGTGGAATTTGTATATTGTCCCTCATCTAATTTTTCATGATTTAAAACAACTATTTGATTTCCTGTGAAATCATTAATTACAAAATTGTCATTGTAAAGAGCAATTTTTTGGGGAAATGCTTTTTTTATCTTACCTTTAATTTCAAACTTTGAGTATGTTTCATCTGGAATAGAAAATCTCCATATTGCTCCATACTTGTCATCTGTAAACCAAATTTCATCATCATCCGTATATGCAATTCCCCACATCATTGATGCACCATTCAACGACCACATTTCATTTTGGTATTCTGTAAATTCTTCAGATTCTGGATCAAACATTGCAATTTTTCCTGTATTAGTTTGTGTAAACCATATGTTGCCTTTAGGATCAGCAATTATGGAAAGGGGCTGGGTGCAAGGAGTTGGGATTTCAAATTCTTTGATATATTGATTTGTTTTGGCATTTGAGCTTCCACAATGTTGCTCTCTTTCATCTAAGGAATATTTGTCAGCAGGAGTCCCTGTGATTTCTATTACATGTTCATCATTCTCTTTTAGTGTTTTAGTTGATTCATCAAATACACTGATTGCTAGTACTACGATTATTAAAAATACAAATCCAGTGACAAAATAAATTGGTTTTTTCACATATCAAACAAACTTCAATCAGTTATAATTGATCAGTATGTTCTATCATTGTACTAATGGATATATCTGGTATAACTATAGAATTTTTGGGAATATTTTTTATGAACTTGTTAAATCAGGATTGTGGTATTGATGGAACCTGATGATTTTCTTAGAGATGAATATGCTAGATTAATTCTCAAATCAACAACTACCTACAAACCTGCCTCTGAGATACACAAAGAAACTGGAATCCCTCTTGGTACAATTTATCGTAGACTAGAGCTTCTCAAAAATGCTGGATTATTACAGGTTGCAGGATATATTGAAAATGGCGTTAAAGTGAAAACTTATCACAACAAGCCTAGAAGATACCATGTTTCAAATCCTAGAATTTCACGAATTTTGGAAATTATTCAAAAAAACCCTGCTATTTCATATCGAGACATACAAAAAATATCTGGATATCCTTTTGGTACTTTATCTAATTCCTTATCTAATCTAGAAAAAGACTCTAAAATTACTGTCAAACGTTTTACCAGAAGAACACATCATTTTCCCTCACACATCCCATCTGTTGAATATCCTGTGTTAATTAATCTAAGAAAAGAAACAGCAAAAAAATTATAATTTTTCTTGCAGAAAATAAAAAAGGCACGTATGCAGACTTTAGAAAATGCACAAACAGAGCTCCTTCTACGATTTCTATCACTCTAACTAATTTAATTGAAGAAAAAATAATTAAAAGAATTTCTGATTTCACACCTTATTTTATTTTAGAAGATCCACAATTTGTACAAAATATCTTGGCCAAAATTTCTCCAAGTAATACTGATAAAATGAAAGATAGGTTTGCAGATACCTTTTCTTATTTCTAGTCTGATCTAAAAACACCTATTATGAAAAAAGACAGCATTACAAGAATTAAACTATGGGTGACATAACCGTGTATGCCATACGTATTTTCAAAAAATGGGTAAAACAAATTAACCCATGATGTACTTTCAGCTATTGTAATTGCAACAAACGCACAAAATACCATTAACAATCTTGTACTTTTAAATTCTCTATATGTAAGAAATCCCAATACTGATAAGAATGAACCAAAAATCAAACTGACAACGTGAATTGCATAGTATCCTCTCTCCGAAGAATCTATTTTCTCAAATCCTATTGGAACTGAAATCAAAAGAATTGCTGCTGCCAATATCAAAAGAACATTTGTTTTATCTTTGGTTGAAAGTGTTGGTTTCTGCAATATCTTCCTCTAAAATTATTTAATTTTAAATTCTTTGGAACAATGGTAAAACAATCTCATCATTAATTAGAGTTGAAGTAAATTAATTATTTATGAGTGTGCTTGAAAAAAACTATAGAGCATATGCCATGCATACTCTTTTTTTTACATCTGTAGTCTTTTTGTTAGTAATTGGTAATGGTAAATACTCTCATGCTGAAGACTATACAATTAGTATTCCGTTTGGAGCTTTCAATCCTGAACTAAACACGCCTGCAGAAGTCTGGTATGATCCTCCTGTACTCTCTATTCATGTAGGTGACTCTGTTACCTGGGTAAATGATGATCGTGAAGGACACACAGTAACAAGTGGTGATGGTGCTGGTAGATTTGAGTGGATGGATACAAAGGAATTGGGAGAGCCAGATGGGATATTTGACAGTCAGCGATTCATGCCAAATGAATCATGGACATATACATTTGATAAGGCAGGAACTTTCAATTATTTTTGTATAATTCATCCTTGGATGAGTGGAGTGATAGCTGTACAGCAAGCTATTCCTGATTACCCTCATGACGCACAAGGCAATAAAATTGAAACTTTTCCATTAATTCAGTTCACTCCAGATAAGTTAATAGAATTTGATCTGACTTGGGAGCCAAACATTATCAAGACTTTTGAAAAAACAACATTTGTTTTTCAAACTTATGATGGGCTAACAAATTCTAATCTAGACAAGATGAGATATGATATGATAATTACCCAAAACGGCAAAGAGGTATTTCAAGATTCAGGTATTACCCAAGTTGGTGGCGATTACAGAAATGTAATTTTTGAAACCTCTGGTCCTATAGAAATTAGATTTCAAAATATCATAAGTAGTGGAACTTCAGGTATTGATAGTGTTGCAAGAGAATCTGTAACCCAACCTCTCTTTCGTACTGTTGTATTCTCTACAATAGTATATGACAATCCTGAAAAGTTTAGTGCAACTGAAACTATGGTACAACCTGCACAAAGATTAGATATCTATTATGAATTGTTAGTTGCAATAATAACAGTTCCTGCATTAATGCTATTGGGAATTGTCATTTACATGAAATTCAAAAAACCTGATATACGTTCACAGGAGATGTCCACTCCCATCTAACATCATGGAACTAAACACTGAACGTCGACTTGTCAGATGTGCATTGATTGTTTCTATAATATGTGGGGTATCATGGATGGCTATGTGGGATCTTTCAAACCTTGCGGATTCTCAAAATAATGTAATTTTAGGCACACAAATAGCAGTTTCTGGATTTGGTGAGATAACTTTGTTTGATCCACAAAAAGTGGACTTGTTTTCTGTAAACGTCTATCAGGATTCACAACTAGGATTTCAAATATCAAAACCAAATGATATCTGGGAAATTCACTCCGTACTAGATGATCTAAATTCAGATGAGTTGGTCTCATTGAAGACTAAGGGGTTTCTTGATGGAGTATATGTAGAACAAAATCATGACAGACGATTCATGGTGACAGTTTTTGATATACGACAAGAAAATTTCTCACTTCATGCTTATATTGATAATCAAATTGCTCTAATGGAATCCAAAAATGCGATAATTCCTTTTGAACAAGTTTCTCCCCAAAATGATTGGGCACTTTTTGCAGTAGAGGTATCTGATCGCACTAATCAATATGGAGAACAGATGTTATTTCTAAAAGACAATAGATTGTATATGCTACAATATTCTGGGACATCTCCTCAATCGCTTGACTCTGATCAAAAAGATGACTTTAAACAAATAATGGATTCATTTGAGGTAATCTAGATGAGATATTCCATTCCACTTACAGCAATCTTTCTAATTATTTGTTTAGGATTTTCTGCAAATTTAGCATTTGGACATGGGTTAGGAGGCGAGATGCATCCTCCAACTACTATTGGAGATAGAGATGCAACGCTTTCAATAGACATTTCTCCTTCTACATTTGATCCAAAAGTTTCTGAGAATTTTATTACATTGAAGTTATTTGATTCAAAAACTGAAGCAATAATAGAACACGTCACATTCGTTTTGGAATTAAAAAAAGACGGAGAGAGAATTTTCAGATATATGTTTCATGATGAATTTGGAAATCTCAACTTTCGTGTTATTTCCAATGATTCAGAAAATATCGATGTAAAAGGAGTCCAAGAACCACTGTTAGGAGGTTGGATGAAAGGAAATGATCAACCTCTTACTCTTACTGGACCTATTTTTACTTCGGGTGGCCTTTATGAGTATAAAGTTGAGGTACTAACTGTTGATTCTGATACGAATATCTTAGATGTAAGAGTGGAATTGGAAGGCGCAATCAGTCTTGCAGATGTGAAATCCTTTGAAGCGACTGACTCTAAAAATCAGTCTCATGATGTGCAAATTATCTCATATTTTGATACAATAAAGAATTTTGATTTTAATTCAAACCAAATGAGCTTCTCAATGCCCTTTGATTGGAATCAAGACTTGGAACAACTAAGTGTGGTTCACGAAGAAATCAGAGTTCCAAACACCTTTGGGGAATTTCTATCTACAAAATACAATTCTTATGCTAATGGAATTTTACTGCCTGAAGATGTTGTAACTATTGATGACTATTCATTTGATGATAGAACTGTTCACATGGTGATTAATCGTGAACTAATCAAACAGATTAAGGATGAGGCAACTAAAAAATCTGATTCTCAAATAGATTTTAGACTGGAGACAAGTGACAAAGTCCAGTTTCCATTAGAGTTTACAACTCCTGATATTAGATTCAAAGTATTCTTGTCTTGGGAACCTGAAATTATTAGAGCAGGCGAAGAAGTAACATTTTTTGTTGATTTTCAAGAATTATTCAGTGATAAAACTAAAAAACTTGCAGAATATGATCTTACAGTAATTCAAAACGACTCGGAAATTTATAAAAAGCGTCTTACTGGAAATGTAAATTCTGATACTCCTAATTCACATACTATAACATTTGATCCAGAACACTCTGGAACTGCAAATCTGTTTTTTTCAAACATTGATGGTAACTCTCTCTCAAAGGGAAATTTTATCATAGTGATTGAACCTTCATCGAACTTACAAGAATCTAAAATCTTTGATTCTGACATTCCAACTTGGATTAAGAACAATGCCAGTTGGTGGGCTGAAGATTCCATTGATGATGAGACATTTGTTCAAGGAATACAATTTCTAATTAAACAAAACATCTTACAAGTTCCAGATACTATTCCCCAAGAATCAAACTCTAGTGATATTCCTTCTTGGATTAAGAACAATGCTGGATGGTGGGCAGATGGACAAATAGATGATGAAGCATTTGTTCAAGGTATTCAATATTTGATCAAAAATGGCATTATTGTCATAAGTTGATTTGTACGAAAATATGGCGTAATTGATATGAATTTTTGTAAAGGTGTTCTAGAACGGTTTTAAGTAAAGAATTTCAATGACAAAAAAACAAGATATGATGATAATCCAAAACAATGTCTTGTATGTGGAGTTTACATGAAATGCCCTGAATGTTATGTATTGGGAAAATAAAGTAAGACAAATTATGTTGTGATGTTGTAGTAAATAAAAGACTATGAAATTCAGATCTTTCAAACATGCACGGGACTATGTACAAAGTTTACAATTAAAAAATGAACGAGAATGGATTTTATTTTGCAAATCAAACAAAAAACCTAGCGACATCCCTTCTGTGCCAAGACAATATTATACAAATGAATGGAAAGGGTTGGGGGATTGGTTAGGTACATACACTATAGCACCACAAAATAAAAAATTCCGAACTTTTAAAAAAGCAAGAAAATTTGTTCATTCACTTAATTTAAGAACTTATTATGACTGGTTAGATTTTTGCAAATCAAACAAAAAACCTAGCGATATCCCTTCTGTGCCAAGACAATATTATACAAATGAATGGAAAGGATTTGGAGATTGGTTAGGTACATACACTATAGCACCACAAAACAAAAAATTCCGATCTTTTAAACAGGCTAGAATTTTTGCAAGGAATTTAAAATTGAAAAATCATCTTCAATGGGTTCAATATTCTAAAACCTCTAATTTTCCTGTAGACATTCCAAGTACTCCAAATAGAACCTATCAAAACAAAGGATGGATTGGATGGTCTGACTGGCTTGGAACTAAAAAGAAATCCCTACAAAAAAATTCTTAAAATAAAAAAAGTCCGGGTTTGTGTAGAAAATATCTAGAAATCTCAATTGATTCAATATTTCTGTGATGTACTAGATCTAATTTTCTTGTCAATTGACAAGTCAAATTGGTACTTTAAGCAGATCCACCAAAATATTGATGAAAAAACAATGTATTATTTTGAAAAATTTGATGAAACCATTGCCTAAAGAGGAATTATTATATAGGAATCGTAGTCACCGGTGCATAATGAATAGAAGAATAAGCACACTCTTTACAATTGCAGCAGTAGCTGTAATGGGTGCAACTCTATTCGGAAGCACATACACACAAACCCAGATTGCTGGTCAATCTCTTGACGCATCTAAAATGGATGTTGATGTCATGGACCAAATTATGCAAATGGGCGGTTTACAGCTTGTAATGCCTCAAGCATTCGCAGAAACTGATTGTGGTGTTCTAGAAAGTTCTGGTAGAACAGTAGTCGAGTTTGACTTGACTGGTGAAAGTGTTGAACTTCCAGTTATGGGAGGAAAAACTTTCAACGCCATGACCTTTAGTGGACAAGTCCCAGGACCAACACTAAGAGTTACACAAGGTGATGTTGTAAAAATGACACTTACAATTCCAGACGATGAAGTTACTGGACACGGTAACGACATGCACGCATCACAAATTTCTGCAAGCGCTTTTGAGTCTGTCAATCCTGGCGAAACAGCACAGTATTGTTACATCGCAGAAGCAGCTGGTGTCTTCAAATACCATTGTTCTGGTGTCAAATTAATTGGCATGGACCAACACGTACTTTCCGGCATGTACGGAATTGCAATCGTTGATCCTGTTGATGGATACAAGAAATTAATGGTTGAGAAAACCAAAGTTGATGGTAGCGGTGAAGTATCGCTAGACAGAAAGTTCTATAGTGCAGATGCATTAGAGTTCCAACTCCAATACAACCAATTGTATCTAACACCTGAAGGCAACTATGATGCCGGAGCAATGTTCAAGCATCATAACACTGCAACAGTTGTTAACGGAATGCAATTCGGTTATGTACCAAACATGGCTCATAACTTACTCGTCAATGGCGATGTAAACAAGAACATCTTTGTTGCACAACCATGGAATGGAATTGAACACAAGCAATACCAATCACAACTCTTGTTTGTTGAAAATGATCAACACGTGAGACTCTTTATCGAAAACTCCGGTAATGAACCAGTATTTTTCCACATTGTTGGAGAAATCTTGGACAGAGTAGTTCAAGGTAACAGAGTACAATCCGCAGCAACTGAAACATGGTTGATTGGCGGTTCACAGAATGCAATTGTTGATTTGGTCTTTGATGAACCAGGTGCATATGCAGCAGTAAACCATGATTATGCAGCAATTTACACTGGCGCAGCTACAGTCTTTGTAGCAGGTGACCCATTCGGCTTGAACCCAGTTCTAGTTGAGAAAGGAGTTATCCCAGCACCAGTAGCATCTTATGCATATGCTTTAGGCAATCCAAGTGATGCTGTCCCACCAATGGGAAAGAACAGTATTGCTCATCCTGCACTAAACATTCACGGTTTATACACTGATGAAGTAGCTTCTGAAATGCAAGCAAGTGGCGATTATGTCGCATTATGGGAAGTAATTCCTGTAGTAGCAGAAATCCTTACTTCTTGATCTTTTAACATCTTTTTTTCTTTTTATTTTACTGTTAGTAGATACTATGTTTAGTATTGTTTCAAGTATTTTCTAATTGGTGTGTTTTATAGTTATAATCTTCATCCTATCCTATTTCATTTCATTAAAGAATTTCTTTTGATTAATTATGTTAGAAATATTGTGGATATTACATTGATACTATGCCTAAAACACCAATTACAAAAATCTTCTCCTTTTTTCCATACATATCAATCATTAATTGTAAATTAAGGTCTATTAACTAATAAAAAATATGAAACTATTGCAGATATAATCACTATTATTGAAATTTTTGTGTTGGATTGAAGTTTCAACTTTAATTATATTAATGATTAATATTTGTAAAGATTTCTAATACTGATCTTCATTTTATCATTGTAGCATTCGTGTTTAGTATTTGACAAAAGAATTAGAGATTTGGTAAATTTAACAAGTAACACTACCAAAATTCATCAGAAATAAAATCTCGTTAACTAATTCTTGTTTTTCAATCTTAAATTCATACTCTAAAAAATTAAAAACCTGACATCTCAAGACTTTGTTCTTGAGCAAATTCTAACATGTAAAATTCAATATATCCTCCTGCCAAAAGAAGTGCTAGCATAATTCCAATTTCTATTGCCGTTGGTTTGATAAGTGGAATGAGATTAATTTTTTTAAAAATTACTCTAATCAGAATAAAGCTTCTAGAGATTCCCATTGAATATGCAACAAGTTCCATTAATCCAAAGGGGGATAAGAAAAGAATTGAAAGCGGTGGAATGCTTTCTAATTCAGGTGTAGTGGCAGATATTGCAGCAAAGGCAAATCCCGTTGACCATGAAGAGAAGAGCCCCCATGCAACTCCAAATCCTGGAATAAACATTGGTAGAGCAATTGTCGTATTATGTACAAAAATTCCAAATGCATCAATATTTGAAACAAGTTCTTCGAATTCATCCATGAAGATATTTGCTTCATCTTCACTTACATCTGACATTGAGCCAATTTGATATGTGACGGAAAAAATCCCTAGAAAAATAAAAAATAAAATTATTCTTATTTTATTCATATTGTAGTTCTCAGTTGATTGTATTAGATGTTTATGTTGATGAGATGTTTGAATAAAATCTATTTTTTTGAAATCATTTCCGTATAAAATTAGTACAACAATAAAATGATGAGATGAATACTGTTGGAACATTATTCTTAATCAAAAAAACTTTACAATTGTAAAGTACTGTAATTATATTTCTTGAGAAATTGCCTATTGTGTGAAAGATTTTGAATTTATTGAAGATAAAAAATCAGATAACCAAATTATTGTAAACAAGTCAACGTTTAATCGACTAATTATGGCAATTGTAGCAGCAGCTGTTGTTTCTGCATTTTTAGGTGGCTATGTAGTTGGGGGAGAAACAGCAGAACCAAAAGAAGTCATTGTTAGAGAAGCCGTTCCAACATCTCAAGCAAAACCAACTTCACAAGAACAGCTTGGACCTCAAATTATTAGAAATATCTCAATTGATGATGATCCTATGAAAGGAAACCCTGACGCATCAATTAGTATTATTGAATTTTCTGACTTTCAATGCCCATTCTGTGCAAAGTTTCATGAAACAACCCTTCCGCAACTAGAACAAAACTATATTTCCACAGGAAAGGTAAATTTTGTGTACCGAGACTTTCCAATCCAGAGTATTCATCCAAATGCGATTCCTGCTGCACTTGCATCAGAATGTGCTGATGATCAAGGAAAATTCTGGGAGATGCATGATGAGATCTTCAAAAATCAGAGAATATGGCAAGATCTAGAAATTCTGCAATCTGTAGCCCTCTTCAAACAATATGCATCTAATTTGGGACTTGATGAAAATGCTTTTGACTCATGCCTAGATTCTGGAAAATATCTTAATGAGATTACAAATGATCTTAATGATGGTCGTGCATATGGTGTTACTGGAACTCCTGCATTCTTTGTTGGAAATGAAAAAATTGGATTTACACATATTTCAGGCGCACAACCATATTCTACATTTCAAAGAGTCATAGATGGACAGCTTGATCAATAATCATGGAATCACACCTATTTGACTTTACAAATGTAAAGTCAAGTTCATAAATATCTAGAGATGGTAAAGATTCTCATGCCACATGAATTAGATGACGTAGATATTGGCATTGTGACATCTCTACAACAAGATGGGAGGAAATCATTTAGACAGATTGCAAGAGAACTTAACATAAGCACTCCTACAGTACAAGCTAGATATCAAAGATTACTCAATATAGGATTAATAAAATCAGTTTCTCCTGTAATTGATTCTTCTAATGTTATAGATGGACAAAAGAAACAACTCCAAACATGTGATTGTCATGAGTCTCATGATGTAGATTTAAAATCAGGAATGTCTGTAACTATGAAATGCGATTTATGTGATGGTCCTATAGGGGACAAACCTCATGTTTACAAATTTGCAAATTTTGAGAGATTTTTCTGTTGTAATACCTGTAAAACTCAGTACAAGGAAAAAAACAAAGGACGAATTCAATCAATTATAGAAAAAGATAAAGAAAAAAACTGATTTTACAAATGTAAAATACCATTGTTATCTATCTCATAATTTACAATCTATGTGTATTAGATTGTCTTATTCGATTAATAACAGTTCAAAGATTTTGCTTGGAGGAGTAGTGTTTAGTATTGTTTTGCTGTCTGGAATATCCGTCGTGTTTCTGTCGCCAGTTTTGGCACAAGACAATTCCTACTCCTCTGAGAATCTACAAACTACAATTGATTCCTCAAAAAATCTTTCCCTTATTGAAATCTTTGAAAGTTCAGAATTTGGTGTAGTGAGTATTACTGTAACAAAAACATCTACTTCTGGTGGTAATACAAACAGTGTTGGTTCTGGATTTATCTTTGATAAAGAAGGTCATATCATTACAAACAATCATGTGGTAAAAGATACTAAAAAAATTGATGTGACTTTTATTGATGGAACTTCATATCGTGCAGAAATTATAGGTACAGATCCTTATGCTGATATTGCAGTAATCAAAATAGATGTGAATTCTAAAAAACTCTATCCAATTCCAATAGGAGATTCATCAAAACTCAAGGTAGGGGAGCAGATAGCAGCAATTGGTAATCCATTTGGGTTATCCGGTTCAATGACTTCAGGAATTGTGAGTCAATTAGGAAGGTTACTTCCATCAGGCGCTGGGTTTTCAATTCCTGATGTAATCCAAACAGATACTGCGATTAACCCTGGAAATTCTGGAGGGCCATTACTTAACATGAAAGGAGAAATAGTCGGGGTTAATACTGCAATCTATTCCAATGATGGTAGTTTTTCAGGTGTAGGTTTCTCTATTCCATCAAATGTTATTTTAAAAATAGTACCTGTATTGATTAAAGAAGGAGAGTTTCAACATCCCTGGGTTGGAATATCTAGTGCAAACATTACTCCTGATCTTGCAGAACTATTGAATCTACAAGATGCAAAAGGAGTTTTAATTATGACTGTAGTAAAAGATAGCCCTGCAGATAAAGCAAATCTTAGAGGTTCATCACAAACTGCTACTGCAGATGGAATGGAGTATATCATAGGTGGAGACATTGTATTGTCAATTGATGGAAAAGAAGTACGAAAGATTGATGATATTTTGACTCATTTACAACGTGAGAAAAATGTTGGTGATGCATTAAACCTTGGAATACTGCGAGACGGAAAATCAATTAATATAACTTTGACACTTGAAGAAAGACCTGAATCATAATATTTTGGCATTCAAGTATTTTGTAATATTTTTTTTCATGGCTTTAATTGTAAACTTTAGCATTGCAAATGCTGAAACTGTAAGTATTCCTGAATGGGTTTATACAGTACATGATTTTTGGATTGAAGAAAAAATTTCTGATGATGAATTTACTACCGTGCTAAACTATCTAGAAAAACAAAATATAGTTGATCTCATTTTGCATAAATCCTATGATGTTAAAACCAACTTTTTACTTAGTATGATGCAAAACCAAGATGCCCAACGATTTGTATCTTGTACTGATGGCTGGTATGTAACGGGGTATTTTGTACCCGTAGAGAAAGATTATTCTGATGAATTTATCATAATCAACATTGGTGAAACACAACGAGAATTTCGACAAGATTTTGTTGATGCAATACAGATAGAAGGTTGGGGGAAAACATTATCTGGAGATTATTTAGGTTGGTATGATAATTCCTTTCACATAAATGAAACTGCATTAGATCAAAATGGACAACCACTTGTTGCAGGTATGATAGCTGTTGATAATACCATAATAGATAGGGAAACTGAATTAATAATCTCTACACTCCCAGAACCGTGGAACGAAATCATTCTTATTTCTGCAGATGAAGGACCTGCAATCAAAGGAAAACATATTGATTTGTTTACAGGAGAAGGAAAACTAGCCGAAAATGAAACTTTTCGTGTTACTGGTTATGATAACAAAGTATGCAAATAGTTTATGATAGTCTTTCGAACAATTCTTGTTTTTTTGGAATCCCTATGAATTCCAGTTTATCATCAATTACAATTCCAGGTGCAGTAAATATTGGATATTTTTCCAAATATTCGGGTTTTTCTGTAATGTCAATTACATCATAAGATACTTTCATTTCATCTAACATTGTTTCAACAACTTTACAATTACCACAAGAAGGTGTTGTTAGAATTTCGATTTTATGACTCATTTTCAAAATGCTCTGGGTTGTTTTCAAATGCCCATCTGCAACTAGCACAACAGAATCGATATTCCTTTCCTTTGTAAGAAAATACTTCACCTTTCTCCCCCATTTCCATTCCACATACAGGATCTTTCATGCATTCACTCCTCTTATTCTTCTGACTGACCGTACAAAAAGTGGACTAAGGATCAAAACTGCCAACAAAGCACCATAAAATATTTTGAAGTCTCCCTTAACATGTCCGTGCTCATGATCATGCTCATCCATCTCAAACTCTGATGGAATAGGAGTCATTTCAATTATGCTATTCCATCCCTTATGGATAAATGTCTCCTCATACCATTCATGACCTTCTGGAAGACCATTAATTATCAAAAAGGCACCAATAACGATCAGCATCCATCCAGAAGCCCTTTCAATTGATTCTCTTTTGAGGGTAAGGCTCTTTGTTGCATTGATTCCAATTACTGCAAGAACTGACATCAAAATCAAAGGAATTGCTCTTCCTACTCCATGCACAACCCCTAATGATGCACCTACCTCTATACTTCCAGTCCCTGCAATGTAAATCAAAAGCCAATAAAATAATGGATTGGGACAACCAACTCCTGCATTTCCAAGTAACAATCCCATGAAAAATGATTTTGTATATTCTCCACGATTCTGTATGAACTTTGGTGTTCCTGAATATGACGGCAGTCTAAGAGAAATTATTTTTAGTTGAGATAAACCAAAAACAAAGGCTGCTATTCCTGCAATCAAAAACATTACAGTTGATGCTTGATCTAATGATGCACTCTGCCCAATTGCTGCAATTGCCATTCCATAAGCTGCTATTGTAATTGTTAGACCTACACCAAAAAGTAGTGCCATACTCAAACCTTTCTTGTAACCTTGACCCATACTTAGTGGAACAATAATGAAAACAAGGGGTAATGTACATGGTAGAACAATCATTGATAGACCTGCAACATATGCAATAACAATCCATGAAAGATATGTTGTATGCTCTTTTCCTTCAATTGTAAAACTTGTTCCAAGCGAAAAAATTATTCCAAGAAAAATTAATGAAAATAAAATAAATGAAATAATTACCATTGATTTTTTTGCAATTACAACTGAAGACATACCTCATACTGTTTTATTTTGATACTTAATTAGTGGACTTTACAAATGTAAGGCACTAATCAAATACCTGATTTTGATTATGACATGGATTCAATTACTTTCTCAAATACTGGATATGGCTGTGGTCCCACAATTTTCTCTTGAATGCCATCAGGGCCAACAATGAAAAATGTAGGAGTGCCTGTTACTCCATTTTCCTGTGCCTCATTTGTGTTAAATTGCACACGTTTTTGATATTTTGCCGAATCTAGGCAATTTACAAACAAATCCATATCTAATCCTAAATTGTAGGCGTATCCTTTTAGGCTGTCTGAGTTTGCCCAGCCACTGTCAATTGATAATTGATTTGAATACAGAAATCCATGATAATCCCAGTATTTTTCTTGTTCTTCTGCACAGTAAGTTGCTATTGATGCAGGAACCGAATCTTTGCCTAAGAAAGCAATATCTACAAAAACCAGTTTTGCTTTTCCTGTTTCAATGTAATTAGTTACAATGTCGGGTTTTGTATTTAGAAACCATTTCTTACAATTAGGACATTGATAATCCCCAAATTCAATTATGGTGATTGGTGCATTAGAGGAACCCATAATTGGTGAACCAAGCGAGGTATCAACAGTACCAATTTGTCTATTCATATCAAGATTGATGGATTCTGAATTTGTAGGTATTTGATAAAATAATACAAGTGTTACTAAAACAACTACAATACTTGCAGCAAATATAATTTGCTTAGGTTTGCTTTTCTTACTCTTTTTCATGTTTGCAATATTTTAAAAATTGAACATACTTAATCCCTGTACTTTACAAATGACAAAGATACTAGAACCTACTCTTTTCAACAGTAATTGTTCCTGTCATCCATGGATGTGGTTGGCAGTGATAAGGAATTACTTGCTCTTCAGTAAATAGAAATTCGTATGTATCACCTGGTTTTAATACACCTGTAGATCCAAAGTCTCCGCTATATCCGTCAGCTTGACGATGATCAGGAGTTACAGTATGAGCAGTATCATCATTATTCTGCCAAATCACTTTGTTTGTGAATCCCAATAAAACAGTAGGTTTGTTTGGAACATAGTTTTCATTTCCTTCAATTACAGCACCAGGAACAATTTCAATGATAAATTCATCTTCGGGATTCAAAATATGTTCAGACACAGATGGTTTTGCCAAAGATTCAGGAAGGTAAAATGATGTGTAAAACACTAAAGTTGCAGACATACCAATAATTAATGCAAGCATTCCTATTCCGTATGCATGACTAGATGTTGGAGTACCCAATATCAAATTTGATGAATTTACATATTTAATGTAAATACTTTACAATTGTAAAAATTATTTCCAATAATGATTTTTTCTTACAAATGTAAACTATATTCGTTAAGTATCTTTTTGATTTACACAATATATGCTCGATAACTTTGAGTTCGATTCAACATGTTATTGAGCAAATAAATTTTGAAGGGATTTTTGATCCTTATCCTAGAAGGGATCTCCCTTCAAATCTATTTTCTTTAGATTTTATCTTTGTAAAATACATGTCTTTAATATTTTTCAATTTATTGTTGACACATTTAGTTAAAGGCGGGATTAAGTGAAATTTTTGAAGTTACTGTAAACCGACTTCAGAATTAATACCACACACAATTTCTTTCACTCTGAATTTCTTTTCTGGCCTTATTACCTCTAGGTGTGGTTCTTAGTTTTACACTACAGCAAGGACACCGGATACCGAGATATTTTAGAAATTCTTCACATACTGGACATCTCTTCTGTCCAATATTGTATCTGTGTTTACCTTTGTATCCTACAGCTTTGTATTTGATACATACTCCTTTACACACATTTGTCATCTTATTGTTCAACATTTTTGTAGATATTTAACAACTGGACTTTACAGTTGTAAGTTTCTCTATTTGTATAAGATATGTTGAAAAATTAAAATGATACTGAAATAAAAAGAAAATGTTGAAATCTCTTACAATGTTTGGAATTTTGATTGTTTTTATTTTTGCAATGGGGATAGTTTCTTCAGCAGAGGCACATCCTCATGCAACCATAGATCTAATGGACTCTCATTCTCATGAAATAGGAGATAAAGGACTCCAAGAAAATTTTCTAATACATAGATTTGAGCAAGTAGTATTTTCAATAGTTGATTTTGTTAATGGCATTTTATCTAGATAGAAATTATAAATTAAAAAACTTGGAAAGGGATGTTAATTATTTTATCTCATTATCACCTACTTCCAAATACTTTTGAATTTTTTGTATCTCTTTACACTGGTCTGATATTTCAGCATTGTTTGATTTAAGAGTATGATATACTTAGATTGGGATCTTTACATTTGAAAAAGTTAGTTTGAGATTATTAAATTCAAGACTTTACATTTGTAAAATCATTCAAATGAATTTTATGTACATGTATTCACATTAAACTAGAATAAATGAAATCTATGCTTGGTGTAACTATTGGAATAATTTTAATCGGTATTGTAGGAATGCTTTATTTGCAAAATAATTTAGATGAGAAGCCTGAAAAAATATTTTTTACATTACAAGGAGATAACACTGTAAATTCTATCCCGAATGAAAATAATTGGATTGCAGGTGAAAAAATGACATATGTTTCTGCAATCAAAAACGGTCTTTTGGTTCTTGCAACAAGTAGTGCAAATGATACTGTTTTTGCGTTTAATGGCGAAACAGGAGAAAGCATAGACACATTTCTAGTTGGGAAAACTCCAAAAGGTGTTAAAATCCGTCCTGATGGTAATTTTGCATTTGTTGCAAATGAAGGATCAGATTCTATTTCTGTAATTAATTTAATCTTGGGAAAAATTCACACTGAAATTCCTGTAGGTAAAACTCCTCATAACATAATTTTCAACCCTTCAAGTGATCTTGCATTTATAACATTACAGGGTGAAGATAAGATTGCAATTGTAGATGCTAAGAAATTTGAATTAATCTCAACAATACCTATAGAAGGACTACCACATAATTTGGATATTTCTCCTAATGGCAAATTTCTTTATGTTACACGGATTGCAACAAACGATGTTGCAGTTGTAAATTTAGAAAATCAACAAATCATTGCAGAAATTCCTGTTAGTGCGGGTCATCATGGAATAGATGTGTCCCCTAATGGTAATAGAGCATACGTTTCAGGAATTGCAAGTGATGTTATCACAGTTATTGATACGCAGTCCTTTGATGTTATTGATCAAATTAAGGTGGGGAACGGCCCTCATGGTCTAAGAACTAATTATGATGGTTCTATACTTTATGTTGCAGTATCACAAACAAATGAAATTGTAGAAATTAATACAGACACATTAGAAATTATAAATTCTATAAAAACAGGCAATGTCCCATTCTGGGTTGCAATACCAGGTAATCCATAAGAAAATAATTATGTGATGGAAGTAAATTTACACATTTAAAATTACTGTAGCACAGAACAAACCAAACTTGATTTAATGGTGAACATTAACAAATTTTCATTCAACAAGAAGCAATAAATGACAAAATTAATGATAATTTAACGTTTGTAAAGTCTAGATAATAAATACAGAAATTCTCATTACTAAACAATTGGACGGATACAAAATCTTCTTTGTTGTACCTATTACAGTTATTGTTACAGTTCTTGTTTTTATCGGAGTTCCTTCTATAACATTACTTGTATTCAGTCCTGATTATGATGTTAATGTGGATGCAAGAATTGATAAACAAAATTCCCCCATTATTGGACAAGTGTTAATACAAAACACTGGTTCTCAACCACTCACAAATATTATAGTAGACTTTGGTGAGGGAGATATTCTGGATATTGGTACACTAGACAATTTACATAAAGTAATTCTCACTCCTCCTGCTGATAATAAAATGGAATTTGTCACAGTATCAACAGATCAAACTGTCATTGTAAAAAAAACGTATAGAGAAGTTAAGATAACTGAATAGATTTGAGTTTAAAAATTTCACACCTATTTACATCTCATTTTATCCCCAATAATGGTTCAAACCTCTAAGAATTCAGAACCGAGAATTTTATACTGAATATGACTAGATAATCTGTAGGTTCTACTTTTACTGTTCTTTATGTAAAAGGCGTCTCAATTATTCCTCTTTGAACTAGAACCATTAATGCAACAGGTATTCCAACACCAATCAATATTCCTGCTAAAATCAAATAATCTTTATCCATACTATGTTGACAATTATATTTTCATCAGTTATTAGTTTATATCTTTACAATTATAAAATCATATGACTCAATTAGAGAGTCTGTTTCTACAACAAAATTATATTGATAATTTTTTAAATAAAATTATGAAAATATTTTGGATGATGATCCCATTGATCTTCTTTGTAATCCTTGATATTGAGAAGTCATTTGCTGAAGATTCTTCATTCCATGAAGAGTGTATCAGTATGAATAACACAAAAAATATTTTATGTAATGAAACGTTTAGACCTCAATCAATGGAAGTGTTTAGTGTTGTAGACAGTTCTGTTGGAATTTTTGAAGACCCAGATTCTAAATTATTAGTTGTAGATTTGGGAACCTTTTATGGAATAGGAGGAAATGGGACAATCCCCGATATCATCAATGTATACCGAGATAATATTCTGTGGAAAACTACTACTAAAGAAACAGGCATAGCTCCTTCAACTTCTCATAGTGAATGGCAACTTCCACAAACCTTCTTTTTTAATGAGCTCCCAGGAAAATACAAACTTGTTCTAATTACAAATAACACTGAAACATTTGTTTATGAGTTCCTAGTAATGCAAATCACAGACAAATTTGACAAAAATGATGTGGATACAAACATGAACGATAATTTTGTAGATGATGGCTCTTTTGATACTAGACTGTCTCCACTAAAACAAATTACAAATGGTGTGCCTACAAAGGATGTCATTTGCAATGAAGATATGCAATTAGTGTTTAAAATCACAAATGGTAATCCTGCTTGTGTAACTTCTACATCTGTAGAAAAATTAATTGAACGTGGTTGGGCCAAATTTTAAATTATTTAATTAAACTCCAATTTTTGAATTTTTTTCTGACTCTATTTTCCTTTACAATTGTAAAGTACCCTTTTTTAATACACCATATTCCTAACTAAATGTTACATGGTTAGCCAAAATTTGTGGATAGGAATCACTGTTGGAGTGTTTTTTGTAGGATTGTTTATGGGATTTGGGGTTTTTTCAGGTACCATGACTGTTGGAAATATGCCAATGCAAAACCAAATGATGAATGATCCTCAATCCATGAATCAATGGATGGGAAAAATGATGAATGATCCTCAAACAATGAACCAAGTACATGATATGATGCTTAATGATCCTCTACACATGGAACAGATGATGGGACCTATGATGGATAGAATGATGAATGATCCTAAACTACAACAACAAATGATGGGAATGATGATGCAAAATCAAGGCATGATGAATTCTATGATGAATCAAGACATGATGATGAATCAAGACATGATGATGAATCAAGACATGATGATGAATCAAGACATGATGATGAATCAAGACATGATGAATCAAATTATGACTGATCCCCAAAAACGAGAACAGATGATGTCTATGATGAAAGAACATGTGAAAGATATGGATGAACTACTATCTTCAAACTTGTCTGATAGTGAATTTGCTGCACAAATCTCACAATTAATGCATCAACACATGTCAGACATGCAAGAATTGATGCAAATGCCATGATCTAAGACTTGAAATACTGTTAAAATCATTTTAAAAAAATGAACTCTATTGATAAAACCACAATTTATTGGACAATTGCTATTGCAGTTGGATTTGCATTTTCATTATATGCTGCCAATACATATTTGACTGTAGAAACTCAAAATAATTCTAAACTAGTAGACAAGGAATTACTTTCAATACAAGAAATAGATTCTCCCAAACTAGTATCAGACATGTCTGTAGTTTCTTTGTCTCATAATGATGAATATGATTTAGTTGCTAGTGACATCATCAAAAACATTGGCGGACAATCTTATGAAATGTTTGGATATAATCAAAAATCTCCTGGCCCTTTATTGTTAGTTGACCAAGGAAATGAAATTACTGTTAATTTTAAAAACAATCTTGATTTTCCAACAACTGTTCATTGGCATGGATTGAGACTTGATTATACTAGTGATGGTGTGCCTGGAATTACTCAGGATCCTATATTGCCTGGAGATACATTTGAGTATAAACTAAAGTTCCCAGATTCTGGAATATTCCTCTATCACCCACATGTTAGAACAGAAATGCAGATGGAATTGGGATTATATGGAAACATTCTAGTTGAATCCGAAAACAAAATTCCTACAACAATCCAAGTTCCATTAATTTTAGATGATGTCTTGATTGCAGAAAATGGTTTAGAAGAATTTGATTCTAAAATTGTAACTCATACACTTATGGGGAGATTTGGAAATACTATGATGATTAACGGTGATGCAAATTACTCATTAGAAGTTAATCAGTGGGATATTGCAAGATTCTATCTAACAAATACTGCAAATACACGAATCTTTGATTTTGGAATAGAACAACACAAACTCAAACTTGTTGCAGATGATGCAAGTAATTATGAGAAAGAAGAATTTGTAGACTCTGTGATGCTGGCCTCATCAGAACGAAGAACTGTTGATGTTTTGTTTGATAAGCCAGGAGAGTATACAATCACACATACAACTCCTGAAAAAATATATTCACTTGGAAAAATTTTGGTATCGCCTTCAAACAATAAGTATGATTATGACTTTTACAAGATTGTTGAAAACAAAGATATTGTTGCTGAAATAGATGAATTTAAAAAATATTTTTCTGATTCACCTGACTTGGAATTAGAATTTGATGTAAAAACAAGTTTGGTACATCAAATGACTTCTGATGATTCTTCTATGGTTATGAAAGAACATACAAATGATATGCAATCTATGAAACCAGATTCTTCTATGGTAATGCAAGATCATGATAATGAAATTCAATCAATTGAATGGGAAGATGGGATGCCTAAAATGAATGCCATGTCAAATGAAGAAAATACTCATTGGATTTTACGTGATGTGAATTCTGGAAAAGAGGGATTTGATATTGATTATCAGGCAAATGTAGGAGATGTTAAAAAAATTAGATTGTATAACGACCCCGAATCTGCACATCCAATGCAGCATCCAATACACTTGCACGGACAAAGATTTCTTGTATTATCTGAAAATGGAATCTTAAACGAAAATCTAGCTTGGAAAGACTCTGTTTTGGTTCCTACTGGAAAGACTGTGGATATTTTAGTTGAATTTTCAAATCCTGGAAAATGGGCAATGCATTGTCATATTCTTGAGCATGCAGAAGCTGGAATGATTACAGAAATTATAGTAAATTAGTTTAAAATCAATATTTGAACAGTTTCTTTTTTCTGGAAGTTGTTTTCTAGCTTTATATTCTCTGTATTGCTTAGTTTGCAAATTATTTGTAGCTGTTTATCAACCAGACCTTACATTTGTAAGGTACTATCATTAAATACAAATTTACTTTTTTCAAAAATGTGGATATAAACACCCTCTCTTTTCAAAACAATATTTTGTGGATATGATAAACTTGAAAAAATTAAAAATTAAAAATAAATCTCTTAGAAGACATCTTGTTGTGGCATCTTTTGGATTTGCTTTGACATTTATTTTTTGGCTAGCTCATTTTGAATGGCATGATGAAATGAGATTATGGCGGGCATTTGGTGATGCAGGATATGCTTTGCTTTTCATAACTCTCATTATTGGGCCTATGAATAAGATTTGGCCAAGTACGACCTTCTTGCTTTTATGGAGAAGAGAGTTTGGAATTTGGTTTGCCGTTTTAGCGGTAACTCATGGACTTTTAATTGCACATGGATGGGCAAATTGGGATGTTGCAGCATTTTTTGGCTATGAATTCATCCCACAATTAGGTCGAATTGCAAGAATGGAGCCTGGTTTTGGACTTGCAAATACTTTAGGATTTGTGGCATTCTTGTGGATTGTAATATTGGCATTTACATCATCTGATAGAGCAATGAGGTGGTTGGGTGCATCGCCTTGGAAATGGATTCATACTGGTTCACATATTGTATTTTATCTAGTTGCAATTCACACTTCATATTTTCTTTTTATACATTATACTGAGTCATTTCATAAATCAGTTCCACCTCAAAGTACATTTGTAATACCATTTATTCTAATGAGTGCCATAGTACTTGCTTTGCAGATTACTTCATATATCAAAACAGTGAAATCAAAAAATCGAAGAATATCCCAAAAATAATGCATTATCTTGATATCACCTTCTTGTTGAAATATTGTTAGTAAAAATGACTGATCAAACCCATTCAAAATTTTCTCAGAATCTTTTATGGAGATTAAAAATTCTCACATTTACTT
Organism: Nitrosopumilus adriaticus; assembly: GCF_000956175.1. NCBI lineage: Archaea > Thermoproteati > Nitrososphaerota > Nitrososphaeria > Nitrosopumilales > Nitrosopumilaceae > Nitrosopumilus > Nitrosopumilus adriaticus. The sequence goes on from NZ_CP011070.1 coordinate 195,372, forward strand.
CTGGAGCAGTTGTGATGGGTTTGGAGATTGTTACAAGTAGAATACTTACTCCTGTATTTGGAAGTACAATTTACACATGGGGAAGTTTGATTGGAGTAATTTTAAGCGGTTTAAGTCTGGGATATTATTTAGGAGGAAAACTATCTGACAAACATCCAAATTTTGAAAAAATCTGTGGGATTGTTTTTTCAGTAGGATTATTTATTGTAGGAATTCCTTTTTTTGCTTCATCAGTAATTGATTTTTCTCAATATGTTTTACCTGTCCCTCAATACACTCCGTTGCTAGCGACCTTTCTACTTTTGATGTTTCCTTCTGTTTTGTTAGGATTTGTTTCTCCATATGTAATCAAACTTGGAACAAGTTCATTACATAGAGTTGGAAACATTTCAGGAAATCTTTACTCGCTTGCAACTGTGGGAAGTATTTTTGGAACCTTCACAACTGTTTTTGTTTTAATCCCGAATCTTGCAGTAAATCAAATTATTTTTGGTCTAGGGATTGCATTAGTAGGAAGTTCTTTAATTGGCCTTAAAATTTCCCCAAAAATTATTGCAATGGCAATAGTAGTGACTTTGATAATTCCATGGTCTTCATTGTCAATTAATACAATATCTCATAACGGCACTCTAATCTTTGAGAAAGAGACTCTTTTTAGCCATTTAGACATTATCGAGTTTGGTGACAATAGGAGTCTCTACCTTGATGGTTTAAGACACAGTTCAATGAATATGGATGATCCTTTAGATTTGGTTATTGATTATACTGAATATTTTCATCTTGGAATGATGTTTAATCCTACTGCAACAAACATCCTATTTGTTGGGGGAGGGGGATTCACAGGCCCAAAAAATTTCCTAGATTTGTATCCTCAAACAAAAATCGATGTAATTGAGATTGATTCAGATGTGATCGATGTAGCAAGAGATTATTTTAATTTAGAAAAAAATTCTAGACTTCAAATATTCAATGATGATGCACGAAAACATCTATCGACTTTTGAAAAGAAATATGATCTGATAATTCTTGATGCATATGCATCAAACTATATTCCATATCATTTGATGACTGATGAATTTTTTAAAATAGTTGAAAAAAGATTGGAACCAAATGGAGTTGTTGTGTCTAACCTGATAGGTTCAATCGAAGGAAATAACTCTCCTTTGATAAGAGCAGTTTACAAAACAATGCAGGGAACATTTCCAGTATCATATATTTTTCCAACAGAAGATAACCCTGCCTTTGTTCAAAACATAATGATTGTTTCTTCTAACGAACCCTATGAATTTGATCGTAAATTACTTTTAGAAATTGCACAAAGTTCTCCTATAGATTATCTTGATGATGAACTTCAGGAAAAAGAGCATTTCTATGAAGGTTTGGTAGATGTTTCTGATGTGCCATTCTTGACTGATCAGTTTAATCCATCTGAAGTTTTGTTTAATCCGATTACACAAAGCTCTTTCACACAGGATTTTCAAAATTCACTCCCCAAAGAAAATCAACATAGAGAAGACATGGTTAATCTAGGTTTGGGAATTTCTTTATCTTTAATTGGACTGGTATGGGTGATTTATTTTAAAAAGAAAGTTTGGATTGTTTCTGAAAAATAGTTTGTTCATTTTTTTATATGGGTAATTTGTCAAACTGAACTTTACAATTGATTGATGTTAAGTAATAGACAATCGAAATCTATTCTGATATTTTCAAAAATTAGTTCTAATCAGAGAGCAACAAGCTTCACAGTATCCATGTTTTTGTTTGTTTGAAAATCTTTTGTAATTGTAGATACCTTTTCTGCATCACCATTTATCAAAAAGAGCTCCATGCATTTTTCTTTCTCAATTTTACTATGAAGATGTGTTGTGATTAAATCCTCAAAATTATGTGTAATTCCTGAAACCACATGATCAAACTCATCATTGTGAACAACCAAAAGAATTGCATGAATATTTCCTGCCAAATCTTCCTTTTGCTTTTCTTCAGAGACAAATGATCTGATTCCGGCTCTGATTGCCTCGGACCTACCTGAGAATCCCATAGTCTTTTGCAGCTTGTCTAATTCTGATAGAATCTCATCGTTTAGTGAGATTGAAACTATTGGCATATGCCTAATGTTATTAATTATCTTATAAGTTTAGCAATTAATCTTATTAAGATTTTATAGATTTATTAATAATCTGCAATGAGCTGCAACGTGAATATTCAGATAAAGATGGCAATAATTGCAATAGCAATCGTAATTCCATTAAGCTCAATTGCTGTATATGGAACTGATTCAAATCAACGATTTGTAAATATTGATAATTCAAGACTCCAAGTCATTTCATCGTTTTATCCTCTTCATGAATTTTCACAAAATGTAGGAAAAGAAAAAGTTGATGCTATTTTACTTGTTCCTGTTGGAGTGGAACCTCATGATTGGGAACCCACTGTTAAAGATGTTCAAAGGATGCAAGGAACTGATCTAATAATTATCAATGGAATTGGTTTTGAAAACTGGGTTGATGATTTAGAGCAATCAGGCTATTCCGGTGAGATAGTTGATACGAGTAATGGAATTTTAATTAAAACTCATGAAGAAGAACATGAAGATGAAAATCATTTAGAAGGTGATCCACATATTTGGTTAAATCCTGTATATGCAAAAATTCAAGTACAAAATATTGCAGATGCTTTTTCTAATGTTGATCCAACAAATCAACAATATTACCAATCAAATGCTGCAGCATACATAAAAGATCTAGAACTACTTGATTTAAAAATTAGAAATGATTTATCAAACTGTAAAAATGATTTTATAGCTTTTCATGATGCATTTTCCTATTTTGCAGATGAATACAATCTGAAACAACATACAATAATTTCATCAAATGATCCTCATGGAGAGGCTACTGCAAAAACATTAGAAAATATAATATCTACAGCTAAAAAATTAAACATTAAAGTTATCTTTGCAGAAGAAAGTGTTGATACTAGGACATCTCAAATAATAGCAAATGAAATTGGTGGCAAAGTCTTAGTGTTATCCCCACTAGAGAGTTCATCTGATGGAACTTACATTTCTAAAATGACTAAAAATTTTGAAAATCTAAAGGAGGCATTATGTTGAAAATAGTTGAGATTGAAAATCTAACCGTTCAATATCCTGATGTAAAAGCTCTTGATGATGTTAGTTTTGAGGTTAATCAAGGCGATTTTTTAGGCATAATAGGCCCTAACGGTGCTGGGAAATCTACTCTTTTTGATTCTATGCTGGGATTAAATACAAAGTACAAAGGAACTATCAAATTTTTTGGGGAGGATATTAGAAAATCAAAAAATTATCTAAAGGAAATAGGATATGTACCACAAAAACCTATCTTTGAAAAAAACTTCCCAGTAACTGTAACTGATGTTGTAAGAATGGGATTGAGAAATGAATCAGATGAAAACAAAATTGATAAAATTCTACAACAATTATGGATACACGAACTACGAGACAGAAGAATTGGTGATCTATCTGGAGGCCAACAACAACGCGTGTTTATTGCCAAAGCCCTGATTTCAAATCCAAAAATTCTGATTCTTGATGAACCTGTAACTGGAATTGATCAACAAAGCATTGATTTGTTTTTTAGTATTTTGCGTGAACTAAACTCTAAACAAAAAATTACTATCATTTGGTCATCTCATGATTTGGATGCAGTAAATAAATTGGCAAATCATGTTGCCTGCCTTAATAGAACACTCTTCTTCCATGGAGAATCTGAAAAATTCTTTTCAAATGATGAACTGGTAAAACAATATTCTGAAGCCTCAATGCAGGAACACATGCATCATCACTAAATCATGTCTCTAGAAATTCTCACTTTCAGTTTTATGCATAGAGCACTAATTTCAGGAATTGCAATTGCGATTCTTTGTTCAGTTGTTGGGTTATTCCTTGTTTTGAGACGTTATTCATTATTTGGAGATGCAATAGCGCATTCATCATTTGGTGGAATTGCTATAGGGTTGCTAGCTGGAGTCTACCCACTATGGACTGCATATGGTGTTTCAATTGCAAGTGCATTAATTATTACAAAAATTAAAGACAAATACAATATCTCTGGTGATGCATCAATTGCAGTACTTTTATCGACTGGAATCGCAGTTGGTCTTGTAATTATTGGATTATCGGGAGGTTTTACGATTGATATCTTTAGCTTTCTCTTTGGGAGTATTCTTCTTGTTAGTGTAGATGATACCGTACTAATTTTGTCATTGACAGGTGGAATTTTAATCGTAATTTTACTGCTATATCGTCAAATTCTTTATTCAACTTTTAATGAAGAGCAGGCAAAAGTAAGCGGAATTCCTGTTGAGAAAATAAATTATTTGATTGTGTTTATGGCAGGGATTACTGTTGTTACGTCAATACAACTTGTAGGGGTATTGCTAATTTCAGCTTTGTTTGTAATTCCTAATGTTACGGCAATAATGTATGGAAAGGGATTCAAGCAAACTGCAATAATCTCTATGAGCTTTTCTATTTTTTCTGTAGTTGTAGGAATTCTACTTTCTTACATATTTGATATAACTCCTGCAGGAACTATTGTTTTATTGGCAATCAGTTTACTTGCAGGAACTATGGGAATAAAATCATCTGGATTACTATCTAAGAATTAATCAAAGAATTCAATCTTCTTTTATCCTGAACACTCTTTACAAAAAATAATGACGTTGCAATAATACCTAATGCAATTAGTGGAGATGCTATTTCTGTATACTTTAATTCAAAACCATTTGTTTTTTGAATTTGTGATGGTATGATTGGAATTTCTGTCATTTGTACTGTTCCAATTTTGTTTGACTGTTGTTCAACAAACCACACATTCCTGTCTCCATCTGATGTCATAAATTGTGTAAATGTTGATTCGGTAGGGATTGGAACTTCAATTTGATTTTTATTGTCTGGATCATAGACTCCAAGACTATCTACTGTATGCTGTGCAAACCACACATTTCCATACTTGTCAAATGTCATACCAAATGGTAATGCATCTTTGTTTGGAATAGATATCCTGTCAAATGATTCTAAAATGGGATTGAATCTAGCAATTCCTAAGCCTGTATGCTCTGCGATCCAGATGTTTCCTTCATGATCAAACAACAATGCCTCAGGACCCTGCAAAGGAGGCTCAGCTGAGAATTCCCTTATTTCATTATCTTTAGAATCAATATATCCAATTTTTCCTGTACCTGTTGTTGTATACCATATTTTCCCTTCATCATCAATTGCTAGAGCAAATGGCAATGATTCTTTTTCTGATAAAACGATCTCTTCAAATTTATCTAATTCTGGTGAATATTTTACAATTCTATCTTTGTTGATTATTGTAATCCAAATATTATCATCAAAGTCTGCCTGAATGAAAAGTGGAGTATTTTCTGAAATAACTGGATCTAATTTCGGAATAGTTTTTATTGTAATTTCTTTTGTATTTGGATCTAGAAATCCAATTTGATTTCTAGGAGTGTCTGTAAACCAAATGTTTCCTTTGTTGTCTTGTGTTAGAAATGTTGTAGTTAACCCATCAAATGAATATGATGTAAATTCTTGAGTTTCAAGTGAGAATTGCCACAATCTTGGAGCAGATGCATCACTAATCCAAATTGAATTACTCCCATCATATAATGGATAGAGTGGTTTTGCATCTTCTGGTAATTCATATTCTGTAATCTGTGTTTGAATATCTCCTAGTCTTGGTTTTACAAGTAAATTCAAAAGTTTGGATTCGTTTGCATTCTCTGATCTTTGAGCTTCAATCTCAACTAACCATTCTCCTGAAAATCCAAATGTTAACTCTCCTTGGAATTCTATCGGATCATCTTTTTCTTGTTTAGTTAATTCCATAGGAATTTCGATTGGTGAAATACCTTTTGAAGGATTAGAAAGTTTTACTTTAATTTGATTAGAATCATGTATTTGATTCCCATCAAAGTCACTAACTTTTACTAGAATTGTATTTGTTCCACTAGAAAATGGTGAGATATCTACATCAAATTTTACATTATCTGTAAACTCAATGGTTTGAAATCCATAAATAATTTCTTGAGCATCAACTTTTTGAATTTCACCTGCAGGTAGTGTTCCATTTGTAAGTAATGCAACTACTCCAAGAAGAATTATCCCTAATACAGCTTCCACCTTTAGTGAATTTTTCAGTTTTTTATGAACTGAAATTTTACCTGACTGGAAACTCTTTTCAGCATTTTTCTGAACTTTAAACTGCAACAATCCTCCCAATCCAATCATAATTCCAGCAATGGCAATTTTTAGAATAATTAATTGACCATACACAGATTCTGTAATAATCCCTACATCACTTTCTAATAACCACATCAAAGTTGGTCCTGTAATTATGACAATCCCTATTGAAATAATGAAAGCAATTGAAAATCTAGGAATTAATACCAAGCTCATCTTTTCTCGATTTTTTTCTTTTAGCTGTGAAAATGTTGGCAACAACGTAAAAACAAAATAAAAAATCCCTCCTATCCATACTGCTGCAACTAAATTATGAACGTAATCTAGCACAACTGCTGCTATCTGACCACTTGCAGCACCATGTCCAATCAAGCTTGAAGTTGAAATTAATGCAAGCGAAGCTATTAGCATTGGGATCTGATTCTTTTTTGATAGGATTTTTTTTCTATCCATTCCAAACCAAATACCAAGTAAGATAATTGTAATAATCATCCTAGCTAGCCATATAATGCCAAAATCTGTTTGAATGGAATTAAGTGGGGATGTTTCTAACCTGATAGTTTGAATTGCAATCATGAGAACGTCTGATATGAAAACAAGCATTAATCCAATTCCTGTAATTGACATAAATTTCCCATGATGGAAATTTTCTACTTTTTCTAACTCCTCTTTGATAATCTGTTTGTTTTGAGTTCCCCAAATCATTAGTGATGCAATTACTGCACCTAAAACAATAGTTTGACCAACTAATCCTGGAAATCTTGAACCAGCTTCAGGTAAAAATACAAGATCTCCCTTTGTTTCTTGATCAAGTAAAGAAGGATCAACTATTACATCTCCAACTGCAAATTGAAATGCACTTGGAACTAGATGACCGTCTACTTTGGATAAAACTTTAGTTGATGCTGTGTATATTCCATCTTCTAGTGGTGGGGTTGTAACGATTAACGACAATTCATTTTCATAATAATCTGTATCTCTATTGTCGATTTGATTTCCTTCTCCATCAAAAACTTTGATTTCACTAAAATCAATGTCTACTGGTTCTGAATAAAATACAATTACTTGAGTAGTTCCTGCAGGAGCATTTGATGTTAAACTAGGAATAGTTTCTTCTGTAAATGGATGTGCTGATACAAATGGTATGGATGTAATTGATAAAATTACTAAAACTAAAAGAAATTTTTTCATTTGATCTTATGAACAATATTGATAATTTAAACAGTTTTCATATGTTCGTTATTTGTACCAATTCACGTAAAGATAATAATGTGTAATAGTAGTATGATAACTATGAAAATAGTAATTTTTGGATTTCTTGCATTAGTGTTGAGTGTAGGAATGATTTCTACTTCTTTTGCACATACTACTGTTGAAGTTGATAATTACAAAATTGAAGCAGGATGGGGAATAGAGCCTCCAGTTGTAGGAATTAGAAATGATCTTGTCTTTAAAATTACTGAGCCTGGAGATTCTGAGGGCTCATACAAGGGAGTAACTAATGTGTTCAAAAATGTTGAAGTTACGGCCATGTATGGTGGAGCAACCAAAAAAATTGATATCAATTCTGATCCTAGACCTGGATACTATTTTTCACCAATAATTCCAACTAAAACTGGAAGTTACATTATGGATTTTAAAGGTGACATTCGAGGTACTACTATTGACATAAAAATTCCAGTTGAAGATGTAGAACCAACTGCAGTTTTAGATTTTCCTCCTACAAGCAGTCAGGGAACATCTGATATCACTGCACTAAAAAATGCAATTTCATCTATTCAACAAGACGTATCTAAACTAAAGTCTGGTGAAACTTCTGTGCAATCTGATGGTGGTGCAGCTTATGACTTTGCAATATTTGGACTATCAATTGCAGCTGCAGCTATTATCTTAGCAATCATTGCTCTAATAAAAAGAAAATAGAAAAAGAGGATTCCTAAAATCTTGGAATGACTCTAGATTTTGCAGTTACTGCAACTATGCTTATGATTGCAACAGCTAGTATCATCATTGCAATTGTACCAAATTCTGGAACAACCTTTGCTGATGCTACTTCGCCCATTGGTCCTGTCCAATCTGCTTCAGAACCAGGAGGTCCAATACCAAGAGAAACTATTTTGATGTCAATTGGATTTTCATCTGAACCAACGGCATCTACCATGTGACTTGCAGTCATTTCCATGGCATGTGCAGTTTCTTGTAGGACTGTTTCACCATTTTGCATTGCAGTTATTTCATAGTTGACATGTAATGTACTGAATTCAAGATCAACTTGAGTTCCGCCTTTAACAGCTGAGTCGGTAATTGTTACCATTAATTCTCCAGCCATGCCACCTTCTTCTGCTTCAACTTCTTGTACTACAATCAAACCTTGCATCCAAGGATGTACCATACAGAAGTAATTGATTTCACCAACTGTATCTGGAGAATATTCAAATGAATTTCCTGCCATTAACAGTCCTGTATCAAATTCACCACTTGGGCCATCTTCAGGGGTTCCTGCTGTGAATGTGTGTGCTGCTGTATCAGGATTTGACATTATTACCTTGCCGCCTACATCAACAGTTGCAGTACTTGGAATGTAACATCCCTCTGCAGTGTCTTCACATCCTGGAGCTCCAGAACCCATAGCTGCCTCAATTGTGACTTCTGAGTGATCTGCAAAAGCAGCTGGTGTTGTTGCAACGATTCCAGCTACAATAGCAAATAGTACGAAGAAAGAGCAAATTGCTTTAGTCTTCATTAGATTGAATACTTGCTCAGATACATAAAAACCTCACTGGAATTCCCAGATTTAGTATTAGTCTTTTTTGAATTGGTACAACTTTAGAATTCCAAATATAGGGACTCCTATGTACATTCCAATATTTAGTAAAACTATAGAGATTCCATATCCTAGCATCTCTTCTTCAGAATCAATGTTTGCGTGATTCAATAATGATAATGATGTTAACATTGGTGTAAGTGTTATTTTCGTAAATTCTTTGAATATGGGCTGTTCTCGCTCCAGATCTGCAACTGTTGGTGAAAATGAATAATAGAACTGATTGAATGTGCTCATAAATGCTGTTCCTGACTTGGTTGATAGGATGGTATTATCTCGAAGTTCTCTTAGTTGTTGAACCTGTGGTGCAAGTTCAGAACCATATGTTGCAGTTGCAATCAGACAACCACCATTTTCTCCATTGACTTCGTTTTCAGGTGGTGAAATTGGTTGAGCATTGGCCTCGCCAACTGCAATGTCAAAAGAAACTGTCTCAGGTGGAATAGGTTGGAACAAAATTCCTTCAACTACAAAGTCCATAGAATATACTCCTTCTCCTAGATTGAATTCAATTGGAATCTTTACAGAACCTACTGAGGTATGTGTTAATGGTATTGGTCCAAACACTGTTTCATCATCTTTTAAAACAGTTACCGAGTAATCAATATGCTCTTGAATTTTTTGTGTTTGAGGATTAATAAAATCGATATTAATTTTGGTTTGAGTGTTTGGCTGTATTTCGTCATAGGTTAATTTAACATCTAATGTTCCTTTTTCAGTTGGAAGTGTTTGTGATTCAGCAAATGCTGGTACAAGTAATAACGGAATAATCAGTAATGCAAATAGATATTTCATATTTTATTTCTGAGAGTCATGAATAAAAGTTATACTCATTTTATCAAAAAAATTCTCACTCATAGAAATCCTATATCATCTTTAAATATGGAATTAACTCAATTTTTGTATTGTACAAGTTTGCATTATTAATTGCGATTCTTGGGATTTTTTCTATTCCTTTAGTTCTTCCCGATGCATTTGCACATGGACTAGGAGGAGATCAGGCCGAACCACTCAGTTTTGGTGATATGGAAGTTACTGTCCGTACACAGCTAAGTCCATCTGATATTACCGTTGGAGAAGTTGATTCAGCAAATATGCAAGTTCGTTTCTTTGATACTTTAACTGACAAGAATCTTGACAAAGTTACTTACAGAGTAGAAGTTTGGCAGAGCGGTGAACTTTTAGCTAGAAATCTATTTTATGATTTGGATGGAAGATTGGATGTAAAAATTAAACCAAAAGCTGATTGTAATAAAGATCTTCTTGAAGAATGCTCAATTTATGGTGGTTCTGAGCATGTTAGTGCCCCAGGTGCATTATTTGTTCATGGTGAAGCATGCACTGATGATAATTTAGACATATGTGGAAGACCATCAATTACAGGTCCAATTTTTGTAAAGGGTGGACTTTACAAAATTAGGGTTGACATTGAGGCAGCTACGAGTCCCAGAACAGTACTAGCTAATTTACTAAGTTACGAAACATTTGTCAGTGTTGCACAAGAACAAGACTTTTTCATAAAGACTGCAAACGCTGAAGAAATTCCAGTAACAATAAAAACATACTATGATGATGTTGATAACTTTAAGTTTGATAATGCTGATAATTCAATTTCATTTGATATGCCCTTTGATTGGAGTCCGTCATATGTTGACTTGGTTCAAGTAGTTCATGAAGAGGTCAGAGTTCCAAAAACATTTACTCCTTATGCAGAAGGCAAACAATTCAAGGGATATGTCAATGGTGTGGAAATTGATCAGCGTGCATTGCTAAATGATCCTTATTCATATGATGATACAAACATTGTCCATTTCCTAATTACCAAAAGTGAGTTACAAAAAATCAATGAAACATTAGGACCAGGTAACTATGATAACAAAAAGATGGATTTGAAACTTGTTCCGTTATCTGAAGTATCCAAAAGTTCTACAGAATTTTATCTAGTTGATGCTAAAAACTTTGAAAAAGTCCCAACCACTGTAAAAATTTCATGGGATGGAAAATATGGTGCTAACCAAGAAATTCCATTTGAATTTACATTCTTTAATGAAAATAAAGAACTAATCAGAGATATCAAATATGCATACTTTGTTTTTGATGAATTCGATAATGAAATAGCCAGTAATGTTGGTCAAAGTTCTACTGAACTTGGAATTTCTTCTACTGAAGGAATTGATGTACAAAGAATTTTTGTTCCATCTCAAGGACAAATCAGAGTTGATGTCAAAGTTTTAGGAACTGGATTAGATTATAATCCAAAATATGCTGGAATTGGTACTGCGATTATTGAAATAGGTCCGGGTGCCCCTGTATCTACACCTACAAAAGCTGCCATACCTGATTGGATTAAAAATAATGCTGCCTGGTGGGCAGCAGGACAAATTGATGATAATTCCTTTGTTCAAGGAATACAATATTTGATTAAAGAAGATGTTCTAAAAATCCCTCCAACAACACAGGGATCAAGTTCAGGCTCTAGCGAAATTCCATCATGGATTAAAAATAATGCAGAGTGGTGGGCAGCAGGACAAATTGATGATGATTCTTTCATTCAAGGAATTCAATTTTTAATTAAAGAAGGCATTATGAGAATTCAATCATAGGTTTTTAAATAAATTATGTAAAGTGATAGTATAATGAAAGACATCAACGACATAATGCCCAAAGTCCCAAACATGAAATGGGGAGCTTTGATGAATACACCTCCAACAAATGATAAAGTTGAAGAAATGAACAAAATTTTTCCAAGTAATGGTAAATGGCACACTGTCTTTGAAGAACAAGATCTAATCACAATTGACGGAAAAGAGATTCGTAAAAAAGATCCAAACAAGTGGACCTAGTTTGAAAAATCAAACGTTATTCTTACTCTTTCCAGCTCTACTTGCATTAACATTTGGTACTGTATATGGTCATGGAGTTGGCAGTGAAACTTTTCCCCCTGAAGAACTAGACGGTAGACTAGTGACACTGGAGGTTTCTTCCTCTCAAAGTGATCCTAACACAAATGATGATCAACAAATATCAATTTCACTAATTGATTTTGATTCAAAAATTACATTAAGAGATGTAACGTTTTTGATAAAATCACAGCGTGGTGAACAATTTCTTTTTGAACAGGAATTCAAAGCTGATAATGGATTCTTAGTTTTTAATTTTGTATCAGAAGAACGTGATTCTATATTAATTGAAGAGGATAATGATGGAAATCTGTTTGGTTCATTGTTAGGACTGGATAGTAGATTGATTCATGTCAAAGGCCCAAAACTCAGTGAAGGTGGTCTATACAAATTTGATGTCACCATACTTACAGCAGATGGATACTCCAAAAAATTAGCAAAACCTCTAGTTTTCAATGCTGGAATATCTATTGCGCAAACCACTCAATATGATTTTGTTGATGAAAATTTTGGAAAACAATTCATTGAGGTAATCTCATACTATGATGAGATTTCTAATTTCAAGTATGATTCAAATTCAAGAGAAATTAGCTTCTCAATGCCCTTTGAATGGAGTCTATCTAACATTAATCAAACATCTGTAGTTCATCAGGAAATAGTAGTTCCTAAAAATTTTGGTGATTTACTAGTGTCTGGCTATGATATCTACATTAACCATGTTAAAATTTCCAAAGATGTAGTAAACATTGATGATTTTTTCTCTGAAGAACGTGTTGTTCACTTTATTATATATCAAAGTCAACTACTGAATGTTTTTCAATATAATCAAAATCAGGACGGAATGAACTTTATCATTAAACCAGATCGTGATTACACCCATTTAAGCTCAGTCACTGAAAATGGACAGTTTAGAATTCTAGTTTCTTGGGAGCCGGAGAATTTGAAATCTAATTCTGATGCAAAAATAATTTTTGATATTACTGATATTTTCTTAAAGAATAGACCTGTTGCAACAAATTATGAATTTTCAATGACTCATAATGATAAAATCATTTATGAACAAAGTGGAGTTAGTAGTGATTCAAAAGAAGAACATAATATTGCAGAATTTATGATACCACAAGATGTCTCAGGAATTGTATATCTAAATTTTAAAAATTTAGATAACAATAATCTTGCAAAATCAACAATTCCAATAATAATTGATAGAATAACAAATGAAATTTCAATTCCTGATTGGATTAGAAATAATGCATTATGGTGGTCTGAAGAACAAATAGATGATAACACATTCATTCAGGGAATTGAATATTTAATCAAAAATAATATCATTGTAATTCCACAAACACAGCAAGAATCATCAGCATCACAAGAAATCCCACCATGGATTAGAAATAATGCTGCCTGGTGGGCAGCAGGACAAATTGATGACACTACATTTGTTCAAGGATTGGAATATCTGATTCAAAAAGGAATCATTCGTGTCTGATCGATTCTTGTTCGAAAAATGAACCAGTCGCTTTAAATCCGAAAAATAGTAATTTTGATCACTTTGTTTAGACCTGAAAACATTGTTGAAAAAAAATCGACATTATTCTCAATTGTAGTAACTGGTGTAATTGCAATTTTAGCACTGCCTATAATCATCCCACATCTTTTACATGGGTATCATCTTGTTCACATTTTCTTACATATTGGAGGAATTACACTATCCGTTTTTATTTCTGTATTGGCAGGAATTGCATATTTCAGACTACGAACAAAACGTCTCCTACTAAGTGCTATAGCATTTACGACCTTTATCGGAGCAGAAGTTGTTTTGCTAGTAGATGCAACATGGCCAAATATCTACGATATTGGAGATATGTCATTTTCTGAGATAGGACATTTATTGACGTTTGTCACATTAGGATTACTAGCATTAGGAGTGTTTAGAAATGACTGATAGAGATTTCAAATTACAACAAATCATTGAAGAAAATCCTGGAATTCAATTCCGTGAAATAATGCGTTCTTCTGGATTAAAAAATGGTGTACTTAGCCACTATCTTGGAAAATTAGAAAAAAACGGAATCATCAAAGTAATTCGTGGCCCACGCCAAGCAAGATTTTATCCACCTCGAATCACAGAAGAAGAGTCTATTGTAATTAAAGCACTGAGAAAACAAACTCCACGTGACTTGTTACTTGCATTAATCAAAGAAGATGGCTTAGAGTTTAGTCAACTGGTAAAAGAAGTTGGAAAATCACCATCAACTGTTTCATTATATCTCTCAAAAATTGTAGATGATGGATTAGTTGAAATTAAACTAGTTCGACTCAAAAAGAGATATTATATTAAAGCAAAGGAGCTCATAGATAAATTAGTTGAAGACTATAGACCCAACTCAATTGAGAAACCAACATCTGGATTCGAAGATATCATCAACTCTCTCTAATTCAATTCTTTGCATTTCTGCAATTGTATCTTTTTGCCTAGTAATGTTTTTTCCAGTTGCTCATGCCGATGTTTTCATACCTGATTCTGAATATTCTGGTTATTATGATTATGAAGGAATTTACACTGTTGTTGGTAATGTTAAAAATCAAAATGATTTTGCATTAATTCCAACGATTACAATATCAGTTATTGACGATGAAACAAAAATTACTAAGACACTTAACCACGTTCCAATTCCTCCAATGACTGATATTCCATTCAAACTAAAATTTCCAGAGATCAATAGTAAAAATCCTGATCTATTAAAAGCAGAATTAAAATATGTAAAGACTGAAAAATCTCTCATTCCTATACAAATTATCTATGATAAAACTTTGATAACTCATGATGATGGTCATGTCACTGGGAGAATCAAAAACATTGGAAATCAAACTGTATACGATCCCAAAATCTTTGCAATTGTACATGGATATGAAAAATACATCTTAGATGTAGCCCAAAATATTGAACGTATTGAAAAAATTGAACCAGGAGAAATTCTAAACTTTACAATATATCCTGATCCATCTGTTTCTGAACCTGTTCGCTTTTACTCTTGTTTTGCACCAGTTGATACTACAGTAATTCCTGTTACTGCAAAAAAAGATGGAGGTGACTATGATTTTAGATATGATTCAGGAGCTTGGTATTCTGCTGCAAAATTTGATGAAACAGGAACTACACTAAGCATCAAAGGATACAATAGCTATCCATTAGAAACATATGCAAACTTTGAACTTCCACCTATTTCAGGAGATGAAAAATTTTCTGTAACCCTAAATGATGAGCCTGTAGAATTTATTCAAAGCATAGATGAGATGGGATTTTGGCATGTAGCATTCAAAGTTGGACCAACATCACAAGGAGTTTTGAAAATTTCTGGCTTTGAGAAAGGATTGCCTCCAGAATTACCAAAAATCCCACAATGGATCAAAGTAAATACAGAATGGTGGATTACAAACCAAATCTCTGATTTAGAATTTCTTGAAGGAATAGATTTTTTGTTTGAAAAACAAATTATTTCAGTTCCTGAACGAGATGTGATTTCTGAATCTCAATGGAAAATTCCACAATGGGTAAAAGTCTCTGCTGAATGGTGGCAAGAAGAAAAAATATCTGATGATGATTTTTTAAATATAATTAAAAATCTTGTTCAAAGAAAAATTATTGTTGTGTAATTGGTACATTCGACGAATATTCCAGATCTATTTTATAAAAAAAATACAAATTAATTTCAATGCAAACAAAAACAAATGTACTAGTATTTTCACTAGCTGCAATTCTTTCTTTATCTGTTGTTGCAATGGGAGAACTTCCTCAAGCAATAGCAGACAAAGAACATGATGATGGTGAGAAAAAACTCAAATTCAAGAAAAAAGCAGATTTCACAGCTGACTGTGCTCAAGTTAATACTGGAGTGGGAACAGACTGGGGATGTAAAGCCTCATTTTGGCTTGACAAAAAAGGTGAAAATCTAAAGTACAAAATTCGTATCAACAATATGGATTTGACTGGATGGCAAACTATTGACGATGTTACCGATAATGTTGGAAAAGTTCATCTTCATACTGATGCTGATGGTCATGTCCTAAATGTATGGAAGGCACCTATAGAAGATGATGCCCAAATGAAAGCAATACCATCAAAGGGTATTCTAAAAGGCATCTATGACGATAGTGATGTTACATCTGATGAAGATGCAACAGCAGGTAACATTGGTCATCATGATACATCAAAACCACTAACTGCAAATCTTGATGATTTATGCAATGGTAGTTTTTTTGTTATGATTCATGAAGCTGCAGGTCCCGGTGTTCTAAAAGGATATCTTGATACAACAAAACAAGGCGAAAAAGCCTGTAACAAATTAGGTTTCTAAAACCTTTTTTTCTTTAGTTCATCCTACGAATGTACCAATTTTGTTTTTATCTATAATTTATCACCAGTATCACACAGGCCATAGTTAGGTGAGAAACAGTCGAGTCATCTAGTTTCTCATCTTATTTTTTTAAAAAAATTGAATAATCTTATTATACAAATTTCTATCAAACAAAATTACAAATGTTTCCATTAAGAGATGAGAATCCGACTGCACCTGGATTTCGGCCAACAGTAACTTATGGATTAATCATTATCAATGTTATAGTATTCTTTATCGAAGTCGCTTATACTGGTCAATTTTTTGACTTTACAAATCAAAATGCATTTAATTTGTTTTATAATTGGGGTGCCGTGCCAAGCTGCATTACAGGATCAAGTGTATTGAATATTGATTTTGGTTCTGGACCAATTAGTGTTTCATGTCCTCAAGAGCCCTATTTTTCTTTACTTAGCTCAACTTTCTTGCATGGTGGTTTGATGCATCTTGGAGGTAACATGTTGTTTTTGTGGATATTTGGTGATAATATCGAATACAAATTTGGAAAAATAAAATATCTTGGAATTTATTTAATGTGGGGAGTAACTGCTGGTTTAATTCACATTGCAGGAGATACTTCCAGTGCCATTCCTGCAGTTGGCGCATCAGGTGCAATCTCTGGAGTGTTAGGAGCATATCTGATAATTTTCCCAAGAGCTAAAATTCAGACGTTTCTAATGATGGGTTTCTTTTGGCGAATGCTGCATATTCAGGCTAAATGGTTCTTGCCTTTCTGGTTAGTTTTTCAAAATCTTTTACCATTCTTCATTGGAGGATTTGGTGTGGCAGGTGGTGGCGTAGCATATCTTGCTCACATTGGTGGATTTGTTGTAGGATTGGCAACAGGATATCTTTACAAAAAGACTCACAACTCAGAGTTTACTTATGGCACAAGATACGGATACAGACCAGATTATTGAACGAATAAATCTCCGAATCAATTTACAATTCTCATGCCGTTGATTACAGTATCAATGTATCCTGGTAGAACACAGGAACAAAAAGACGAGTATGCAAAAGCAATAACAAAATCTGCAGTAGAGATTCTAAAAACAAAAGAAAGTCACGTAATTGTTGTTTTTGAAGACAATCCTAAAGAAAATTGGTTTTTAGCAGGAAACCAACTTTAATTATTTTTAAAAATAATTGACTGGAAAGATTCCCCCAGTCAGGGATTGACATACACACTATGATCGGTTTGATTTTATTTATTCAAATTAGAATATGAAGAAAATGGTACATTTAGTGTTTGTACCAAGAGTTTATCCTTTTATTATGATTCAATTAATCAATTTCATGAAAGCTGCAGTTGTTCAATTCAAAGCATCAACTAACAAAGAAGATAATCTCAAAAAAATTGTTTCATATATTGAAAAAGCAGCTGCAAAAAATGCAACACTATGCGCATTTCCAGAATTTATGATGTTTTACACAAACTCTTCTCAGACTCCAAAACAACTTGCAAGTTTATCTGAGATGATTAATGGAAATTTTGTAACAACAATCGCAAATGCTGCAAAAAAAAATAATATCCAAGTTGTAGGCTCTTTTTATGAAAAGAGCAGAATAAAAGATCGTGTATATGACACTTCATTTGTTGTTGACAAATCAGGCAAAGTTATTTCTAAATATAGAAAAATTCATCTCTATGATGCATTAGGATTTAGAGAATCAGATAAAATGGCCTCAGGCTCTAAAATTGCAAAGCCTGTAAAGACTGATCTTGGAAAAATTGGAATGATGATCTGTTATGATTTAAGATTCCCAGAGATGTCAAGATCTTTAGCTGTTGCAGGCTCTGAGGTATTGATTGCACCATCAGCTTGGGTTAAGGGTCACATGAAAGAGGAACACTGGATTACAATTAACAAAACACGTGCAATAGAGAACGGCTGCTATGTCATTGCACCTGATCAAGTCGGAAATATCTATTGTGGAAGAAGTTTAGTAGTTGATCCATATGGAAAAATCTTACTTGATATGAAAAAGAATCAAGGAATAGGTTTTGTAAAGATTGACTTGAACAAGGTAAAACAAGTACGAAAAGATTTACCGTTACTTAAAAACAGAAGACCCGATGTTTATCCTACTTTGAAGGCTTGACTAGTCTGCTTTCACAATTAAAATTTGAGCATTGTTTAGTCCATTTTTGATTTCTTGAATATCGAAAAATTATCATAGGCCATCTGCAAACATCGCATGGACTTTTTGTTGCCCTTAGTCTTGCTTTTTGTAATAGTGGGGAAGAGGCCTTACATCCGCCATAAAAGTTAGAACAACCCATGAATCTTTTTCTTGTGGTTCTGGATCTGATTACCATTAGTTCCCCAAGATTGCACTGAGGGCATGATACAAGTCCGTTTTTTGGGGAATTTGTTCCAAGAATGATGTATTTTTTCTCTTTTGATGACCAAGAAAGGTATCCATTTGAATCCAAATACTGTATGATCTCTTTTTTGAAGATGCTAGTTTTTGACTTTGTAGTTTTTGCTATGTGTCTAACAACTGGTTTCTTGACCTGAACAGTTCTAGTTGATGATCTCTTTGATGTCTTCTTCAATGATGAATTTACTAAAACGATTTTTATAGGGACTTGGGTCAGTGACATTTGTGGAAAAGGTTTGCGTTCTTGGTGCTGGTAGTACCAAATATGGAAAATTATCTGAAAGTATAGCTGATATCACTACTCAGGCATCAGTTGCAGCCATAGATAGCGCAGGTATTTCACCAAAAGACATCAAAGCATCTTACATTTCTAACGTCTTTGGTGTTGCTGACAAACAGGTCCATATCGGTCCTGTCTTAATGAGTAGATTGGGAATTCCAGATAAACCATCATTAACAATAGAGTCTGCATGTGGAAGTGGCTCTGTATCTTTTAGAGAAGCATACGCAAATGTTGCAGCCGGATTTTATGATTGTCTTTTAGTTACTGGAGTTGAAAAAGTAACTCACACGGGAACTGAATGGACAACAACTTACTTTGCATATTGTTCTGACTTTTTCTATGAAGGTCAAGCTGGTGCATCATTTCCTGGATTGTTTGCATCAATGGCAAGAGCATATCTCAATGAGTTTAATGCAACTGAAGAAGACTTTGCAGCAGTTGCAGTAAAGAATCATGACAACGGTGTTCTTAATCCAAAAGCTCACATGCAAAAGAAAATTACAATTGAAGATGTAATGAATTCTGCAGTGGTTGCTAGTCCTCTAAAACTTTATGATTGCTGCCCATTCTCTGATGGTGCAAGTTCTGTTATTCTTTGTTCTGAAAAGTTTGCAAAAGAACATGGTGGTGACTATGTTGAGGTAATTGGTTCTGGAAGAGGTGGTTCACCTGCAGCATTGCAAGGACGTGAACACATGACAACTATTCCAAGTACAAAGATTGCAGCAGCAGACGCATACAAAATGGCAGGAATTACAGCAAAGGATGTTGACTTTGCAGAAGTTCATGATTGCTTTACAATTGCAGAAGTTGTTGACACTGAAGACTTGGGATTCTTTGAGAAAGGAAAAGGTATTCAAGCTGTTCGTGAAGGTAGAACAAAATTAAATTCTGACATTTCTATTAATCCATCAGGTGGTCTAAAATCAAAAGGACATCCAATTGGTGCAACAGGTGTTGGACAAGTAGTAGAAGTATTTGATCAACTAACCGGAAAAGCTGGTGCAAGAACTGTTAAAGATGCAAAAATTGGTTTAACTCATAACTTTGGCGCAACAGGTGCAAGTTGTGCAGTTCACGTATTCCAAAGTGTGTAACATGACTATTGAAGAACAATTAATTGAATATGCCAAACAAGGCAAACTTGTAACTCACAAATGCACTAAATGTGGCTATCTTCATTTGTCAACTGCATATTATTGCCTAAAATGTGGCAGCCAAGGATTTGAGGATGTAGTTTTAGATGGTGCAGGCACAATTGCCACATACACCATAATTACTGTGGCCCCTGCAGGCTTTGAAAAATACACACCATATGCCTTTGTTGTGATGAAACTTGATGATTCTGATTTGAGAATTTCTGGATTTATGGCAGGAATTGCAACCCCTGAAGATCTTCCAATTGGAACTAAAGCCAAAATTACTGGTTTTGAAGATGGTTGTGGAATCATCATCAAAAAGCAGTAAAATTATTTGTTTGAATTATTAAAAAAAATCAGAACTGATTCTTAATTATTTTGTATTTCTGATCATCATCATGTCTGTTGAAATTACATGTGGTAAATGTGGGGAAAAGATCACAAATATGAAAATGCTAAAATCTCTAAAAGATGTTATGAATCCAACTAATGGAAAATGTCCATCATGTGGACAGAAACTTTCGACATCAGAGTTCTCACTTGATGTTCAAGAAAAATGATCTAAAAAGATCTAAGACGATCATTTTTTTAGATTTTTTTAAAAAAATAGCCATCCGAGTTTCAAATTATTTATCTGCAAATTATAAAACTGATCCAAAATGTTCAGAAATGATCTCGACACAAGTCTTATTTACTCCTTAGTCAAGAAAAAAAACATGAAAATGAGTGATGAGGATTTAGAATTAGATATTGATGTTGGCTTAGATGAAGACGATGACGATGATTTGGAATTAGAATCTGATCTGGACTCTGACTCTTCACCAAAGAGAAGCGGTATTTTACAATCTACATCAAAACGTGTCAGAATGATCTTCTCTGTAATGGCCAGTCCAAACAGAATTGATATTCTTAGAATCTTAAATTCTAAAGGACCATTAACTTATTCAGAGTTAAAATCTCTGGCAGGATTCAAGTCCAAAAAAGAGAGTGGAAAATTTGCATACCACTTGAGAAAATTACTAAGACAATCACTTGTTGCATTAAACAAATCTGAAAGACGATACACCATTACAAATCTTGGAAAACTTGTTTTGAGTTTGGCAAGGCAAATCGAAGAAAGATCAATTATTGAAAGTGGAAAAATGTATGTTAGAACATCACATCAATCAATTGAGGAATTTAATTCACACAAAATTATTCAATCACTGGTTCGTGAAGGAAGTCTCCCACTGGAGCTTGCACAAAAAATAACTGAAGAGGTTGAAAATAGAATTTACAAATATCAGACTACCTACCTTACAGGCTCACTTATCAGAGAAATGGTAAATTCTGTTCTCCTTGAGCACGGTCATGAGGAATACAGGAACAAACTTGCACGCCTAGGCCTGCCTGTGTATGATGTACAGGAGATGATCTCTAATTTAGATAATGTAGATAACGGTGCTGAAGGGCTTCTCTTTAACACAGGACAAAAAGTATTTGCTGAGCATTTACTTACAAACATCCTGCCAAAAGATGTAGCAGACTCTCATCTTTCTGGAGACTTGCATATCACGAATCCTGGAATTTGGTCTATGATTCCTGATACAATATTTGTAAACGTAAAAGAATTAATCGAAGATGGAATTAATCTTGGCGGAAAATATCTTGATGTATCAAGAATTCCTGCATCAAAACAACTTGACGAGATTACAAGCTCATTATCAATTGTTATAGCTCTTCTTTCAAAAGAGGCTTCACAAGAAGTTGTAATTGATGGTTTGGTGCAATTATTCACAAAACATTCAAAGTCACTTCCAGAACTAGAACAAAAACTCACAGATGCATTTGCAACAGCATCTACAACTGCCAAATATAA
Source organism: Nitrosopumilus adriaticus (assembly GCF_000956175.1). Classification (NCBI taxonomy): domain Archaea; kingdom Thermoproteati; phylum Nitrososphaerota; class Nitrososphaeria; order Nitrosopumilales; family Nitrosopumilaceae; genus Nitrosopumilus; species Nitrosopumilus adriaticus. Next base: position 217,390 of record NZ_CP011070.1, read on the forward strand.
CAAAACAAGTACAAAGGTTTCAATTAGATTGCAATTGGGAACTGATACAAAAATAATTAATTCAATTATTAATGCATACAAAAATTACACAAAGATTACACCTATTCCAAAAATTGGTTTGATAATTGATGCTGAGAAGGGAAAAATCACTGATGTTTCAGAATCAATAGCTGAAATAATTTCTATTGGCGGACACGTAATGTTTGCAAAGGGTCAAACTTCTAGCTCTGGTGTTACAAACGGATCTACAAAAATTACAGCTCCACTTTCAATAAACTTGGAATCCGTTTCAATCAATCTTCCAAGACTTGCATTTGAATCAAACAAAGATGAAACTTACTTTAGAGCAAGACTTGCATTGTTAATGAAACCTGCATTAGCATCTATGGCATTAAGAAAGAAAGAGATCTCAGATCTTACAAGAAGAGGACTGAATCCAATCCTTGCAAAGAATACGCAATACATGCAAAGAAGTTCTGTTTCACTTGTTGTAAATCTGGTAGGACTCAAAGAATCTGTCTTTAACATACTTGGATTCCAAGATAACAAAGAAGGACGTGATATTCTTCATAAGGTGATTGAAACCGCAGTTGATGTTGGAGCCAAAAAAGGCAAAGAGCTAGGTGATACTGTTGCAATCTGTATGACTGAAACTGAAGCATCCATCCGTTTTGCTACTCTGGATGGAGAAAAATATGGCAAAAATTCTGCCTTAAATTCAATGGAGGGTGACTCTTATTCCCAAGGAATAGTCATTAATGCCTCTGAAATTGCCAATCTTACTAACAAAAGTGAGCCTATAGCAGAGGCAAACAAGCTCTCAAAAATTCTAAGTGGGGGATTACTGGTCACTTTACAAATTGATAGTGATGCAAAGGTTGCAGATATCAAAAAAGCACTAGAGAAAACATCGTCCCTTACAACTTCTTTCAAGCCTGTAAGAAAAATTGCAATATGTGGTGAATGTGGATTCAAGGATGAGCCATTTGAGGACAAGTGTCCAAAGTGCAAGTCTCCATATGTTGTCTGAAATTCGTAAATGAAAAACTAGTTACGATCATTTTTCAAATCTTTTAGATCAGAATCCGATGTGGCGATCTTCGTAGTTACTGTGAAAGTTATGCCAGTATGAAATTCATAGTAGCGGTGTTAAAAAAATTGACTCATTAACGTGACGAGATCAAAACTTTTCGAGCACACAAGTTATATCCACATTGTTTCTAAGCATGGAGGGGAGATTATAATGGACAATTCACAAATTGAAAATACGATCAGTGAGATCCGTAAGCGCAGTGGCGCAGTAACGGCTTTCAATCAAAATAAAATTTCAAATGCCATTTTTCGGGCATTGGCCGCCACCTCTAAAGCCGATCGTGGTATGGCAGATCAACTAGCAGAAAATGTAGTAAACAAACTAGTTGAACAAGGATTTACAAGCAGTAGGACGCCTACTGTTGAGGATATCCAGGATATTGTAGAATCTACTTTAATTGATAGTGGAAATAGCGATATTGCAAAAGCTTACATCGTTTACAGACATGAGCGAAGAAAATTAAGGGAAGAGAAAATGAAGGTCTTGAATCTAAAGACGCTTGATCCTGTTTCCAAAAAGTTTGATTTGAATTGTCTTAGAGTTCTAGCATCAAGATATCTATTCAGAAATTCAAAAAATGAAATTATTGAATCACCAACTCAAATGTTTGAGCGTGTTGCAATTCTGGTAGGAATCGGTGATATTCTATATGATTCACAAGTATTTGATAAATCCGGAAATATCAAACAAGATGTAGAAGAAGCAAACTCTTATCTTGAAAAACTAGATGCCTTTGATTATAAATTCAAAGTAGGAAATTATTTCTTCAACAAGTGGCATTTTAGATCTTTAATCAACCACTACGTGACTCTTGCAAACAAAGGTCAAATGAAGGTGAGCTTCAAAGATCTTTTGACATTACTTGCAGGAAAGAAGCTTGATAGTTATGCAGACAAAATCACTGAATACTTTGATTTGATGGTTGCACAAGACTTTCTACCAAATTCACCAACAATGATGAATGCAGGAGGAAGACTAGGCCAACTATCTGCATGCTTTGTACTTGGAATGGAAGATGGAATGGAGCAAATCATGAAATCAACCTCTGATGCAGCATTAATCTTCAAGTCAGGTGGCGGTGTAGGAATAAACTATTCTGATCTTCGTGAAGAAGGCGATATTGTCGCATCCACTTCAGGAGTTGCATCAGGACCAGTATCCTTCATGAATATCATCAATACTGTGACTGAGGTAGTCAAACAAGGTGGAAAAAGACGAGGTGCAAACATGGGAATTATTGAAGCATGGCATCCAGATGTTGAAAAATTCATCACAAACAAAACAGAACCAGGCATTTTAGAGAACTTTAACGTCAGTGTTGGTATCTGGGAAGACTTTTGGCATGCACTGGTAAATACTTCTGATGGCAACTATGTTTTACGTAGTCCACGTGATAAAAAACCCGTAAAAGAAATCAATGCACACCAGCTAATTGATCTGATTGCACTTTCTGCATGGAAGAGCGCAGAACCAGGTTTGATCTTCTTTGATCAAATCAACAAATACAATGTATTTGCAAAAGCAAGAAAAGCACCACTAAGGGCAACAAACCCATGTGGTGAACAAAGTCTCTATCCATACGAGTCATGCAATCTAGGTTCTATCAATTTGGTAAATCTTGTAAAGAGACAAGCCGATGGAACTTATGAATTTGATTGGCAAAGATATGAAGAAACAATACGAAAGACAACACGATTCTTAGATAACATCATTGATGTCAACACATATCCAGTTCCAGAAATTAATGTAGCATCAAAAGAATCTAGACGTATTGGACTTGGAGTGATGGGAGTAGCTGATCTCTTGTACAAACTAAAGATCCCATACAATTCCCAAGAAGGATATGAACTACAATCAAAACTATCTGAAGCCCTTACGTACTATTCAATGGAGGAAAGTGTAGCACTTGCTAAATCTCGTGGTGAATTCCCGCTATGTTCTAAAACAGAATATCCAGAGGGTAAGATTCCTATTTCAGGATACTATGAGAAACCAAAATCAACCCATTCTTATGAATGGGATCCACTGATTGATAAAATCAAAAAACATGGAATCCGAAATGTCTTGACTACAACTGTAGCTCCAACTGGAACACTCTCAATGATTGCAGACTGTTCAAACGGAATGGAGCCTGCATTTGCTCTTGTATTTGAGAAGAGAGTAACTGTTGGAAGATTCTTCTATACTAACAAGATTCTAGAAGAAGCTCTCAAAGAAGCTGGTCTTTACAATGATGAAATTCTTGAAAAGATTGCAGACAACTATGGTTCATTGAAAGGATTAGATGAAATTCCTCAATGGATGCAGGATGTCTTTGTTACAGCAATGGATATACACTGGGCTGATCACCTTATGGCTCAAGGTGTATGGCAAGACTGGATTGGAAATGCAATTGCAAAAACAATCAACATGCCATATGATGTAACAGTAGAAGATGTAAAATCTGCATATCTGCTTGCACATGAAATAGGACTAAAAGGAATGACTGTTTATCGTGACGGTTCCAGACACAAACAAGTCCTTCACATGACAAGTGAGAATGCAACAAAGATCTTTGAGGTATCACCAAGTCCATACATGACTGCGTTTGTGACTGAAAATATCACAAATCCTTACATCAAATCCCAAGTCAATGCATCACTTGCATTAAAAGTTCATGACGAAGAAATCGCAATGGAGCCTCTAAAACATGAAGAGGTTTCAGAGGATCGTCTATGTCCAACATGTAAAAATGCCCTAGTCTTTGTAGAAGGTTGCAGTATTTGCATTGAATGTGGATACAGTGGTTGTACTTCTGGATAGATAACAGAATCACAACTTTTTTACTTCCTTTTTCATTTTGAGTTCATGTGGACAAGAAACTTGTAGGCATAATTGCAGGCATAGCAGTAATAATTGCAATTGGACTATCAGTTTTAGCAATACCAAACTCTGAAATCACCCCACAAAAAACTAATGAAAAAATTGGTCTTGTAATTAATTCCCCAAATCAATCAGTTACCCTACAAAGTTTAGATCAAATTTACTCCGAAGCTGCAAGCTCTGGAATTGGAAGAAGCAATGTGTATCTTTTTTGGAATTTAGTTGAACCAGTACGGGGAGAATTTGATTGGCAGCAATCAGACGCATTGATGAGTTTTAATAAAAAAAATAATCTCAAAGTTACTCTTTACTTTTCTGTTATTAATGGTGAAACTCTGGGACCCTTCCCAAGTTGGATTGGAAAGCCACCAATTATCTCAATTGGAGAAGACAGAGTTGTCAGTGTACTTGATGCAATATTATCAAGATATGATATCATTGATACTGTGATTCTTTCAGGACAGACAGAATCTCAATTTAGATTTAATGAGCAAAACATTCCTGTTTACAAGGAATTATTCAATGGAGTATATGAGAAAACTAAAGAAAAACATCCTGATGTCAAGATTGGAAATTCATTTGCCCTACATCAAGTAATGAATAAAAATCTGCGATATATTGTGACTGATTTGGCAGTTGGTGATTTTGTTGCGTTCTCCTACTCTCCAGTCGATACTCTAAATGACATTGTAAAAACTCCTCAGGAAGCAAAAGAAGATCTACAACAGGTATTTGATTTGGCAGGAGATAAAAAAGTAGGAATTTTTGAACTTAGCTGGAGTACCTCTGATTTTGTTGGAGGAAATTCTACTGAACAAACAGAATTTTTAAAAAAATCATTTGAATTTTACACTGAAAATGAATCTGAATTAGAATTTTTTACCTGGTACAGGCAATATGATAGACCTGATGGAACATGCCTATTTGAAGAACACGAAATTGGTGAGGACAAATTAACAGTTGGAGGTTCTGGATTTGGAAGCAGTGAGCATGTAATTGAGAGATTAAATCAGTATATCTGCAGCGCAGGATTGATCAATAGTGATGGTACGCCAAAATCTGGTTGGACTGAATTTAAAAACCAAATTGAAATGACTAACTAAAATGATTTCTTTAGTTATATCAGAATCATCATTAGAACTTGTACCTTATGAACTGCAAGACCACCCTTCAGTAATTTCCCATGCAAGAAAACTTGGCAAACATCCTTCAGAAATCTTACTAGATAATTCATGGCATTTTGCGGCTATGAAAGGAATTGAAAACGAAATGAAGAGAGGAAGACCTGATTTAGTACATTTTTCAATACTTGAGGCGACTACAATCCCATTATACCTTCAAAATAAAATAAAAATTTACATTCATACCGTTGATGACAAAGTAATTTACTTTGGTCAAAATGTTCACATTCCTAAATCTTATCACAGATTTGAAGGAGTAATTGAAAAACTCTATCACGATAAAAAAATTAAAGCAAATAATGAAGTATTATTAGAAATTAAAGAAAAAACATTTTCGGAATTGATTGATGAAATTAACCCATCCAAAGTAATTGGTTTTTCTACAAAAGGAAAATCTAGTACATATGAAAAAATTGCATCTGAGATAACAGACAATTCTTGTATTGTTATTGGTGGATTCCAAAAGGGGCATTTTTCTGATTTTGTTGAAAACAAAATTACTGAAATGTATTCTATTGGTAATGAATCATTTGAAGGTCATGTTGTAGTTGCCAGATTACTTTATGAGTGCGAAAAAACCATTTTTATGTAGGAACTGAAATTTTCATTCTGTTGCAGTCATAGTATAGCCTGGTTAGTATTCGGGGTTTCCAACCCTGTGACGCGGGTTCGAATCCCGCTGACTGCATTTTTACATTATAATGAGAACTAATTTTTAGGTGCAATTTCAGAAAGTAATGTGAAATCTGCTGTACGAAAAATCGCAATGGAGAGAATGCAAATTCTTATAGAAAATGCAATAACTAATGCAAAAACAAACCCAAAGCTTTCTGAGCGTCAAGCATATCTTGCTCGAAGAATAAGTACTAGACACAAAATTCGAATGCCTTATGAACTAAGGATGGTTTTCTGCAAAAAATGCAAGTCATTTATTGCTCCTGGAATAAATTCTAGAATTAGACTTGGTAGAGCATCTGTAAAATCAATTAGAATTTCATGCAATCTGTGTGGACATACATATCGTAAAATTATATCTACGCATATTTGAAAAGTTGTTCATTAAACCATTTTTTCTATATTTTAGGATAATTTCATATTTACTTCTAAAATAATTTCTAAAAAAATAAACTGCCATTAATATACAATTTGAAATGAATTATTGTATGAAAATTAAAACCAAACTTTTTGTAGGATTTTTGTTAATAGGATGTTTTATTGGGACAATGGGATTTACTTCCATTTTTCAATTACAGAAAACTTCTGAACATCTTAATTTATTGGATGACAATCTGGAGACTCTAAAGAAATCTGAAAAATTACTGTTACATGCAAATAAAATACAATATTATGATGAAATATTAACTCAATCTGCTCGAAATTATGCATTTACTGGAGATGAGAAATGGGAGAAAAGATATTTCGAAATAGAACCATTGTTGTCCGAAGAATTATCCAAAGCATTAGACTTGGGAAATAATATTGAAAAAGCTTTTTTTACTTCCGTAAATGATGCTAATTCCAATCTCGTAAATCTAGAATTAAAAGCAATTGAATCTGTCAAAAATGGAAATTTGAAAAATTCTGTTTCAATTTTAGAATCTCAAGAATATAAGAATAACAAAGAAATTTATCAAAAAAATCTAATGAAATATCTTGAAAATAGAAACTTAGAACATCAATCAATTGTAGAAGAATCAACTACTGATGTGGATTCGTCTCTAGAACTTATTTTTAAGGATATTATATTTGGTATTTCATTACTTGGAATATCCATAGCTATAACAGTTACAGGTTTCCTTGTTTTAGGTTATTTCTTTTCACAATCTATTCTAAAACCCCTACGAAAACTTGAAAATGCATCCCAACAAATTATTGATGGTAATTTAGATGTAAAAACTGAAATTTACTCAAAAGATGAAATTGGCGAATTATCCAGATCTTTTGAATTTATGTTAAATCATTTAAAGAAAACTACTGATATTGAAACTCAATTATCTTTACAACAAAATTTAAGAAAAGCATTAGATGAATCTTCAATTGTAAGTATAATTGATAAAAATGGAAAAATCAAATATGCTAATGACAAATTCTGTAAAGTTTCAAAATATTCAAAAGAAGAATTAATTGGCCAACGACAAGATCTTCTGAGATCCACTAAAATTCATCCTCCTAGTTTCTATGCAGATTTATGGAGTACAATTTCCAAGGGAAAAATTTGGCATGGTGAAATTTGTAATACTGCAAAAGATGGAACTTTATTTTGGAATGACACAACTGTAATCCCATTTGTAAATAAAGATGGAAAAATTTTTGAATATGTTTCAGTCAGAAATGATATTACTCAACAAAAAAATCTCACTCAACAATTACTTCATGCAGAAAGACTTGGCGCAATTGGGGAATTATCATCTAGAATGTCTCATGATATACGAAACCCTCTTTCAATCATACAAAATGAATTTGAGTTACTAAAACGAAAAAACATTCTTGATGAAAAGCAAATAGAAAGAGTTTCCACTTCGATAAATAGAATAACTCATCAACTTAATGATGTATTGGATTATCTAAGAGACACTCCATTAGAATCACAAAAATTCAATCTTTCAAATCTTTTAAGTAAAGTTTTATCTTCATCGGAAATTCCTTCTGGAGTAAAAATCAAAACATCCGGTGATGAAATTTTTATGATTGGTGATGAAAATAAAATGAATATTGTTTTGATCAATCTAATTTACAATGCTATTCAAGCAGTTGAAGATGCTGGCGAAATTGACGTTTCGATGGAGAAAACTAGCACGGAAATAATAATCAAAGTAACAGATTCTGGTCCTGGAATTACCATTAAGCCACTTGAAAAAGTATTTGAACCATTAATCACATCAAAGCAAAAAGGAACAGGATTAGGACTTGCAAGTGTAAAAAATATCATAACTCAGCATAATGGAACTATTTCTGTAAAAAATAATCCTACTACATTTATAATTAAAATTCCACAAAAAGAAGAGAATGACAACAGTAGTAATAGTTGATGATGAAGTTGCATTAACTGAATTATTTTCTGATTTGTTTGAATTGGAAAATATTGATGTTGTAGCAGTAGGATATGATGGTAAACAAGCTGTGGAATTGTGTTCAAAGCATACCCCTGATTATCTTCTATTAGATTTGTCAATGCCTGAATTTGATGGATTTTATGCCCTTGAAAAATTACAAAATTCTACTACAAAGATAATTGTTACAACTGGATTAGTTGAAGAAAACATTTTGAATCAATTAAATCAATTTCCAATACTATCAATACAAAACAAGCCTGTTAATTTTGATGAAGTTTTGAAAGTTATGGCTCCGATCTGAGAATTTCATGCTAAATTATCTTGAATTAACTGGACACATTACCTCAATGATTTATAAGACGATTATCGATTTTTGCACTTTATGGCAAAGGTATACGATGTACCAGCAGATGTGTTGATAAAAAGACTAGCAGAAATTCTAAAGAATGAAGATATTCCTGCACCTACTTGGATTCCATTTGTAAAAACTGGCGCTCATGCTGATAAACCCCCACAAGAGAGAGACTGGTGGTATACTAGATGTGCCTCAATAATGAGAAAAATTTACTTTCATGGCCCAATTGGAATTAATGAATTAAGAAAAGATTATGGCGGCGGTAAACCCTCTGGATATGGTGCTGCTCATCACAAAGATGCAGGTGGCGCAATTATTCGAAATGCTATTCAAGGATTAGAAAAACTTGGTTATTTAGAAAAAGTTGAGAAGAAAGGTAGAATCATTTCTAAAAATGGGATGCAAAAACTAGATAGACTGGCTACTGAAATCCTCAAAGAACTAATTGTTGTAAATCCTCAATTGAAAGTTTACACATAGATTCAAAATGAGTTTCCCAGAATCTAATGAAGAACCTCCTTACGATAATAAGAATAAAGAATTATCTGAACAAAAAGAACAGATTCTAAAACGAATTCTTTCACCTGAAGCCAGATTGAGACTAAACAATATCAAAATGGTAAAATCAGAATTATCTGATCTAGTTGAACAGTATCTGATCGGAATGGCAACCCAAGGTAAACTTCCAGGACAAATATCTGATGATCAACTCAAGCAAATATTGCTATCAATTCAGCAACCAAAACGTGATTTTAAGATAAATCGCGTTTAATCCAGAAAAAATATAATTATAGGTAGTGTGTGGCTTATTTCATGAAAGCAGTAGTATACAATGAATATGCACCAGATGATAATTATGCTAAAATCCTTAAAGTCCAGGATATAGATGAACCAAAACCAAAAGCAGATGAGGTAATTTTTACCAATAAAGCATCTGCCCTTAATTATAATGATATTTGGGGAATGAGAGGAGTGCCAGTTGCAGTTCCACTTCCACATGTTTCAGGTTCAGATGTAGCTGGAGATGTTATTGCAGTAGGAGAAGATGTACAAAATTTCAAAGTTGGAGACAGGGTAGTTTCTCATTCAAATCTCTCATGTAGAGTTTGTAAAGCATGTACTGATGGACGAGAATTTGATTGTGTGAAAAGACAAGTTTGGGGTTTCCAAACTGGACCACTTTGGGGTGCATATTCTGAACAAATTCATTTACCAGAAGTCAATGTTTCAAAAATCCCTGATAGTGTCTCATATGAAGATGCAGCAGCAGCTTCAATGACCCTTCTAACTTCATGGCACATGTTAGTTGGTAGAGCTAACATTACTCCAGGTCAAACAGTACTCGTAATGGGTGGTGGTTCTGGAGTTGGAAGCTTTGCAATTCAAATTGCAAAATTATACAACTGTGATGTAATTGCAACTGCTAGTCCTGACAAATTAGATAAATGTCTAGAACTGGGCGCAGATCATGCTGTAGATCATAGAAAAGACGATTGGCAAAAAGAAGTCTTTAAGATTTCTAAAGAAATTTCAAAAACAAAAGGTGAAGCACCTGGAATTGATATTGCATTTGATCATATTGGTCAAACTCACTTCAACAAACAACTAACCTTACTCAAGTATGGTGCAACACTAGTATCATGTGGTGCAACAACAGGTTATGACGCACAAATAGATCTTAGACACATATTCTTCAAAGGAATTAACGTCTTAGGTTCAACACAAGGAACAAAAGCTGAACTTGATCAAGGTCTTTACTGGATGGGTCAAGGAAAACTAAAATCCATAGTTGACTCCGTTTACACATTTGAACAAGCCGCAGAGGCTCACACAAAAATGTTAGACGGTAAATTCTTTGGCAAAATCTTACTAAAGCCCGAAGGCGCTTAGTCATTTAATGACTCAGCTTTTTCGTAGTTTAATTTTTGTACCTGGGAATAATCCCAGATTCTTAGAAAAAGCTAAAGGCCTTCAAGCTGACATTGTTTGTTTTGATTTAGAAGATTCAGTTCCAGACAATGAAAAAACTAATGCACGAAATCTTATCAAATCTGCATTAAAGTCACGAAAATCATACAAGTCTTCAATTTTTGTGCGTACAAATTCACCTACCTCAGGAAAAATCCCCTCCGACCTCAAAGAAGTAGTTCAAAAAGGAATCGATGGAATTGTAATTCCTAAAGTGAATAATGTAAAAGAAATGCAAAAAATTGAAACGGTACTCTCTAAATTAGAAAAATCAAGAAAACTAAAACCAATACAACTTATTCCTTCTATTGAATCTGCAGAAGGTGTTGTTAATACGTATAACATTGCCTCTTTTGGAAAAAGAGTATCTGCTGTAGTCTTTGGAGTTTTTGATCTTCTCAATGATTTAGGTGTTGAATATACTAAAGAAGCAAATGGGGCTACTTATTCTAGAACAAAAATACCTGTAGATGCAAATGCAGCAGGAGTTGCAGTAATAGATGCTATTTGGCAAGACCTCAAAGATTCTAAAGGATTTGAAAAAGATTGTAAACTTGGCAAAAGTCTAGGATATTCAGGAAAAAGTATCATACACCCAGATCAAATTTCTGTGGTACACAAATTATTTCATCCAAATAAAAGTGAAATTTTGTGGGCTGAAAAAGTTTGCAAAGTCTATCTTGAATCAACAAAGAAAGGCAAAGGGGCTACTACTGTTGATGGAAAAATGATAGATGAGGTTCATTTTAAACAAGCCAAATCTCTTCTTGAATTAGTAAAGTGATTGCTCTCATGTATTTATTGCATCAAAAATTGATTTCATACTAGTACTTTTTTCCATCATTTTCTGAGATACGATTCCATTAACGATAGTTTTCCCTTTTTTTATTTCTAAATTAATTTCTTGAAAAACACATTGAAGCTTTGATATTTTTTTACTTTCACTCAATATTTTACCAGTTTCAATAATTAATCCATTGATAATCATATTTTCAATTTTTCTATATCCTGATGTTTTGGGAGCTTTAGATTCTTTCAATATTTGTGGAATCGTAAATTCTTTTTCTAAAAGAGTTGTAATAATACATCTAGAATCATTCTCTCCAAAAAATCCCAATATTAAATCTGACAAATTAGAATCCAATATGGTCACAAAATATTTCCCGTCCATTTTTTTATTTTAAGGATTTTATCAATACACTCTCTTTCAAATTTATTGACATCAAGATTTGAATTTTTTTTTAGAACAGAAGTAAATTTTTGAAAATGTTCAATTGATAGCTTTATTGACATCCCATGCTCTAAAAATAATTCACGCTCTACTTTACTAAGAAGTTCTAAATCCAACTCTTTCTTAATTTCAGATGATAATGCATTAGAAATTAATCTATCAATTCCTCCCATATGGAAATTCTAAATTATGGAAAATATTAAAGCACTCCTTTTTTTACTATCATAGATGTCAAAATCAGTAATTGTCATTGATGATGATGAAGATACAGTTAGACTATTCAGTGAATTTCTTGAAGAAAACGGAATTGATGTCATTGGAAATGGATTTAATGGAAGCACAGCCGTTAAACTATTCAAAGAAACAAAACCTGATGTTGTTCTAATAGATCTTAACATGCCTAACGGCAGTGGCTTCTATGCAATCAAAAAAATTCAAGATATTGATCCTAAAGCACGAATAATCGCTGTTTCTGCAGATAGTGATTACACTACTGAGGAAAAACTAGAAAAGCTAAACATACCTCTTATTCAGAAACCATTCAAAATGGACAAAGTAATTTCTATTATTCAAGACTGATCCCACTTTTGGAACATTTCACATAGTCTTATATTGAAAAATTCATAAAAATTTTCAAATGAGTAAACGTGTTACAATCATGATTGATGAAGATCTTGATAAGAAACTACGACTTCGTCAAGCAAAATTGATTCAACAGGAGCAATCATCTTACAGTTATTCCAAAGTATTGAATGAAACGCTTCGAAAAGTTCTAAAATAATTCCATTCTTACTTGCGTTTTTCTATTTTTCTACTCAGAATAGGTTAAAGATAATGGAATTTTATTATAATATTGTAAAATGATTGATCTTTTAGATCCTACAAATGTGATTACTAGGATGTTTAATGCAGGAAAATACGAGGAAATGTACAATTATTGCAAAAATCTCTTAGAAAAAGCCCCTGATGACATGGTAGCACTTCAGAATATTTCACTGTCTCTGATTTATCTAAAAAAATACGAGGAAACAATTGAGTATTGCGATAGAGTTTTACAAATTAAAAATTCTGATACATATGCATTAAAAAATAAGATCTATGCTCTTGAAAATTTACAGCAATATGAACAAGTTTTAGAATTATGCAAACAAATTCTTTCTACAAATCCCAAAGATGTATGGGCACTAAACACTATGGGCTTATCACTCAATGAATTAAATCGACACCAAAATGCACTTGAATGTTATGAAACTTCACTATTGATTGATCCAAATGATGTGACAGCCTTGATGAATAAAGCCATATCTCTTAGCCATCTTGGAAATTACCAAGATGCAATTGAGTTTTATGATAAGGCCCAAGTAATTGATCCAAATCTTAAAGAAATTCCACGTGCAAAATCTAGATTATTTGAAAAATTAGGAATGCAAGATGATGCATTTTTAGCTGCACAAGGTGTTTTAAACAAAGATATGGCAAAAATTAAAAATGATGCTAATGAAAACGGTTCTACTGTATTTCATCAATTTTGTGAAGATGAATTCAATGAATATAATTCAAAATAATTGCTGCAAATAACATCTAAATCATTTTATACGTATATCAAATAGTTTACTTTGATGTTTACTGGAATTGTTGAAGGAGTTGGTAAAGTTGAAAAGATTTCAAAAAATACCAAAAATCGAAGCGCTATCGAGATGACTGTGAATCTTGGAAAACATTCCAAGGGATTAAAAATTGGTCAGAGCGTTGCTTTGAATGGTGTTTGTCTTACTGCTACAAAATTATCTAAATCTAGTTGTATTTTTGAAATGATTGAAGAGACTACGAAAAAAACAGATCTTGGTAATCTAAAAGTCGGTGGAATTGTAAATATTGAACGCAGCTTAAAGGCAGGTGAGAGACTTGAAGGTCATTTTGTTTTAGGCCATGTTGATGGTGTCGGTATAATTAAAAAAATTATGAAAAAACCGAAAGAAGTTCAAGTTTGGTTTGAAGTTCCAAAAAAATCATCAAAATATGTTGTGAAAAAAGGTTCTATTGCAGTAGATGGTATTAGTCTAACAGTTGTCGATATCAAAAATACCCTAGCATCAGTTTCATTAATTCCCCACACAATTGAGATCACAAATTTTCATACAAAAAAAATTGGCGATAAAGTTAATATTGAAACTGATATTCTTGGAAAATACATTTTAAAATAAAGCCAGCAATTTACCAGTTTAGTGGTAATTACCAATTTTTTAGTAAACTTTATAATTAGATTACCGGCATTTTTTCATATGTCTCTTGAATCAGCACTGCAATCTCTAAAGCGTGGTGAATTTGTGCTATTATTTGATTCAGCTGGAAGAGAAAATGAAATAGATATGGTAGTAGCTGCTGAATTTGTTACTCCTGAGCATGTAGCAAGAATGCGTCAACATGCTGGTGGATTACTGTGTATTGCAATTGATAATAATTTTGCAAAATCCCTTGACTTAAAATACATGCATGACATCCTTGCTGATTCTTCAATTTCAAATAAAGAAATGATTATGGGTTTGGCACCATATGGTGATCATCCAACATTTTCATTATCCATTAATCATTATCAAACTTATACCGGAATTACTGATAAAGACAGGTCATTAACAATTAGAGAAATGGCAAATATCTTTAATGTTGAAAACAAACAGAAAAAATTTGCTTCATCATTTAAAACTCCAGGACATGTCCCGCTATTGATTGCGTCTAAAGGATTATTAGCTGCACGACAAGGACATACTGAAATGTCAGTTTATCTTGCTCAAGTTGCAGGTTTGACACCTGTTACAGCAATTTGTGAAATGATGGATGCTGAAACATATTCTGCATTATCCGTGGATAAGGCAGAAAAATTTGCCAAACAAAATGGGATTCCATTAATTGATGGAAAAGAACTTTTAGAATACGCCAAGGTGCATTAGTTTTGAATATTGCAATAGTAGTTTCGGAATTCAATGAGGAAGTGACATCTAGGATGCTTGCAGTAGCTCAAGAAAAAGCAACTTTTCTAAAGTTGAAAATATTACATACATGCACTGTTCCTGGTGCTTACGATATGCCTATAATTGTAGATTCGTTATTGCAAAAAAATGATGTAGATGCAGTAGTTACTTTGGGTGCCATAATTAAAGGACAAACAAAACATGATGAAGTAATATCACATTCTGCTGCTCAGGCTTTAACCTCATTATCAATTAAATATCAGAAACCCGTCTCTTTAGGAATTTCTGGTCCTGGAATGCAGGAAAGGCATGCCTATGCTAGGATAAGACCAGTCGCAGAAAGGGCTGTAGAAGCTGTTGTAAAAATTTCTAATGAATTAAAGAGGATTGAATAATGATTCAACTTAGTATACTCAAAATTACTGGATATGGTCCTTGGACCTTAACATTGGGGAGTGATAGAGAGCATGAACTACAAATGCTTCAGGCATCACTCTACAAAGAAGTGCAGAAACTATTTTCTGAAAAAAACTGCCTGGTTTTTCTTAATCGAGCAGATGAATTCTTTGTAGTTTCTAATGGACTGGGTTTAGTTGAGCATCTTGAAATTCAAAAAACACTGGAAAAATCATTTGATATTAGATTGGATGTTTCAATTGGGTTTGGAGACTCTCCTTTTGATGCAAATTTGAAAGCCTATGATGGAAAGAAAAATAAAATTATTCTAAATGACGAGCATAAAATTTTTGGATTTGTTAAAAATTCATCTGATTCAAAAGTTACAATAATGCATTTAGATGTAGATGATCTTTCCTCACGTAGAAAAAGTAATTCACCATATGAGATAACCACAATAATTTTTGATTTATTTTCCAAAATGTCGCAATATTTTCTTGAAAAAAACTCTCTTACAATTTTTATGGGTGGGGATAATTTCATGGTAGTTGCAAGTGAAGATGGAAAAAATTCGGTACAGAAATTCATTAACATGATAAAAGAAAATGATGAAATTTCTTTGAATTGTGGAATAGGAACTGCTCGTACTAGTAGGGAAGCCGTAAAACTAGCCACAAAATCCCTTGATACTATACGTGAAATTCGAGATTCAGGAAAGGAAAAACCTGAAGTTTATGAATTATCATGTTAATAAAAAATATCAGTATATTACAAGGATCAGAATTAGATTTTGTCTTAAGAACTAATGTAAAAATTGAAAATAATAATTTCAAAAAAATTCAATCAAAAATTCAACCCGATACAAATGAGGAATCTATAGACGGAGAAGGTCTTTTATTAATTCCAGGTTTCATTAATGCACATACACACATTGGTGATTCTATTGGAAAAGACTTTACACTCAATAGTTCGGTAGATGAAAAAATTCATCCTGTTTTTGGAGCTAAATCAAGAATTCTAAAAAATACCTCACAAGAAAATTTATCAAATTTTATGAAAAATACATGTCATTCAATGCTTCGAAAAGGAATAACTACATTTGTAGATTTTCGAGAGGGTGGATTAGATGGAGTAATTTTACTCAAAAAAGTACTATCTGATATCCCCATACGCTCAATAATTTTAGGAAGACTGGAATTTTATCAAAAATCAACTGAAATTAAAAAAAATCAGCCCTTCCCAGTAAACAAACTTGCAGATCTTGATGCACTTCTCAAACAATGTGATGGAATTGGTGTTAGCGGGGCTAATGAGAATAGTACTTTAGTTTTAGACCAATACTCTAAAACAACAAAACTTAGAGCCATTCACGCCTCAGAAACTGAGCAAAGTGTTTCAACATCAAAGAAAGTCACAGGAAAATCTGAAACAATTAGAGCATTATCTATGAAACCTCATTTTTTGGTTCATATGACATTTGCCTCAAAAAGTGATCTACACAGTACTGCAAAAAAAACTCAGGGAATAGTTATTTGTCCCAGAGCAAACTCTTCGCTTGCCGAAGGTATTCCTGATATAGTATCGATGCAAAAAGCAGGATGTGTATTAGCATTAGGTACAGATAACGTCATGATAAATTCGCCAGACATGTTCAGAGAAATGGATTTTCTTTGGAAAGCAACTATGGGAATTCATAAGAAAAGAATTGAACCAAAAGAAATTCTTAAAATGGCTACAGTAAATGGAGGGAAAGTTTTGAAAAAAAATATTGGAATTATTGAAAGTGGAAAAATTGCTGATTGTATATTGATTGATAAACATGCTTTAGATTTAGAACCAATGCATAATCCACATGCATCTATTGTTCATAGAGCATCAGAATCAGCAATTAGAGCAGTAATGATTGGAGGGAAAATAGTGTATGGTAAAATCTAGACCACATGTAACTTTGAGTGCTGCAACATCCATTGATGGAAAAATTGCAACTGTCACAGGAGATTCAAAACTATCTTCAAAACAAGATAGTGTTAGATTACATAAACTAAGATCCCAAGTAGATGCAATACTTGTAGGAAAAAACACTGTTTTAGTTGATGATCCTATGTTGACAGTACGCCACACTAAAGGCAAAAATCCAATTAGAATCATTTTAGATTCTAAAGGTACTATATCTAAAAATTCAAAAATAATTCAAACATGTAACAAAATACCAACAATTGTAGCTGTATCACATCAAATTAGTAAATCAAATCTTGATAAACTAAAAAAATTCCCTATCGAAATAATTATGGTTGGAAGTAATTCTATTAATATCAAATTATTATTAAAAAAACTCTCAGATAAAAAAATCAAATCGGTTTTAGTTGAAGGAGGGGGAACCGTTAATTGGGAATTTATAAAATATGATCTTTTTGATGAACTGATTATCACCTTGTCCCCATTTCTGATTGGAGGAAAAAATGCCGTATCTCTTATTGATGGAAATGGGTTTAAAAAAATCTCAAATTCGCCAAATCTACGTCTTAAATCTATCAAGAGGCTCAAAAATCACCTAGTGTTGAATTATGCAAAAGTGTAAGTTATTATACTTTCTTTGAAATAAAATTACAAGAAATTGGCAGTAAAAAAGAAAGCTACAACAAAAAGAAAAGCTACACCAAAAAAGAAGGCTGCACCAAAAAAGAAGGCTGCACCAAAAAAGAAGGCTACTAAATCAAAAACAAAAAAACCAGCATTTGGCGGATATGCAATCAATTTTGCAGGTCGTAATGAGACTGTAGAACAAGTATTTGGCAAGAAACCAATTGCTCCAAGTGAAATGACCAAAAAGATTTGGGCATTTGTAAAATCAAAGAGCCTCTCTAATCGTTAAAATGATTTGTTAACGATTAATCGTTAACTAATTTCTATCTTTTAATTATTTTTTAAAATAAATAAGATATAGATATTGGATTTTCTTTAAAATTATTATGTCAACAGCATCATTACGATGCGATCATGATTTAATAGAAAAAGTAATCAAAGCAATGGAATCTACTATTCAATTATTAAATGATGGTAAACAAATTCCAGAATCAATTTTGCTTCCAGTAATTGATTTTTCAAAAAACTTTACTGACGTTTGTCATCATACTAAAGAAGAAAAATCATTGTTCCCTGCTTTAGAAAAAGCTGGAATGCCTAGTAATATGGGACCTATTGCAATGATGCTAATTGATCATCAACGATCAAGGGAAATTGGAACTGCAATGGAAGAGTCTGCAAAAGTGTATCTTTCATCAGGAGATTCTACAAAATTGATTAGTGATATGCAACAATATGTTGAACATGTCACAGAACATCTGTGGAAAGAAAATAATAGATTATTCATGATGGCAGAAGCACGATTACAATATGTTTCCAAAAAAGTGGATGATGAACTAAATGAAATTGAAAAAACTCAACTTACTGATTTGGGAAAATCTAGAGAACATTATGAGAAATTGGCTGACAATCTTTCGCATGATTTGTCAGAACAGGGTAGTTAGATTTGACTAGTATATTTGGTCAAGTAATGGGAGTTAGAAAATTTGCTAATGGTGATATCGAATTAGATTTCTATCACGAAGATGAAATTATTGAATACCGATATTCCTCAGATCCGAGCAGATTGGGAAATTTTCCAAAAGAATTAGCAGAAACTATGGCCACTACCTTGGCTACAGATATTTGTGTTGAGATTTACTTTGGCGAAGATGGTAATCCAACTTATGTTGAATTAGAAGAATGTGACGATGATGACGATTTAGAGGATGATGAAGATTTAGAGGATGAAGACGAATCTGATGACACTTAGAGCGATACTAATAAGAAATCTATTCGACGTAATGATGATGTGTTAAATTATCGTAAAATCTGACTGATTTTAGATTTACAAATTCAAGCATTCCATATCTTGATAATTCTCTTCCAAACCCACTATGTTTTATTCCTCCAAAGGGAATTCTAGGATCAGATATTACCACATTATTTACACTTACTATCCCTGAATCTATTCGTCTTGACATCTTATCTGCTTTAGCAAGATCTTTTGTCCATATACTGGCACCTAAACCAAACTCACTTTCATTAGCTAATTTGATTGCCTCACTTTCATTTTCAACTATTGTAATTGGTGCCACTGGTCCAAATGTTTCTTCAGTTGCAATTCTCATGTTAGGTTTGATATTTTTGAGAATTGTTGGCATGTAGAAGAATCCTTTTCCTTCTATCTCTGAACCTCCTAAAAGAATTTCAGCACCTTTTTGTTTTGCGTCCTCTACAATTCCGGAAATTGTTTCTAAACCTTCTTTATTTGAAATGGGTCCAACATCAGTTTCTATGGACATGGGATCTCCAACTTTGAGTTGAGAGGCTTTTTTGATAAATAATTCGGTAAATTCTTCTGCGATGTTTTTCCCCACAAAAAATCTTTTTGAGGCTACACAACTTTGACCACAATTGATGAATCTTCCTTTAACAGCACCTTCAGCTGCTTTTTCAATAATTGCATCATCTAATACTATGAAAGGATCACTTCCTCCTAATTCTAATACACATTTTTTCAAATTTTTTGCAGCCCTTTCTCCAACCTTTGCACCTGCATTTGTACTTCCAGTAAAAGTAACAGCATTAACATCTGAGTCAATTAGATTATTTGCAGATTCTACACTACCTACAACTGTTTGATATATTCCATCAGGCATTCCTGATTCAGTAAATGCTTTCTCAATTTCAATTCCTGATTGCATAGTTACTCTGGATGGTTTCATTACAATTACATTTCCTGCCATTAAACATGGGGCTGCAAATCTCAATGCTTGCCAATAAGGAAAATTCCAAGGCATAATAGAACCAATTACTCCCAGTGGTTCAAAAGTTAGAAAACTCTTTCTTGCATCAGAGCTTAAAACTTCATCAGAAAGAAAACTGTCTCCATGATCTGCATAAAATTCTAATGCCCAAGCACATTTTTCAACTTCGCCAATTGATTCTTTGAGGGCTTTACCCATTTCAGATGTTGCAACTTTTGCAAGTTCCGTTTTGTGTTTCTTTAGATATTCGACTAAATTGTAAACATAACTCCTTCTTTTTTCATAATCCTTTTTCCATTCAGGAAAAGCTCGTTTAGCTTTTCTAACTAGGTCATTTACTTGGTTTTTATCCATTGGAGTAAAAGTCTTAATGTTCTCACCTGTTGCTGGATTTACCGTAGTTATTTGACTCAAGGATTTCTCAAAGAATTTCTCCTATTTAATCTCTAACTTATTTTTTAATATTTTTTGAAAAATTAGAAAGTGTTTTTGAATAGGAATCCATCATCGTATGAACAAATTCCTCATATGACTTCATGCCTGAAGCCCTTATTTGCGAATACCATTTTAGATAATTATCATAATTTTCAATTTGCTTAATACACGTACTACTAAGAAAGTCTGAATACTTTCCAAGATTTTTCAAAAAATTCGGATCAATATCCAATTTTTCAAAAAATTCCTTTTCTGACAAAACACATGTCCCAAAAATATTGTCTATGGCATGAAGATACTCTTTGTACATATCTGAATATATTTGAAAATGTGAGGGTATTTGAGCTTCTAATTCATTGATAATTTTCGATGTGTTTCCTTTCCAAACATTACAGATGGATAACGAATCATCTTCTGACATGCTCATAATACTATGATTTTGTATTTATCCTTATATTACAACAAATCAAAATGTCTGCTGCATATCTTTTTTTATTTCATCAATTTTCTTCGAATATGCTTTTTTAGATTTATCATTTTTCTTTAGGTTCAAAACATTTCCACATGAAGGACATTTGAACATGCCATCAAGTGCACTCTCAAATGTTACTCTTGGACAGTCTTCATTTCCACAATGATAAAAGTCGGAGGCATTTTCATAATCTAATCTTTGTTGTAATCTTTCTTCAATTTTCTTTTTTTGGTTTTCAATGAAATGTTCAACTTCTTCCCTTCTAGTTCTCCATCTGTAGACAAACCAGCCTTTTCTCTCATCTTTTACTCTGATTCCTGTAATTAGTGATTTTCCAAACAAATCATACAATACCTTTCTTACCATATTGATTCTTAGACCTGTGGAGCTTGCAATCTCTTCATCAGTTGCATCTTCGGCTTTGAGTAATGATCTAGCAACTTTGAGATATTCATCCCCTCCAATCATGGAGGCGATTCTAACAAAAGGATCTTCGTATTTGTCTACCAACTCAAATGACTCCTGATTTTCTACTATTAATCCCTTGTTTCTTTTACTTGTACATTTTTACCATTTTTTGTGGGTATGATCTTTCTTTTTGCATCAGGAAAGTCTTTCTCAAATTGTTTACCCTTTTGAATACGATCTAAAAGAATTGCCAGAGCGCTAATCTCTGAATGGGGTTGGCTTCCAACTCCGACATTATAGTCTGCTAATTCATAAATCTCTCTAGGAACTTTTTCAGCCCCAACAACAATCAACAAATTTTCTTCTTTTTGGAGTTCTTCTTGGGCATCGTTGATATTTTGACCATACATTGAAAGATGAATAATTTTGAAGTTATCTTCCTTTTTCTTCTTAACAATTGATTTCCATTTATCAATAAACTCTACTTCAAATTTTCCTCCCCAAGTTCTATTGATTTTTTCTATAGTGTCCTTAATCTCTGGATTTATTTCACTCATGAAAATTCTATCAGCACCAAATGCTCTTGAAACAAGTGCAACATGAGTTGTGACTCTATCATCTCTAACTACTCGTTGTCCAATTCTTACTACTTCAATTACCAAGAGTATCTTTAACTCCTTCAGATGAATTTTTATTGAATTTGTATGAATTATGACTTTCTGAAATATTTTTTATCAGTTCTTTCAATTCCTTTACATTTCTGCCTGTTTTTGCAGAAACTGAAATTAGTTTTTTATTTTCAGATAAATTAAGTATGTCAATTTTTCGATTTATCTCATCTTGTTTTAGCAAATCATCTTTGTTTAACACATAAACTATCTTGTCTTTCTCAACACCCAATTCACTCAAAGTTCGCATACAACTAGAAAATTTCTTTTTTAATTCAAAAACAGAATCACTAATGTCAATTACTAGAATGATGATGTCTGTATATGTTAGTTCTTCTAAAGTAGATTTGAATGCATCAATCATATATGCAGGAAGTTTGCTGATGAATCCGACTGTATCTGCGATTAAGAATGGCTCTTGATCAATTGTTACTCTTCGTGTTGTGGTAGTTAGTGTTGTAAACAGTTCTTTACTTTGAGCTCTTGATTCACCTGTGACTTTGTTAAACAATGTGGTTTTTCCTGCTGATGTATATCCTGCCAGCGAGATTGTTTTGAATCCCATTCTCTTTCTGCCTTGTCTATGAAGTTCTCGCTGTTTTCCTGCTTTCTCAAGTTTAGATCTTATTGTTTGCATTCTATGTTTGATATCGTTATAGTAAACATCCACCTCGAACTTTCCAATTCCCATAAAACCTGGTTGCTCCCCCATATTTGCAAGACGAACTTTTTCTTTTGCTCGAGCCATCTCATATCGTAATTGAGCCAATTTTACTTGCAATTTTGATTCAGCACTGGATGCTCTACTTTCAAAAATCTCCAGAATTAATCCTTCTCTATCTAAGATCTCTCTATGGAGTACAGATGCTAGATTATAATTTTGACTTGGTTTTAAAATTTCATCAAATATGATTACATCTGGTCTAAGCTTCTCTGATATCTCTTCTAGTCTTTCTAAAACCCCGCCACTAATTCCATACTTTGGTTTTTGTAGGAAATCCTGTTGAATGATGTGGACTATTTCATACCCTGCAGCATCGCATAGTCCCTTAGCCTCGTTTATCGAATCTTCCTGATCATATGTGATTAAAATTGCTGATTTCATTTCTTTTCAATCCTAACCTATTTTTGATAATTATTCCGTTTTTTTCAATACTTTTTCAATATTCATATTCAATACAATTTCCGCTATGTCACTGGCATACTCTGAAACCCTTCTAATATTCTCAGACATTCTTCTGATTCTATAAATTTCCTCATCGTCTTTTAATGATTTTGAGGCATCTCTTACTTTTTTCTCATATTTGGCAATTTCAGCTGCTTTTTCAATAATTTTTTCTGCTTGTACATAATCTTCTTTGAACAAAGCCAAACATGATTCATCCAATACTGATAAACAAAATTCATTCATATCCTGCAGCTTCTCTAAAATCTCTTTTTTAACAGATTTTTTAAACTCTAAAAGATCTTTTGCAATAAATGATGCGTGATCTCCTGCTCTCTCTATATTTTTTACAACTAGCCTATATCCAAGACAATTCCTAGCATTTCTAAAACCCATCTCTTTAAGCATATGCTCATTTTGTATTGCAATCTTTAATTGACGAATTATGTAAAATCCAAATCTATCTACTTCATCATCTGTATTGATAACTTCTTGTGCCAACTCCAGATTGTTTTCTTTAACAGCTAAAATTGCATCACTTGACATTGATTTTGCCAAGTGTATCATTCGCTTAAAGGCGCCATCAACAGATAATTCCAGCAGGTTTACAAGAACTTGCACTGTAATTCCTCCACTAGAGTCAGAAATAATTTCTGAGCCCATTAGCATTCTCTTTACAGCTTCCTTTACCGTATTCCTTTGATTGGGACTTAATCTGCCATTTTTTGGTTTAACATTAATCGTCTTAAACCCAAGAAAATACAATGAAATTAATTTTCTAATAATGGAAGATGGTTTTTCTTCAGCATCTATTTCAATTACGGCATCTTCTTTTTTTTGAATACGAGATTCGAATTTTGGCGGATAAAGTTCCAAAGTTGATGAACCCTTTCTTACCATTCTAATTTGATCCCCTTGTTTTAGCCCTAACTCCATAATCCATTGTTTTGGAAGTGAAACTATGTAGGATGATTTCCCAGTAAATTGAATTTTCCTTGTTTCCTCTCTTTCTTCCATAATCTAAAGAGATTAAACCTATCTATATAGTTTCAAAGTTGTAATATGGTTTAACATTGAACTAATATTTAGAATGAAAAATATCATGGGCATGGAACAAATTCTCAAACTCCAGTATTCACTTGATGCGTTATTTGGTAATGGTGTTTCAAAATATCTACCAAAAAATATTGAAATGATATTTTCACGAAAGACTGGAAGAATTCGAACTGTTTCACATGATGGAAAATTATTGTGCACTTTGAGGATAGATGGTGGTCTAGCAATTAGTCCTTACTTTGCACAAATCTTACTCAAAAGTAAAAAATTCAAAGAAAACTGTGTTGAGGTAAACCAAGATGCTGCGCCATTTGTAATGGAAGGCAAATCCGTATTTTGTAAGCATGTGGTATGGTGTGGAAATAAAGTAAAGATTTCTGCTGATACACCAGTTTTGTTTAAAGACAAAGTTATTGCAGTTGGCAAGGCGGTCTTATCACATGAGATGATATCTGATTTTAATCGAGGTGTGGCAGTAAAGGTCAGAGATAGTTTAAAAAGTCCTAAAGGGGAAATAGAGTCATGATGCGAGGAGGCGGAAATCGCGAAATGCGAAGGATGATGGATAAGATGGGTCTAGACATGAATGAATTATCGAATGTTCAAGAAGTAATAATTAAGACTGATAAAAAAGAGATTATCATCACCAAACCAGCTGTTACTGAAATGAAAGCAAAGGACAATTCAATTTTTACAGTAACTGCCGATAGTTATGAGGAAAGAGAATTAGAGGTTCCAATTTACTCCGAAGAAGATATTCAACTTGTTAGTCAGCAAGCAGGAGTTGATGAAGAAAAGGCTAAAAATGCTTTAGAGGAGGCCAAAGGCGATCTAGCTAGAGCAATCTTACTTTTAACAACTGGATAGTACTAATCTTCTATTATTTTGTGCCTAAAAATTCTCTAAAAATGAATGGTTTGAGAATATGTTTTGAGTGTAAATTTTAAATCTATTCCAATACTACAACTTTCCCAGTCATCCAAGGATGTGCAATACAGTAATAGTCAAACGTTCCTTCTTCATCAAATTGATTTGTGAAAGTAGTTCCAGGAGAAATTAATCCACTATCAAAGATTCCATTATAACCATCTGAAGGGATTCCACTTGTAACAGTGTGAACTGCAATGTCATCGTTAGTCCATGTAACACTGGAATGCTCATTAATTGTTACCGAATATGGGAGATAGCACTCGTTTGTTTTCTCACATCCTGGTGAAGCAGAATCACGAGCAATTGAAACTTGGGTACTTTGTGAATCTGCTCCAGTTTTTTTATCTACATCATTTTGATTATCCGAAAATTGTTGATTATTCATCATATTTCCCCCCATCATCATGTTGCCACCCATCATATTCATCATGTCTTGATTATTCATCATGTAATTCATCATTCCAGGATTATTCATCATATGTGTCAACATTTGTTGTTGCATTTGGGGGTCATTCATCATAGTATTCATCATTGGTCCCATCATCTGGTTCATGTGTTGAGGATTAGACATCATCATATCATGCATCTGCTGCATCATCTGAGGATCATTCATCATTTGCTGTGGAGTCATCATATCTGAACCCATCCAATGTTGAGACATCATTGGATTATTAGACATCATCTGATCAAACAGTTCTTGATTTTGAAATTTCATTGACATTGGATCATATGTACTAGCAAAATAACCATAACTTACACCAACACCTACAAAGAAAACTCCAATTACAATTGCTATCCAAACAGGCTGGCTTACCATATTTTCAGTAATTCCTTTCAATATTTAATGTGATTATCAGATGTCAATGTTGGTTCTAGCCCTTTGAAATAGAAATTTGATTCTATACGGCCTGATTTAGGCGTAGTTCACGCCTACGAAGTGAATGATTTAAGTAATGGATTATCAAATTTGAACTATAATGAGCAGTATGGCCGAATCCAAAGTTACTGGAATTATCAAATCTTTGAATGCTTTGGAAGATGATTTAGATTCTTTAAACAGCAAAGTTGGCGATATGAAAAAACAATTGAATCTTAAAGCTCAGAATGAAATTGATGCATTATTAGAAAAGACAAGAGAAATGGCTACAAAAGAAGCTGAAGTAATTATTAATGCATCTAAAGAAAAGGCAACTTCTGAATCTTCTAAAATTACACAAGAAGGAGATGCTAAATTATCTGAAATCCAATCCACAATTGATGCCAATTTTGATGAAGCAGTGAAACATGTGGTGTCAACTGTTTTGAAGGCATAAACCTAAATTTCATATTTTGTAAAATTACTCATAGATCCCTTACTGAATACTCGTATTGGAATTGCTACTACATATGGTAAGCCTTACTATAGATTTTCAACATACCTTAAGAAACTAGAATTATCTTTTGACTCTATTCTACCTGAGGATATTTCTAATTATGCAGGCCATCTAATTTTTACCACTAAAAAAGAATCACCCAAAAAATGTGAAAAACTCTTACTCCATGAAGATATCTTTGAGCATCATTCAACTGTGATAAAAGGTATAATGATGCAAAAACTAAATCTAGATTTTGAAGAAGAATTTTTAATTTTAGGCATTGATCCCGGTCAGCGAATTGGATTGTCTGTTTTTTATTATGGACAAGAAATTGAGAGCTCCTTTCATTTATCTGTGGAAAATTTAGTTTTCCATATTATTCAAATTTTAGGCGGTCTAAGAGCAAAACGAAAAATTATCAAAATTGGAAATGGAAATATGGAAATTGCAAAAAAAATTGTTTCAATGTTAAATCTAAATTTCTGCTCATCTTTTGAATTAGAATTTGTTGATGAAAGTAAAACTAGTATGAAAATCAAAAATTTTAATCAACGTGGAAGACGTGACATGCTTTCTGCAAAATATATCTCTCAGCGTGATGGTTTTCGACATTCAATATTGCCTCTGTCACTTACTGGTTAAAAAATCAAAAAATAATTGATTTTTTTAAAAATTATTGATTTTTGATTAATTCATGAATGCTTAATTTGTGTAGTGATTAAAGTATGATGATTTTTTCAAATTTTTATATGTTTTATAATATTTAATGAAATTTTTTCTTAAACAACTATATGACCACATATTATTTTTTCAAAAAATATGGTTTTGAAATAAGCTATACATATTTATGGATGATTTCTTGATTTTTTTTGAAACTAATGCCATTGATCGTTACATAATTTAAAATATTTACAACTTTTTTAATTTTTTTTATAGATTTTATCGATCCATGCTTATATAGTTAAGAAATCTATATAAAACTACCAAGATGACTTGTAAAGGAATTTGTGTTAGATATAAGGCTCAAAAGCCTGTTGGAACCGGAAGATATGCTTCAGGACAACGTCGATGCCAAATTTGTGAGATTTTCATCAAATGGGAAGGACTTTGGTGTCCATGTTGTGGATATAGACTAAGAACAAAACCACGTAATCTGAAATACAAAGCAAAATTACGCGCTAGAGTTGAGGCCGATTCTATTGAAGCTAAAGCAGTTGCTGATACCCAACCAGAAGAAATTGAGGTTGAAGTAAAAGCAAAAACTAAATCAAAAGCAAAAACTAAATCAAAAGCAAAAACTGCAAAAGCTAAAACAGCAAAATCCAAAGTTGCAACAAAAACTAAAGAAAAAACTCCATGCAAACACTGTGAAAAACTATTTGTTTATCCAGATAAACATGAAAAGAACTGTAAGAAGAATCCTGAAGTTCAAGTTGCATCTGCCCATGAGAAAGAATCAATAGCAATAAAAGCATAAGATTTGTTCATAGCTTATTGAACTCTCCAGATGGATTTTTCCAGAAAACGGTAAATTTGGAGAGCCGTAACTTCTTTTTACAAATTCAAAAATTTGAAAATGGATATTTTATTTCAGTAACTGAGGGTTCTAAAAAAATTGGTTCTATTGTTGCTTCTTTAGCCACAGGACCCACACCTATTACCACTACTGTTATTCCTGCAAGAACTGATTCTCTTTTTCTCAAACTTGTAGCTGAACGGATTAGTACTAGAATGCGAGGAATTGCTTTGGTGTCAGTATTTGTTCAAAAAGAACTGGAAACTGATACAGCAAAAGCCTTAATGTCTGAAATTATGGAGATGATTGAAAATGAGTGATTTAAGAAATTATATTTCTCAAATTAAAAAGATCAACGATCTAAAAACTGTAAAAACAAAGGTTTCAACAAAATTTGAGATTGCAGGGATCACTGCTAAAGTTGATGGCTCATACGCTGTTTTATTTGAAAATATTAAAGAAAGTAATTTCCAATTAGTTTCCAATTTAGTCGGAACCAGAAAAAGATTTGCTTTGGCAGTAGGAGGAACTGAAAATAATATTCATGAAAAAATTATTTCAGCAATTAAAAAAGCAAAAAAGCCAAAAATTACTGGTTCAGGAAAATTCATGGAAAACAAGTCAAAAAATCTACTTTCCATGCCTATAGTAACACATTTTGAAAAAGAATCTGGTCCTTTTATCACATCTTCAGTAGCATATGCTAAAAATCCTGAAACTGGTAAACAAAATTCTTCATTCCATAGATTAATGCCAATTGACAAAACCCATTTTTCTATTCGAATGGTTGAAGGGCGTCATCTTCATAGATGTTTTGTTGATGCAAAAGAACATGGAGAAGATCTCAAAATTGCAATTACTGTAGGAGTTCATCCAGCAATTTCTATTGCAGGTGCATATCAAGCTGAATGGGGAAAAGATGAGATTGATATTGCAAATTCGCTTTTAGGAGGAAAACTAACTTTGACAAATCTCCCTTTTTCAGGATTGAATGTTCCCTCAGGTTCAGAAATTGTAATGGAAGGAAAAATTCTTCGTGATAAAACTCATCCTGAATGGATGGTTGAAATGCTTCAAACATATGATCATAAAAGATCTCAACCTGTTTTTGAACTTGAAAATCTTTTCTTTAGAAATAATCCTATTTTCCATGATGTTCTTTCAGGATATTCTGAACATAGATTGCTTATGGGAATGCCAATTGAATCAAAGTTAAATGGTGAACTGAAAAAAGCATTTCCTCAAACACTACAAGTCTCTATGACTAATGGTGGATGTAATTGGTTACATGCAGTTGTACAAATCAAAAAGAAAAGTGATTCTGAACCTAAAAAAATAATTAAAAAAACATTTGAATCACATCGTTCGTTAAAACAAGTAACTGTAGTTGATGAAGATATTGATCCAAATAGTGCAGAATCAGTAGAATATGCAATGGCTACAAGATTTCAGGCTGACAAAGATCTGATAATTCTTAAAAATGTGCGTGGCTCTAGTCTTGATCCTTCAAGTGATCAAAAGAAATTACAAACTGCTAAAATGGGAATTGATGCAACACGTTCCCTATCTAAACGTCCAGAAGGTTTTGAGTTAGCTAAAATCCCAAAAATTGATAAAATCAATCTAAAAAAATATATCAAATAATCAAATCAACTGATTAAATTAAATTGGATGAACAAAAAACAGTTTTGAATATAAAATGTCCTCAGAAAAAGCCAAAATACGTGAAAAAAGTCCTTCAGAATCTCATGCAGAAGTAATTGTTAGAATGTTCCCTTCTGATGCAAATCCTGCAGGCAATGTGTTTGGAGGTGAAATCTTAAAACATATTGATATGGTTGCAGGAATTGTAGCACAGCGTCATTCTCAATCAAATGCGGTAACTGTTTCAATGGATAGTGTAAATTTCCTAAAACCTGTATTTGTTGGAAATGTATTGACATTAAATGCTAGAATAAACTACGTCCATAATTCTTCAATGGAGATTGAAGTAAAGGCAGAAGCTGAAGATATTGTAACTGGAATCAAGACGGTTACTGGAACTGCATTTGTAACATTTGTGGCCCTTGATACAAATGGAAAACCTACACATGCTCCAAAATTGGCTCTTAAAACAGATGAAGATAGAACCAAATTTGAGGAAGGTAAACTCCGAATGGAAAAACGTCTAAAAAACCGTCAAAAATAAACCACCATCTATAGATCCATTTAAGAATGGCATAAACTATCTGTAAATATTGTCTGAACAGGATAAAAGTAATGAATGGGATTCTTTATGGCAAGAATATACAAAATCACTTGAAAACTGGAAAACCGTTTATGAACAAATACAAAAGGCAAGTAGTGACATGCAAGAAAAATTCAATCAAGTATGGGATAAAGCTACTGTTGAATCTAGTACTGAAACCATGAAATTATTTACTGAAAATTGGCAAAAATCAATGGCTGATGCTGGAATGAATTCCTTCAAAGAATTTACTGAAAATTGGCAAAAAGCCCTTACTGATTCAAATGCTTCCACTTTCAAACAATTTTCTGAGAATTGGCAAAAGACTCTCAGTTCATCTGGGCTAGAACAAATGAATGCTTATGGTGAAATGATGAAGAAATTCGCTGAAACTTGGAGTTCAATGTGGCCAAAATCTTAATTCACTGAATTGAGACAAAAATTACTCTTTTTTTGTAGCTGTACTGCTATAGAAATAATGACTGCTATTGGAGTTACAACATATTTGTTTTATCTTGATGAATCTATCTTAGCGTTAATCTCGATGGTTGTTTTTGGAAAATTAATTGTTTTTCATTTTGTAATGGAATACTTTGATAAACAAAATCTAAAAAAGATTCAAAATATTTCAAAAAATTGAATTTGTATTTTTTATAAATTTCTACAAATTAAAAGTATTCTTTAAAAATCATATTAAATTCATGATGTTTGAAGTTATTGAAAACTGTCATTTTAGCATAAAATAAATAAAATAAAAAAAATAAATCACACTAGTTTTTCTGTGTGATGGGATTAATCCAGGATTGGATTGTATTTTTATTCAATTCAGCAAATGCGTTTATGTTATCGTTGTATGTTTTGAAATTTTGTACAGTTGCATCAATTGTTGTTTTTACAAATTGATTGTTTACTGTATTTGCTTGAACAATTTGCTTGTTGGTATCAATAATTGCAGTTTTTGCAGCTTCTGGAATCTCAGTTGTGATGCCAGCTTTTTTAGCAAATTCTTGTTGTACAGATACTGATGCATTGATTGTTTTTTCACAAGTTTTCATACATTCTTCTTGCAATTGTGTCATAGCTTGAAAATACTGTGGAGTGATTTTTGAAATATTTTCAAAGTATTTTTGCACATTTTGCTTGTACATTGAATATACATTGTTTGATTGAGTTTGAGTACTCATACAATCATAATTCTGTACTGGTATATATACTATTGGTAATGATTGGTAATTAATGGTAATAATTGGTTATGAATTATGACTCAAGGGATTGAACAAATGTATCTATACTTTCAAAAGAATAAAACACAATTCATTCATAATTCTGTAATGGAAGTTGCTCAGAATGAATGCTACATCGAATTATCTAGTTTTGGTGATTTAGCAAGATATGCTTGCGCATTTCGAGAATATCCTAGAAGAGTATATTCTCAAGAACTAGACGATTTGAGAATTATTTCAAGCAGTTTTGCACTGGCAAATACTTTATTGATTTTTTATGCCCCTATGCCAAAAATTGGTAGATATGTTTCATATCAAGTAAAAGGCGATAAAGAAATTTGTGATATTGTAGAATCTACAAAAAATATCTCTCACTATGCCCCTATTGTTCATATGGAATCAGAAATTTCACCCCTTCCAGTAAAATCCAAAAAACTCTCAGATCAGTTTCATCCAATCCAAGTTAAAGATTTGGGAAGCTTAGCTCGATTGACATATGATCCAGAATACCCCGATGAATCTAATCTTACTCTCTATATACTTCATCAAAAAGACTCTTGGGTTATTGGATACATTACATCATTGGAAATGGATGAAGTTTTTTATAATTTCAATTATGTTAAATTAGATTTTGAACCTTCAAAACATTTTCTAAAATATCAGGGAAATCTAGGAAAAGATCCTGAATTTTCTAATACCATTGAACATGGGTTCTCATATTTACCAATAATTAAAATCAAAACCACTCCCTCGATTTTTGGATTTTAAAGTTAGTCTAATTATTGCCAGGTTATTAGTTCTTTAATTTTTTTCCTTGATTCTTCAACTAATCGTTTCATAACTGGGATGTAAATTTCAGATGCATATGCAATTTCAATGTCAATATGATTTTCAATATCTAAAAATGTAGATGCGATTATTTGATTTTGCCCAACTTTAGGCTCATTTTTTTCGTTTCTTTTATGATTGATTATTTCTAAAAATATCGGTAACTGTCTTTTTATTTCAATGTCTAATTCTTCCTTCATTCGAAGTTTTCCATTACTTAGATTAACTTTGATCTTTTGATTAATATCGTCTTTGTATCGGTCTGATGCTCTAATCATTATCTTAATTTCGGGAATTTTTTGTGATTTATTCTTAAAATCACATATTTTTTTTATAAAATTTGGATATGGATTTTCATGTTCTTGATTAAATTTTTGTGAAAACCACTCTGAGAATTTTATTGCATTTTTATCATTTTTCATTTTTGCTTTCTCACTAAATTTTTTTTGTGAGATTTTTCCAACAATAAATAGACCAAAATCTCTGTTTGCTTCATTGAAAATATCCTCATAAGTATTGTTTACTGAATCTACGTATTGATTAAAAAAATGATTTACATAAAATGGATCAGGATCATATTTTTTAATCTGTTTTAGATAAATTTCACAATTTTTTATTTTTTCTTCAATATTCATTGATCTTTGCCAGATTCAAGATTTAGATATTTAGATTGAGCTTTCAAACTTGTTGCTAATTCTTTGAAAATCTCATTAACACTTACATCTACTAAATTAATAGTTGCATTTTCCTTAACAATTTGTTTTTCAAATTTTTCTTTTATTGCAAAAGATACTGATGACCAATGTAAAATCCCTTTCAATTGCTCTTCAGCCGTGACATTTGTAGTGGGAAAATTTGCTGGTGAAAAGACTATCCCATTTGTCCATTGCATTGTAGGTATTCCTCCACCTGATGATCTTGTACTAAATGCTATTTGTTTTACCCAATCATCAAATTGATATTCAATTACCTCATGAATTATCAATTTTTTCCAAGGTTCTATTGATATTTCCATTTGATTATGTCTGCTGTCTTCCAATTATAATCTTATTTCTATCTATTTCATTTTTTTAAAACGTTATAGACAAATCACTAGATCAGAATTTTCTTGATTCTAATTGCTTATTTACTAGACATCAATCATTATTTTTTATAATGGATGAATGGGCTGACTATTTAATTTCTGAAGTCAGTTATGATTCTGAGCATTTGATCAACGTTGCATTACGGCATCAAGAAACAAAACAGGGAATTACTAAAGGAAAACCAGTAGATCGTTTAACTATTGCATCTGATATCAAGAATGGATTAATTTACATCACCATCTACAGTGGAAAAAATTCCTGGAAAAAAGGACATAAAATTCAAACATTTTCAATTGAAGGTACTCCATATCTTAGAATTGATGGAAATAAAGTAAAATTAGATTATCTTGGAGACATCCGAGAATTTCCAATTCCTAAATCTGAATTAACCGAAAAAGAGTCACTACCAGAACCAATCACTGAACCAGAACCCCCTTCCAGTCCAAGAGGTTCATTACCAAAAGATTCAACAGAAGAGCTTCCTCAAGAACTAGATCTTGCACCAGAACCAATCACTGAACCAGAACCCCCTTCCAGTCCAAGAGGTTCATTACCAAAAGATTCAACAGAAGAGCTTCCTCAAGAACTAGATCTTGCACCAGAACCAATCACTGAACCAGAACCCCCTTCCAGTCCAAGAGGTTCATTACCAAAGATTCAACAGAAGAGCTTCCTCAAGAACTAGATCTTGCACCAGAACCAATCACTGAACCAGAAGAGGAAGAAGCTACTCCTGAACAATTAGCTAGATTAGAGCAATTAGAAAAACAAATTGAAAAATTAGAGTCACTACCAGAACCAATCACTGAACCAGAACCCCCTTCCAGTCCAAGAGGTTCATTACCAAAAGATTCAACAGAAGAGCTTCCTCAAGAACTAGATCTTGCACCAGAACCAATCACTGAACCAGAAGTGGAAGAAGCTACTCCTGAACAATTATCTCAATTAAATGAATTACAACAACAAATTGAAGAGTTAGAAAATATTCTATCAACTAATGTTATATCTACAACTGAACCAGAAGTGGAAGAAGCTACTCCTGAACAATTATCTCAATTAAATGAATTACAACAACAAAATGAAGAGTTAGAAAATATTCTATCGTCTAAACTAAACCCCACTAAAGATAACCTTGTCAAATCAACTTCTAATGCAAAGAAATCCTCAAAATCAACTGATAAAAAAATTGAACAGAAAATTCTTAAAACTTTACAAAAGCAAAATCAAAAACTTGATGATATTGAGAATAAACTTCATAAATCGACTATTGAAAAAACTATAGAATCTAGTCAGATTGATGCATATTGTGTGAAATGTAAAACAAAAAGAATTATTGAGAATCCTGAAGAAACAACTATGAAAAATGGTAGGCCTGCAATTCGTGGTAAATGTTCAGTTTGTAAATGTAAAGTTTTTAGAATTGTTAAAAAGAAAAAATAATTTAATTACATCTTACCTGATTGCCTTGCTTGATTGAATTTTTTGATAGCTTCTTGGTATGCTGCAATTGAATCATCACCTGATGTAGAAAGAAATTTTTCCCATTGTTCATTAAATTTCTTAATTGATTCAATATTGGTCTCTTTGAAAATACCTTCAATCATCTTTGTTTGTTGCTTGATATATTGTGGTCCAATTTCTTCCCAAGTAGTCTCCCAACTTGAACTTACTTTTTTTAATAATTCTGCATCCGATTCTAATGCTTTTTGGCATGCATCATGATAAGTCATCAAAGTTTCACTGGTGGCTTTCTGCCATTGGGCTAGGGATTCTTTCCATCCATTTAATGCAGAATTATATTCCTTCCATGCTTTCTCAAATTCAGGCTTTTTTGATGTAGTAGATTTAACTTGTTTTTTTGGCTTGGATGCTGCTTTTTTAACTTGTTTCTTTTTAGCAACCGTTTTCTTTCGTGCAGCCATATCTTAGTTAAAAAAATAGTAGATGTTAAATCTTTCAAAAATCTTAGGATTTGAAAAAATTATTAAATTTTTCATTAAAACTTTGATGCTTTGGAAAATTTTGGCAGGTGTTTTTTATCTTTATTTTTAAATAATTCATAGTGTTCTTTACAAAGATTTCTTGTTTCTCTAAAACTTATACTAACTGTCTCAATTGCTTTAAATTTGCATTCTGAAATACTGCATTTCATTAGTTTGGAATACTTTCAATTAGTAATAAAACTTTGAAATTCTATTATTACCGGTGGTAACTTTTTATCAATGCAAAATGTCAAAAAAAACATGAATGATGATGAAAAAGGAAAGCGATTTTTAGAATTAATTGATGAGCAAAATAATCTTCAGTGGAGTACTATTGCAAAATTGTCTTCATTAATTAAATCAGAATGGAATTCCACTAAACTCCAAAACGAACTTGAAGAATTAGTAGAAGAGCATTCAAAGATTACTAAAGAACTTAACAGTCTTGATAAAAATAACAGTATTTTATAACGCCGAATCTACCATTAATGCAATAAATAATACTGCCAAATATGGGCTTGAAAATTTAAACAGCGTCCATGAAGCCTTTTCCATAGGTTTGGCTATGACCCAAACTGATAAACCAATCATTAATGCACCTGATGCAATTGCAGTCCATAGATATACACTACCTACCATTGCATCTCCACTTTCTGTACTAATAAAAAATGGCGCAATTGAAAATAAAACCATGACAACAGTAGATCCTGCAATTGCTCGTGCTGATGTTTTTTCAGATTGTACTGCTGTTAGCATTGGAACATTTACTTTGTTATAATCATCTTTGAAATGTAATGTTAAAGCCCATATGTGCATTGGAATCCAAATGAATACTAATCCTGCCATTGCAAGTCCCATTGTCCATAAATCTGACATGCTAACAGCTACCCAACCAATCATTGGAGGTGAACCGCCACACAGTCCTCCCAAAATTATGTTAGTTCTAGAATTTCGTTTTAGGGCATATGAATAAACTAGAATGTTATTTACTAATCCAAATGCAATGAATCCAGTTGCCCATAAGCCTTGTTCAAATGTGGTAGTGAATGAAATTCCAAATGCTAAAACTAATGATATTCCTGCTAATGCCAGTCCAAAATTTCTTGCTTTTTCAGCAGGATAGATTCTTTTTGATGGGAGAGGTCTTCCTTTTGTTCTTTCCATAATTGCATCAATATCCCTGTCATGATAGTTAGTCAATGTATTTGCAGCAGCTGATCCTGCAGCAACTGAAAATAGCATAAGTAACCAAGTGGCTGGAGAAATTTCAATATCATAAATGTTAGATGCTGTTAATGCTGCGCCAAATGCAGTAAAAACAAGCAAATACCAAATTTTTGGTTTTGTTAATTCATAATAAACTGCAACTCTGGATTCAGACTTTTGCTTTTGCAATATTAGTCACTACCCTTTGATGGCATATATGGCATTGCTTTCATACGTGATTTCATCTCAATAAAGGATTCTGAAGACTGAATTCCTTCAATTCTACCAATACGTTCTGAGACCATTTTATGCATCTGATCCAATGATTTTGAATACATGGTTACCAAAATATCAAATCTTCCAGTGACTTCTGCTACTTCTCTTACTCCATCAATTTTGAATAATTCATCAATTATGTGATCTCGTTTTTTTGTATCCATATTTATTCCAGTTAATGCTTTAACATTATACCCAAGTTGGGCATCATTAACATCAATTGTAAATCGCTCAATTAATTTTCTTTTCACTAATCTTTTGATTCTTGAATATACTACTGATGAATTGACATTAATTTTCTTTGATAATCGAGGAACTGAAATTGATGCATCATTAGATAATTCTGATAAGATTTGTAAATCTAAGTCGTCTACTTTTACCGTTTAAAACACCTGAGTCGATCTAGATTTCTGGTTCTTATAAAGTTATTATTGTAAAAATTACAAAAAATTATCTAAATCTTGCCTTTTTTGTATAGCATCTCTGCAAGTAATACTGCACCTTTTGCTGAACCCATTTTTTTGTTGTGAGAAAATAACATGTATTTGAGACCATTGTCAAATAGTTCTTCTTTCTCAACTCTTCCTATTGTTGTAGTCATTCCATCACCAACAGTTCTTTCCATTCTAGGTTGAGGTCTTGTAGGATCTTCATGGAATGCATAGAAATCTTTTGGAGCAGAGGGTAGACCTAATACAGAAATGTCTTTGTTACATTGATTGTAAGTTTCTTTTGCCTTTGCTGGATCAATTTCCTTTGTAGTTTCAACAAAAACTGATTCAGTGTGTCCATCTATTACTGGAACTCTAGTACAAGTACAACTTATTCTGATATCTGCTTCTTCAATTTTTCCATCTATTAATTTCCCTAAAATTTTCCTTGTTTCCTGTCTTACTTTCCCTTCTTCTTTTGGAATGTATGGAATAATGTTGTCTGTTATTCCCATAGCAGATACGCCTGATTTTCCACCACCAGAAATGGCTTGCATAGATGTCATCATGACTTTCTTTGCACCATATTTTTCAAGTAATGGCTTTAGCGTAATTGCCAAACCTGTTGTCGTACAGTTTGGAAGAGGTGCTACCCAACCTTTCCAGTTTCTATTCTTTTTTTGAATTTCAAGTAGTTCGGTTTGATCGTCATTTATTCCTGGAATTAGAATTGGAACATCATTTTCATACCTATATGCAGAACTAGTTGAGATTACAGGTAAATCAGCTGCCATTTTAGTCTCAATATCTCTGGCAGCTTGAGATTCAACTGCAGAAAATACTAAATCTAATTGTGATACATCTAATTCATCAATTGCTTTTACTGTCATTTCTTTGATATATTCTGGGATTTCTCCTCCAACATCCCATGCAACAATTCCATTTGCATCCTTTATTGCATCTAGGTATTTCTTACCTGCAGAGCGCTCAGATGCTGCAATTTGAGTCACCTCAAACCATGGATGATTATTTAATGATTGTACAAATTCTTGACCAACTGCTCCTGTAACACCAATTATTGCAACGCGTTTTTTAGTCATGATGTGATAATTGTCTTCTTTCAATTAATAATCGTTTTCTGAATTACCACAACATACTAAATCGGCTAATTCTATTTGGAACTGTGAAAATAAGAACAAAATCTTCCATTTTAAGACATATTCCCGTGATACATGGAGGTAGAAATCCTTTAAAAAATTCAGATTCACAAATATTGGATTTTAGTTCAAATATCAATCCTCTAGGAATCCCTGATTCTGTTAAAAAAATACTCAAAAAAAATATTGATAATGTTGCAAACTATCCTGATCCATATTCATCTGAATTAATTTCTAGCCTAAAAAAATACACAAATTTGGACCAATCTAATTTACTGGTTGGGAATGGGGCAATTGAAATAATCTATAATTTCTGTTTTGCATTTTTATCAGCAAAAAAAACTTTGATTCCTATACCTATTTTCCAAGAGTACGAAACAGCTGCAAAATTAAACAATGCTAAACTATCATATTTTAAAACACTAAATTTATCTGAAAATATTGATTCATTTATTTTACAAATACCAAAAAATGGCTGTGTCTTTATTTGTAATCCTAACAATCCGACAGGAACACTCTTGACACAAAAATCTTTACTGAAAATAATTCAAAGGGCACAAAAACTTTCTTCTTTAGTATTTGTTGATGAATGTTTCATTGAACTAGTTCCTGAATCAGATGAATCTGTTATTTCATATGTCAAAAAATATGAAAATCTTTTTGTTTTACGTTCTTTAACTAAATCATTTGGATTTCCCGGATTAAGAATTGGATATGGAGCAGGATCAAAACAAATGATTGAAATATTATTGAAAATAAAAATTCCTTGGAGTGTTAATTCATTAGCACAAGATGCAGCAAAAATTTCCCTTCAAAATAAATCCCATTTAACAAAATCAAAATTAGTTATTAAAAAAGAATTTAACTACTTAAAAAATAAAATCAATAAACTAGATGGTTTTGAATGTCATGATTCATCTACAAATTTTATTTTAATCAAAACAAATTACAATTCCACACAATTACAAAAAAAATTACTTGAAAATAAAATTCTAATTCGTGATTGTAAAAATTTTCGAGGATTAAATAACCATTATTTTCGCATTGCTGTAAAATCTCATAAAGATAACCTAAAACTAGTAAAAGCTTTGGAGAGTATTGCATGAAATCATTAATGATTCAAGGAACCTCTTCTGGTGCTGGAAAAACAACACTTGTTGCTGCACTTTGTAGAATTTTTTCAGACAAAGGATTCAGTGTTGCACCATTCAAATCACAAAATATGTCTAATTTTGCATATATCACGCCCACATTTGAAATATCTCGTGCTCAAGCTATTCAGGCAATTGCTGCTAGGTGTGAAATTTCCCCAGATTTGAATCCTATTTTGCTCAAGCCTTTGGGAAATTACAATAGCCTTGTATATCTAAATGGGAAACGCTTCAAAAAAATGCATGCCAAAGATTATTATGAAAAATTTGTAAATGCTGAAGGAATTAAAATTGCAACAAAATCCTTGAAATCTTTGCAGAAAAAATTTGATTTAGTAATTCTTGAAGGAGCAGGATCCCCTGCTGAAATCAATTTACAAAAATTTGATATTGCAAATATGAGAATTGCTCAAAAAGCAGATGCTTCAGTATTACTTGTTTCTGATATTGACAAAGGTGGTTCTTTTGCAAGTCTTGTGGGAACAATGGCTCTAATTGATAAAAAATATCGACAACTTGTAAAAGGTTTCATTTTTAACAAATTTAGAGGAGACATAAACGTGCTAAAACCAGGATTTAAAAAACTCAAAAACCTCACAAAGATTCCTGTTGTTGGAACTATTCCATTAATTACTCTGGATTTACCTGAAGAGGATTCTCTAAATGCAAAACCCAAAAATATTGCATGGACTAGGAAAAATCTTTCAAAAATTGATATTGAATTAGATAGATTGGCAAAAATTGTCAAATCAAACATGGATATTAAATCAATTGAGAAGATGATACAATGATTCTTGAATCTATTTTAATTATTGGTATTGCAATCTTTCTTGATTTATTATTTGGAGATCCTAAAAATAAATATCACCCTACTGCTTGGATTGGAAGATTTATTGCAATCTTAACTCCAATTGCAAAAAATCAAAATACTATAATTGAAAAGGCTGGAGGAATTTTGATCATTACTATTACATCCATTATCGTAATTTCATTACTTTTTATTTTGAATCTTGGAATATCTATAATAACATTTGATGTTATTTCTATAGTTGTATCTGTGATTGTTGGTGGATTATTACTAAAAACAACAATTGCAATTAGAGGAATGGAAAGACATGCAAAGAGTGTCCTTGAATCACTTGATGAAGATAATCTAGAGAAAGCAAGAACAAATCTATCTATGATTGTTAAGAGAAATACTAAGAATTTAGATAAAAATCATGTAATTTCAGGCGTGCTTGAGAGTATTAGTGAAAATACTGTTGATGGAATTACGGGTCCTTTGTTTTATTTTTCAATTTTTGGCTTGCCTGGAGCATTTGTGTATAGAGTTGTCAATACTGCAGATTCAATGATTGGCTACAAGACACACCTCTTCAAAAATGTAGGATGGTTTACTGCAACCTGTGATACTGTTTTAAACTACATTCCATCCCGTCTAACTGGATTAGTTATGATAATTTCTGCTGCTATACTCCAAAACAATTGGAAGGAATCATACAAAATAATGATTCGTGATGGTAAAAAAACTGAAAGTCCAAATGCCGGATATCCTATGGCAGCACTTGCAGGAGCTTTAGAAACAAAATTTGAAAAGATCAATCATTACAAGTTGGGTGATGGAGAAATTGTACTAACAAAAGAACATGTATTTTCTGCAATAACTATGATGAAACTTACTGCAATTCTTTTCTTTGGAATTGTTACAATACCAATTATTACTGTACTATCATTTATTGGATGGTGGGTTAATGCTTAAAGAAATTGGATCTGTTTTTTCATTTTTGACAATATTTCCTTCTTCAAATAGTACAATAGAAAATATTGCAAAATTCATGTATCTTTTTCCTATTGTAGGAATTGCAATTGGTCTTTTAGTTGGTTCTTTGGGTTTTGGCCTATCTTTCTTTTTAGATCCATTACTAGTTAGCTTGTTAGTAGTAGCTTCAATTGCTATTGTAACTGGAATTCATCATGCAGATGGATTAGCTGATTTTGCTGATGGACTAATGGTCAAAGGAAGTAAAGATAAAAAACTCAAAGCAATGAAAGATATTTCTACTGGTTCAGCTGGAATTGTTGGTATTGTTTTGTACCTAATCGGTTTGGTTATTACAATTTCTCTTACTACTGGATTTGATTTGTTTAAAGCGATTTTGATAAGTGAAATTTTAGCAAAATTCTCGATGGTGTTGATGGCAAGTCTAGGAAATTCTGCATCTTTAGGCTCAAATTCTTCTTTTGTGCAAATAATGAAAGATAAGAAAAAACTTACTGCTGCATTCATAATCATGCTTATTCCTGTCATTGTAATAGGAGAAACTGCTGGACTAGTGATGCTTGGAGTGACTGTAACTCTAACTATTTTTCTTTTAGGAATATCAACTCGTAGTTTTGGTGGAATAACTGGTGACGTGCTTGGTGCAACAAACGAACTTACAAGATTGGCTTCATTAATGGTGTTTGTATCTATATGATTGGTATTGTTATGGCAGGCGGCAAGGGAACTCGTATGGATTTAGATGGCGAGAAACTTTTACTCAAATACAAAAAGCCAATAATCCTGCATGTAGTTGATTCATTAAAAAATTCAAATTTATTTTCAAAAATTTTAGTCATTACTAGTACAAATTCACCTAAAACAAAAAAATTACTAGAAGAAAATGATATTGAAATTTTTGACACTACTGGAATTGGTTATGTTGAAGATCTAAATTTAGTTCTAAAATCTTTAGATGATATAGTTTTGGTAACATCTGGTGATTTACCGTTACTGGATGATGATATTATTCAAAAAATCGTAAAACAGTATGAGTCTGATAAAATATGGA
Source organism: Nitrosopumilus adriaticus (assembly GCF_000956175.1). Taxonomy (NCBI): domain Archaea; kingdom Thermoproteati; phylum Nitrososphaerota; class Nitrososphaeria; order Nitrosopumilales; family Nitrosopumilaceae; genus Nitrosopumilus; species Nitrosopumilus adriaticus. The sequence goes on from NZ_CP011070.1 coordinate 259,732, forward strand.
CTAGTATTCTTGTAACTAAAAATTTTTTATCTTCACTTGGACTTGAATCTGATTACCCGCTGAATTTTGATAATCAAGTATGTCACTATACTGGAATCTCTTTAGTGAATTCAAATAGAATTACATCATTGGGAAATTTAGAAGAGAATTATGTCATTATAGATGATAAAAGAATCGCATTTAATCTAAATTCAAAACAAGATTATGATTTACTCAGCACTGCCTGAGACTTTGCCATTTATTTTGGCTTTAGAACCTGTTGCTTCTGCTAAAGCATTTCCACAGGAATTACATGCAACTTGTGTTGATGCATGAGAATAAACTACCTGTAATTCACCACATTCATCACAGTTGACTTTTTGGAATTTACTTGATGGTTTTGGAATTTCAATATGATCTTTCTTCATGCTGCTACCAACTCAAATTTCTTAATTCTAACGCCTTTTTTATTGTATTTCTTTTTACAAACAGTACATGTCATAATGGGAGTAACTTTCTTTGTAACTTTGGCTGGTTTTGCTAATTTTGGGAATTTTTGTCCACCATACCCCTGTTTACGCTCTGCGTGTCGACGTTCACCGGCAGCAGAACCTCGTCTTTTTCCAGCCTTGTAAATGGAGACCTTTTGTTCGGTATGTGTTTTACATTTTGCACAATACTTTCTGATCACCTTAGGTATGTTCATATCAAAAAAACCTCTTCATCCGTAATTTAAGCATTGAATCTATAATAGGCGCCAAAACCAATTAACATCTGTGACTTCGAGCCTAGCAACTTCGATCTCCTCATTGAATTCAGTAGCAATGGGTGACAAAAAAGCCGATCTCATTTTAAAAAATTGCAATTTACTGTCAGTCTATACCAGAGAAACTCTTCCAAAGATACAGATTGCAATAATTCATGATAGAATTGCATATGTTGGTCCTGATGCTTCTCATACCCAAGGTCCCAAAACAACTGTAATAGATGTAAAAAACAAATACGTTTCTCCGGGGTTTGCAGATCCTCATTTACATATTGATCAATTCGTATTACCATCTGAATTTGTAAAACAGGCACTTCTTTGTGGTGTCACTTCTTTATTTTCTGATCCGATTGACATCGTTAGTGTTGCAGGATACAAAGGTTTTCAAGAATTTCTGAAACTTGGTGAAGACTTGCCGGTAAGAATTTTTCAAGTTGTACCAGGAGGTTTACCTGTTGATGCAAAATTTAGTAACAGTAATTCACTTACATTATCGCAGGAAAAATCTGCAGTAAAACATCCACATGTTCTTGGTTTGGGTGAAGTTTTTTCATGGACCAAAGTAACTCTTCGTGAACCCAAAACAATGAAATCTATTTCATCTATGTTAGAGCTTGATTGCATAATTAATGGTCATACAGCTGGTGCAAGTGAAAAAAAACTTAATGCATACGTTTCTTCTGGCATACTATCATGTCATGAACCAATCAATTTTGATCAAGTATTAGAAAGATTACGTCTTGGAATGTGGATTATGATAAGAGAGGGCTCCATAAGACGAGATCTTAAGGAAATAATTCCACATGTTTTGTCTCATGGAACCTATCTCAATCGTTTAATGTTCTGCTCTGATGGCCTTGATCCACTTGATATTACAAAATTTGGTCATATTGATCATTGTGTTAGAGAATCTATCAAACTTGGCCTCAAACCAATTGATGCAATTACAATGGCATCGAAAAATAATTTTGATTATTACAACATGGGCAAAGATCTGGGAGGAATAGCACCTGGAAAATTAGCCGATATTCTAATCTTTGATGATCTAAAATCAATAAAGCCAAACAAAGTCTTTGTGGGAGGAAAATTAGTAGTAGATAATGGAAAAATTGTAATCCCTATCAAGAAAAAAGCAATATCTCCATGGTTCAAAAAAACTGTTAAACTAAAAAAATTCTCAAAAAATGATTTTGCCATAAAATCAAAAAAGAAAGATGTACTTGCAAATACCATATCTATGCAAACAGAAATCATTACCAAATTAGGTTCTGTAGAACTTCAGTCTAAGGAAGGTCAAATTTCAGCATCTTTAGATTCTGATGTATGGAAAGTTGCAGCCTTTGATCGAATCCATGGTACAAATCAGCATTCTATTGGATTTCTTGAAAATTTTGGAGCTGATATAGGTGCATTTGCTTCTACTTGGAGTTTTCATGAAAATGATATGATTGTAATTGGATCTGATGATTCTGACATGGCTCTTGCTTCAAATCATATCATAAAGAATCAAGGTGGACTAGTTGTAGTAAAATCAGGCAAAATACTAGCATCCTTGCCCTTGCAATTTGCAGGAATAGTATCTACAGATTCATTTGAAAAAGTTTCATCAAATTTTGAAAAAATCAATAATACTATTGTCGATTTGGGGTGTAAATTTGCTAGACCTCATTTAATTCCATTATTCTTACCTTTCTTGGCTTTACCTTCTGTTAGAATTCTCTCAGGAGGAATTGTTGATGTGAAAAAACGAAGTTACATTCAACCGATCAACTAAGTAATGTTAAAAAGGGGGATTCAGGGGATTGAAGCTGAATCTAAATGGCATCAATTCAACAAGGACCAAATGGACCTGTTTTAGTTCTCAAAGAAAGTGCACTACAGCAAAAAGGTAAAGACGCACAGCAGAATAACATTGCAGCAGCAAAATTGGTTGCAGAATTAGTAAAAAGCAGCCTTGGACCTAGAGGCCTTGATAAAATGTTGGTTGATTCCTTAGGTGATGTTACTATTACAAATGATGGGGCAACCATCCTTAAAGAAATTGATGTTCAACATCCAGCAGCAAAAATGATTGTTGAAATTTCTAAAACTGTTGATAATGAGGTTGGAGATGGTACAACATCTTCAGTAGTTTTTGGAGGTGCACTATTGGCACGCGCGGAAGATCTTCTCAAAAAAGATGTTCATTCATCAACCATTGTAGATGGTTTCCAAGCAGCAGCTGACAAAACTCTTGAAATTTACTCTCAATTAGCAAAAAAAGTTCTACCTGATGATAGAGAATCTCTTATGAAAATTGCAACAACAAGTATGCAATCAAAATTAATCTCTGAAGACAGCGGTATTCTATCAAAAATTGTAGTTGACGCAATTCTCAGCATTGCTACTAAGAAAGGTGATGTTTATTCTGTCGATCTTGAAAATATTAAGGTTGAAAAGAAATCAGGTGGTTCTATTCAAGATACACAAATTGTAAAAGGAATTGTTTTAGACAAAGAAATTGTTCATAGTGGAATGCCTACAAAAATCGAAAATGCACATATTGCATTAATTAATTCTGCATTAGAAATTGAAAAAACTGAAATGAGTTCTGAAATTAGAATTACAGACCCAACTCAAATGCAGATGTTCTTAGAAGAAGAAAATAGAATGATAAAATCTATGGTTGATAAATTACATGATGTTGGTGCTAACGTTTTGATTTGTCAAAAAGGAATTGATGATATTGCACAACATTACCTTGCAAAATATGGAATTATGGCAGTTCGTCGTGTTAAAGAAAGTGACATGATTAAATTATCTAAAGCAACAGGTGGTAGAGTAATTAGTAATCTTGATGATCTTTCAGAAAATGATTTAGGTTCTGCAAAATTAGCTCATCAAAAGAAAGTTGAATCTGATAAATGGGTATTCATTGAGGGTTGCAAGCATCCGCAATCTGTTACTATGTTGATTCGTGGTGGCTCTCAAAGAGTTATTGATGAAGTTGATCGCTCAATTCATGATTCTTTAATGGTTGTAAAAGATGTAGTACAAAAACCTGAAATCGTTGCAGGCGGTGGTGCTCCTGAAGCATATGCTGCATCATTACTAAAAGACTGGGCAGATAATTTTGATGGAAAAGAGCAACTTGCAATTAAAAAATATGCAGAAGCTTTGGAGGTAATCCCATTAACTATTGCTGAAAATGCAGGAATGGATCCTATTGACACTATGGCTAATCTACGTGCAAAACAAAATCAAGGTCGTAAATGGACTGGAATTGATGCTAGAAATACACAGATTGCAGATATGATGGCAATTAATGTTATAGAGCCAATTGCAGTTAAAGAGCAAATAATCAAATCAGCAACTGAGGCAGCATGTATGATTCTAAGAATTGATGATGTAATCGCTACATCTGGTGCCCCCGGTGGCGGAATGTAATAGATGCATAATTTAGTTAAAACTAAAACCTTCCAATCTTCATAAATTACTAATGTACAAACTTGGTGTAGATTTAGGTGGAACTAAAACTGAAGTAATTTTACTTGATGAGAATCTTAACGTTTTAGAAAGAAAAAGAGTTCAAACACCAAAAAATGATTATGAGCAAATAGTTGGCAATATTTCATCTTTAGTTTCAGAACTAACTGAAAATATTTCTGATTTTTCTATTGGTGTTTGTACACCCGGTGCAATCTCTAATAAAACTGGATTAATCAAAAACAGTAATACTCATTGCTTGATTGGTAAACCAATAAAAAAAGATCTAGAAAATAAAATTGGAAAAAAATTTCTATTGAAAACGATGCTAATTGTTTTGCTATGGCAGAAGCAAAGATGGGGGCTGCAATGAATTTCGGATTAGTTTTTGGTGTAATTATGGGTACAGGAGTAGGCGGCGGTATTGTAATTGATAAAAAACTCCATTCTGGTAGAACCAATATTGCAGGGGAATGGGGGCATCACATCTTACACCGTAATGGGAATTTGTGTTATTGTGGAAAAAATGGATGTGTTGAGACTTACATCAGTGGGCCTTCATTAGAAAAAGAATGGGCAAAACAAACTGGTAAATCAATGTCTATGATTGAGATTATATCTGAAATTGATAATGAAATTGGCAAGAAATGGAAAGAAGAGTTTCTAGAAAACTTTGGATATGCTCTTGCAAATGTAATTGATATTTTAGATCCTGATGCAATTGTTCTGGGTGGTGGATTATCAAATATTGATTTTTTATACACCGAGGGAAAAAAATCAGTTTATGATAAAGTATTTTCAGATTTAGTTGATACGCCGATTTTGAAAAATAAATTAGGCGATTCTGCAGGTGTATATGGTGCAGCTCTTTTAACTTAATCTTTTGGACATCCGTCTATTTTTTGGATATAGTATCCATTAGTCATAATTTCAATTTCCATATCTTCTGGAACTGACTGTGTGTGACAAAACCTGCATTCTTCTGTAGTTACCTTTGCAGTTTCTTCCCCGATTCCGTTTAACCACTCTTTTGCAAATGAAATTGCTTTTTCTGTATCGCTAGTATCTGTAACTACATCAAAATGCATTGTATGACCATCTTTAGCTTTTACATATGTGTCAAAAACATGAAAATCCATATCAATTAAAAATTTTAGGAATATTTATTTTTAATTTTTATTATTTTATCTACTATCTCGATAACATCTGCATCTAACTCCGTACTAATCAAAATCAATCCTGCCCCACCAATAGGAATTGTTATACGAAATATTTTCTCATATTTTGCTAATGCAAAAATTGGCTTACCAATTTTTTCTGATGTTTTCTTTCGTGTAGACCATCGATAAACTGCTTGAGATAATGACAATTCAGTTTCTTCTCTTGATAAATGACTTTGTAATCCTTCTTTCATTTTATCATAGAGTTCACCGTAATCATAAACGCCTACATATCTGATCTTTTTATCACATTCTAAAATATAATCACAAATTTTTTCATATTCCAAAATTATCCCTACTGTGGTTCAATTGTTGCAGGAGGTTTGCTTGAAATTGTATATGTTACCCAAGTAACATCTTCTATTTCATTTGTTATTCTATTACTCATCTTTTCTAACAGACCATGTGGTAGTCTAGTCCAATCAGCTGTCATTGCATCAATTGAATCAACAACCCTAATCATCACGATATTGCCATATCTGCGCTCATCGCCCACAACTCCTACTGCCCTATCGTCACCTACAGCAGCATATGCTTGCCAAACTTTATCATACAAATTTGCCTCTAGTAATTCATCCTCAACAATTCTGCTGGCTACTTTTGCAATCTTTAGCTTAGTTGGATTAACTTCTCCAATAATTCTAACAGCTAGTCCTGGTCCTGGGAATGGATGTCTCATGAAAAGTTTTTCTGGAACTTGAAGGATTTTTGCAATCTTTCTTACTTCATCTTTGTACAATTCTCTTAATGGCTCTAAAATTTCTAAATTGAGCCAATCTGGTAATCCACCTACATTATGATGAGATTTTATTACTGCTGCAGGCCCTTTTGAAACTCCACTTTCAATAACATCTGGATATAATGTTCCTTGAGCTAGCCATTTGAAAGGACCGTTTTTCTCAGCAAATTCAGTAAAAACATGAATGAATTCTTCTCCTACGATCATTCTTTTCTTTTCTGGATCTTCTACTCCCTTTAGTTTTCCAAGAAATTGTTCTGCAGCATCAATTGAAGTGAAATCAACTTGGAAATTATCTTTGAACATTTCCTCAATCTCTTTTTCTTCATTTAATCGTAATAACCCGTTATTTACAAAAACACACTTTAGTCTATCACCTATTGCTTTGTGAATTAATAGTGCAACTACCGTTGAATCTATCCCACCGCTTACTCCACATAATACATTTCCTTCAATTTTAGAAATTTTCTCTACTGCTGAATCTATGAATCCCTCCATAGTCCAATCTTGTTTTGCTCCACAAACTTTTAAAACAAAATTCTTAAGAATTTCAGTTCCTTGCTCTGTATGTACTACTTCAGGATGAAATTGAATTCCGTAAATAGATTGATCCTCTGATGCAATAGCAGCAGCTTTTGCACCTTCAGTATGTCCAATTACCTGAAATCCAGGTGGAATTTGTTCTGCTTCATCCCCGTGACTCATCCATGCTCTAACTGATTCTCCAATTCCATTTAGAAGATCTTTATCATTATCTATTGTGAGTAACGATGAACCGTATTCTTTATTTGCTCTTTTTACTTTGCCACCGTACTTATTTACAATTAATTGATGACCATAACAAATTCCAAGAAGCGGTAAATTCATTTCAAATATTTTATTTTCAGGAACTGGAGCATCTGAACTATAAACACTTGATGGGCCCCCTGAGAAAATTATTCCTTTTGGATTGAGTTTCTGCAATTCCTCATAAGTAATGTCGAAAGGTACAAGTTCCGCATAAACTGAAAACTCTCTAATTCTTCTGCAAATCAAATGGCTGTACTGTGAGCCAAAATCTAAAACTACAATTTTATCCATGTTATCACTTTTTGATATTTTCAAGCATTCTAGTTAATGACCATCCTGCTGTGTTGATTAACTCGTTGACTCTTTCTTTTTGTCTGTAGTTTTTAATTATAATTTCTCGAATATCTGTTCCATTCTTGTTGATTATGTAATCAATAACTGATTCCTTTTGGATTTTCCCGTTTTCTGCTTCTTGAAAATCCTTCTTCTTCATTTCTCCAATTATTCTATCTAAAAAGAATGATTTGAATGGTGGAGTATCTGCATTTATCTCAATTTCATTGTCTAAAACTATGGATAGTTGTTCTGGTGTTACAAATGCATTGGCAATTATTTTGCCATCATTAACTCTTTTAATTGGAATTGAATTTTCTACAGGTTTTTCAATTTTTTTAGGTTCAGGTTGAATTTCAACATCTTTTCTAATTTCTAACTGAGAGGCTTTTGTAAAACTAGAATCCTTAAGGAATGAATCTAAAACTGTGATGTTTTTTTCTAGCATTTCAATGGATTCTTGATGTTTATCAATTTGCTCGATCAAACTTTCTTTCAAAGCAGCAATTCCCTTTACCTGCTCTGCTGAAAATTTCATAATTTGATTAATGAGGGATGGGTATTAAATGCATTCTAGGTAATTATAATATCAAGTTCTTTGTATGATATTTTTTTAAATCCTTGAATTGACTTTGATGTGGTAAATAATTCTGATTTTGTAAAAGTTGATAACCATTCTAAAAGATTTTCTCCTCTTTTTAATTTCTGTAGTTTTGTTTTCCTTTCTGTTTTCTTTGTATTAGAAAATTTACCAATTTTATTCCCAAAATCCATTCCAAATAAAATGATTTTTCTTGCATTAAAATAATTAGCTAGGAAAACTCCTCTATCCCCATCAGTAAATCCTCCAAAATTTTGAATTTTACTAAAAGGTTTTGATTGTGTTGTGCCAATACAATTTTTAAATTTTTTTACAAGCTCTAATTTTTTAATATTGTCACCATGTGCATGTACAACAAAAATAGATTTTGTTTTTGCAATTTTTTCCATAGTTGCTTCATCTCCATCTAAATCCGTAATTATGATGTCTGGAATTATTCCATTTTCTACAAGTGGTTTTAGTGCACTATCAGCAGCAATTTTTATTGATTTTCCGTATTTTTTTAATCTTGGAATTGAAGTTGATAATGAGGGGCCCGAACCAATAACAAAAACAGTATTTCCTTCAATTAATCGAATAATTTTTTCAATGGTATTTGATTTTTTTAAAAGAGAGTTTAACACAATTGCTGATTCTGAATCTTTTTTTTCTGAATAATTAAATTCCTTTAAAATATCAGAGTATCTCTTTTTCCAACCTAAAAGCATCATATGACTCAAATTGCATTAGATTTGATAAACCATGTGGCAAAAATTGCAAATGTAGGCGTAGGTGGAAAAAACCCTGTACGTATTATGGGGATTTTGAACACAAGTCCTGAATCTTTTTACAAAAAATCTATCTATACAAGTACAATTCAGATCAAAAACTCAATAAAAGATATGGAAAATTATGGTGCTGATTTTATTGATGTCGGCGGAATGTCTACTGCACCCTATCTATCTACAATAATATCTGAAAAAACTGAATCCAAAAGAATTCTTTCTGCAATTAAAATAATTCAGAATGTCTCTAATCTTCCAATCTCTGTTGATACCTGTAGAGCTATTGTCGCAAAAGATGCTTTGGAGCATGGGGTTGAAATAATTAATGATATTTCAGGATTAAAGTATGATGAAGAAATGCGAAAAGTGGTATCAGAGTTTTCTCCATCACTAATTTTATGTGCATATGATTCTAAAACAGTTTCAGGTAATCCTGTGCCAACAACAAAAAAACTTTTTAGAGAAAGCTTGAAAATTGCCAAAGATTCTCATGTTTCATCAGAGAAAATTGTATTAGATCCTGCTATTGGATTTTTTAGAAAAACAGGAAAAGGGCCATTTTTTACCAAAATTAAATCTGATTGGGTAAAAAGGGATCTAGCAATTATTCAAAACTTGAAATCTATAAAACAAAATTTCCCTATTTTAATTTCAGTATCTAACAAATCTTTTCTGGGGAATATTTTACAAAAAGAAAATCCCGCTGATCGATTATTTGGATCTATTGCAGCAGAGGCAATCTCTGTAATTAATGGGGCAGACATTATTCGTACTCATAATGTCCAGGCAACCAGAGATGCAATAACTATAGCATCAAAATTATCAAAACAACACAAAGGCTTATAATCAATATTCAACTTTCTTAACAAGGTTTCATTGGAATTCAAAGAAGGATTAACTTTTGACGACGTTCTTCTTGTACCCAAATATTCAGATATTACAAGTAGAAGTCAAACCGATCTAAGTACAAAATTATCTCGAAATATCACAATAAACATTCCATTTGTGAGTGCAAATATGGATACTGTAACAGAGTCGTCTATGGCTGTAGCCATGGCTCGTGCTGGGGGTATCGGTATTATTCACAGATTTTTGACTATAGAAGAACAAGCACATGAAGTTCTAAAAGTAAAGCGTTCAGGAAGTATAATGATAGAAAACCCATATTCTATTACTTCTGACAAGTCAGTTCAAGATGCTCTTGACTATGCAAATGATATGGAAATTTCTGGTCTTTTAGTAGTTGACTCGAATTCAAAACTAATTGGAATAGTAACTGAGAGGGATCTATTATTTGCTGATCCTAAACTTCGAATTGAAGATATTATGACTAAGGATGTCGTAACTGCAAAATTTGGAGTTTCCCTAGATGAATCTAAAGAAATTTTGCATCAACATAGAATTGAAAAATTACCTATAGTTGATGATTCAGGAATTATCAAAGGACTGATTACAAGTAAGGATATTACAAATAATGCAGATTTTCCAAATGCTTCAAAAGATAAGAAAGGTCGCCCATTAGTTGGAGCAGCAGTTGGTGTAAAAGGTGACTTTTTAGAACGAAGTGAGTCTCTCTTAGAAGCAGGTGCTGATGTACTTGTTGTAGACATTGCACATGGTCATAGTGAAAATGCAATGAGTACAATTCGTAATATCAAAAAAGCATTTCCAAATTGTGAACTAATTGCAGGAAACATTGCAACTGCTCAAGGTGCTGAAGATTTGATTAAAGCAGGTGTTGATGCTGTAAAGGTTGGTGTTGGCTCTGGCTCAATTTGTATTACTAGAGTAATTACGGGTTCAGGTGTTCCACAATTAACTGCAGTAATGGATTGTGCAAAAATTGGAAAGGAATATGGAATTCCAATAATTTCTGATGGTGGTACAAGAACTTCTGGTGATGCAACTAAAGCATTAGCTTCTGGTGCTTCATCTGTAATGGTTGGCAGTATGCTAGGCGGAACTGATGAATCTCCTGGAACTGTCTTGACTAAAAATGGGAAACGCTTCAAAGTTTATCGTGGAATGGCTTCTTTAGCTGCATCAATTGGCAGAAAATCAAAAGAAACAGGCTCAATATCACTTGATGATGATCTAAATGATTATGTTGCAGAAGGGGTTGAAGCCATGGTTCCTTACAAAGGTACAGTTACTGATATTCTAAAACAACTAACTGGTGGAGTTCGTTCTGGTTTGAGTTACTGTGGTGCACATTCAATTCCACAAATGCAAGAAAATGCAGAATTTATCAAAATGTCAAGAGCTGGGTTTGCAGAAAGCCAGCCTCATGATGTTTCTTTGATGTAGATAATTTTTTAAGCAGTATCTGAAACAATTCAAACATGTTATCCAAAAGAACTATCATAGGACTGGTAGTCGGTAGTGTAATTATTGCAATAGGTGGATATTCTTTAATTTTACATATTGGTACAATCACTGTAAATGAAAATTATGTTGTAGCTGTTGGCGATTCAACTCACTATAAAATTCCTGCCCCTGCAAGTACGAGACAAACTATGACAATAATTGGTGATGCATTTGATCTTAAATTTTCTAGTCCTGCAGATGGTTTACAAATTCCAACTACTTCTTACAAAAAAGAGTTGAATTTAGATTGGACTCATTTGGCAGATGGTGAAACAGAGATATCAATTCAAAATACTGGAAATACTGATTTGACAATCACTGGAGTTCTAATCAGAAGTTCTGATCCATTATGGTTCACATATGATCTTATGGTAATTACATCTGGTATGGTAATCATTGGATTTAGTATGGGTTTTACACTAAGAAAACCAAAAGGATTTTAGCTTAGTTTGGCAGAAGGATAAGATCCTAAAACTTTCATAAACAGAGTATCATGTTTTATTTTTTCTAATATTTCTGAGATCTTTGAATCCTCTTTATGTCCTTCAAAATCTACATAGAAATTATATTCCCATGTGTTAGTTTTTGTTGGTCTGGATTCTATCTTTGTGAGATTGACATTATTTTTATGAAAATTCTCTATGATTCTAAATAGTGAGCCTGGTTCATGCTTTATGGAGAAAATTATCGATGTTTTATCATTGCCTGAAATGGGACTAGTTGTTTTTGACAAAATTAAAAATCGTGTATAATTATTTAGATTATTTGCAATATTGTTTGAAACAATTGGCATGTCATAAATTTCAGCTGCATCCTTACTTGCAATCCCAGCACAATTTTTATTTTTTAACTCTTTAACAATTTTTACACTGCCAGCAGTATCGTATGTTGGAATTGATTTCATATTGTGTTCTTCAATAAATTTTCTGCACTGACCTAAAGCTTGTGGATGCGAATAAACTGTATTGATTTCATCTAATTTTCCAATTCCAATCAAACAATGCTCTATTCTGTGATAAATCTCCCCTATAGCATTTAGATCTGTGGAATACAATAAATCATAACTTTCACCTACACTTCCTTCTATTGAATTCTCTACTGGTAAAATTGAATATTCTGTTTTATCTGTAGATGTATTCTCTAATACTCCGGCAAATGTCGATAGTGGAACAGTGTTGATTTCTTTGTTAAAAAATGCTCTTGCTGCAGCTTCACTGTATGCCCCTCGTTCACCTTGGAACGAAACCTGAATCATTTCTTACTCTCTCAATTTTATGAAATCGCTATTTCCAAAATCAGAAGAAAGTTTTCTCTCATCAATCCATGCACATTCAGTACATTTTATGGCATCGCGCATTGGAACAACTTTTCCACCGCATTTTCTACATTTTGTGAATAATATTCCTAAATCTGGCTCACTTATTGCTGCATGAATTGTACCGTTAAGATGATTCAGAATTTTTAATTTTACAATGTCATTTACAAGTGCAACATTTCTTATTCTCAAGTTTCGAGTTGAGCAAACACACTCAACTTTTGATGTGGTAGGTTTTCCATTAATGTAATCAATTGAAACTGCAATCATAGATGACATTACCGCTGCAACTGTCCCAATAATGATGTCACCTACTTGAGGAATTGATAGAAGTTTTGGATGCTTAATGTTTGCAATTCGTGTTTCTTTGTTGATGTCTTTTTCGCCGACAGTTGCTGCTCTAACCATGTCTCCATCATCAAAGGTGTTATGTCCTGCCTCATATTCTTCAATAGATGCTATTTTGTCACCTGGGAATGTTGCATTTTCAGACATGCTGAGATTTTTGTTTTTATGATTATAATTGTTTGTGGTCTGAAATTAGCTGGTAAATCATATATCTCCAAAACTCTCAAAAAAATCATGAAAGCCTTAGTCTATGATGAATATACTACTAATGATGATTTTTCTAAAATCTTAAAAATCAAAGATCTACCTATACCTAAACCAAAATCTAATGAAGTTATCATCAAAGTAAAATCAGCAGCACTAAACTATGATGATATTTGGGGTATGAGGGGAAAACCATTAGCAATCCCGTTACCTCACATTTCTGGAACAGATGCTTCAGGTGAAGTAGTGGAAATTGGTAAAGATGTGAAAAACATCAAAGTTGGTGATAGAGTAGTGTCTCATGGAAACATGTCATGTAGAGTTTGCAAAGCATGTACTGATGGACGTGAATATGATTGTAGAAAGAGAACTATTTGGGGTTTTGAAACAGGTCCTCTTTGGGGAGGGTATTGTGAATTTACTCATCTCCCAGAAGTCAATGTCGTAAAAATTCCAGAAGGAGTTTCTTATGATCAAGCAGCTGCTGCATCAATGACATTGCTGACATCATGGCATATGTTAGTTGGAAGAGCAAAAATTCACCCTGGACAATTAGTTCTGATTATGGGCGGTAGTTCAGGTGTTGGAAATTATGGGATTCAAATTGCAAAACTTTTTGGATGTACTGTAATTGCAACTGCAAGTCCTGACAAATTAGAACAATTACTAGAACTTGGAGCAGATTTTGCTGTAGATCATAGAAAAGAGGATTGGCATAAAGAAGTAAGATCAATTGCAAAAAAAATCCCAAAACAATTTGGTGATATACCTGGTATTGATGTAATCTTTGAACATATTGGTGGTAATCATTGGAATAAAGAATTAACACTACTGAATTATGGTGGAACCATTGTCACAACTGGTGCAACTACAGGATATGATGCAAAAACTGATCTACGTCATATTTTCTTTAAAGGAATAAACATTTTAGGCTCAACTCAAGGAACAAGGGCTGAATTAGAACAAGGTCTCTATTGGATGTCACAAGGAAAAATCAAATCCATAATTGATTCCGTATACTCTTTAGAAGATGCAGCAGAGGCTCACAAAAAAATGCTTACAGGTAAAGGACTGTTTGGAAAGATCATCATGAAACCAAATTCTGATTAAATATGTCTGATCCTAAAATAAATTCAATTTTAGATGAGGGAAACAGGCTATTCTTACATGGAAAATTAAAAGAAGCAATTATCTATTATGATAAAATTTTAAATGAAAATCCATTACATCTTAGCTCTCTTAACAATAAGGGATATGCACTAAGTAAACTAAAGGATTTTGAAAATGCTATGAAATGCTATGATTCTGCATTGGGAATTTACCCTGACGATCTTTCTGTATTAGTAAATAAAATCTCGTCATATCGTAAACTAGGACAATTTATTGAAGCATTATCTCTATGTGATAAAATTCTAAAAAATAATCCAAATTACAACATTGCACTATACCACAAAGAACGAATTTTATTTTCCATGGAAAAATTTAACGAATCCATATCTTGCTGTGATAGTATATTGAATGATTATCCAGAAAATGCTGATGTCTTATTTGATAAATCTTGTAGTCTTGTAATGCTCTCAAAAATAGATGAAGCACTTGATTTACTTGAAAGAGCAATTTCTAAGGGATTGCAATATAAAATAAAGGCAAAAAAATCAAAATCTTTTGCAAAGTTATCTGATAATACTAGATTCAAAAATTTGGTATTGTAATTACAACCAATGTGGAATTTCTAGATATTCTTCGATACTTTCATTTCGTAAAATTTTAAGAAGCGCATTTGCTTGAGGGGTTGATAAAACAGGCTTGTCAAACTGATTGTCTGTAGATATTCTCGGACAAGCAACTTGAACAAAAGCATCAATTCCTTTTAGATTTTGTAATCTATCATTTGTAATGTCAGTTAATCCAAATAACTGAACCTTCTTTCCTGCTTTTTCTAATTCTTTTTTGATTTTTAACGCAAAAACTTTGGATAACTGACCTTCTTTGAGTCCTACTATCACTCCAAATGTTTTAGCTTCAGCTGCTTTGTAAATCGCAAGTGATGCCTGCTTTTTTAATTTCTGAGCAAATTCTGTTATTTCTCTAACTTCATTAAAGTAGGGATCTAAAATGTATGTTGGCAAATTAGTAGATAATGCAATTCCTGCAGCATGAAAATTACTTTGACCTAAAAACACATACGCATCCACTTCTTTTTTTAGTTGTGATGCAGGATAAAATTCACAACCAAATACTTGACCGTCATTTAATTGTCCTTTACCTTTTCCAATTTTGACTTTGATTCCATTATCAGTTAAAATTTTTTCAACTTTATCAATTTGATGTAAATGTTGACTATCTGTAACTAACGAAATAGTTTTCCCTTTTAATATCTCTGGGCATTTTTTTGCAACACTATCAAATTCTACATCATCAAATGCATCAATTAAAACAAGGTTTTCTTCTAATGATTCTGTATTAATCGTATGTCCAATGTTGAACTGAATTTCTGCCCCAAGAACTTTGGAACCATTTGTATTTAGATCACATGTTCCCCATGTGGTATCAGCTAAAACATATGCGGGAATTCCAAATTTCTCTGATATTCTCATGGCAGTCTCTTGAACTTGAGGTAGAATCCCGTCTGGCCCATTTAAGGAGACTGATGCTGGATTCTTATTCTCAATTTCTTTGAAAATCCTTTCTTCATCTATAATGATCAATTCAGCTTGGAATGTGACTTTATTAATTTAAATCAACTGAACCATCCAACAACTAAAAATGTCTTTATTTTCAAAATGAGTTGTGGAAAAAGAAACTATTCTCAATATTGGTTTTGATGATACTGATTCACCTAAAGGAATGTGCACTACATTTCTAGCCTACAAAATTGTTGATTTACTCCAAAAAAATGAAAACAGAATTTCTTGATTTTCCAAGATTAATTCGATTTAATCCTAACATTCCATGGAAAACTAGAGGTAATGGTGCAGTGTCGATAAAAATTAAGACTAAAAATCCCTCTAATGTAAAAAAGGATGTAAAAAATCTTGTTTCAAAATACTCTGATGTTAAAAATGGAGCAAATCCTGGCTTGGTATTTTTTGAAAGTGACTCAATCCCATCTGATTTTATTGATTTTAGTAATTTAGCTTTATGGAGATTAATTAATAGAAATAATGCAAAAAAATTTGCTAAAAAAATAATCTTGATTTTTTCTACAAAGGAAATGGTCAGGGATTGGTAGGAGCAATTGGAGCAATTGGATATGATTTTCATGATCATACCTTAGAACTTTTGAGCTATAGAAAAAGATCAAAATTTGGAAAAGAAAGAAAAATTACCACTACAAGTGTAAAAGTTATGCAAGAAAAAACTTTTCCAAATACGTTTAATAGTTTTGATACAAAAAAAGGACGAATTCTAATTACTCCCCATGGACCTGATCCTGTTTTCTATGGTATTAGAGGAGAAAATGTTGATTCATTGCTTTATGCAACTAAGATTCTAAAAAGTGAAGAAAAATTAGATGGATACATGATATTCAAATCAAATCAGGGAACTGGAGATCATTTGAAAAATGAATTAAATTTTGAAAACATGTTTCCATATGCTTCAGGAAAAATCACTGGAATAGTGTCAAACAGTCCTAAAATTGTTAAAGGAGGACATGTTTTTTTCAAAATTAATTCAAATAATCATGAGTTTTGGTGTGCTGTTTACAAAGAAACAGGAATCACTACAATTGCTTCAAATTTAATTAAAGGTGATAAAATTTGTGTGGGTGGTGGAGTTCGAAAAGCATCAAAAAACTTTCCACGAATTATTAATCTTGAATTCATTGAAATTATTAGTCTCGAAAAAAACATTTCATTATCAAATCCATTTTGTCAAAAATGCAATAAAAAAATGAAATCTAAAGGCAAAAATCAAGGATTTCAATGTATACGTTGTGGCAGAAAAGCCATGAACAAAACTAGTAGTATAATTTCAAGAAAAATTAAAAAACAACTGTATATTCCAAAAATATCTGCACACCGACATCTTACAAGACCTTTACAAAGGAAAGATATTATCAATAAATCCACAAAATTTGATAAATCACTTTCATGGTTTTGTGTTTATAGAAACTAAGTAGCGGGGAGTAGATTTGAACTACTGAACTGCGGGTTATGAGCCCGCCGGGATGACCTAGCCCTAAATAGTCTGGCTTCCCCACCCCGCTGAACATAAATGAAGTTCAGCCGTATATACGCTTTATCAAATTCTTGAAAGTAATTAATAGGATTTGAAAAGATTACTTTTCTGTGGATAAAAAAATACAAATCATTGCAGTTGTTGGAGCTATAATATTTTCCGTATTGGTTTTAACATCTCCAAATGATCCTATTCCATTACCAAAACCCATTTCTAATTCTCAAAATGATTTTGTAACTATTCTAGCTGAAAATCTTGACAAACCACGTGCAATTGCAATTTCAGATAATAGAATTTTTGTTACCGAAAAGGATGGATTCATCAGAGTTATTGAAGATGGAAATCTATTAGAATCACCACTTGCTGCATTTCGTCCTGCAAATGTATTTGATGGAGGATTATTGGGAATCACACTTCATCCAAATTTTTCAAATAATCATTACATCTATGTATTTTTGACATATGAAGAAGATGGGAATTTGTGGAATAAAATTATGAGAATTACAGAATCTGAAAATAAATTACAAGACGCTGAAATAATTTTTGATAAAATTCCTGGTTCTTCTTTTACTAATGGTGGTTTTATAAAATTTGGACCTGATAGAAAATTATACGTTGGCACCGGAACAGTTTCAGATGCATCACACCTTCCACAGGAACTTGATTCTTTATCTGGAAAAATTTTAAGGCTAAATGATGATGGAACAATTCCTACTGATAATCCGTTTCCAGATTCACCAGTTTACTCTTTAGGACACAGAAATCCACAAGGAATGACATGGGATGATGATGGAAACATGTTTGTAGCAGAATTTGGACCTGAAAAAAATGATGAAATCAATATTATTCAAGCAGGAAAGAACTATGGTTGGCCTGAACAGGAATGCTCAGGAAATGAAAATTATGAAGATGCCATTTTGTGTTATGACCCTAGTATTGAGCCTGGAGGTATCTTGTTTTATTCTGGTGATAAGATTGATTTTGAGTTTCCATTTATTATGGCCTCAATGAGATCTGCAAATCTATACCAAGTAGACTTTGAGGACGGTCTAAGTTCACAAAAATCAATCCTTAGTGGTATTGGGCGAGTTCGTGATGTAGTTGAGGGCAATGATGGAAGTCTTTATGTAATTACTTCCAATACTGATGGCAAAGGTTTTCCAGATAGAATGGATGATAAATTATTGAGGATAGTAAAATAAAATGTCAGATTCATCAATTTCAAAATTATTTGAAAAAACAAGAAAAGAAAGACTAGAGATTGTAGCAAATTTTGCAAATCTATCTAGTGATGAAATTAAAATTTTACAAAGTGATAATGGAGGAATTTCTTTTGATAAAGCAGATAAAATGGTTGAAAATGCAATAGGTACATTTTCTTTACCTTTGGGAATTGCAACAAATTTCAAGATTAATGGTAAAGACTACATTGTTCCGATGGTTATTGAAGAGCCGTCAGTAATTGCGGCAGCTTCAAAAGGTGCAAAAGTTGCACGAATAAAAGGAGGGTTTGAAGTTTCAGCACTAGAATCTTACAGTATTGGTCAGATACAAGTTTTAGATGTTGATATTCCTACGGCAATCAAAGCAATTGAAAATTCTAAAAACAAAATTTTAGATTTGGCAAATTCTAAAAGTAACACTCTATCAAAAATGGGGAAAGGTGCCAAAGAGATTTCTTGTAAAGAAATTGATGCACCTTCAGGGAAAATGCTAATTGTTGAACTCTTAATTGATGTAGGTGATGCCATGGGGGCAAATGTTACAAATACCATGTGTGAGGCAGTTTCCCCATTAATTGAAAAGATATCTGGTGGTAGAGCACTACTTCGTATATTGTCAAATTATTCAACTAGAAGAATTGCAAAGGCAAAAGCAGTGTTTGAAAAAGAAGCAGTTGGAGGAGATGAAGTTGTTGATAACATTATCCTGGCCTTTGAATTTGCAGATAATGATGTGTATCGAGCAGTTACTCACAACAAAGGAATTATGAATGGAACAATTGCTGTTGCAAATGCTGTTGGCCAAGATAGTAGGGCCATAGAAGCTGCTGCAAACGCTTATGCTGCAGAATCTGGAAGATATCGCTCCCTTAGTAAGTGGAGTAAAGATGATGAAGGGAATTTAGTTGGAACTTTGGAAATTCCCCTCTCAGTTGGAATTGTTGGTGGAATTGCTAATGTTCATCCTGTAGCCAAAGTTTGCACAAAAGTTCTTGGAGTAAAAACTGCACAAGAACTTGCATGTGTGATGACTGCTACAGGATTGGCCCAAAATTACAGTGCTATTCGTGCTCTTGCAACTGAGGGAATTCAAAAAGGTCACATGCGTCTTCATGCTAGAAATCTGGCCGCAGCAGCAGGAGCTACTACTGAACAAATTGATGATATTGTTCAAAAAATGATTGAAGAAAAGAAAATTTCACTTGATAGGGCTAAAGAATTACTTGAGCAAATTTAAACATGCGATTATATAGCTAAAAAGTGAAAAAATTGAAAATGACTGATGTAAAATTTGCAATTCCCAAAGGGAGTTTAGAAGATGCAACTTTCAAATTATTAGAAAAATCTTGGACAAAAGTTAATCGAAAGAGTAGAACCTATAGGGTCTTCTTGGATGATCCGAGTATTATTGTAAAGATGCTTAGACCTCAAGAAATTCCAACTATGGTTGCAGAAGGATTGTATGATGTTGGGATTACTGGAAAGGATTGGGTAGGAGAAACAAATTCTGACGTTGAAGCTATTTTAGATTTAGAATATGGAAAAATTAAATTAGTAATTGCCTTTCCTGATCAATATCGTTATAAAAATCTCGATGATATGATTGCAGATTATGGAAAAAAGAAAAAAACACTTCGCATTTCATCAGAATACCTTACAACAGCTTCCAAATTTTTAAAACAATCAAAATCTTACAAAAAATATCATGGTACCAAAGATCCACTAATTGTAACACCGTGGGTAAGATTAGGGATAAACAAAAGTGTTCAAATTCATCTGTCTTTTGGTGCAACTGAAGCAAAACCACCTGAGGATGTTGATGCTATTATGGATGTTACTGAAACTGGAACTACATTAAAACAAAATAAACTCAAAATTGTTGATGAGGTTCTAACATCTACTGCACATTTGATTGTAAACAAAAAATCTCTAAAAGATCCCAAAAAACGTGAAAAAATATTTGATATTGTCACTCTCATGAGAGGTGCAGTTCATGGTAGAAAATATTTACACATTTACCTAAACGTAGAGGAAAAAAATCTCAAGAAACTTTTAGCAGAAATGCCTTCACTCAAAAAGCCCACTATTAGCCCATTAAGTGAAGAAGGATGGTTTGGAATAAACACAGTGATAAAAAAAGAAGAATTTCATAAACTAATTCCTAAACTCCGAAAGATTGCTCAAGGTCTTGTAGTTCACGAACCCCGCCAAATTCTTGAGCTTGAGGAGATCAAGCGTGACGAAGAAAATTGATGAGAATAATCAAAGTAACTAATATTGAAAAATTTGTATCTGAAATCCTTCCAAAACAGCCTCAAAAAAACAAGTCCATCGTTGAATCAATTCTAAAAAATGTAAAAAAAAATGGTGATAAAGCGATACGAAAATATGAAAAACAATTCAGTAACGCAACTGTCTCTTCATTTCGTTTATCTAAAGTTGAAATAAAAAATGCATACTCTAAGGTATCAAAATCCGAACTTGATGCATTACGATTAGCAAAAAGAAGATTAGAAAAAACTGAATCAACAATCAAGTCTCTCTTAAAAAACATAACAATTAACAATGATGGAATTAAAATCATCAAAAAATTTATTCCAAATCAAAGTATTGGTTGCTACATCCCAGGAGGTTTGGCCAGATATCCCAGTTCTGCCATTATGTCGATAATTCCAGCAAAGGTTGCAGGAGTTCCTAAAATTGTAGTGGTATCTCCACCAAACTCTGATGGTAAAATTGATCCATTGACAGTTGTTGCTGCAGATATTTGTGGTGCAGATGAAATTTACAAAACAGGTGGTGTTCAAGCAATTGCCGCGTTATCTTTTGGAACAAAAACAATTCCTAAAGTTGATAAAATAGTTGGTCCTGGAGGTGCCTTTGTAACTACTGCAAAATCTCTGGTTAGTGAACAAATCGGAATTGATATGCTAGCAGGCCCTACTGAATTGGGAATTATTGCAGATAGTTCTGCAAATTCAAAATTTATTGCATTGGATTTGATTTCACAAGCAGAACATAGCAGTGATACTTTTTGCTATCTTATTACCACTTCAGAAAAACTTGCAAAGTCTGTAAATACTGTAATTTCTGATTTATTACCAAAAATTCAAAGAGCCAATTTTGTAAAAGCAAGTCTAAAAAATAATGGATTTATTGCAATTTGTAAAACACAATCTGATGTTGTCAAACTTGCAAATATCTTATCACCTGAACATTTGCAAGTAATGACAAAAAATCCTGAATCAATTTCCTCAAAATTAACCACTTCTGGTCTTATTCTACTTGGACATGATACTCCATCTTCTGCTAGTGACTATGTTTTAGGCTCTAATCATATCCTTCCTACTAACGGATTTGGAAAAATTCGAGGGTCACTTTCAGTTTTGGATTTTATCAAAATAAGTACTCAGGTGAAATGCTCAAAATCATCATTGATAAAACTTTCAAAACATCTACAAGTTCTAACAACATCAGAAGGTCTGTTCAATCATTATGAATCAGTTAGAGGTAGATTGCAATGAAAAAAAATTGGTTTGATGAAAAAATCAAAAAATATTCTTTAATTGGAGGATATAAAAAACCTGAACTACTCAAAGATGCTGTAAAACTTGATTCAAATGAAAATTATGTGATTCCAAAACAATTTCAAAATGACATACTGTTATCAGCTAAAAAAAATTCTGATGTGAGAGAATACCCATTGGGAGGGGTAGAAAGATTAATTGACATGATATCTAAGTTCATAAAAATTCCTTCTTCAATGATAGGGATAGGAAATGGCTCTGATCAAATTTTAGATTTGATACTTTCAAACTTTGCATCAAAAGATACCAAAGTCCTTACATCCAACCCTACATTTGGATTTTTTGAAGAACGCTGCAAACTATATTCAATTCCGATGATGGCTATCCCCTTTTCAGATAATATGGAACTAGACATAAAAGATTTCATTCAACAATCAAAAGATGCGGATATTCTTTATCTTGATTCCCCAAACAATCCAACTGGATTTCAATTTCCAAAAACTGGATTACAAAAACTCATCAAATCTTTTGACGGTCTTGTAATAATTGATGAGGCATATGGAGAATTTAGTGATTACTCTCTTGCCAATATGGTAAAAACTCATGAAAATTTAATTGTTGTTCAGACACTATCAAAATCATTTGGTTTGGCAGGACTTAGATTGGGATATTTTATTGCAAATAAGAAATTCACTGATACTTTTATGAGTGTACTTCAATATCCCTACCCTCTAAGTACTATTACTATAGAATCTGGAATTTTAGCTTTAGAAAAATCAAATCTAATGAATGATGCAGTACAGAACATCAAAACTGAAAGAAAGAGAATAATTGAAAATCTCCATAAATATGATTCCTTTGAAGTCTTTGATTCCAAGGCCAATTTTGTGCTTTTTGATGCTCATGGCTCATACAAACGAGTATTTACTGCACTTGCAGAACAAGGCATCTCAATTCGTAAATTAGGAAAAATTGGCAATCATGAAGGATGTCTTAGAGTTTCAATAGGTACTAAAGAGATGAATTCAAAGTTCTTACTTGCAATCCGTGATTTATTGGGATGACTTTAACAAAAAAATCTGATGGGGTTTACATTGATGAAGCAAGTATTGATGTATTAGATGAAATAGATGCTGTGATATTTGATTGTGATGGTGTGTTAATTGACATCACAAAATCATATGATTTGGCAATAATTAAAACTACGAAATACATTCTAGAAACTTTTGCAAAAATAAATAACACTATAGATGTTAATTTTCAAATAATTGATGGATTCAAATCTTCTGGTGGATTCAATGATGAAGTTGATCTCACATACGCTGCAATAATTTCTCTCTTTGCAGCAAACAAATTACAAAAAGATCCCTCTACTTTTATTTTTGATGTGATAAAAAATTCTGATTCTACAGGTATTGAGTCTGTAGAAAAATATATTGAAAATCTAACTGATATATCTGAAATCAAAAATCAATTATCATACCCTGGTTCACATCATGAAAATATTTTATATCAAAATTTTGATCAAATTTTTTATGGTCCTGGATTATATGAGAAATTATTTAGAAAGCCATCTAAATTTAGTGCTCCTGGCTTAATTGAACAAGATGATGTGATTTTAAATGACTCATTACTTGAAAAATTACAAAATAAATTTGATTCAAAAATTGCAATGGTTACTGGTAGGGGAAAAGAATCTGTTAGATACTCATTAAAGGAATTATTGCAGAAATTTAATTTAAAAAATTCTATATTTCTTGAAGATGAATCACGAGATTTAGCAAAACCCAATCCTAAATCTCTCTTAGATGCAATTAGTGGTATGAGTAGTGCTAGCACATTATATGTAGGAGATTCAATGGAGGATTTTATCATGGCAAAGAAATCCACTGATTTAGGACACAAAACTATTTTTTGTGGAATTATAGGTACAAGTAAAAATCCTCAAGAAAAACTTGAGTTATTTGAGAGAAATGGTGCTATATTGGCGTTGGACTCAATTAACTTGCTTCCAAAGGTATTAAATTTAGAATAAAACAAATTCTATAGTCTGAGAGAAATATGGCCCCCAGAAAAGCATCAATCAATCGAAATACCAAGGAAACTAACGTTCAAGTATCTGTAAATATTGATGGATTTGGAAAAACAAACATCAAAACTGGTATTAATTTTCTTGATCATCTAATTGTATCTTTTGGAAAACATGGTATGATGGATTTAAAAATTAATGCCAAATCCAACGATGGGATTGAGCACCATCTAATTGAAGATACTGCAATTACACTGGGACAAGCAATTGACAAAGCATTAGGATCTCGAGTCGGAATAACTAGATTTAGCTATGCCTCAGTTCCCATGGATGAATCTCTATCTGAAGCATCTATTGATTTGATAAAGCGTCCCTTTTGGAAATCAACTCTATTAATCAAACGAAATAAAATTGAAGATGTCTCAAAAGAAGATCTTGAACATTTTTTCCAATCATTACTGCAAAATCTGAATAGTTGTATTCATCTTACTGTAAAATATGGGGATAATGATCACCACAAAGTTGAAGCTGCCATTAAATCACTTGCTGTTGCATTTAGAAATGCATCTACAAAAGACAAAAAACAAAAAGGAATTCCAAGTACTAAAGGTTCAATGTAATGGTCAGAGTAGCAATTTTTGATTATGGAGCTGGAAATATTTTCAGCCTAAAAAATTCTTTAGAAAAATCAGGAGCAACAGTAAATGTAATTACAAATTTTGATGAACCTAACAATTATTCCGGTTTATTGCTTCCGGGTGTAGGAAACTTTGATCCTGCTATTAACAGTATTCGAAATTATTCTAAAACTGAATTCAAAGATTATGTGGGGGATATGCCTGTACTTGGAATTTGCCTTGGAATGGAAATGTTTTTTGAAAAGAGTGAAGAAGGAAAAGAAAAGGGATTGAATGTCATTAATGGTGAAGTAATTGTATTACCTCCATCTCTAAAAGTTCCTCATATGGGTTGGAATGATCTTGAAATAAAAAGACCCGGAAAGATCCTTGAGGGTGTTGATGATGGTTCATGGGTTTACTTTGTACACTCTTACAGAGTAAAACCTAATTCTGATAGTGTAATCACTGCAGTCTCTGATTATGGAATTAAAGTTCCAGCAGTAGTTGAGCAAGACAATTTTATTGGAACTCAATTCCACCCTGAAAAATCAAGTTCTGTTGGAAAAATAATGATTGAGAATTTTCTTGATGTGTGTAAAAAATGAAAATTATTCCTGCAATTGATTTAATGGATGGGCAAGTAGTTCGACTTTACAAGGGTGATCCAAAACAAAAAACTGTGTATAGTGATGACCCAATAGAAATTGCAAAAAAATGGGAAGTCAATGGTGCTGATATGCTGCACATCGTTGATTTGGATGCAACTTTAGGGTTGGGATCGAACATTCCGATTATTAAGAAAATTCTAGAACATATTACAATACCTGTTGAAGTTGCTGGAGGTTTAAGAGATGAATCATTAATTTTAGATCTGATCAAAATATGTGATAGGGTCGTAATTGGTACTTTGGCATTTAAAGACAAAAAATTACTCAAAAAATTACTTTTATCTTTAGGTCCTGAAAAAATTGTAATCTCGGTTGATCACAAAGATGGTGAAATAGTAATTCATGGATGGCAAGATAAGACTGAAATAAAATTAATTGATTCTATCAAAGAATTTCTTGATATGGGTTTTACAGAATTTTTATTGACAAATATAACTCGTGATGGAACTATGGAGGGTCCAGACTTGGTATTTTTAGAACAGGCTTGTAATCTTGAAAAAACAAATATTATTGCAAGTGGTGGGATATCAAATGTTAATGATGTTAAAGATGTTAAAGAAAAAAACCCCTATGGTGTAATACTTGGAAAAGCTCTTTATGAAAATAAGATTACAATAGAAGGGGCAAAGAAAATAAAATGACTCTAACAAAGAGGATCATTCCTTGTCTTGATATAAAAGATGGTAGAGTAGTAAAAGGACTCAATTTCGAATCAATAAAAGATGCCGGTGATCCTGTTGAATTGGCAGCAAAGTATAGTGATGAAGGTGCTGATGAATTAGTATTTTTAGATATTACTGCCTCAGATGAAAAAAGAGAAACAATCAAAGATTTAGTTAGAAAAGTTGCATCAGTCATTGATATTCCATTTACTGTAGGGGGTGGTGTGAATTCCTTAGAGGACGCACGAAATATTTTACTTAATGGTGCTGACAAGGTGGGTGTTAATACGGGTGCAATAAAAAATCCTCAACTTGTAACTGAACTAATGGAATTATTTGGTCGTCAATGTGTAGTAGTTGCAATTGATGCTAAAAAAAATTTTACTATTAAAGAAAATGTAACCATTTTTTCTGAAGATGATAGAAAATTTTGGTTTGAAGTTTTTATTTATGGTGGAAAAAAAGGCACTGGAATTGATGCAATTCATTGGGCAAAAAAAGTAGATCATCTGGGTGCTGGTGAAATCCTCCTTACTAGTATTGACAAAGACGGCACAAAAGATGGTTATGATATTTTACTTACAAAATCAATCGTGGATTCTGTATCAATACCTGTAATTGCTTCTGGTGGTTGTGGAAAACCAGATGATGTGGTTGATGTATTTAAAAAAACAAATGTAGATGCTGCTTTGGCAGCTTCTATTTTTCACTATGAAACTCATGGGGTAGAGGGTGTGAAAGTATTTCTAAAAGAAAAAGACATTCCTGTAAGGTTATAAAACCAATTTTTGTTTAACAAATATGCAGAAATCAATTGATGATATAGATTTTGAAAAAAGTGGAGGTCTTGTTCCAGTAATTGTTCAGGATGCAAACACAAAAGATGTTTTGACTCTAGCTTATACAAACAAGGAATCTCTGACATTAGCAAAAAAAACTGGTAACTCTTGGTTTTGGAGTCGTTCAAGGAATAAATTATGGATGAAAGGAGAAGAATCAGGAAATACACAAAAGATTAAGGAAATTTTAGTTGATTGTGATTATGATGCAATAATTTATCTTGTAGAACCATCAGGCCCTGCATGTCATTTGGGTGAAAAAATCTGTTTTCATAATTCTTTAGAAAAATAAATTAACATACAGGCTTATAGCTATCTTCATCGCCTGGAAGAATATCTTCAGTAATTCTAAATTCCAAATTTGGATAATCTGTTCCTCTAAACACCACTCTCCAATCACCAATGAAGTCATCAACTGTACAATATCCATTAATTTTTGAAAGTTGTGGTTGCAAATAATAATTGAATGCAGGCTTATTTGCACCATCAAAAGGAATAGTCCAATAAACAGAATAATGAGTACTATTCAAAGGCCTGAGAAATACAACTTGTCCTTTTTCCTCAATTCCTAATCCTCCGATCGTAAGAAAAATTTTCTCTCCTAGAACATATTCACTACGATCAATTTGAAATGGACCTGAAGTAATCCATTCTCTATCTTTTGGTGTATATTCATTTTCCAAATTTATTTTTTCAATTTCATCAAATTTTTCTTGGATCTCTGGTGTGACCTCTTCTGTTGGTCTTAATTCTTTATCTAAAACATCTTCAACTTCCATTGTATTGGATTCTTGATTAATGATAATACTAATTCCTATTATTATCAGGATTATTCCTACAGTTATTGGAATTATGATTTTGTTAAAACTCATAAAAATAATCTTCTAAAAATCACTAAAAACCTTACTCATACTAGAAACTTTATCCATTTTTTTCTTGGTTTTTCATCAAATTTTTCTTTTTTCTAATTATTTTTTTATATTTGGAATTATTTACCATTATATTTTTTAGTAGGTAAAATTAAGTATCACTTAACTTGATATTAGGATTTTTTATTTATGTTTATAGAGGAAAAATTGATCTTGACTAGGACATCGTTACAATGTAGAGAATGTAAAAAGGAATATGATAACGCTTTCAAGTATATTTGTGATGAGTGTTTTGGGCCCCTTGATGTAAAATATGATTTTCCCCAGATTACAAAGAATACATTTACAAATCGTGAACACACCTACTGGAGATATTTTGAATTATTACCAATAGAGAACAGATCTAATATCGTAAGTATTGGTACTGGAATGACTCCTCTAATCAAGGCTAATAACCTCGGAAAAAAATTGGGACTAAACAATCTTTACATCAAAAATGATTCTGTTAATCCAACATTTTCATTCAAAGATCGACCTGCAGGCGTTGCAGTATCAAAAGCAAAGGAATTTGGATTGTCTGCAGTTGGATGTGCATCAACTGGTAATTTAGCATCAGCTACTGCAGCACATGCAGCAAAAGCTGGATTACCTTGTCATGTATTTGCACCCAGTACAATTGAGATGGCAAAAATTACACAGGCATTATCTTATGGTGCAAACTATATTTCAGTTGATGGAACATATGATGATGCAAATAGAATTGCTGCCCAAATTGGTGACAGTAAAGGAATTGGAATCGTAAACATTAACATGCGTTCTCACTATGTAGAAGGCTCTAAAACATTTTCATTTGAAGTTGCCGAGCAACTTGATTGGCAAGTACCTGATCAATTGATAATTCCGGTAGGGAGTGGTGCAATGCTTAATGCAATTTGCAAAGGCTTTGAGGAATTAGAAACTGTTTCATTACTTGATGGTGTTTCTAACATGCATATGATTGCAGCACAACCTCATGGATGTGCCCCGATAGTTGATGCATTTAAGAAAAATTCCAAAGAAGTAATCCCAGTTGAAAATCCTGATACTGTTGCAAAAAGTTTAGCCATTGGTGATCCTGGTGATGGTCGATATGTTCTAAAACGATTAGCTCAATACAATGGATGTGCTGAAGAATGCAACAACAAGGAAATTCTTGATGCGATTTTACTTCTTGCACAAACTGAAGGGATATTTACTGAACCTGCAGGAGGAGTCTCAATATCGGTTCTTCAAAAAATGGTAGAGCAAGGAAAGATTGATGTAAATGACAAAGTTGTATGCTATGTAACTGGTAATGGTCTTAAAGCAACTGAATCAATCATGGAAATTTTGAAAAAACCTGATGTAATGAAAGCAGACATATCTGAAATATCGGCGGTAGTAAACTAGTGGCAAATATAATATTTACAATACCTTCTGTATTGAATCAAAGTGGAGGAGAAAAAAAGACTGAAATTTCAGCTTCTTCTCTTACAGATGCATTTGCAAAAATTTCTGAGTTGATGGGTGATGATTTTAAGAGACGTGTATTAGAAGGCGATGGCACGCCACGTTCATTGATTAATATCTATATCAACGGAAAGAATGCAAAATTCTCAGATGGAATGCAAACTGTTCTTAAAGATGGGGATGAAGTTTATATTTTACCTGCAGTTGCTGGCGGTTCTGAAGATCTATCTTCAAAAGAACTTGATAGATTTTCACGTCAAGTAATGCTTGAAGAGATTGGATATAATGGGCAATTAAAACTAAAAAATGCAAAAGTTTGTGTTGTTGGAGTTGGTGGTCTAGGAAATCCAATCACAACAAAGCTTGTAGCTATGGGTGTTGGAACTCTAAGAATTATTGACAGAGACGTAATAGAATTATCTAACTTACATAGACAAACAATGTTTGATGAAGATGATGTAGGTCAGGTGAAAGTTGAAGTAGCTGCAAAAAAATTATTGAAACTAAATCCTGAATGTAAAATAGAAGCACTTGCAGTTTCTGTTAATGATTATACTGCACTAGAAGTAGTTGAAGGATGTGATGTTGTAATTGATGCGCTTGATAGTGTTAATGCACGATATGCATTAAACAAAGCTTGTGTAAAATTTGGAATTCCATTTGTTACTGGAGCTGCAGTTGGAGTTTCAGGACAAGCATTTACAGTTTTACCAAAAGAATCTGCATGTTACTATTGCATGTTCCCTGATCTAAATGAAGATACAATGCCAACATGTAGTATTGAAGGTGTACATCCATCAATACTTTCTATCGTTGGTGGTATTGAAGTTGCAGAAACTGTAAAAATAATTATTGGAAAAAAACCAAGTTTGTCAGAAAAAATACTCCATATTGATTTGGAAAATCTTGATTTTAACTCTGTTAAAACATTCAGGGCTGAGGAGTGTCCTATTTGTGGAACAGGAACTCTCGAAGTTATTCCAAAGGAAGAATTAATTCTAGAAGAATTATGTGGGAGAAACAGAGGAAAAAGAACTTACTCCATAACTCCTACTGAAACATTTGATCTTGATGTAAACAGTGTAACTAACATGGCAAAAGAAAAAGGATTCATCGTAGAAAATCAGGGCGGACTTGGATTGTCCTTGAGGACCAATGAATTATCAGTAAGTTTTATGAAGAAAGGTTCTGCTGTTGTAGTTGGACCAAAAGATGAATCTGATGCTATTGCATTATACAAAAGTCTTTTAGGTAAAGAGATCAAAGCTTGAAAATAGCCTGTAATATTTACATAAATTTGTAAAAATACACACAAAATATACAGATCATTAATATAATTTAGTAATAATTAGAATTAAAATAGTAAAATATTATAAAATTTATAAAATTATTAAAAATTAAATGAAATAATCTCAATATTTGCCAATATTGTGGACAAATTGTCCATTAGGCTTAAATACAAACTTTAAAGAAAAATGCTAATAACATGAATAACGAAATAGGACGTAAAATAACTAGTCTTACATTAATGACAATTATGGTTGCCGGTGGACTGACATTTGCTATCCCAGGTGTAATGCCTGCAGCACATGCAGCCAACGCTAACCTATTTGTTTCCGCAGAAAACTCACAGTTTGATAACTACATGTCAGGACCTCAAGTAATTGAGGTCGTGGTCATTGACAATGATATTGATGACACAGATGAGGCAAAAGGTGAACCAGACGTTACAGTAAACGGCAAGATCCTGAGAATGGTTCAAGCCGTAGATGGTAACTGGTATGGTTACTTTGCAGACAGAACTCAGGCATCTATTGCAGACTTCACTGCACAAAATTTCAACGGTCAAGCCGGAGTCGGCTTAGACTTTGGTACACTTTGTGCAACTGGTGCAACCACCAATACTGCCGTCGGCGTAAATGTTGACGATACAGTTGGTATTGCTCTACCATTCAGTGGCGGCGCAGCTGCTACTACTGGTGGACAAAATGGTACAGCAACAGGTACAGTCACAGTACTATGTTCAGGTTCAACAACCGGTTCAACTAACGGTACAATGAACGTTGTTAGAGAAGCCAAGGATCCAAATCTCACCTTAACTGGTGATACAAATGGACAAATTGGTCTTAACGCAACTTCTTCATCCGCTACTACAATCGGTAATGATCAATTTGATCATGTCTGGCCTTTCGTGCAATTATACTCTCTAAACCCAACTGGTAACGTTGTTATACAGTACAACAAAGGTGGTGGTGTTCAATCAACAACACTTACTTTTGATACTGTAGATCAATTTGCCGGAGCAGCTACTGATAGTACCGTGTATACACGTAATGCACAAGTTCATGCAACTATTACAGACCTTTGGTTAAACATTGACCCAACCGACGAAGACTCTTGGACATTTGGAACAGCAGCAGGTTTGCTAAGTACAAACTACCAAGTCTTTGACGAAAATGGTGCACGAGCTGGTGCTAGTGTTGGTGGTGGTATCATAGACATTTCCGGAAATCTCACAAACATGATGATTGAGGATAATGGTATATTGAGAATCAACACAAACACACAAAGTGCCACAACTCCGGTTTTAACCATCCAAGACAATGATGACTCTGACATTACATGTGCAACTGCTCAAACAGCAACCACATGTAGTGCAACAGGTCTCGCAGTCTCAGGTTTAGGAGCAGGAACTAATCCAGTCACAATAACAGAACAAGGACCAAACAGCGGTGTCTTTGGAACATATGATGAATCAGATATTTCAGTACTCAAAACAACCAGCGGTGCCCTCAGAGGTACTTCTGCAACAATTGATTACAATGAGACACCAGTTACCATACTTGTAGGATTTGACTTTGCAACAATTGACATTCAACCAGTAGATGATGAATGGAACTCTGGTGAAGAGATTCCAGTCGTATTGGTTGATGGCGATGCAAACAAAAACAGTAGAGTAGACGAAGATTTAGATCTAAATAGTGCAGATGTTTCTTTAATTCCATCTCTAAGAACTGGTGACCCATTCACATTAGGTGAAGGTGATTCATCACTTAGAGTATTCGTAACAAACGCGACTGTAAATCATCAAAAACCAACAGCAGGTCAAACCACTTCATTTGGTTTTAACACTGCAGCAGGTTTCAACATGACTGGTGTTTTGACAGTTGAGAGTTTCTCCCAAAGAGGACTTTTGAATGTCACATCAACTGGATCATTAAATGCTCCAGCAGCCGTTAAAGGAATTTTCATCGACTTAGAGACAACACAAGAAGAACTAGCAAAAACAATTAGAGATAATAGGTTGTCAACCTTCACAGGTTTCAACTTCCTCAATTATGATGTTAGATCTTTAGGTGCTACATCTGGATCAGTCGGAATCTATCTCTTAAATGACACAATGCCAATTCTAAATAACAATGGCTTCTATAACGCTAATACAACAAACAATGCAATTGCATTGGTATCTGGCGGTACAAGTCAAGCCTTTGTTAATATGACTGGTGTTAATGTCCAAGCTGCTTTGTTTGGTGATACTACAGCTGATGCATCTACTAATCTAGGTTTAGCTATTGTGCTTAATAACACAGGAGTTACACTTGATCCAGTAGAGCCAATTGTAGTAGACTTCTTCTCCTTTGGATTCACAAATGATGGTTTGTTAGCTGGCACAAGAATCGCCAACCAAATTATCAGAATGGAACTAGAGGAAACAGGTGATAATACAAGTACCTTCCAAGGTTCACTTGAATATATCATGGTTAACCAAGTTAACATCAACAATGTTGATACATACAACGGTCTATCTACAATTGCCGATGATCCAACTTTCATCGTCATTGAAGATTTGACAGATGAGGATGCTCCAAGAGTCAACTATCTTGACTTAGGTGCAGACGGTGTTTCAACACAAGTTGCTGATCAAGAAGAAGCCCCAAGTCATTCTGGTGTCGTATCATTCGACTCCAATTCATACAAGACTGCTGACACAGTTACAATTACACTTGAAGACTTAGATCTTAACACAGACTCTGATCTTATTGATATCTATACCGTAGTTAATCCATCAGGTGCTGGTGGTGAACCAAACGAAGATGTTGTCGGAACTGGTACTTTCAGTACTACCGCACAATCTAATGGTACATCCATCACACTATCAAATGGTGAAGAACTCGGTAGATTACTAGATGTTACATTCGATGATCAAAGATGGACAACACCACAATTCGGTGCATGTGGCGCAACCTTAACCGGTGCTGCAGCAACCGACTCTGGACTTGGCGCAACTGGATTTACTCTAGTTGAAACCTCCAAAAACAGTGGTAAATTTGTAGGTGATTTCCAAATTCCAAATGCATGGTGTAGATCAGGTGCAACAACATCTGAAACTGTCACCGGTCTCGACATTGAAGTCAACTATGTTGACTTTAGAGACGCATCTGGTGAAGTCATCGAAGTTGGCGACTCCGCAGGAGTTCGCGCTAACACTGGTTCAGTAAGTCTTGATAGAACTGTCTATCCAGTACCATTCGGTGTTGTATCAGACTTTACAGCAGACACCACTGAAGAATCACCAAACGGTAGAGCAATATTCCCAATCCATGCAAGTGGAATGAATACTGCTGGAACCACTAGATCCGCAGAGGGTCTACAAACTGGTGAATTCTTAGCAGATGGTGATCTGACTATCCACATTAGAGTTAACGATCCAGACTTCGATTTATCTGCAAGTGGTGAAGACTCCATTTCAACCAACAAAACCGGAACACCTCAAGTAGGTCCAGTTAAGGTCTCTGTTATCAGAGGTGCCTCATCTGTCATACTCGGTTATGCCGGTGGTGATGCAGTACTAACTGGTACCATCGATACTGATGGTAACACACTAGATGCTGTTAGAGCCTTTGGTCCAATGGACGAAATCGCACCAGACGCAGGAATATTCGAAATTGACATCGGTTTAAGGTATACTGACGGTCCAGCAAGCACCACATGTCCATCAACAACAGCTGATTGGGCACCACTAAATGGAGCTACTGACGTTGCCGCCAACCCAGAAACAGACAGATTTGATATTGCCGCAACATCAGGTGATTACTGTATCTTGCAAGGAGATATTCTCCAAGTAGAATACACTGATCCAGCTGATGCATCAGGTGATGTTAACACTGTTACTGATTCTGCTACCTTTGATCTTAGAAACGGTGTACTGCAATCCGACAAATCAGTTTACATTATTGGATCCGACATGATCTTGACCCTTATTGAACCAGACTTCGATCTGGACAATGATCAGGCTGAGACTTATGATTTGGACTTGATTGAATGGGACTCTGATGCCGCAACTGTTACCATGGGTAACGCTGACGGTGAAGGAGCAACATTTGACCCAGAACCACTTAACTTCAGAGAAACAGGTGACTCTACTGGTATCTTCCAGATTGTTATCGAAATCCCAGAAGAATTAGCTGGTGACAGATTAGAAAGAGGAGAAGAAATTGTTCTCGAGTATACTGACTGGGGTCCATCAGGAGCTGATTATGTAGGCAATGAAGATGAAGATGTCAACTTGACAATATTCACTTCTAACTTCGGAGCAACTGTAGAACTTGACCAAAAAGTATACACATGGACTGACAAAGTCTATATCACTATTGTAGCACCAGATCACAACTTTGATAGTGACTTAGTTGACGAAATCGGTAACACCGATCTCGATCCAATCAAAGTCGCAACCAGAGGCGCTGATCTAGACAAGTACAAACTTGTTGAAACAGGTACTGACACAGGCATCTTTACTGGTGAGGTTATCCTTACTGGTTTCACACACGATGCTGATGGTGACAGTACCACAGGTACTAATGGTAATGATGTAGTAACCGCAAGTTCCACTGGTAGTGGTCCAACAGATGGACTCTTATCAGCTGATGATGATGACGGACTTACAGTCTCCTTTGAATTCTCAGAGGATGAAACAGTAGTCGGCTCAGCACTTATCAGATGGAACATTGGTGAGGTTCAGTGGCTTGAAGCAAGTTATCCAGCAAGCGGAACAGGTGTTGTAAGAGTAATTGATCCAGACATGAACTTAGATCCAGAAGCAGTCGACAACTTCGATGTCGATGTGTGGTCTGACTCCGATGCCGGAGGTATTGACCTTACTGTAACTGAGACTAATGAGGCAACCGGAATTTACGAAGGTACTGTGTTCTTCACAACTACTGACGAATCTTCTGGTCACAGACTCAGAGTCGCAGAAGGTGACACTGTCACCGCAGAATATGAGGACAATACACTACCAGATCCGTACACAACTGCAGATGAACTTGATATTACTGCCACTTCACTAATTGGCACTGTAGTACCACCTCTCGAGAGAGCACCAGCTGCTAACTTGAGAACCGTTGATGCATTCGGTAACAGTTTAGATACTGTATCCGTTGACCAACAGGTACAAATCAGCGCTGACTTAGCAAATGGTCAGGATAGAGAGCAAGCATTCGCATACTTGGTACAGATTCAAGATGGTAACGGTGTTACAGTCTCACTAGCATGGATTACAGGTTCACTATCTAGCGGTCAATCATTCAGCCCAGCATTATCATGGATTCCAACCGAAAGTGGTAGCTACACAGCAACCGCATTTGTTTGGGAGTCAGTTGATAATCCTACGGCATTATCACCACCAGTTAGTACAACCATAACTGTACAGTAAGAAAACTAGTTCACATTATCCTTTTTTTCTTTTTTTTGAATCTTCTTTAACGTAAGTTATAGACAATTTTTCCAGAAGTAATATCTAGGAGTGAATCGACAATTAATTAAAATGAAATTTCAACTTTTATTTTCCATTTTAATTGTTTTTTTAATCATTAATACTCCGAATTCATTCTCAGAAGAACTGGAATTATTTACAAATAGTAAGGTATACGCACCTTCTCATACTTTACAAGTTTATGGGAAAGGTTTACCTGAAGAAAATCTAATCATACGTATCTTTGCTCCAGATGAATCCATTGCAAAATTTGATCAAATAACTACAGGCTTTGATGGCTCTTTTAATTATGGATTACTTACATGGCCGCAACCATCAACAAATTTTCCTTATGGTACATACACTGTGGAAGTAATTAGTACACAACAAAATGGCATATCGCAAAAAATTGACGTAAAGTTTTCATCTACAACAGAACTGATTGATATTCCTGTGGAAAGAATTGTAAACACACTGGTCTTTGCACCTGAAACTGCTGCAATTAATCAACCAATCAGGGTCTTTGTACAAACAACTAGTGATGGTCTTTTAATTGGAAATGAACCTTCAAAATTATTAGGAACTACACACGTACACTTACCTTCTGGAATCTCAATCCCACTATCAAATTCATTTAAGACACTTCATCAGGGATTATACTTTGTTGATTATACTCCGAGAG
The DNA here is from genome assembly GCF_000956175.1 of Nitrosopumilus adriaticus. Classification (NCBI taxonomy): domain Archaea; kingdom Thermoproteati; phylum Nitrososphaerota; class Nitrososphaeria; order Nitrosopumilales; family Nitrosopumilaceae; genus Nitrosopumilus; species Nitrosopumilus adriaticus. The sequence continues at coordinate 296,162 of NZ_CP011070.1, forward strand.
AGGAAGGAACTCATGTGTTTCATGTAGTTGCATTTAGTCAGGGAACCACATCTCATGGTTCTGCAGCTACTAATGTTCTAAGACAGGATCTTGGAGGAATTTCAGAGCAAATTATCACACTAAATTCTATTTTAGATGAAACATCAGAGGAACTGAATGTGCTCAAATCAGAAATTGCCGGATTTGACACAACTCTAGATCGTGCAAGTATTCAGATTGATGAAAATATTGGGACAATCTCTACATCTGTAAAGTTCATCACTGAAGCTTCTTCCCAGCTTAATGCATTAATGTTACCAATAATCGCATCAATTGGATTAATAGTTGCATTGCAAGTAGCAATTCTCACTAGAAGAAGATAGTTATAATAATACAAGAAAAATAAATTAACTAATGCCCAAAGCGGCTATTTTCTTTTCAATAATACTTTTCTCTTCTGTATTGACGAATTCTTATGCATTAACTCCTGGAGATTTGATTTTAGAAAATGATGAATCTAAAATCACGTTTGATTCTGAAATACTGAATGTAAATTCTAATTTTTTTACAGAAAATGATTTTAAAAGATATCTAATTTTTGGAGCAAACACACAAGATGTTGATTTTTTAAAAAATAATTCAATCTATGGAATTCAGTCCGATTCTGGATTTTTTTATGTCTCGATTCTTTCTGAACAATCAGCTTCTAATCTTATTTCTCAGGGTTTCCATGTAATTGAGGATTCTAAATTGGATTTCCATTTATCTGATGATGTAATAACAGACTCTTCTAGAATTGGTGAGATTACTGGTTCAACTGTTGTGAAAAAAAAATATGGTGCATCAGGAAATGGTACAATAATTGCAATTGTAGATACTGGAGTTGATTTTTCAAATCCTGACATTCAGCATTCAGTTGCACGAGACAAACTTAATCATCCTATAATGCTTGATCCCGATGGACAGGGGGTAGTTCTAACAAATTCAACTTTTTTTGCATATATTGATAAAAATAATATCATTAGAAATTACAGCAAACCAATTCCGCAAGATATGACCTCATCAGCTTATGTAACTAAAGATGGGGTTTTCCTAAATTTATCTCAAGGTGGGAAGGGCACTAAAATCCCAATTTACAATTCATTTTTTCCTCAAATAGGTTCATCCCCCATTTTTGAAGGTATACTAGATAAAGACATGAAAATTGGTACAGATAATCGAAATTACATCCAATCCAAAAGTGGTGTTTATCATCTCGGTGTAATTTATCAAGGTGGATTACAAGGACCATTAGCTAGAATTCAAGTTGTTCCAGTTCTTGTTGTTGATTCATTTACTCCTGGAGTTTATGATACAATAATTCCTGATCTTAGTACTTCATGGAATGATTACACTAGATTTGATCTCAAACCTGGTCAGAAACCAAATTATGATTTTGATTTTACTGATGAAAAACCAATTGTGTTAGGTAGCGGTAACGAATTTCTTGTCTATGACTCTAACAATGATGGAAAAAATGATTATAGTGCAGGGACATTTGGTGCACAAGTTCTTGATGTTTATGGTGTAATTAAAAATAATGTAACTGATATCGATAAAACATTACAAGCAATTAACGGCACTTTATTGCCTGCATTAGATACAGAAGGAAACTTTTTTGGAATAATGACTGATTTTATGGGACATGGAACATCTAGTGCAGCATCAATTACTTCACGAGGTCAACAAACCTATGACATTTACAACAATACAGAAAAACATTCTATTATTGGAGTTGCACCTGATGCAAAGATTGTACCAGTAAAGGCATTATGGTTTGGTGATACGGTTTATGGGTGGTTGTGGTCAGCAGGATTTGAAAATAAAGATCATTCTTGGAAGTTTTCAGGAACATCCAAAGTTGACATCATATCTAATAGTTGGGGAGTATCAAACTTTCCGTCATTCAAAGCGTCACCTGGAATGGATGTACTATCATTAATTCTGAGTATACTTGTTACTCCGCATTCATTAGATGATGACTATCCTGGAATTACAATAATTTCTAGTGCAGGAAATTCTGGACATGGGTATGGTACAATTGGCTTGCCAAATGCTTCACCATTTGGAATTTCAGTGGGTGCAACAACAAACAATGTATTTGTTGGATATGGACCATTCAAGGATCAACCACGATTCGGAAATACCACAACTCATCATAATCACATTGTTGATTTTTCTAGTAGGGGCCCTAGTTCGATAGGGGATCCAAAGCCTGACATTATGAGTATTGGAGCTCACGGTTTTACCCCATCAAATGTTATTAAAATTAAAAAAGATTCCAAAGATGAATCTTTTTCATTATTTGGGGGAACTAGTATGGCAGCTCCATTAGTTTCTGGAAGTGCTGCAATCTTGATGGAAGAAATGAGAAAGCAATCTCAGGAATATGATCCATTTTTGATTAAAAATATCCTGATGTCTACTGCAACTGATCTAAAAAATGATGCTTTCACTCAGGGCTCCGGTTTAGTAAATGTTGAATCTGCCTTAGATTATGTTCATGGAAATGAGGGCGTTTTCATAGTGTATAACGATAAATCATATGATAACATCAAAAAAATTCTTGAGCCTGGATTTAAAAATATTAATTCAACTGCAATTGGATTTGAACAATTCCAACTTCCATCAACTCCTCTTCCTATGACTAGTTGGTTTGGAGGTCAAATGAATCCTGGAGACAGAACAACTACCACTTTTACAATAAAAAATCCCACCAATGAAACACTAAACATTGATGTAAAATCACAAACTTTGTCATTAATCACAAAAAATCAATTTGATGCAAAAACAATTCTACGACAGCAAGATTCTATTTTGAATAAGACAGATACATTCATTCCAAATTATGTTAAACTATCTGATGTATCCAATCATGAAACAGTTGGTGATTTTTTCAATGAGAAAAATCCTATTCCTGATGACTCATCTTTAATGATAGTAAATGTTAATTTTCCATTTTCAGATTTCATGAATAGTACATCTAAAGTATATGCAGACGATCTCAAAATTTCTTCGTTATATCTTTACGATTGGATTGATAATAACAATGACACAAAAATTACTAGTGATGAATTATCTATGGTGAACAGAGCTGGCTCTTGGGGAACAGTTCAAGAATTGAGAGTTACAGAACCAAACAAAAAGTTTGAAGGCGTTCCATTAGTTGGGGTATATCCGGTGCCTACGAGATATTCATATTGGCTAGGCGACACAAAACAAAACTCTACCTCTATGGACTATACAATTTCAGCAAGTTATTATCAGAAAGATAAATGGGCAATGCTTTGGCCAGAATCTGAAACAATATCTGTTCCCGCAAAAGATACTGCAACAATTGATGTCACATTAATTACTCCAAATGATCTGCAAACCGGTGTTTATCAAGGATTTTTAACATTTGAAAGTAACAGACATACTGTTAATACTCCAGTATCCTTTGTGATTAAACAACCTGTAATTGAAAATGAGACAACAATATTGATTCAAGGAAAACAAAGTGATGATGTACTTTATGGAAATGGATACACCAAAGGTGCCTTTGATATGGTTAATCGTTACATGGCAGGTGACTGGAGACAATATTATTTTGATATTCAAAATGAATCTATCAACTCTGGTTCAATAGAACTATCGTGGCTTAGTGATAATACAAATCTTGCAGTATTTGTAATGGATCCCTCAGGAAAAATAATACAAACAAATGTTCCTTCAGGTGTATTTGGTCATTTTCTTAAATGGCCTTCGCTTGATTGGCTGGGCAATTCTCTTTTCAGTCAAGGTGGTGGTTTTTTTCCTGTAAAAAATAAAGATGATACCTCTACAGTAATCTATGTTCCAATAAATCAAACTGGTACTTACACACTTTTGACTCATTCAACATTGTTTGGGGGGAATTCCACAACTGAACCAATTACTCTATCAGCCAAGTTTACAAATATTTCTCCAGAAATGTTATCAAACAATCAACCCCTCAAAAATGAATCAGAAACTATAATTCCTGATTTGAAAGATGATAATTCAACACTTGAGAAAACCTCTGAAACTCCAACCCTAATTCAAACTCAATCTGATTTATCTATAGAATCTGATTCATCTTTTAGTATGGGCATTGCAATTGGTGTTGTAATTGGAATTGCGATCGGAATCATGTTTATTTTCATCATTAGACAAAAACCTCCCAAATAATTGAACAAGGTTTATAAGCAATTTGGCGAGTACGTCAGCTTGAATGTCAGAGCTTGGGACCAAAAAGTCTGGCGGATTATCCCGAAGAGACTTTCTAAAGTTAATGGGTGCCGCAGGGACAGGATTAGCATTTGCTCCATTTGTCCCATTTGGTAATTTCATGCCAAATCCTAACCAGGCAACTCTTGAAAAAGTCCCAGTAATTTTACCTGATGGCACTCAAGCAAATATCAATACTTTTCCAATTAATCACGCCGAAGTAATTACATATCCCTCAACTGGTGATGCTGCACTTGATGCAGAAGCATTTCGTAAATGGCAATTCATTAGACTTCCTGAAGAATTAGGTGGCAGTAAAAAAGATTCCAAAGCTATTCGAGCATATAGTATGATATGTTTGCATCTTTGGTGTTTATGGAAATATTGGCCTGATGAGGGACGAAAGAGAGGTGAATGTCCTTGTCATGGTAGTATGTATGATCCTGTTACTGGAACAGCTTTTGTGGGTCCTGCATCAGTGCAAGCTGCACCATCAAATACTTTACCTGAATTAACATTAGAGGTTGATTCTGACGGATTTGTATTTATTTTACCGCCAAAGTTTAATGCAAATGATAATGGAGTAATTGGATATGGCCGTTTCGCTTGAGAGAAGAACTGGAGCTGTTGGCTTCCTTTACTGGCTTTGGGATGGCGTAGATAGAACTATCTTTACTGCAATCAAGTTTTCATTTCCTGCAAGATTTGTAAGTCCATTTGGATTCTTGGGAATGCTAACATTTACTGTATTTATTATTCTTGGAGTTTCAGGAGCTCTTCTCATGTTTTACTATCAACCGATTTTGGATAGAGCGTGGGATAGTGTTCAATTTATCAATGATGAAGTACCATTTGGTTTTCACATAAGAAATATTCATTATCATGGCTCCAATGCAATGGTACTCTTAGCTGTACTTCACATGTATTATCAATACTTTAGTGGAAGATACAAAATCAGAAACGAAGTTTTGTGGATGACAGGAGTTATTCTTGGTGTTGTTACAATTCTTGAAGCATTTACTGGATATGATGTTATATTTAGTGAAAGAGCAGAACTTGCAATTAGTATTGCAGCATCGCTTACAACATCAATCCCTGTTGTAGGGCCGACAATTCGTGATGCGGCGCTGGGCAGTGGCTTTTCAGATTTTGTATTAAGATTCTATGCACAACATGTTTTCTTGTTACCAATTGTAATGCTAGGACTTATGGCAGTTCACTTCCCAAGATTCTTGGTATTTGATGTACCAATGGTAATGGCAATTGGTGGTGCAATTCTAATCACTGGAGGTGTCTTCCCAATTGATATGGGATTCAAGTTTGAACCCACGGTACCGCCTGGTGTAACAGTACCTGAATGGTATCTAACAGGAATTTACGCCTTCATGAGGACTCAGTATGACAAGTTTGTAACTGGATTGCTGTGGCCGTTATTGTTTATCGTATCACTTGTACTAATACCATTCATTGATAGATACAAGAAATTCTCATGGAGAGACAGACCAATCATTACTGCATTTGGTATTACTAGCCTTGCTCAAATCATGGTTACGACATACTGGGGATTCTATATCTCACCAGATGTATCAATTCCATTAGTTGAGCGTTTGGTAATTGATCCGATATTCTTCTACTCTACAATGATATTGATGGTGCCATTAGGATTTGGATTTACTTATATGATGATCAAACTTGCAAATGAGGCTGAAAGAAAATCAAAACTTGCAAAAAGTACTGGTCCAAAGAAGGTTGCAACAATTAATCTTTCTGAAAAATGGATTAACTGGTTGCTAGTTGCACTTTTGGCATTCCAAGTATTCCTCAACATTGCAGCTTACAATGCTGCATTGATTGGTATGAAGAACATTTCACTATTCTTTATTGGAATTGTTTTGTTGGTATTTGCCGCCTTCTTCCATATCTACAGATATGCACTAAGTCAAGAAAAGAATGCACCCCCACCAGCACCTACTCCTATTCAAGATGAAAAACCAAAACTTGCAGAACCTGAAGCATCTGTTGAACAAAGCAAACTTCCTGAAGGTGATTCTGCACCAGAAGGAAAACCTGAACCAAAAGAATTAGCACCTGAGGTTCCAACACCCAAGACTCAAGCAGATTTAGGAGTTGGTGCAAATAACAATCAAAATCTTGGTTCTGGAGACCTTCCAAAACCATGATTGAAATAATTCTAAAGAAACTTTATAAGAACTTGGGAGAGGTAAAAAAATTATGAGCACTCCTACATCTAGTCATGCATATGGAATAGGATTAATTGCACTCATCATTGGTATGTCTGGAACTTTTGTCTTTTACACTTCATTCTATCTTCCAGAATCTTTGGCAAAGCCATCAGTTGACGAGCATATCTTGAATCCTGAAAAAAGTTTACTCATTGAAATTGTACCTGGTGCTGTAATTGAAGGAAATCAAAACTATGTTCCCAATAAAGCAAATGCTCTACTTACTATAAACAATCTTGTAGTATGGGAAAATAATGATGATACTGCACATACTGTAACACCTGATCATAGACATTCTGATAGTTATAGTGGTGATTTTGGGTCTGAAGGTGTTCTCAAACCCGGTGATACATATGAATTCCTCTTTACTGAACCACAAGAAGTTCATTATCACTGTCAACCTCATCCATGGATGACCGGTTCAGTGATAGTGGAGAAGAGTAGATTCTAGATAGAATATTTTGCAAAAATTATCTGACTTTCAATTTCTTTGTGTTGCTCAATAATTGACGCTCTAAATTTTACTTCATGTTCTTGTTTTGGCTCGAATTTTATTATTGCTGTAAATTCTGCTTTATCTTCTGGCATTACATCTTTGTTGATAAATAATCTGGAAACATTTTGTGATATGTTTTTGCCATTGTATGATTTGTAAACAATGTGCTCATTAGAGTCTAAAATCTGTGTGTTAATTACAACTCCGTCATATCTTCCTGGATATGAAACTAAAATCGTTCCTTTAATTTCGGAATTGGGATGAATATTAGTTGAATCAAGTTCGAATTCTATATCTTTCACAAAACATCACATCCGAATTAGAATAAATAATTTTGTTAAATGGGCCCAAAGGGCTTCGATCCCTTGACCATTGGATTAGAAGTCCAACACTCTATCCATGCTGAGCTATAGGCCCAAAAACCTAGAAATTAATTGCCATTTTAAGGGTTTACAGCCACTTTTTTTGAAAATTCTCTCTTTCCATTTTAAAGAGAAATTGTTGTGAATAGCCTGCATATGGACCGAAATGATTTACAATTTTTTGATGTAAATACTCATATTGTTTTTCTGTAATTGTTTTGGTGTTGATTTGAAATTCATTTGAATAGTATTTTTCTAAAATCCTGATCATCCATCTATCCAATGGAAATGATTCTAATTTTTCCAATGAAAACAACATTACACAATCTGCAACTTTGTTTCCAACACCTGGAATCGTTCGAATAATTTCTTTAGTTTCTTGATAATTACGATTCTCCAAACCTTTAAAATTAATTTTTTCTTCTACGATCATTTTTGATGCTTCTTTGATAAATTTAGCTCTATACCCCACACCACAATTATTTATTTCATCAATTGACGCTTTGGCAAGTTTTTCTGCTTTAGGAAATAAATAAAACTCCTCATTGCCATATTCTACTCGGATTCCAAACTTTTTTGATAATTTTTCTAAACTCATTTTGATTTTTTGGATGTTAGAGTTTGACGAGACAATAAAGGAAATCAAACATTGGAAAGGATCTTGTCTGAGAATCCTTAATCCTGGATATTGCTTTACAGCTTTTCTTACTGTTTTATCTTTTGAAATTGATTTTATTATGTCATCTAAATTATCATTTTTCCTCAAAAAGTCTACTTTTGAATTTTGAAAAGATTTTACATTGCCATCTTTATCAATGCGTAGAATATCCCCGCCATTTACCCCATACCAAAAATTATCAATTTTTTTCCAAAGAAATACTTGTCCACTATGAATAGAATTTTCAACATTTATTGCGTATTTTTTTTGCATTTTAGACGGTTATTTCGTCATTAACTGCAGGTGAATATGCCTCTAAACCAAATTTCTCATGAATCTCTTGGGCAAACATATCACATGATTCAGTATCGCCATGCACAGTCAATACTTTGGGATTTCCCTTAATTTTTTTGATCATATCAAATAATTCTTTTTTATCTGCATGCCCTGAAAATTCAAATTGTTTGACTTCAGCCTCTACATTTAGATCTCTTCCTCTAGTTGATACTTTTCCGGTGTCTAGTAATTTTCTACCCGGTGTTCCTTCTCCTTGATAAGAAACAAGAGCTATTCCATTTTTACTATCAAAAGATAACTGTTGCAAATAATAAACTGCGTTTCCTCCAACCAACATACCTGCTGGTGATATTACAACACATGGTTCTTCCATTGCACGTTTTCTATCTGCATGTTCTGTAATTGCAGTTGCACTCTTTATTGCATCTGAAAATATTTTTGGATCTCTTAGATAATCTGGATGTCTAAACATTATCTCATTTACCTTTAATGCCATTCCATCCATAATGATTTTGTGTTTGAAATTTGCACTTCTTAAAACACATGCAATCTCTTGAGAGCGCTCAACTGAAAATGATGGGATAAATAATATTCCTTTTCTATCCATTACTTCATTTGCAAATTCAATTAATTCTGCTTCTGATTCTTTTCTAGGTTTTTGCTCATTTTTGGCATATGTGCTCTCAGTAATTAGCAAATCAATTTCTCCAATGTCTAAATCCATCTCTCGAAGCATTCTTGAACCGTGAGTCTTGATATCACCTGTGTAAAAGAGTCGTTTTTTCTCTGATTCTACTAAAACTGTGCTTCCACCAATAACATGACCTGATTCTCTTAACTCAAAAGTTGCATTTCCTTTAGTTATTTTTTGTCTAAATCCAATTTCTTTTGCATTTTTCATCATATTGTTTACTTCAGGTAAGTCAAATGGATGTGAATTTTTTTCAATTTTTAGCATATCTTCAATTAGTAATTTTGATAAATCAAATGTTGGTGGAGTGGCATAAACATCTGTATTCCCACTTACAAACAATGATGGTACATTTCCTGAATGATCCAAATGAGCATGAGTGATAATTATGGCATCCAAATCTTTGGGTTTTACATGAAGGGGGTATTGTGGGGGTGATCCTCTTCTACCAAATAATACCCCATAATCTAGCAAGAGATTTGTTCCATTACAATTAACTAAAAAGCCCGATCTGCCAACTTCGTTTGCAGCTCCCAAAATTTTTACATTCAAGAATTATGATGATTTTTTATCGACGTTAAAACCTTCTTAGAGATTACCCGATCATTATGTCTATCATGGAATCTACACAAGCTTTAATTAGTGTAAGCTAAGATTCGATCCTCATGGGAAGAAGCTTCCAAGAATGGTTAGGACAACAAGATCAAGCCGTCGTCGCTAAAACACGTGCTGGTGACGAAGCAAACAAACCACTCCTAAACCAACTTAACTGGATTTGGGTAAACAATCTGATGAATCAGAAAGCAGACCTTAATCCATCTTCAGCTGAACTACTTGACTGGGTAACCTCTGGTCAAATAGACGCAATGAGAAAATAAACGTGTAAAACACGTTATCTTTTTGTTTTTTCAATTTTTGAATCTAAATTCTGCGCATATTTTTTGAGTCGATCTTTTTCATAACAGAGTTATGAATTTCGATCATGGTTTAAATAGTGACTAAGCAATCTAATCTTTGTAATGCCAATAGCAATACTTCCAGACATTGATGAACAAAGATGTATCGGATGTGCACTATGTGTAGAAATCTGTACAACTCTTGGTCCAGATGTCCTTAGAGTAAAACCTGTTGAAGGCTGGAAGAGAGGTAAAGCATTTGTATTTTATCCAGAAAGATGTATTTCTGATGGTGCATGCATCGGTGTATGCCCAACAAAATCAATCTTTTGGATGAGACCAATGAATTACACTGCTGGACAACCAGTACCTCTTCACAAAAACGGTATCTTCATCAAAGGTTGGGCAGAAGACGCAGCACTATAAGCTGAATCTTTTAGCACATTCTTTTTTCTTATTTTTAATTAAGCAATTGATTTTCGCTTGATTTCTTTTGGAATTGTTTTTACAAAATGTTTTAGGAAATTATCTTTTTTGTCATAATGAATTTCTGAAAACTTGTTGTTTGCAAAAAACTCATTCCATGTCTTTTCAAATACGGGGAATTCATTTGGTTGAAAATCAATTCTTGCAGTTTCATGGTGAGCTGCTGGAAATATATCTGAAATCTCAATTGGAATTAATCCCAAAACGGGATTGTACTGACATACTTGAAATGAATCAAATTCTTTGAATTTTCTTTTTAATCCCAAATATTGATTTGATAAATAACCTGGTTTTGTACTGGATTCTTTTGTAATGATCATCTTTTTTTTCTTTGATTTGAATTTTCTAACTATTCCATGGTATGATTGAACTTCTGGACGATGCTGATCCTCTTTAGAGAATAAGAAAATGGCTTTTTCTTTGAATTTTGGTGTACCTAAACCCAGAAAATCAGAGTTTTCAATCATTACCTCAATCATCTCAAATAATTTAGGATGTGCCCTTGCTTTCTTAATTACATATTCCCATAACCTGCCCTCATAGATTGTCTGCTTTACTCTATCAACTTCAAGTTTGATTGCATGCAGATTGTGTATTGCTAATTCATTTGTTCTCTGAACTTCATCAAGACGGCGTAATTCATCTGGTGAATATTTTGAACAGATTTCGCAATTGCAAGGAAATACTGTGATGTCTGACAAATACCTGGTTCCATCATCAGTAATGTATCTTGATTTTTTAGCATATAGCATGTATGAGGCTGAATCAAACGTATCACAACCCAATGCTATGGCAAATGGGATTGTTAGAGGATGACCTGCACCAAAAAGATGTAAAGGTATTGAATGGGGCATCTGTTTTTTTGCAGCAACAATCATCTGGGCTAATAATCTATATTCATATGACTCCATAAACTCAACAGGACTTCCTAAAGCGAGCATTTGAAAACCAATCTTAACTAAACTCTTTGTAGATTTTGCAACAAGTTCAAAATGTTCTCCTCCTTGAATTGGACCAATCCAAATCTGACCATTCTTTTCACTAGTCTCAAGTGTTTGCTGTGAGACTTCAAGAGTATGTTTGACATATGCTTCTGCTTTTTTAATTGGCATTCCATATCCTGTTGGCTTATCAAGTGGAATTGCAAAATCTGTCAGGATTCCTTTTTCAAATTTTGCCATTTCTGGCGGTGTGACTTTGACATCGCCATATTCTAAAACCTGATATCCGCCAGAGTCAGTCATTATTGCCCCATCAAAATCTATTATCTCATGAATTCCTTTCTTTATGGCGTCATCGCCATAATTGTTTCTTGTAATGTATGCATTTGTAATAACTAAATCAAAACCAATCTCACGGATTTTTTTTGATGGAATAGTCTGTTTTACTGGGTGAATTACAGGGACATAAGCCGGCGTCTCAATTTTCCCATGATTTGTATAAATAGTCCCAATTCTTCCAGCTAAATCGGTTTTAGATATTTCAAACAATTAATTTTACAGTCTTAAAGGCGTTATTTAATCAATCAGAAAAAAATTTTTGTAAATCATTATTTTTTGTAACTAAATCAAGCCAATCCACATTTTCATTTCTTTTGTTAGTAGAAATTATGGAGATGACATTTTCTTCATTTTCTTCAATGGTTTTCCCTGTCATATCAATCTGAACTGTCTTTTCCTCGAATCTATTAATTGCATCATGTGCAATAATTCCTAATATTTCACTGCCTGTATTGTCTTTAATTTTTTTATCTGAATATTTTCGATTTTTGTATACTGTAATCAAATCATATGGACTCCTTCTTAAAACAATCACTATCTTTACTTGGCTTTTATCTAAAACATATGGTGCTAAATGTCCTACAATCAAAAAGTTATCAGAAATTTTTCCCACAAGTATTTTTTTTAGCTTCTCAGTATCAATATCATTAACATCTTTATTTTCTTCAAATAATCCTGACTCCTTTGCAATTTTATTAATATCAATAATGGGCAATCCTAATCTATGAGCAATTTTTTCTGCAACCGTATGTTTTCCTACACCTGGATTTCCTGTAATGACTATTGACATGTTATAAAATCATCACGAACCAGATTAAACGATTTCTGCAATACTAATAAGTAGAATTGAGTTTTTGTCAATATTGCAAATTGGTTTATTAGGTAAAGCAAATGTTGGAAAATCCACATTTTTCTCTGCAGCAACTCAAACTCCTGTAGCATCAGGCAATTTTCCCTTTACAACTATTGAACCAAATGTTGGTGTGGCATATGTCAAAGCTGATTGTGCCTGCAAACATTTTGGCATTAAACATGAGAATGATTATTGTGTGAGTGGAACTCGTCTTATACCTGTAAAGCTAATAGATGTTGCAGGATTAGTTCCAGGAGCTCATGAAGGAAAAGGATTGGGAAATCAATTCCTTGATGATGCCAGACAAGCTGAAGTTTTGATTCATGTAGTTGATATTGCAGGTACTACTGACATTCAAGGACAACCAGTTCCAGTTGGAACTCATGATCCTTTAGAGGATGTAGAATTTGTTCAAGATGAATTTGATCAATGGTTTGCAGATATTCTAAAAAGAGAATGGGATAAGATTACTCGAGAAATAGATCAAAAAAGAGCAAAACTTACAGACGGTATTGCAAAGCGATTCACTGGTTTAGGAATTAAAGATTTTCAAGTACAGGAAGTGTTACAAAAACTTGGCCTAATGGCTAGAAATCCAAAGGAATGGAAAGATTCCGATATCCAAACCTTTGTCAAAGAGTTAAGAAAAAATACAAAACCTATGATTATTGCTGCAAATAAAGCAGATCTATGCACTGATCTTAGTATTATTGATAAAATATCTGACTGTGTTATTCCTTGTAGTGCTGAGACTGAATTATTATTGCGAAAGGCATCAAAATCTGGAATTGTAAATTATTCTTCAGGTGATACAGGTTTTACTATTCCTGATGGAAAAGAAATTCCGCCTGCTCAGCAAAAAGCACTAGATTTAGTAAAGTCCGTTTTTTCTAAAATCCAATCCACTGGAATACAAAAAATTCTAAATACTGCAGTTTTTGATTCTTTAAAATTCATCGTTGTATATCCCGTTGAAGACGAGACCAAACTAACCAACAAAGATGGTGTGGTTTTACCTGATACTAAATTACTTCCTCTAGATTCTACTGCAAAGGATTTGGCGAGTTTAATTCATGCAGATATTGCAAAAGGATTCTTGCATGCAATTGATTGTAAAACAAAGCAAAGAATCAGCGGTGATCAAAAACTAAAAAATGGCGATGTCATCAAAATTGTATCAACATTAAGTCGTGGATAATATGCTAGGTTTAGGAATTGAAAGTACTGCACATACTTTTTCCTGTGCAATAATTGAAAAAAAAGGAAAAAAGGGGAAAATTCTTTCAGATGTTAGAAAAATTTATCGGCCAGCAGATGGGGAGGGCATTCATCCCCGAGAGGCATCACGCCATCACATAGAACACAGCTCTTCTGTATTATCTGAATGCCTAAAAGAAGCAAACTCATCCATCAGAGATTTGGATATTATTTCTTATGCTGCAGGACCTGGATTGGGTCCATGCTTACGTGTAGGTGCTGTAGTTGCAAGATCTTTGTCTTCATTTTATAAAATTCCAATTTATCCTGTAAATCATGCAATAGGACACATTGAATTAGGAAAATTACTTACTGGCGCATCAAATCCATTGGTACTTTTGGTATCTGGGGGACATACGATGCTTTTGGCATTTCTAAATAAACAATGGAGAGTTTTCGGTGAAACTCTTGATATTACACTTGGTCAGCTTCTTGATCAATTTGGAAGATCCATTGGATTTCCTTCACCCTGTGGAAAAAATATTGAAGAGTTGGCATCTACATCATCAAACTATGTTACCCTTCCATATTCTGTAAAAGGAAATGATGTCTCTTTTTCAGGACTATTATCTGCTACAAAAGCTGTTGCTAAAAAAAGTAAAATCGATGCATGTTATTCTCTTCAAGAAACTGCTTTTGCAATGATTAGCGAAGCTGTTGAACGTGCATTATCATTTACTCAAAAAAGAGAATTAATGATAGTAGGAGGAGTTGCAGCAAACAAAAGATTGTCTGAAATGCTCAAAGATGTTTGCAAACGTCACAATTGCAAATTTTTTGTAGTACCATTACGTTATGCAGGTGATTGTGGTAGTCAAATTTGTTGGACTGGACTTTTAGAATCTCAAGTAAAATCAGGATCATCTCTAAAAGATACCTTTGTAACTCAATCTTGGAGATTAGATACTGTCAAAGTTAATTATTGATTTTTGTATTCAGCTATTTGTTTTTCAATAGTTTTAGTCCAATCTTTTGTATTAAAAACTCCAAACTTGTAAGTTTGTTCACCCTCATTTGTTTTTGCAGTAAAACATACTTTTTTCATTAGTAATCCCTCTTTCCATACTTTGATGACATCATCTAATTTGATATCTAATATGGTATCCCCAAAATGTTTTGAAAAATCCATAATTCTCGCATTAGTTTTGTCAAATGCTAATCTCTTATTTGTTAATGTTAGAATTCCAGCTCCTAAATTATCTTCACCACAATCCTCTTGTTTTATTTTATTTTCCCCTTTTTCCATGATTAATTTTTATTGAATTCCTCAGGATATAACGTTAATGAAATTAATCAAAAAAGGTGCAGAAGCTGATATCTACCAAACTATGTGGCAAAACTCTAAAGCAATATTAAAAATTCGAAAAGTAAAAAATTATCGTAACCCCTCACTTGATGCAAAAATACGTAAACAAAGAACTATTAAAGAATCTCAAATGATATCTAATGCTCGAACATTTGGAATACCTACACCATTAGTTTATTTTGTAAATTTAAAAAAATCATATATCATAATGCAAGAAATTCCTGGAACACCAGTTCATGATTTATCTGAATCTAAAATTATTAAATTCTCAAAAGAAATTGGAAATCTGGTTGGGAAATTACATCAAAACGGTATCATGCATGGTGACTTGACAACTTCGAACTTTATTCTATTCAAAAATCTGGTCTATGTCATTGATTTTGGATTGTCTCAAAATTCAATAAAACCTGAAGATCATGCAGTTGATTTGAGACTAATCAAAGAAATCCTTAACAGCGCTCATGCTAAAATTATGAAAAATGCTTGGAAAAATTTTCTTCTAGGTTACAAATCTGTAGTAGGTGACTCATATCATACAAAAATTGCTAAATTGGTTGCAGAGATAGAAAGTCGTGGTAGATATGCAGAAGTCGTTTGATCTATTCTTTGTATCTTCAAATAATCACAAGTATGTAGAAGCCAAAAGCATTCTAGAAACTTTTGGAATCAAACTTGGTTTTCTAAAATCAGAGTTGGAAGAAATTCAATCAAATTCTCTTGATGAGATAGCAATGAGAAAAGCAAAAGATGCATTTTCTAAATTTAAAAAACCTGTAATTATTGAAGATGATGGATTATTCATCAATTCATTGTCTGGTTTTCCTGGACCTTATTCATCATACGTTTTCAAAACTATTGGCAATGATGGAATTCTTAATTTGTTAAAAAATAACAGAAAAGCAAAATTTGTTTCAATTATTACATATTGTGATAAAACAAATTTCCAATCGTTTACTGCAAAACTAGATGGAATGATATCTAAATTCCAAAAAGGGAAAGGTTGGGGGTATGATCCGATTTTTATTCCAAAAAATTCACAAAAAACGTTTGCTGAAATTAATGAGAAAAATAAATTATCTCACAGATACAAAGCTTTGAAAAAATTTTCTAATTGGTATTTGCATAAGTAGGAATAAAACGATCAATATATCGTTCATTATTTTGTAAAATAGAAATTCTTGATACTATACTTTCATCCATTATTGAAAATATCTTACTTTGTTTTGCAATTTCCTCACTAAATTTTCTCACTTCTTCCATTTCTAACATGTTTGCATGCTCCAATCTATTTGTAGAACGGCCAATGTGCATGTATGATTTCAATTCAATAAAATGAGGACTTGCTTTTCTAAACATTTCAGCAAAAGCTGGAATAACTTCTTTTTGGTCGTTATAATTTCTGATTAATGTGACTCTAAGTACTGTTCTTGTATTTAGATCCTTTAACATATCCAAAGTTCTATTCCATCTTTCCCATGAATCATCATATTTTGGCTTGTTAATTCTGATAAATGATTCATAATCTGCAGCGTTTGTAGACAAATACAATTGGGTAGGTAGTGCATCTTCATCTTGTAATTTTTGAATCATATCTGGCTCTTGTCCATTTGTTACAAGGAAAATTGATTTTGTTGCCTCTAACGAATTTAGATATTTAATTAATTCTGGTAATTTTGGATACATTGTTGGTTCACCAGATAAAGAAATTGCGTAATGACTTGGTAGTAATGATTCATCTAATCTCTGTTTATCATTTCTTGAATCTCCATAATATCCATTGATCAGTTTTTTTCTTTCAGCCATTAATTTTGTCAAGATCTCTTTTGGTTCTGCAACTTGTTCTGGTTCCATTTTCATTGAATCATAAAATTCCATGGGTCTCCAGCAATATACACAACGATTCTCACAATGCATACCAGCTGGAGAAAACTCCATGCATCTGTGAGTTGAAATTCCATAAAATTTGTGTTTGTAACAACTTCCTTCATGTTTGAATGATTTTTTTGTCCAATGACATAATTCTACTGTAGAATGATCAGCAACACCATACTTTGCTTTTTTTAATTGAGCAGAGATTGCAGGCTTTATCTGAATTAATGGATCATCTGCTTCTACTACTTCGCCTGAACAACTCATTATTCCAAATCTTGTTCTGGTTTACTTAAATTGATCGAGTTTTTCTCCAAGATGGAAAATATTTCCAAAATTATTAAAAATCTGAGCCGATTTCAGAGTGAGGTTTAATTACTGGATCCTCTGGGTAATTTTAGGCATTGAAAAAAATACACATTTTACCGTTCCTATTGTTGCTTGTAACTACATTAACCAGCATGCCTATCAGTCCAGCTTTTGCTGATGATGACTTGGATAAAGATGGCGTTGATGATTCAATTGATGCTTGTCCTAATCTGAAAGAAGATTATGAAGGTACAATTGACGGTTGTCCATCAAATTTTGTTCCATGGTATGATGAAGACTTTGATGGAATAGAAGATCATCTTGATCAATGTCCAACTCTTAAAGAAAGATACAATAAATTCCAAGATGAAGATGGTTGCCCAGATTTATCCCCAAGTGGAGGACCTGGTGGTTTACCTGATTCTGACGGTGATGGCATTGTTGATACTATTGATAATTGTCCTAACCAACCAGAAACTTTCAATGGTATCTTAGATACTGATGGATGTCCTGATGATTTTGGTAAGGGTGATAGAGATAGAGATGGAGTTCCAGATGCAGCTGACAAATGTCCTCTAAGTGCTGAGACTTACAATAGATTCCAGGATGAAGATGGTTGCCCTGATTCTGTAAATGATTTTACTTTTATTGATACTGATAATGATGGTTTACAAGATAAAGTTGATTTATGTCCAAAAGAACCTGAAGTGTATAACGGGTATAGAGACACAGATGGTTGCCCTGATGTTGTTTTAGATACTACCTTTAATGATAAAGATGGTGACGGAATTGCAGACAAGTTTGATATTTGTCCTAACCAACCAGAAACTTTCAATAGATTTGCAGATTATGATGGTTGCCCTGATTCGGCTCCTGCACTTGATGGAGTTCTAAATGATGCAGATGGTGATAGAATAAAAGATATTGATGATGTTTGTCCATTAGAACCAGAACGATACAACGGATTCCAAGATGAAGATGGATGTCCAGATATTCCTCCTTATTCAAGTGATGTAGATTCTGATCTTGATGGAATTCCTAATAGCATTGATCAATGCCCTGACGTTAAAGAGACTTACAATAGATTCCAAGACAATGACGGCTGTCCTGACTTTGTTGGTGTTAACAAAGGAATGCCAGACACTGACGGTGATGGCATAAATGACTATGTTGATCTTTGTCCTAACCAACCAGAAACTTTCAATGGTGTATTTGATAGAGACGGTTGTCCTGATACACTATCTACACAAGACAGAGATAGAGATGGTGTTGCAGATGGTGTAGACAAATGTCCAACCGCAAAAGAAACTTACAACGGATTCCAAGATGAAGACGGTTGTCCTGACAGTGTTTCTGGATTAGGCAACTTTGACTTTGATAGAGACGGAATTTCTGATTTGACTGATAAATGTCCACTTCAACCTGAAACTGTAAATGGATATCATGACTTAGACGGTTGTCCTGATGTTGCAGTATTAGATTCAGATGGGGATGGAATTAGAGATGATTTAGACAAGTGTCCAACATCACCTGAAACTTGGAATAGATTCCAAGATCATGACGGTTGTCCTGATAATCCATCAGAAGCAGATTCTGACTTTGATGGTATTTTAGATTCAGTAGATCAATGTCCACTTGATAGAGAACGATACAATGGATTCCAAGATGAAGATGGCTGCCCTGATTACCCTGATTATATCACTACTTTAGATTCTGATTATGATGGAATAGCAGATGATAAGGATCAATGTCCATTAGCTCCTGAAACTTACAATAAATTCCAAGACTTAGACGGATGCCCTGATTTTGTTGCAGATAACAAAGGAGTTCCAGATACTGATGGTGACGGTATAAATGATTACAATGATCATTGTCCTAACCAACCAGAAACCTATAATGGAATTCTTGATAGAGACGGATGTCCTGATAATTACATTGGAAAGAATGACCGAGATCTAG
This sequence comes from Nitrosopumilus adriaticus, assembly GCF_000956175.1. Classification (NCBI taxonomy): domain Archaea; kingdom Thermoproteati; phylum Nitrososphaerota; class Nitrososphaeria; order Nitrosopumilales; family Nitrosopumilaceae; genus Nitrosopumilus; species Nitrosopumilus adriaticus. The sequence goes on from NZ_CP011070.1 coordinate 315,369, forward strand.
ATGGTATTCCAGACGCAATTGATGCATGTCCAACTGCTAAAGAAACTTACAATAAATTCCAAGATGATGACGGTTGCCCAGATACTGTCTCAAAATCATTTGTAGTTGATACTGATAATGATGGTATCAATGATGTCTATGATGATTGTCCACTGGTAGCTGAAAATTACAATGGATTCCAAGATGAAGACGGCTGTCCAGACGTTGATGATACCCAACCTGATACTGATGGTGATGGTGTACCTGATGTAATGGATTTGTGTCCAAAACAAAATGAAGTTTGGAATAATTATGTTGATTATGACGGTTGTCCTGATACATTACCAATTGGAAATCTAAGAATTGATACTGATGGTGATAGAATATTTGATGATAATGATATGTGTCCAAACGAACCTGAAACATGGAACAAGTATTTAGATAGTGACGGTTGCCCAGATATTGCTCCTGAACAATCAAGATTCAAGCATGATTCTGACTTGGATGGAATTCCAAATGACTATGATTTCTGTCCTTTGGAACCTGAAGATTATGATGGTGATACTGATTCTGATGGATGCCCTGACCAATAGGTGCTAAAGATGAATAAACAATTTCTTTTAGGCTTTTTGATTTTACTAACATCAACCATTGGTATGTTACCCAGTGGTATTTCTGCTGCTTCAGAAATTGATACTGATGGAGATGGTGTTCCAAATAATTTAGATCAATGTCCTAATCTTAAAGAGGATTATGATCCACAATATGGTAATAACATAGACGGATGCCCTGCTGATTTTGTTCCATGGTATGATGCTGATATGGATGGAATAGAAGATCACATTGATGATTGTCCTACTGTGAAAGAAACTTACAACAGAATCCAAGATGATGACGGTTGTCCTGATTTATCTATCTATGCTGAACAAAAAATAGCTGATACTGATAATGATGGTTATCCAGATTATATGGATTTATGTCCTAACCAACCTGAAACTTTCAATGGAATTGATGATAAGGACGGTTGTCCTGAAAATTATCAAACAATAAGGGATTCTGATAGAGATGGTATTTCTGATTCATTAGATGAATGTCCACTTGAGCAAGAAAACTACAATAGATTCCAAGATTGGGACGGTTGCCCAGATATTGCCGATTCTGTTACTCTACAATATCAATTCCCAGATACCGATGGTGATGGAATTATTGATAGATGGGATTCCTGTATTGATGAGCCAGAGAACTTTAATGATTATTTAGATTGGGATGGTTGTCCTGACATACCTGGTGCATTGTCTTTGGAGGCACCTGATGCTGATTATGATGGCATTCCAGATGATAAGGATCAATGCCCATTAGACCGTGAAAATTATAATAAATTTGAAGATAGTGATGGATGTCCTGATGTTATTATTTACAAAACAGTTGGTGATGTAGATGGTGACGGAATCCTAGATCAAAATGATTTGTGCCCATTTAGTCCTGAAACTTACAATAAATTCCAAGATGAAGACGGTTGTCCTGATTATGTAGCAGACAACAAATTTGCATTTGATACTGATGGTGATGGAATTATTGATAACCTAGATTCTTGTCCTAACCAACCTGAAGTCTACAATAAATTCCAAGATTCAGATGGATGCCCAGACAGTTTTGATCCTAAATTAGATTCTGATATGGATGGAATACTAGATGTCTATGATGATTGTCCTAACCAACCTGAAACTTACAATAAATTCCAAGATTGGGACGGTTGCCCAGATACTGCTGATTCGACAATTCTACAATACCAATTCCCAGATACTGATGGTGATGGAATTGAAGACAGATGGGATTCATGTATTGATGAGCCAGAGAACTTTAACGATTATTTAGATTGGGATGGATGCCCAGACATCAAAGGAACAACTGCTGGTGATATGCTTGATGCTGATTATGATGGAATAGCAGATCATCTGGATGAATGTCCTACAATTGCTGAGCGATATAATAAATTCCAAGATGAAGACGGTTGCCCAGACAGTGTTGATTTCCAAACAGTAGCTGATGCTGACTTTGATGGTATCTATGATGATTTAGATCAATGCCCATTTGCTAAAGAAACTTACAATAAATTCCAAGATGAAGACGGTTGTCCTGATTATGTAGCAGACAACAAATTTGCATTTGATACTGACGGTGATGGAATTATTGATAACCTAGATTCTTGTCCTAACCAACCCGAAACTTACAATGGATTCCAAGACAAAGACGGTTGCCCAGACAGACTTAACTCTTCATTAGATTCTGATATGGATGGAATTGCAAATATCTTCGATGATTGTCCTAACCAACCCGAAACTTACAATAAATTCCAAGATTGGGACGGTTGCCCAGATACTGCTGATTCAACAACTCTACAATACCAATTCCCAGATACTGATGGTGATGGAATTGAAGACAGATGGGACGCATGCATTGATGAACCTGAAAACTATAATGATTATCTAGACAAAGACGGTTGCCCAGATGTTCCTGGTGCTGAATCAACAACACCTGTATATGCTGATTCAGATCGTGACGGTTACCCAGATGTACTTGATTCTTGTCCAAACAAGCCTGAAACATGGAACAAATATCTAGATTGGGACGGTTGCCCAGACATTGCTCCTGAACAACAGAGATTTGTTCATGATGATGATCTTGATGGAATAATTAATGATCTTGATCTATGTCCCAAAGATCCTGAGGATTATGATGGTGACAGAGATGAAGATGGATGTCCAGATCCATAGACCTGTTTCTTTAATTTTTAATTTCTGAAAAGAATGTATTTAACGCGAGACTTAATAAATACTTGATAATAGCGGAGTCATAGAATGGAAAAACAGTTTATTTTAGGATTTTTACTTTTACTTACTTCTACAATTGGGATGTTGCCAGGTAGTGTTTATGCAAATGAGCAAATTGATACTGATGGTGATGGAGTTCCAAACTCTATTGATTTTTGTCCTAATCTTAAAGAGGATTATGATCCACAATATGGTAATAACATAGACGGATGCCCAGCTGACTTTGTTCCATGGTATGATGTTGACTATGATGGAATTCAAGATCATATTGACGGTTGTCCAACTGTCAAAGAAACTTACAATAGGTTCCAAGATGAAGACGGTTGTCCTGACTTGGCACCAGATTCTGGAAAAGTGATAGCTGATACTGATAATGACGGTTACCCAGATTACATGGATTCTTGTCCTAACCAACCTGAAACATTCAATGGAATTGATGATAAAGACGGTTGTCCAGATGATGCTTCTAGTTTAAGAGATTCTGATAGAGATGGAATTTCTGATTCAATAGATCAATGTATCCTAGAATCTGAAACATACAATTTTTTCCAAGATGAAGACGGTTGTCCAGATGCTGTAGATGATGTGTATTCACCATATAATTTCCCAGATACTGATGGTGATGGAATTGATGATAGATGGGATCAATGCTTAAACCAACCTGAAAACTATAATGGTTACCTTGATTGGGACGGCTGTTTTGATGTACTTGGTGCATCAGCCAATGGATTAATTGATTCTGACTATGATAGTATTCTTGACTCTGTCGATATGTGTCCTTTTGACCGTGAAAATTTTAATAACTTTCAAGATGAAGACGGCTGTCCTGATGAAGTTGAATATTCTGTATCTGGTGACACTGACCGTGATGGAATTTTAAATGAATTTGATGCTTGTCCATATAACAAAGAAACTTACAATAAATTCCAAGATGAAGACGGCTGTCCTGACTTTATTGGGGATAATGCTTCTACTTATGATTCTGATGGCGATGGAATTGTTGATAATTTAGATCATTGTCCTAACCAACCTGAAACTTACAACGGAGTTCTGGATTCAGACGGGTGCCCAGATAATGTAAATTCTACACTTGATTCTGATATGGATGGTATCCCAAATACTTTAGATGCTTGTCCACTAGAACCTGAAACTTATAATTTTTTCAAAGATGGTGACGGCTGTCCTGATACAACTACTTCTATCGTTTCATCTTATATTTTCCCAGATACTGATGGTGATGGAATAGATGATAGATGGGATGCATGCATTAATGAACCTGAAAATTATAATGATTATCTAGACAAAGACGGTTGTCCCGATGTTCCTGGAATATCAAAATCCGCATTATCTGATATTGATTATGATGGTATACCTGACATATTTGATCAATGTCCGACAATTGGAGAAAGATATAATCAATTCCAAGATGAAGACGGTTGTCCAGATACTTTAGCTTATGATTCCTTTGGAGATTCTGATAGAGATGGAATTCCTGATAACATTGATCAATGCCCTCAATCTAGAGAAACTTACAATCGCTTCCAAGACTCAGACGGTTGCCCTGATTTAATTTCTGATAATAAACCAACAGCTGATTCAGACGGTGATGGAATTGTTGACAACATAGATTCTTGTCCTAACCAACCAGAAACCTTCAATGGATTCAAAGACAAAGACGGTTGCCCAGATACCCATCATTCAACTCTTGATTCTGATAGGGATGGAATTATTGATTTGTCTGATGCATGTCCGCTAGAGCCTGAAACTTACAACCATTATCAAGATGAGGATGGATGTCCTGATGCTACTGGTTCAAGTGTTTCATCATTTGCTTTCCCAGATACTGATGGTGATGGAATAGATGATAGAAAAGATGCATGTATTGATGAGCAGGAGAACTTTAATGGATACTTGGATTGGGATGGATGTCCTGATGTTTTAGCTGCTCAATCAACAACCCCAACAAAAATAGATTCAGATGGTGATGGATATCATGACGGAATTGATTCTTGTCCAAATCAACCTGAAACATGGAATAAATATCAAGATTGGGACGGCTGCCCAGACATTGCTCCTGAACAACAGAGATTTGTTCATGATGATGATCTTGATGGAATAATTAATGATCTAGATCTGTGTCCTTTAGATCCTGAGGACTATGATGGTGACAGAGATTCAGACGGCTGTCCTGATAACTAAAATTAATACAGATATCTTAAAATGGTAAATATATTCATCAAGTAAAGTTATTTCATGCTCCCAAAATTCTCAACTCAAGCATTTCTAGCTCCTATGGCAGGAGTAAGTGATCCTGCATTAAGATTACAATGCAAGCAAATGGGAGCTGGGTTAGTCGTAACTGAATTTACTAGTATTCATAGCATTATAGCAAAAGAAAAACAACTCAAAGAAAACATGCAAACTATTCAGGAGTTCATTGAATATTCTGAAGAAGAACGTCCTCTATCAGTTCAATTATTTGGTTCTGATCTTGTAGCGTTAGAAAAAGCTGCAAAAATTGTAGAACCATATTTTGATATTATTGATTACAATATGGGCTGTCCTGCACCTCACATCACTCAACAAATGGCAGGTGGTGCTCTTTTACAAGAAGTCAATCTGACTCAACAAATTTTCAGTACTCTTGTTAATGCTGTAAAAAAACCTGTGACTTTAAAGATTCGTTCTGGAGTCACTAATGCGAGCCAATATCTTTTTCGAGATATTGCTGAAATTGCAGAAGATGAAGGAATTCAAATGATTACTCTTCATCCAAGAACTGTTAGTCAGGGATATTCTGGAAATGCCGATTGGAAAATGATCAAAGAGCTTAAAGAAATTTCTAGCATCCCAATTGTTGGAAATGGAGATATCACTACTCCTGAAGATGCAAAGGAAATGTTGGATTATACTGGATGTGATTATGTGATGATTGGCCGTGGAGCTATGGGAAATCCCTTTTTATTTGAACAAATCAATGACTATCTGAAAACAAACTCTTATCATGAATATTCTTTCAAAGATAGATTGGATTCTTTTTTTGACTACATGCATCTAACTGCAAAATATAAAATCAAATTTGCAAATATTAAGAGTCAGGCAATGAGGTTTACTAAAGGAATGAAAGGAGGTTCCAAACTTCGCTCCAAAATCACCATTTCAAAGAATATTACTGAATTGGAAAAAATAATGAATGATGCATATTCTGTATCTTAGAAATTTATAAAATCATTCGATTTTACTTTACATTTGTTTATGTTATTTCGAGAATTAATATTGAATTTTTAAACAATTTGGACTAATCTTATATATTTCATAATGGCATTTTATGTATGAAAATTGGAGTTGAATCGTAATTGGCAACAGCTTATGTTCTCATAAACTGTGAACTTGGTTCTGAAGAAGCAGTAATCTCAGAATTAAAATCCATTGAAGGAGTAGTTGAAGTACATGGTACATTTGGTGCATATGATATTCTTGCCAAAGTTGAATCAGGTCAAGTTGAAGCATTACGCGAAACCATTACTTGGAAAATTAGAAAAATTCCAAAAATCCGTTCTACATTGACCCTGATGGGTATTGAAGGCCAGCAATAGGTCTCATCCTCTTTTGCTTTTATACTTAGATTGCAATACAATGTATCCCTTCAAAAAACATGTCCCCCAAAGGGATAACACACTGAGAGGAGTAGTTAACCTCTCAGTAGCACATTTAAAAAATAATCTTTTGAATTTTATAAAATAAAATAATTAGAGGGCTTCAGAACCGCTCTTTTTGGATGCAATGTTCAAAACACTATCTACATTTTCTACAACGATGATTCCATCTCCACCTTTTCCTGTAAAAGCTGCATCAGCAATTGCGTTTGAAACCTTTTCTACATCTGAGTCATCAACAATTGTACTAACTGTTGCTACTGAATTGTAGTCTTTGGTTATTGAACCTGTTCCTCTGCCAGATCTGACTTGTTGTCGTATTCCAGATCCTCTGCCTTTTCCTTCCAGAATGGTAAATCCACCAACAAGGTCATTAATTGCCTCAGTGACAGCTCCCATTTTGGTTGCTTGAATAGTTGCCTCAATTCGTTTCATTTTCATTTGTTTTTTTGTATTGGTTAAAAACAATCATATGTTTTTATTCCTATTTTATGATACAATTGGGGTTGTTGGTTATTTCATTATCCGCTGAGCTTTTTAGTATTGGAAAAAAAGGTATGATTATGAAAAGTGATGAAAGAAGATCTCATAGACTAAATTATCTTTTAAAATGTTATTTGACAAATCCTAAAGAAAATGACCTCTATCTTAGGGCAAAACAGATGGGAATTTCTGATTCTACTGCTAAGGATTACATTAGAACAGTAATTATTCAAGCCCAAAAAATCTATTCACGATAAATTCTAAAAATATGAAGAAATTTTAAATTTCTATATCTTCAAGAATGACTCAATCGAAATCTTAAACAAGGTATTCATAAATAAACAATAGGAGAGAAAAATACATGAATGATTCTTTGCTTGATGATGTCAAGGCACTTTTAGATAAAGACTTTGGGGATGATAGAATTCTTAAACAAATTTGTCGAGCTTGTGAAAATAATGAAGTAATTAGTAATTATGAAAGAACTTATGTTGAAAAACTTGCTCAAAAACATCTGGGAAAAAGACCTCAAGTTACTCCAACCCCAACAATAGAAAAGCAGCAATCAATTCCTGATGTTGTAATTCCTGAAACCCCTTCTATTCAAAAAATGCAAACATATCAATCCACAACTCCAAAAACTCGTTCAAATTCAAAAAACTCCAAAGCAATTATGGGGATAGCCGGTATTGCTTTGGTGATAATCATTGCAGTTGCAGTTAGTTTTAGTGGAACTGCTGATATAACTACAAAAGTAGAAACCCCAAAAACCCCTGTACCAATTACATTATCAATACAATCTGATTTAGCATCATACAACAAAAAAGATTTAATTTCAATTAGTGGAACATCTAATACATCTGGAACTATAAATTTGTCAATTGAAAATTCAAAGAATGAATTAGTATGGGCAGAGCAAGTAACTATAAAAAATAATGGACAATATTCTACATTAGCTATTGCTGGTGGTGAAGGATGGGAAAATTCTGGCATTTATACAATAAAAGCGGACAATGGCAAAGAAACAAAATCTATTACTTTTTCATTTAAAGCCTAACTTTTTCAAACTCTTTCCAATGAGAGTCTACTAAATCTCTAAGTTTTTCTACACTTACTTCGTGCATATATTCCCTATATACAATGAATTTATTTTTCCTACTTGATTCTTCACTGTAAATATCACTTGTATTTTGAGGAATTACTCCTGCTTTCCATTGACTCATTTCAAATATCCATACTGTTGAATCTGGATCTGAAAAATCAATATCATCACATCCTACAACATACAGGTAGCACTTTGTAGACTGATTTAATTTCTCATGTAATTTTTCATATGCTATCATTTGACCTTTAGCAATGTTGATCTTATCATTGTGAAACCCCTTGAATTCCAAGATTACAAAACCCCCTTTGTGCTCAATTAGCCAGTCAATATCTGTTCCACCTGATGCTATCATACCATGAACAATAAGATCACCTAAAACCTCTCTTCCACGAGTAAACTCTAACTCGTCAAAAATCTGATATTTGGCCTTTGGACTTTTACGAATAATTCTTTGTGGGGTACTTTCAGGTTGAATTGAATTATCCTTTTCATATAATGTATCAATCAAATCACTGGTCTCATTGGCCATAAATTTGAAAGTTTAAAACTGAATGATAAGAGAGTTTGTAAAAATTAGTACAGTTTCTGATTTATCTGCAGAAAAATTCTCCTCCTGTACCCATATACAAAACAAAATATTCTTCTGGATTCTTTTTGTCTTTTTTAGCATTTAGAGCGTCTTGATACATATCAAAATGCTCTACTAGATACAATTGCTCATCAGAATCTGTAAAATAATCAATTGCCACCAAGTTGAATCCAGTTTTAGGAGTTAACTTTATTTTTTCATCTTTAAATTCTTCGTCTGTCAATTTTTCATTTTTTTAAAATATGTGAATTGTGAAATAATCATTGATCATAAATCATTAGATTCTTTTCTTCTAATAATGCGTGTAAATTATGAACAGAACGATATACATCTGATTCTTTTTTGGCGCCAGTACAAACCAATTTTCCAGAAGCAAATAACAAAATCACTGTTTTAGGATCTAACATCCTGTGAATAAGTCCAGGAAATTGCTCTGGTTCATACATGCTTCTTGGTAAAGTTCTTGCAGCTTTTTCTAAGTGAATTTTTCCACCAAGATTAATTGCTGCAACTATATTTTGAACAGTGATAACTGCATCTTTTTTAATCTTAATCTTCCCCTTTCTTAATTTCTGAACAACTGTGTTTACAGCTTTTATTGCCATCTCTTCAGATTTAGCGCCAGTACAAACCATTTTACCTGTTCTAAAAATTAATGTCGCAGTTCTAGGACTCTTTAATCTAAAAACCAGTCCAGGAAATTGTTCTGGATGGTATTCTGTATCTGGAAATTTTTCTGTGATGTCATTAAGATCAATCTTTTGGTCTACTGATGCTGAAGCAACAACGTTTTCAACACTAACAATAGGCTTTGTTTGAGGCATAACGAGGGACTTTAAATAGCGCCTTTATATATACTAGTCATATTTTTTTGGATCTTTATGAGTCTTAATGATGTCCAATCCACTGATAGCGATATTCTTCATCAATAATATCTGAAACAATTTCGGTGTTTTTGATTTTTGTTTTTGGTAAATCAACATCAAAAAATCCTAGTTGGCCTTTCCATGGGATTGGAATTCTCAATGCTTTTGCATTTTTTAATTTAAATCCAAAAATTCTATCATGAAAATTTTTTGATGCTAAATGTGATTTTTGATCCATTTTTACTTCTTTGATTGAATTATATTTTTTAACATCATAAATCTCAGCTTTTCCAATAATTGCTCCTGTGACAAATTTCATATTCATTTTCAATCTCTTACAATCATCTGTCCTGATTTTAATTGGTGCATGAATTAAAAAATCTCCACGAAAATTAGTATTCCATTTTCGTAATTCTATAGTTTTTTTTCCAGAAATTATTAAATTAGCAAATGGTTGAGAAACTGAAAGACATTTCAAATTTTATTCAGTAGCTGCTTTGATGAATTGCCCTGGGTTTTTACCTCTTCCTTCAGGCAAATTTGTAATTCCTCCAGTTAGACTTTGAGTAACAATTCCTTTACTGGCCAAAACTTGTGCAGTCATCAGTGAAGTATTTCCAGCCATGCATACTAGCAACGCTTTTCCTTTTGCCCCATTCAGTTCGTTATTGAGCTCTTCTGGAATTTGCTGTGTTGATAATAAATCATTGATTGTTCTTGCTTTAGGTATGGATATTTTTGTTTTATCAACCCCCAATGATCTTGCAATCATTTCTATACCTTCTTCTTTTGGAGTATATTGAGTGTGAACCCAAATAATTCTATCATAATCATCTGCAATTGATGCAGCTTCTTGTAATGAAATTGTAATTGGAACTTGATTTTTTGATATTTGTTCAAAATTCTTCTTATATTTTCCAATCCCATCAGCTACAATTACTACAAATTTACTATGAACTCCTGAACTTACCATTTGTATCACAGAAAACAATGCTAAGGCTGTACTTTCTCCTATATCGTGACCTTTGTCTACAAAGAACTTCAAAAGGAATTTTGCCTTTTCATAATCTATTTCGTGTTCTGCAGCAAATGTTTCAGGCTTGTAGAGTGTTAATCCTGTAGCCTTGGCTTTAGTTCTAATTCCTGCAACATCTTGTCCTGGACTAGGAAAAACAACATGTATTGATTTTTTATCATATTTTTGAGCAACATATTGACTCAAACCTCCAGAAGTTCCCCCAGTACCAAATGAACAAACAATTTGATAATCTTCTAAGGAATCTCCATTTTCATGTAATTGTTGATCAATCTCAACACCTGTAACTGTTCTATGAATCTCTGTGTTTAATTCATTATCATATTGTTTTGGACAAAATAAATCGTAAATTTTTGCTAGTAATCTTGCTAGATTTATGATATCTTGTTTGGCCAACAATGATTCGATCTCTTGAATATTTATGTCAAAAATTTCGGGATTAAATCCAAGCTCTGATAACTGTGAACGAATATTTCCTGCAGTTGCTTTTGCAGCTAATTCATCAGCTTTATTTTCCATTCCTGGTGCTGGGCAAATATCCATATCCAAATCCATAATTCGAATGTTTTCGTTTCTTAATTCTTTAAACACACCTTCTTGTAATTTTCTAGATACAAGTGCAACAACATTTACTCCAATTTTTGATAATTGTCCAAGTGCAATTCCAAAGTTACCCGAAGTGGCTTCTATCACTGTTTGATTCCCTTTTAATTTTCCTGAAACAATTGCATCATGAATGATGTGAGCTGCAGCTCTTACTTTTATTGAACCGCTAAGTAATGTAGAATCAAATTTTCCATAAATTTTTAAATTTTTATCATCAAGATCTAATTTGTAGACTTTTTTGGCGCATTCCTTCAAATCTTCTGTTAAATCAACCAATGGCGTTGGGTTTACTATTTTGCCATTTTCAAGATGGGGGATTTTATTCCATATTTGCTCTTCAAATTTCTGTAATAGTTCATTATCAATTTCATTTCTCTGATTTTCATCCATTTTTGTTTCTCTGATTTTGCATCATTTCTAATCTCATATAAATTTCTCATAAGAAAAATAGTGTGAAATAAATTTTTGATTTTTATTTACACATCTAAAATTCTAATTACCTTGCTAGGAATATCTTTTAACCTACTTACGGCCATAGTTTTTTCATAACCTAAATGCTTTAGGTTATTTGCAATTGTGGTTGCCCTTACAGTATTGGGACCGAGGCCTAAAGATACCATGTTGATACCTAATCCTTTGAATGATTTGGTCATTAATCTAACTGCATCAGGATCTGAAGGCTCACCATCTGTTAACGTCAAAAAAATATCTGGTCTTTTTGATTGTAAAATTGGAAACATCTTATCGTACACCTCTGCTAGTGGAGTGGAACCATTAGCTACAATTTGAGCTAATCTTTTTGCAGTAATGCTGTTCCATTTTACATTGTCTGGTTTAACTGACCAGCATACAACGGCTCTATTTTCCGTACTAAATGCATATACTGCAAATTTTACTTTAAGATAAGATAAAACTTCACATAAAGATAGTGTTGCTTTTTTGTATTCCATTGCATCTGAAGCGATACTTGAAGAATGATCTAACAAAATCACAATTTTAGTCTTAATAGATTTTTTTACATCTGTAAAGAATGGCTCATTACCTTCAATGTAATTTTCCTCATCAAACTCATCTCCAGTTCTTAGATGTTGTTCTTTCCAACCTGTTTTCCATTCTTTAAATTTGATTTTTAATCCATTTATCAAACTCATATCGTAAATTACTGTTTCATCAACATTTTTTGTAGAAGGAATTTGAACTCCTATTGCTTCTGGATTCAATCCTTTGTTTTCTGTTTTTTTATTTTCGTCTAGTAATACCTTGTATTCATCAAATACATTCTCTCCTCTCATTATAGATGCAGGATCTATTGATCCAAAATCACCTTCTTTGTTCTTTGAAACTATCTTTAGAACTTTTAATAATTCTTCTTCAGATAATGCCATTCCCGCTTTCATAAAAGGCAAAGATATGGGAATTGTAAGAAGTGAATCAATATCTAAAATCTTAATTATTTGACTAACATTTTCCTCAAGCCATTCAGTATCATGATTTTCATCAATTGCTTTATTGACTATTTTATTTGCAAATGCTGATGCTTTTTTTATTTGCTCGAATTGGCTAGACTGAATTTCTCCTTTAATTGCTCCAAACATAAAGTATTGATAGAATGCTTCAACTATCCTTGCTTTTCCATAAACTGAATGTAGTTGTGGCCGTGCAACAAGCATGTAGGTGTAATTAAAGATAATCTCATCATCCATTCCTTTCCAAATTTCTCTACCTAGTTTTTCTACTCTTTGTGTTTCCAGTGTATTCAGAATAAACCCAAATGCATGATCATTACTAAGAATTTTTTTGCAGAATTTAACCCTCATTGCTTCATACCATAATGACGTTCTAAATTGACGATATTTTTGAAAATCATTCCCAATTCTTTTTTCTAGAGGTGTTAAGATTACTTTATTTTCATTTAATCTTGTTCTTGTTTCAACCTTATCTGAAATTTCTACAATCATTTTCTCTTTTTCAGCCCATCTTCTTACAAGAAAAGTGGCAATCTCTACTATAGATTCTGTTTGAAGTTGAATTGCTTGCATTTAATTACCAAACATCGAAGTAATGATGTCACTTACTTTTTGATATTCTATACTTCCCCATTGTGTGTAAACATTTCCAAAAACAAATTTTGCAGCGTCTTTTGCAGACATGCCTTTGTCTAACAATTTTGCAAAAGCAATAGTTTCTCGTAAGCTAGGTGAATAAAATAATTCTTCAACAGCAGCTGCTTGCCTTAATGTATTTGCTAATTTTATTGCCTGAATAATTTCTGATTCGTGTTCTCCAGAAATATGTTTTTTTACAATTTCTAATTCAATATCTTCTGGAGGATACTCTAATCTAATTCGTACTGGAAATCTACTTAGAATTTGAGGTGGTAATTCTTTAGTTCCGCTATGAGTTAATGGATTTATTGTGGCAACTACAAACCAATTCTCTTTTGCTTTGATTAACTCTCCTGTAGATTCTTTTAATACGATTTGGCGTCTATCATCTAACGCTTCATCAAGTCTAAGTAAAACATCAGCTTCTGCTGCATTAATTTCATCCAAGTATAGCATATTTCCTTCTTTCATTGATTTGATCAAAACTCCTTCATCAAAGGTAACAGTTCCGTTAGTGAGAGTTTTTGATCCTACCAAATGACTCTCTCTTGTTCTGAGGCTGAAATTAATTGATTGTAGATTCACATTATTGCTCTTTGCAAAATCTCTGACAAAGGATGTTTTTCCCGTACCTTTTGGTCCAATTATTAAAACAAAAAGACCTGCTTCAAATGCCTTGTTTAGTATTTCAGTTGAATTATTCCAATCAAGATATTGAACTTGTTCCAAAGTACGTTTTGATTGATTTAAACAATATTTAATATTAGATCTATTTTCCAAATGCTTCTACTTTTGTAAAAGCTTCGTCTAGTCTTTGATGCAGTGTTTTATTCCATTCATCAAATCCTGATGGATCTTTTGGATAATTGTTGTAGTGCTCAACTAACCATTGATTTTCTTTAGAAGTATATCTGAGTCCATCTGCAACTGTCTTGTTCATTGCACCTCTAATTATCATTCCAATTTTTCCTAATCCTGAAAAGTCTGGGTGTTCACCTTTACTAATTGATTCAGCATCAAGTTTACCCAAAAAGTGTTTCATGCCATAACTGATTTGCTCATTAGACATTTGTTGAATCAATCTTCTAAAGAGCTCAAGACCTGCAGTTTTGTATCCGTATTCTTTGATGTAATCTAAATTGTATTGCCATAAACCAGCTTCAGAAACATCATTTGCTTCTAATGCTTGAGCTACATTATTTCCTAAAATTGTACCTGCAATTAATGCTGGTCCTATTCCTCCTGCATCAATTGGTTTTGGCATCCATGCAGAATCACCTACCATCATGTATCCCCCTGATACCATACAATCGTTTTGTCTTCTAACTGAAACTTGGAAAACTCCTGAATTGTTGTTAATGTCTTGTGGGTCTTCTGATAACTTTGCATTTTTGATGGCTACATTTCTTGCAAGATATTCTTTCATCAGTGATTCAACATTATCTTTCTTACCAAGTCGTTTGTTTCGTTTATCTAGCAGAGATTTTTCTACACCTAATCCAATGTTTACTTTAGTCTCTCCTTTTGGAAACACCCATCCATATCCTCCCGGTGCAATATCTTGATCTAAATGAATAATACAATAATCTGGATCAAATTCAGTAAGATCCTTTTTTCCAGGTTCGAAATGCATGATATATCTTCCAGTTGATTCTAAATCTCTTCTGTCTATTCTCTTTTCTACTTTAGTGGAGTTTTGAAGTCCATTTCTGAGCATGGATGTTACACCTGTAGCATCGATTACAATTTTTGATGTTTTTTTAAATGGCTGTTTAGTTTTATTATCAATTCCTTGAACCCCTACTGCTTGTTGACCATCATAAATTAGTCCTGTAAGATTTATTTCATATTCAAATTCAATACCCATTTTTCTACATCTTTCATTTTGAATTTCTGGTAATTTTTGACGATTAAGCATAAATCCATCGCCATCAAAAGGAATTGCAGTTTCTCTATCTGGTGATAATGCCATGACTCCTTTAACATCATGTTCGATTTCTGGTCTGGTCCATTCAACTTTGATTCTTTCTGACATAAAGTCTACTGCTTCTTTTGAACATGCATCTCCACATACCCATCCAGCTAAGGATTTTCTACCGGGTAAAAATTCTGTATTTCTATCAACAACCAAAATTTTTGTATTTTGGTTTGAATAATGAGAAATTGCCTGTGCTGTAATTGTACCTGCAAGACCTCCCCCTGCAACTATAACGTCATAATCTACCACGATAATCCGGTCCGTCTATCCGTATTTAAAATAATACCATGATGATCTGTGTCGATCTCCAAAACTTTGTTCATTATACGATTAAAATGGGGTCGGTTCGTCGCGGCCTCTTCATAGCTTTAACTCAGACTGGAGCGGCTGTTATTTCCTCATTCCCAAACTGAATTGCCCTGTTATTCCTATTTAATCTAGTTGGCAATCTGAAAAATTTCTCTAAATGTTTTGACTGTATCCTTTTTGTTGTAAATAGGTGTATGGATTTTTATTTTTATTGTGTCTTTTTCACTAATTATGATGTTTCCGTTGATTAATTCTTGTTTATCTAATCTCATATGGAATCTAGAATCAATAGTTCTTTCTTCAATTTGGTCAATTAACTCCTTGATTTGTTGATTTGAGAGTAATTCTAAAAGTTTCATGATGAATTTTTGAGCCTGTTTTTTTACAATTTTTGTATTTAACAAAATTATTGGATTTTCAAAATACCCTGTAGTTTCATGAACTGTAAATTCTTCTTCTTTTATTTCTAGTAAGTCATCAAATGATTGAAAAATTTTTGAAATATCTTCTGTTGCATGAACAATTACATCAATTGTTACTTCAATCTTACCAATCATTATTGTAAAAAACTAACTTTGGTTACTTATGCTTCAAGTAACACTGTTTCTTTATCTGCAGTTCTGATGAGTTTTACTTTCTCAAGACCAACATGTCTAACTCTAATAACTTTCTTAAATGCTGCCATGACATCTGAATTAATTTTACTATAACATGTTGCCTGAACAAATTGATCAATTGTCATTTCTGGAATTGTTTTTCTAATAATATCTTGAGCAATTAATCTAAGAGCATGCTGTCTAGATGTGTTAAGTTGTCTGTGTGTTAGAGCAAGTAATTTGATTCTAAAGATGTAACCATCTTTTGTTTTGATATCTATACTAAAGTTAATTTTTGATGAACCACGTCTAACTAAACTACGCAAAAATTCTTTTGAATATTCATATCTCTTAAAGATCGTTGTTGCCTTGTCTCCATCAACCTTATGAATCTGGAAATATATTTTGTATTGATGTTGTGAAGGATCTCCTTTTAGAATGTCATATAGTGTTACTTCTAAAACTCGACCTACTGCGTTCTCATCATCTGTGATTGGAACATAAGCTATTGGTACGTTGTTAAATGAATCTGGTGCATATACTGTAACCCAGCGTTTTTCTCTCCACTTGTCCTTTACTCGACCTTTTCTACGTGCCAATTATTATCGACCTTTGAACCCAAAATATAAGGGTATGTCACTAGATCTCTTTCTGATTTCCCATGTAACTCTGTAAAACATGAGGGATTTTGATGTGCCCATCTTTTGTTTGACCATTCTCCATTAATGCTACCAAAATTCTAGATGTGGCAATTAGTGTACTATTGAGGGTATGCACGTATTGTGTTTCCTCATTTGTTTTGTCTCTAAATCGTATCTTCAATCTACGTGCTTGATAATCTAAACAATTTGAACAAGATACTATCTCTCTATAGGCATTTTGCCCTGACATCCATGCTTCAATATCATATGTTTTAGCTGAAACTTTCCCCATGTCTCCAGTTGAGAGTAACATTACTCTGTATGGAATTTCTAAATTTTGATAAAATTCTTCAGCAACTGAAATCATTTTTTCATGCTCATTCCATGAATCTTCTGGTCTAGAAAATACAAATTGTTCAATTTTATCAAATTGATGTACTCTGAAAATTCCTTTTTGATCTCTTCCATGAGCACCAGCTTCTTTTCTAAAACATGGGCTTACACCTGCATATCTTAAAGGCAAATCTTTTCCCTCTATGATTTCTTTAGCATGCATTGCAGCCATAGCATGCTCAGATGTGCCAATCATGTAGAGATCCTCTTCTTCAACTTTGTAAATTACTTCTTCAAAATCATCTGCTATAACTGCCCCTTCCATTGATTCTCGATTAATCATGTATGGTGGTTGAATTAGTGAATATTCTTTTTTTGCAAGAAAATCTAATCCATAATGAATTAATGATTGATTGAGTCTTACAAGATCATTTTTTAGATAATAAAATCTTGCACCTGCTACCTTTGCAGCTCTTTCCAAGTCCACCAAATCTAAATTTTCTGAAATATCGATATGATCATTTATCTTGAAATCAAATTCTGGAATTTTACCCCATTTTTTCATTTCTTTATTTGCATTTTCATCTGCTCCGACTGGAACTGATTTATGAACAAGATTTGGAATTGTTAGAGCCAGTCTTGAATATGATTTTTCAATGTTTTCTTGTTCTGACTCTAGTTCTGAAAGTTTTCCTGATACATTTTTCATCTCTTCTAAAATCAATGATGCATCTTCTCCTTTCTTTTTTTTCTGTGAAATTTCTAATGCCACTTGATTTTTCTTTTTTCTTAATTCATCTGTTTTGATGATAAATTCACGCCTTTTTTGATCATACTCAATTAATCCATCCAAATCAAATTCCATTTCTCTAGCTTTTAGCATCTCTTGAATAATCTGGGGGTTTTCTTTGATTAATTTTGGATCTAGCATTATTCAATCACCTTTAATGCAACTTGGATATGTTCCAACACTTCATCAATTGTTCCAATAAGATGTTTCATGTTCTTCTTACTTTCAAAATTAAAAACTAGTTTGTTATCAATATTTTCAACATAAAGACTCAATCCTTCTGGAAAATCCACATTGTCAGGTTCTAGTACTTTTTTGACAGTTTGGGCTTTTTCTTGTGATATGTTATTTAGAACTAGTTGGACTTGACATGTTAACGACATTTACTTCTAAATAATTGAGAAATTCGTCCAATTTGTCTTTAGTTATTTTTGCCCCTGCTGCTGCGTTATGTCCACCTCCAATCCCATCAAATTTTTCAGCACCAGTTCTCATAATTTCACTGAGATTGATATCCGAATTACAACCAAAAGATTTTCTTGATGAGAATTTTATTGTATTTTCTTCACCCTTTGTTCTCAAAATTACAATCTTTCCTGAATTTTTTGGAGAGCCTGCAATTAATGATGATATAGTTCCAGTCATTGTTTCAGGTACTATATCCTCACCATTTACCATGATGCATGTTTCACTTTCTGAAATTCGCCATCTCTCATTTGATAATATGCTCATATATTCTCTGATCATTTTTCTATAATCTGTTAGAATTGTTTCCCCTTCTCTGAGTATCTTGTTTCTGTCTCCCATACATATTGCCATTCCAACACCAGAACGATTAATCCTTCCACAGGAATTTAACATCGTTGAAAACTCTCTTCCGTCTCGGAGGAAACTTCTGTTATCTTCCCTTGGAAATGTATAGGTATATCCAATAAGTTCAGACATTATTTCTGTAGCATTTTTGCCTGCTGTAAATTTAGAAATTGATTCAATTACTTGTCTTTTTTCCTCCTCGTTTAATTCAGCTGGAACTCTCCACCTTCCTCCATCTTTTAGCTTAATTCCTGATGAGTTTAGAAGAGAAAGACATGCATCTCTATTCCAGGTGAGGCCCTCAATAAATGGCTGTGAAGTAAATGCAAGTGCATCTGGAAGAGGTCTAGTCTCTCTACCTACAAGTAATAAATCTAAATCGATATCTACCAGACCCTGTTCTTTTGCAGTATTTGCAATCTCAAAATTTTTACCAGTAAATGATTTCCTTTCTCCCTGATCTTGTCTGTCTCCTAATGCAGAAACTATAGCAATGGCAGACAAATCTGAATTTTTTTCATCAAGTGACATAGATGCAAGATATGCCATACCTCCTGCACAAATCTCAACTCCTCCATCCATTCCATATTTCCATGCATTTATGACATTTTGATTATCCATTTCTTTATCTGGAATTTGATGATGATCCAATACAATCCAATTATCTCCGAGAGTTGAATCAAGTTCACTTGCAAAACCTCCTCCTAGATCTGTAACTATATGAAAGTCTCTAGAGTCTGTTTTGAAGGATTCTACTACATTTTTACTAAATTCTTTTGATGTTCTTACTGTGCAATTTGCACCTGCTCTGATTAGAGCTTTGGTGATAATACTTCCAGATGTAAGTCCGTCACAATCAATGTGGGTTGTAACAGAAATTGATTTTTTTGATTTAATGCAATCTGAAATTTTATCTTTGAAATATGATAGTGACTCATCAAGTGATTTTGTCATTACTCTAATTGAGCAACCACGGATTTATATTTCCAGGTTTTAGGAATTCTTTCAATTCTCTTATAGTATACAGACAACCTGTGAACTTTGGCTTCTATTAATTCCAAAGATCTTACATTTCTATTGTCTCCCTTGTTTTCCTTTAGGTGTTTTTGAAGACCGACTGCTTTGTTTACCATATTTTCTAGGTCTTCTGGCATATCTGGTTTCAAATCATTTTCTTCAAGAATTTCACCCATACTTTTCTTAGTAATTGGTTTGATTAGTGGAATGGAATGCTGATCTCTAAGTTTAATTCCAATCTGACTTGGGGTTAAACCGTCCTTAGAGTATTTTACAACTAATTCTTCAATCTCTTTAGGACTTTGTGTAATCCATGAAGGTGCACGTAATGTAGCTGGTCTAATGGAATGTGACTTTCCATGTCTGTGTGTGTGCATTCTTCCCATGATTTGACTCATTAAAATACAGAATTAAACGTTACTTATACTGATCTCGTACATTATATCGAAAATTGGGGTTTAGAAGAAAAGTTAAATAACTCACCGGGTTCAAAACGAGCAGGTAAACGGTATGAATACAAAAATACTCTTAGCAGCATCCTTAGTTGCTGTCTTCACTATGGGATTCTATGCAGAAGATGCAGTAGTATTTGCACAATACATGGGAAACGTTGGTAGTGAAGGTGAAACCGGATCATACACTTTAGAGGAAGCACTTGAAATTCAAAGAAGAAGAATTGAAGCTGCTGAAGCAAATCCAGCCTCTGGTTCAGGAACTCCATATCTTGATGCAAGTGGTGTAGTTGGTGCCTCAGTAATCGCAGGTGCAGTGTTCGGTGGTATTGCAGGAGCATTCTTCATTAGAGGAAGATCTGGCAAATACGCAGCAATGGGCAGAGGATAATCAAACCTCACTTTTCTCTTATTTTATTATCTGTATCCTAGTGAATACTGATCTCGTACTTTCTGATAATAAAAGAAATGTATATATCGCACAAATTGAGCCAAATTATCATGACTCCTATCGTAGGAACTTTCCTAAGCATCCTGTCTTCACTAACAGGACAACTGGGACCAAACTATGATCCATTATTCTATGATGTAATGATTTACATCTTCGGAACCATGATGTTCACAGTATTCCTTCTTGGAATTATATCATTCTGGTTACGTGTACACGGATGGGCTTACAAAGACAACCGTGAGAGATGGGTCGATGAGTTGGACAGACACTTTGAAAGAGAAGGCATTGGTCTGATTCCAGACAACGGTAAATACTGGTAAAATTACTTCCTTTCTTCTTTTCATTATTTTTAAAATATCTAGTTAATACTATATGCTCACAAAAATTATGATTTTTTCAAAGTCTGCAAAAGATTAGTTTTCAGGTGGAAGGTAATCCTTGTCCTTACTTTCATCATATGCTTTTGTGGTGAATACGCCTTTGTAGTTATATCCATCTTGCAATGGATGATTGATGAAATGAGATGATTCTATTCCGTTAACGTAGATAGTTGATTTACTCTGGTCCATGTCTCTTAAGGGAAAGTCCCACATCCACAAAAAGTGACCAATTTCAAATGGGTAATCATCTTCCCATTCTACATAAATCGTCCCATCATCTGTTAGTGTATACATAGTTCTTTTACAATCTCCGTCATTTAGTCCCGCGTTAATATTTGCAGGAATCGGTGTTGGGAGACCGTCAATAATTAATTCTAAATTCACTTTCATTTTGTATGGTGTATCTCTATCATTAATGCAAACCTTGAGAGGATCATTTTGACTAAATTGACCTTGAGCTATAGTACTTGCAACTCCCACAGATATTGCAATAACTGCAGTAATTGCTAGGAATTTGAGAGTTTTTTTCCTCTTATAGGGATCCCCCATTCCAGGCCAATTCATAATGGAGAATTTAGACAGATTCCTTAAAGTCCTTTCTCTTATTCTAGCATTATTTCAATTGTGTCAAATCCATCTTGATGATCTGCCAAACAATATGTAATTTCATCTGAGTCAATTTCTAGCCATTCTGATTCGCCTTTGTAAGGAAGATAATCTTCCACAAACAAATCATTAGGACCTGTCATTCTAACAATCACTTTCTCACTTTTTGATTTTACCTCAAAAGGTAATTTGAGAACTTTACCTCTTCTCTGATTTTGTATATTGACTTTGAATTTATCAGAACGAAATTCCACTTCTCCAAAAAAATAACTCTGAAAAATATCTAATTTGATAATTTTAAAACTTAGCATGTTTTCAATACTATTTTCTAGAAGATAAAACTTGGTCTAAAATCAATACGTTGCCCGTAATAATTGATTAGAAAATGAAAAGGAAAAGGTTGGGTTGTTTAGATTACTTGCCAGGGTCTTGTTGCAAACGTAATGACATATCCAACACCTATGATAATTGATTGATATGCGATGTTGGTATATGGGATTGGTTTGATAATTGGTTCGCCTTCAACGACAACTGTTTGACCTGGACCGAGTCCTGGACCAACTTTGGCTACATTGAGTTGGGTGTGTACGTGATATACACCTGCTTCAAGTGCTTTTGCAGATAGTGAATAATCAACAATAGCGTTACCTGGAATGTCAAAGACGTTTCCTGGTGGATCTCTTGCTAACATTTCCCATCTGTTACCTGCGTTGGTTGACTCTGAGAAGATAGATAGCCATCCTCTAAGGTCTCTTTCTACAAGACTGACTAGTGTTCCTTGAAGTGTCAAGGTTTCGCCAGTTTGCAGGGATTGTCTGTTAAAGGTTTCATCCTCAATTCTGATGAAACGACTCTGGAGTTGTGCTTGGACACCGTGTGCATCTGCAGTTGGAAGAATGGATTCAACCCAGTTGAAACCTAATGTTCCTAGTGCAAGTACTACAGCTAGTCCAAATACGAAAATTCTTTTTTCGACCATAGTTATCCCTAATATTGAGGAAATAATGGACATCGTTATATGTTTTACCTTAATCACGAGGATCGATCTTTTGTTCCATGTTAATCATTGATGTTATACAATGAAAATGATAAAAAAACTATGTAATTTCTTTACTTTTATATTTAAAAAAGAATAATATTTATTAAATTTTTGATATTTATTAAAAAAAATCGGATAGAATCTCTTTATCCTCAAACTCTTACTTTATATTCCGAATTCACACCACTGTAAGCATGGCACAGATGCCCGCATTAATCCCAAAAGAAGTTGAGATTCAGAGACTTAAAAAAATCTGGCTCATCGTTATTGCTATGGGATCTACTGCAGCATCAGTCGAAGTAGATAACTTCGTTGATGGTTCTCTACATCAGACTTCTATCAGAGATAGTGCATTTACACCAGCACACTGGTGGTTGTATTCCCACTTCATCACATTACCACTTGGATGGGGTGCAGCAGCAATCTATGATAGAAAAGTTCCAGTTCTTAGAGGTCCTAATAATTCAATGAACACTGGTTTGAAGATGACCATTCTTGGTTACCTTGCAACTATGTTTACAATTGGGGTCAATGAGATGTGGCACTTCTGGTTTGTAGAAGAAATATTTGCGGTTCCAAATCACTGGATGTTTAACATGGGTGTAGTAGTTGCATTCATGGGTGCACTTGCATACGTAGTCAGAGTATATGCTCGACTCGTAGAACTAGGTGCAGAAACTCCTGGAGAGAACCCATATGTTGCAGAGATGTACAAGATGGCTTTAGAAGGCAAATTGTACAGTAGATCAATTCCATAGACAAATTGTGCAATAGCACACTTTTTTCTTATTTTATTATTTTTTAAAAATGACGTAGATCGTACGGACGCTTCAGTTTAAGAAAGATTTAAAAGGATTCTGAATCAGAATAATTCCATAATGACTCTTCCAAAAGGATTCGGTTCAGGCGGTGGCGGCGGAGCTGGTAGCGCTGATATCGAAAAAATGATTGGACGACGCGTTGAAAATATGACCGGTATGATCACAATTTCCTACTGGGCAGCTTTGTTAGCTACTTTTGGTGGTACTGCAGCAGGATACTTCTATTATCCATGGGCATATCCAACAGCAAGTGGTCACTTTGCATTCATCGTACTTGCAATCATTGAGGCAATAGGTTACATCTTCTGTGTTAAAGTCATGGAAGAAGGTTCCAACAAAAATAGTAATGGTATAGTTGGTGGTAGTATTGCTGCATCAGTAGCATTCGTACTATTCGTATCATTGTATGTTGGTTGGTAATCAGAAGGAAACCCCTTCAGACACTTCTTTTTCATTTTCATTTAATTAAATGAGGACTATAACATATTTTCATTATTTTATCATAGTCTAAAATGACGATCTTCTGCATACTCTAAAATTTTATATACTGACCGTTTCTTTGACTTGATATGGTCTGGTTAAGACGATGTACACACTACTTATTCATAGTAGTAGTTGCAGTTAACTCAACACTGTTAACAATTAATGCAGGAGACTACATCTTCTACACTGACTGGGCTTGGACTTCGTTCACGGTATTCTCAATATCGCAAACGTTGATGCTTATTGTAGGTGCTACGTATTATCTAACATTTACAGGAGTTCCAGGCACAGCAACGTACTACGCTCTAATTATGACAGTATACACATGGATAGCAAAAGGCGCATGGTTTTCGCTAGGATATCCATATGACTTCATTGTCACCCCAGTTTGGTTACCATCAGCAATGCTGTTGGACTTAGTATACTGGGCAACAAAGAAGAACAAGCACTCCTTGATACTGTTTGGCGGCGTACTGGTAGGAATGTCATTACCATTATTCAATATGGTAAACCTGATAACAGTAGCAGACCCACTAGAAACGGCATTCAAATATCCAAGACCAACATTGCCACCATATATGACACCAATCGAACCGCAAGTAGGTAAATTCTATAACAGCCCAGTTGCTCTCGGTGCAGGTGCAGGTGCAGTATTGGGATGTACAATGGCAGCATTAGGTGTCAAACTGAACACTTGGACATACAGATGGATGGCCGCATGGTCAAAGTGGGACTAAAAACTCCAACCTTTTCCTTTTCATTTTATTATTTTCTCTTAGAGTTTTCTCTAAACTAAATTCTAAAAATAAAATTTAGAAAATTATTTTTAATAATTTTTAATTAATAATTCAAAGTGTCCAGTTCGTTTTTTAGAATTTGAATTAATGGAACGATTAGCATGGATTTTTTTAATTTTCCAAGATTTGCCTGAGAACACATCTGCTACCTCTTTAGAGTCTGAATTTGATAATAAAACATTACATCCTCTAGAATCTAATTTCAAACAAAGATCTGCTAGTCTATTGAGATCTTCATATGTGAAATTCTTGTTAGTGTAACTTGTAAAGTTGGCAGTATCGCTAACTGGCTGATATGGTGGGTCAAAGTATACTAGATCACCTTTTTTTGCATCTCGAAGAACAGATTCAAAATCTCTGCATTTTATTGCAACTTTGCTTGATTGTAAAATGGAACTTACTGAACGCAAATTTTTCTCATTTACTATATTTGGATTTGTATATCTCCCTAAAGGAACATTGAATTTCCCTTTGCTATTTACACGATACAATCCATTAAAACAAGTTCTATTCATAAACAGTAATCTTGATGTTTTTTCAATCTCGCTTCTCGGATTGGATTCTCTAACTGAATAATAATATGATTTAGAATCTTTATGATAGTTTTTTTCGTGATTTTTGAGTGATGAAATTAATTCATCAATTCTGTCTCGAATTGTAGTATATGTCAAAACTAGGTCAGAATTCAAATCCGAAATACTGCATTTTTGACCCTTTCTTTCAGTAAGGATATGGAAGAGTAATGCACCACCTCCCAAAAATGGCTCAAAATATGTTCCAAATGATTTTGAGAGATTCTCATTTAATATTGGAATTAATTGACGTTTTCCACCTGCCCATTTTACAAAAGGTTTTGGGGCAACTGATGAAATCTGACTGTATACTTGTTTCAATGATTATGATTGCAAAAATCATTAACTGTGCTTTAGATAAAATAATTTGATCTTAAACTAACTTTTTCCTAGTCTTGGAATAGCTTAAATACAAATTTCGTAAATTGGTCAAAATCCTCAATTATGTGGAATTTAAGAATTGCATTGGAATTAGTGAGAAATGAAAAAGCTTCGAACGGGATCTGAACCCGCGACCTTTACATTACCAATGTAACGCTCTACCAGGCTGAGCTATCGAAGCACGAAAATTCTCAGTAGAAAATCCTTATAATTCTTCATTCTGACCTATATTCTTCTAAACTGTTAAATTTCACACAGATTTCTAGATTTTTGGAGGAGTAATCAAGCCTGGCCAAAGTAAGCACTATGTGCTTTTGGACATGCAGGACTTAAGATCAAATAATGGGTGATCCTGTCTCTCAGGAGTTCGTGGGTTCAAATCCCACCTCCTCCACTACTCTATTTTGGATGCTTTATTCCTCTAGAGTTTAGGACTTCGTAGACATCTGGTAATGAGAAAACAAAACCAACATGTACACAATCTTTTTCATCACATAGCTGACAGAACAACTCTCCTTTTTGAACTGCAACTTCTGCGATTCTATTTTTGATATTATCTTTTAGAATTACACGATCATCATCAACAGAAATCTTTTCAATCTTGGGAGCATATCTGGCAAAAGTCTTGTCCTTTTGCATCATCTCCTCTAGCATGTAAGTGACATAACCTGAGAAACTATTGACGCCTTTCATTGTAAGGTCGTCTTTACTGTTTTGATAAACTTGGTGGAATTTATCATAAACTGTTTCTGAAACTGTGATTGATTTGAATCCGGCTTTTGGCAATTTACTTTTCCTTACCGTACAATAAAGTACTCAAGTATTTAATGTTTTATTTTCAAAGTGATGTTTTGACTGAATTACATACTTTTTCATGTTGGCATTAGGCTGGAATTTTAAAAATTAATTTTGAGCAAGTGAATTTACTTTCTTCAAAAATAAATCGATTTTGATTGGTTTTGCTGCAACATCGATATTTTTTCCATCAACACTGAATTTTTTTAAAATCATATCCTTGTTTGCTGTAACAAAAAAAATCTTCTGATTTGGCATCATCTCTAAAATTTTTGCACCTGCTTCAATCCCGTTTAATACAGGCATTGAATTATCACTTACAATTAGATCAAAAGGGGGTTGTTGTTCAGATTGATGTGAACACATTTCATTCTCATAAAGTTCAATCTCTTCTCTTCCATCCACTGCAATACTGACTTTATGTCCTTCAGATTCTAAGACATCTTTGTAAAACCCTGCTATTGCCTCAGAATCTTCCACAACAAGAATTTTCAAACTATGCATAATTTCATACATCCATCAAATAATACATAGATCTGTATGTCTAAATCAAACATCCTATGAAGATGGCCCTCTGAACTAAAATAATGCCCTCATTTTTTACCCTTAATTCTTCTAATACAGGCTATCTGAATCATTTTAAAAATAGCCATACATAAAATTGAAAATTAGTGTTTATACAATACCATAATCCAAAAACATCATGGGTAAGGGCTATTCAACAGAATCAATTAGAGCGAAATTGATTTTATCTTTGAAAAATTCTGATACTGGAATGTCGGGAGTTGAGATTTCTAAAAAAATCGGCATTAATAGAATTACAATGTCAAAATATCTCAAAATTTTTGCAGCCGAAGGATTGCTTCGCCAAAAAAATATTGGAAATGTGACTTTGTGGTTTTTAGAACCAGGTCAAGAATCTTTCAACTTTCCTGATGATTATTTCAAAGTGGGACCGGCCTACCTTGAATATCTGGTTAAAGGTACTGATGAACAAGCTCAATCTTTAATTCGAAATTGCTTGCATTCTGGTGCAACTACCAATCGATTGATTCTTGAAGTGATTTTTCCTGCAGTTGATCATATACAGAATCTATTTGATGACGGAAAAATTGGAACCGCAGAACTTAATCTGCTAAAAACTACAATTTCAAAATCATTTCAAATATTCAATCAACTTCAGATAGTAACTGATCCAAAAAAGAATGTAGTTGTAATTGCAGCTGATTCGCAAAGTATCCTGATTTCCGAAGCTGCATCTGCAGCATATCATTCAGAGGGATGGAGGGTCTCTCATTTAGGTGACATGTCTTCGGCAATTGATGTTTTATTTGATCTTGATTTTCAAAAATTGGTAGGAAAAATCTGGAAGCAAAAACCTGGAATTTTACTAGTAATAATATTCTCACATTCAAATGAGGGATTGAACTTTTTTGCAAATTCTATAAATCCGATTAAAGGAAAATCTGGAAAAAATTTGAAGCTAGTCCTATGTGGTAAAACATCAAAAAAATCTAAAATTAATTCTGATTTACTTTCTGATAAACTTGAGGATATTTTACAATGGTCCAAAACAACTGCTGACAATCTAAAATGATTAAAAAATGGGCCCGATGTGATTCGAACACATGACCTTTCGATTATCAGTCGAACGCTCCAGCCAAGCTGAGCTACGAGCCCACGAACAAATCTCTAGGCAGGACTCATTTAAGTTTAATTTTCTTTCCACTTGATTGAGCAACCAATTGATGGGTCAAAATCATTTTCAATTTTTTCACCGGACAATAATTTTTGCATATTGTTGATCATTGTCTTTTCAGTTGGGGAATCGTCTGGCTTCATAGCATTGTCTATTCTTCCATGAAAAACCAATTGTTTTTGACTGTTAAACAGGAATGGATCAGGTGTGCACATTGCTCCATATTTCTTTGCAACTTCTTGTGTTTCATCCACCAAATAATCGAATTTGAATCCTTTTTCTTTTGCAGTCTCTTTCATAGCTTCAAAACTATCTTCAGGATAATCCGTAGAGTCATTACTGTTAATTCCTATAATGGCTATCTCATTTCCAAATTTTTCATACAACTCATTTAACGCATCTACTTTAGCTTTAACATATGGACAATGATTACACATGAAAATTACCAAAATCCCTTTGTAGTTACTGTAATCATTTAGGGAATGTTTTTTGTCGTCAATTCCCAGTAATTCGAAATCTGGTGCAATACTTCCAGTTTTTAGTTTGACTTGAGACTCTAAAAGAACCATAAAGAATCAATCGTGTTTTCAAATAAAATTCTTGCCAAGAAGACAACAATTAAAATCCACAGATTATCCAAAGTTCATGTGGGCCGGTAGTATAGCCTGGTAGTATACCCGCCTTGCACGCGGGGGGTCACGGATTCAAATTCCGTCCGGTCCACTTTTTGGCTAAACCGATCTGTGCTGAATTTCAGATTACTGGATGGATTTAAATAGGATAACTTTGAGTTTTTTTTCATGGCAAGCGCAGCAGACGGATGGCCCGTATTCATACCACTCATTGTAGGTTTAGCCCCAGGTTTGATTTACTGGATAGCAATTACCGCAAAGAGAAAATAAGAATACATATCATTTTTTAATCTCTTTTTATTATTCTAGTTTTAGTGGTAACTAGGTGAATTGATGTTACCTTTCTTGTTGACTATATGTTATGCTAAATGAAATTAATCTGATTTAGCAACATCATTTGATGCAGAAACTTGTTTTAGGTATGTTTTTGATTTTGCTTTTGATTCCTTTTTCCCAATCCTATTCCCAAGAAAAAACTGACACGCCCTCTACTCTTTCAGTATCTCTTACCAGTGAAACTCCTTTTGTTTTTCAGGATTCAGAGGGCTACACTGTTGTTGTTGGAGAAGTTGAAAACAATGATTCATTATCCGCTGTAACAAATGTGGTAATTCAAGTAAAATTTTATGATGATTTAGATCCAAATCCTTTAGATATCAATCAAGGTCAAACAACTCTTGAAGTAATTCCAGCAAGTGGTAAATCTCCATATGCCATTCGTTCTCAAACACCTAATCCAAATATCACTCAGGCATCTGTCTTTCTTTTGGGATTTGATCCTTCAGTATCCAAACAAAAGGGATTGTCAGTTTATTCTAATGATGTATTTTATGATACATCTTTAAGATTTTCAGGAGTTTTACAAAATGGAGGGGCTCCTAATACTGATACTAACGTTTACCTGGCATTTTATGATGGTTTTGAACCATCACGAATTCTTGGGGTTTCTACAATAGAACTTGGTAATGTGGAGTCAAATGCTGAGGTACCTTTTGAGATAAATGAAGAAATTGATCCTCGAGCTGTAGGATTTTTGTTATTTGCAGAGTCTAATATTTTCAATTCTGATTTTGTTGATGTAAAAATCCCACCTCCACAATCAATGTCAAAATTGGTATCCATTTCTAATGTTGCAGTAAAGGACACAAATGGAAACAATCTATCTGAAATTAAGGTAGGTTCAACTGTAAATATTGTCAGTAAATCAGTAGTTGAGTTTTCTGGCAAAAAAATTCCAGCTGAAACTCCATACACATATTATGTTCAAATCAAAGAATCTGGAGAATTACCATATGTTGAATTTATTGGAAAATTTGACGGGCGATTTATTGGAAATCAACCCCAGTCACAATCAATAGATTGGATTCCAGAAAAAAAGGGATTGTTTTTCATTGAAACATTTGTTTGGGATAGAAATAATATTCCTATATCTGAGCAGGGCCCATTTGTCCTAATTCTAGTAAATTAGATTTGTTAAAGCAATACAATTCTACCCTTTAAATGCAACAAGATATGTTGGATCGTACTCATGAAAATTAATTTCTTTTTCATTATTGCCATGTCTTTACTTGTAGTATCTTTTTCAGGTCAAAGCGCTTTAGGTTATGGTGGTCCCCCTGAACAAAGTAGTGCAAACAACTACACTGTAGATATCAACACTGAGAAGGAATCATATGATCTTGGAGAATCTATAATATTTTCTGGAACTGTAAATAAATATGATGAAGATAGAAATTTACGAATTTCTATTTTTGATTCCAGTAAAAATTTAGTTTCTACTCAAAAAACACCGATAAATCCTGATAGGACATTTTCATATATTGTTGATCTAAATGAAAAATTTTTTGAAGGGAAATATTTTGTAAAAGCCCAATATGGGAATTCAAAGGCTACAGTTGAAAGTATTTCCTTTTTGATAAATTCTGGTTTGGATAATTTGTCCTTAGTTGATGCAAAAATACCTGATTGGATTAAAAGTAATGCTGGATGGTGGGCTGATGGTCAAATTGATGACAGCTCTTTCGTTGAAGGTATTCAATTCTTGATTAAAGAAGGATTGATGAAAATACCTGTGACTGAACAAGGATCTACAACTTCTAATAATAAAATACCTGATTGGATTAAAAGTAATGCTGGATGGTGGGCTGATGGTCAAATTGATGACAGCTCTTTCGTTGAAGGTATTCAATTCTTGATTAAAGAAGGATTGATGACATTATCTAGTTAAGAAAAAATCTCAAGTAATTTACATTTTAAGCATAATGAAAAAGTAGTAGATTTATTTTCAAAGAATTTTATACATATGCATGTCTAAATTTTCACTTGTTGCAATGGGTGGGACTTTTGATATAATCCATAAAGGACATTTGACATTACTTTCAAGTGCATTTGATATTTCAGATAAAGTGATAATTGGATTAACTAGTGATGAGCTAGCTAAAAAGAAAGGAAAAATTCTACTTCATGAATATGAAAAACGACTTGAAAATTTGAGTGTAGAACTTTTAAAAAAATACCCTAGTACTTCTTTTCAAATAAGTAAATTAAATAATGATTTTGGACCTGCAGTTCTAGAAAAAGAAGTTCAAGCACTTGTAGTAAGTGATGAAACCAGTAATCAAGGAAATATCTTAAATAAATTACGTTCAGAAAAGAAACTTCCCCCTGTTGAAATTATTACGGTTCCAATGTTTTTGGCAAAAGATGGAAAAAGAATATCTACCACTAGAATAAAAAATTCTGAAATTGACATTGAGGGGAACTCGCTTTCAATTGACAAGTAGCTTGTCTAACTTTGAGTAATTGTAATAAAACAAAATTCTTGGATTTTGTCTCATGGCAATCATAAACCATATGATGAAAAAAATTGATACTGACGTATCAAATCTTAAACAGGGACTACACCCTGAGAATCTCTCATTTTGGTATGATAAAATCATCAAAGAAACAATTGAGATGGCTCCTCCATGGCTTCAGGATAAAATCAAAGTACATCAAGATCCTATACTTTCAATGAAATTTAATTTAGATATTTCAAAACGTGCAGTAAGATATTTCATGATAGTAGTTGATAATAATATAGATGAGATGCCATATTCTACAAAACTCTATTTTCTTAAAGTTCAAGAAATAATGTCTGCTGAAATGGATAAATCATTAGTATGATGCGATTTTTTTATTTTAGGCACAAATTCAATCTGTAAGTATCTATAACCAAATACCTAACCAAAAATACAATGGAACTCTACAAATCAAAGTACTCCAATAAAAAAAATTCGCGAAGATCTTCCACTGGAGATAATGGTCCGTCACGTTCTTTTAGAAACTCTAGTAGGGATAAATATTCACGAGATGATAGAGGTTCACGAAATGACAGTAGAGATGAATCAACAACTGTAACTTGTTCTGATTGTGGGACTGAATGTACTGTTCCATTTGTTCCAAGAACTAACAAACCAGTTTACTGTAGTGATTGTTTCAGACAAAACAAACCACAAGATTCAGGAAATGATAGATATTCACGAGATGATAGAGGTTCACGATTTTCATCCAAACGAGAGTCTCGTCGAGAAAATAATAGGACTAGAAAACCACGAAATGATAAATTTTTGAGAAAACAAGAAAGTTTCTTTTCTAATGGTTCTGACAAATTTTATGAAACCATCAAAGAGAAGTTATATGAAATTTTAGGTGGGAAAATATGTTCTAATTGTGGTTTTAAGGATGAAAGAGCATTAGGAATTAGTCCAATTTCTGAAAATGTAACTTCTGATAATTCTGGTCGTGGTGGTGATGCTGCATCTTGGGGGAAATATATTTCAGCACCAGATCTTGCTAGAGAAGAATTAAAGGTATTTTGTTTAAATTGTAATCAGATTAGAGAGCCTATACCAAAACGAACAGAAGATAGATCAAGACCAAAATCTAAAAAGAGTAAATACTTTCCTAGATAATCCTAGAATCATTTTTGAGAATTTATTAACACTTTAATTATAATTATTTTAGAATAATATTATGGATGGAGATCAAAAGGCATTGGGAATCGCTATGATCATAATGGTGGGAATAGTAGCTCTATACACTGCTTTTGGTTCCTAGATTATCCCTTAACTATTTCTACATTGACATCATTTACTGTAGTAGAGATAATCTTGTGCTCTTTATCAAGAACTGATTGAATAAAATCTGCAAATTCTTCTACATGCCCTTCCTCTTTGAACATAATACTATGGGCTGATTTATCTTTCAATAAGATAACCAACTCATTTTTTATTATGTTTAGAATTGCTTTAATGTACGTCTCCTCTCCATCTTTAATGAAAATTAAACTGGCTAATTTTTGAGCCTCATAGTTGTCATCAAATGTAATGTTTAACTTCATTTATTCTCCAAAAGAAATTCATGTATCTTGTCTCTTGCCTTTTCTCTTTTTTCTTGATGGATTAAAAGAAAATCATTAATTTTTTCAATAAGTATTGCTTTTAATTCACCTGATAGTAATTTCCCTGATTTATAATCTTCATAAATTGTTTTTAATTTATTATCATCTGGTTCAAAAAATATTCTCAAATATTGAAATGAAACATCAATGTCTGGATTTCCACCAATTTTTCTATGCTCCTCAATATCTGGTTGACCTCCAGAAAATGCATGCTTGTTGATTTTCTTCTTTACAACATTTGGAGAATCAGTAGTGTAAATTGTTCCATTTTCATCTGATGCTGACATTTTACCTCCAGGTCCTTTTAATGCAGGAATCATAATGTTGTGAATTAATGCAGGTTTTGGCTTACCAATTTTTGGAGCTATATCTCTTGTTAGTCTAAAATGAGGATCTTGATCTACCCCTAAAGGAATTAAAACCGGTTTATCTTCAATAAAGCATGGAGCTGATTGCAATGAAGTATAAAAAATCATTCCAATGTTTGTTTCATTTGTAAAACCAAATGTTGCTTTTGTGTTAGAAAAATTAATTTTTTTTGCAACTTGAGCTGCAATAGGATAAAGTGTTTGAATATTTTTTGTGTTGATAATAATTTTTGTCTTATCTGGTTTGAAACCTAATGCAATAAAATCAAGAGCATTTTCAAAAGCGAATTTATTTGTCTCCTCCAAAGTAAGATTTGGTTTTGAAAAAAATTTTTCATCATCTGTAAGCTGAAAATACATATTAACATCAAATTTTTCTTGTAACCATTTTGCAAATACCCATGGTACTAAGTGTCCAATATGAGTATGCCCAGATGGACCCCTTCCAGTATATAGAAAGAATTTGTTCCCTTTTTCATATTCATCAAGAATTCTATTCATTTCTCTGTGAGAGAAGAAAATCCCTCTTCTAAGCATAAAATTGTCTTCTCCTGTAATTTTTTTCATTCTCTCCAAAAGTTCTACTGAAATCTTTTCTGTACCAAATTGCTTGATTAATTTGTCATAATCAATATCACCTTCAACATGCCAAGGAGTTACAATAAAGTCATCAGCTGACATTCATCTTGACTTAGGTTAAGGTTTAAAAAGTCTTTTTCGGATTCTTTGCTGTTGTCGCAAGTTTTTCATGAAATTGAAAAAAAAATTATCCTGTCTCTAAGAGATAATCCAAAACAATCTCCAGAAACCCTTGAAAAATCTACACAACTTTCGCCTGATCAAATCAGAAGAGGTATTGAATGGCTTCGATTAAAAGATCTAGCAATTGTCACTGAATCAAAATCAAGCATTATTAGATTAGGAAAAAATGGAATTGAATCATTTCAAAAAGGATTACCTGAAAGAAGACTGTTGAATTTACTTAAGACAGGTCCTAAAAAATTATCTGATTTACAAAAAGAATTGGGATTTGTATTTGGCCCTTCAATGGGTTTAGCAAGAAAAAATAATTGGGTAGAAGCCTCATCAGATCAAATTTCTATCAAAAATATTCCTTCAGAACTTCCAGGAGAAAAAACTATCAAACTAATTGGTGAAAATAAAATATCTAAAGATAAAATCGACATTGATGATTTAACTACTCTATTAAAAAGACCTGATTTTATAATTGAAGATATTATTACGTCTAAAGAGATTAGTTTATCTGATTCTTCTAAATCCATCAAACTCACAGAATCTAGTGGAGAAATTGATGTCGAAGCAAAAGTTCCCGAAACTTTTGTTGCTAGAACCCATCCCCTGAAAGATACTATAGATGAAATTCGTGAAATTTTTGTAACATTAGGATTTTCTGAAATTCTTGGCAATATGACTCAATCAAGCTTTTGGAATTTTGATGCATTGTTTACTCCACAAGATCATCCTGCAAGAGAATTGCAAGATACATTTTATCTGGATAAAATAAATGCTAAAAAAATTGGAACGGCAGAACAAATTAGAAAAGTTTCTGAATCACACAAAAAAAATTGGCGATATCAATGGGATATTAGTGAAGCAAAAAAAATGGTTTTGAGAACACACACTACTTGTGTGACAATCAAACATCTTGCTGAAAATAAGCCTGATGAGGCACGTTTTTTCTCATTAGGACGTGTATTTCGAAATGAAAAAGTAAGTTACAAACATCTTGTAGAATTTAATCAAATTGAAGGAGTTGTTGTTGGAAAAGATGCATCTTTAAGAAATTTAATGGGAATACAACGAGAGTTTTACAAACGAATTGGTATTACTAAAATAAAATTTTGGCCAACCTTTTTCCCTTACACTGAACCCTCTCTTCAAACAATGGTATACAATGAAAAATTAGGTAAATGGATTGAATTGTTTGGAATGGGAATTTTTAGACCTGAAGTCACTAAACCCTTAGGAATCACGAAACCTGTTTTAGCTTGGGGTGGTGGTATTGAAAGAATTGCTATGCTAAAATATGATTTAGATGATGTAAGAGAATTTTACAATAATAATCTTGGTTGGTTGAGGAGTACGACAAAATGCCAGTAGTGGAATTATCTTATTCGCGACTTCAGAAATTGATTGGTAAAGTCTCAAAAAAACAAATTGCTGATTCTTTACCTTTTCTTGGATTAGATATAGAGTCAGAAAATCAAGATTTAGTTAGAATTGAATACAGTCCAAATAGACCCGATTATTCAACAGATTTTGGAATTGCACTTGGACTGCAAGGATTACTTGGAATTAAAACTGGTATTGTGAAACTCAATGTAAAAAAATCTACCAAATACCCAATCATTGTAAAATCTAGCGTATCTAAAATTAGACCCTTTGTTACTGGTATTGTTGCAAAAAATGGAAAAATTGATGACAAAACAATCAAACAATTAATGACCATGCAAGAAGATCTTCATTTTGGAATAGGGAGAAAAAGAAAAAAATCATCTATTGGTATACATGATTTAGACAAAATTTCATTTCCTTTAGTTTACACCACTACTGACAGAGATCATACATTCATCCCACTAAATTCTGAAAAGGAAATTGCAATAACTGAAATTCTTTCTAAAACAATTGTTGGAAAAGATTATGGGCCTTTACTGGGGCAATCTTCACAAGTACCTATAATTTTAGATACGAATCAAAAAACCGTATCTTTTCCTCCGATTATTAATGCTGCAGTCACAACAGTTACTACAAAAACAAAGAATCTCTTTGTCGAGGTGACTGGAATCAATAAAGAGGATGCAGAAGATATGCTTTCAGTAGTGGCAACCATTTTACAAAGTGCAGGGTTTTACTTGGAATCTGTAAAAATTTCTGGATCAAATAATTCTACTCCAAAACTAGAACAAAAGAAAATCAAAGTCAGTTCTTCATTGATTAATCAGATTCTTGGCTTGAATTTAACACCATCAAAAATTACTTCATCTTTGAAAAAGTCTAGATTGGATGCATCATCAAAAGGTTCTATCATCACTTGTACTATCCCTGCATACCGTTTTGATATTTTTGGTTCTATGGATTTGGTAGAAGAAGTAGCTTTGGGATATGGAATCCAAAATCTTGAACCTACAATCTCTCCATCTCAAACTATAGGAAAAATTAATCCAGTATCAATTCAATTAAAATCATTAGATCAAACTATGATAGGATTAGGATTTCTTGAAGCTTTGAATTCTAGTTTGAGTAGTAAACGTGTGTTATATGAGATGACAAATAGGGATTCTTCAAAAATTATTTCTGTACTTGATTCCAAAAGTCAGGAGCATACAATACTTAGAGATTCTATACTTCCTGGATTATTGGAAAACCTTTCAAGAAATATTCATGAAACATATCCTCAAAAAATGTTTGAAACTGGAATTGTTTTTGGTCTTGATAATCCTGTATCTGAAAAAATTAATTTTTCAGGAATTAGTGCTCATAAAGATGCAAACTTTACTGAAATTAAATCAATATTGCAATCTGCGTTAAAAATTGGATTTGGAATTAATATTGAAACTAAGACTATCACAAATCCCACTTTTGAAGACGGCCATTGTGCTTCAGTGGTTCTTGATAATTCTCAAATTGGAATTATTGGAAAGATTGATTCAAAAATTATTGAAAATTATAAAATACGTGTACCTGTAGTTGGTTTTGAAATATCATTATCTGAATCTATTCTCAAATCGCTTTAACAACGATATTATCATCAATCCAATACCTGTAACAAATAACCCAATTCCAACAGTAATCTCGATCATTAATCTTTGATAAATTGAAAACCTTTCTGCATCTAGACGATAATTTGATTCAGATAACTCAAAATTTTCTAGATATTGAATTTGTGGATAATCAAAAATTATGATTAGTATTCCTAAAATCAAAACTATAATCCCAATGAAAAATAACGCTTGATTTTTGATTTCCATCAATGGTTTTTAGTAGGAGCAGTTCTATAATTAATCGCCCGAGAGCAGGCATGCAGACGGATTAGGATGAGTCGATCGTAATGATACCAGTGATTTCTAATTCACCCAGGTGTGCTACATTATGGGCAACCCCGGTTTCAGAACGCGAGGAGGCGTATGGCTATGTACCAATGATTTTGTGCGAGTCAGAACCGGGGAACATTATTTTAAAAAGATAAAACATCCCTTGATTCAGAGAAATTAAATGGTAAACTATTGGTTAACAAAACAAGAACCTAGTGGTCCTAGAGGATACAACTTTGAACAATTAAAGAAAGAAAAAACTACGGTATGGGATGGAGTTCATAACAATCTTGCATTAAAACATATGAGAGAAATGAAATCGGGTGATCTGGTTTTATTTTATCATACGGGTGATGAGCGACAAGCAGTTGGAATCATGCAAATTACTTCAAAGCCTTATCCAAATCCAAAAGAGGATAATGAACGGTTTATTGTAGTTGATGTGAAATATAAAAAAACATTGAAACGTCCTGTTACGCTTGATGAAATGAAAAAAGATAAAAAATTTAAAGACTGGGAACTAATTCGAATATCTAGATTGTCTGTAATGCCTGTCCCCAAGCCTCTTTGGGATGCAATCTTAAATATTTCTGAAAAATAACTACAATCGGTTTATTGATATAGTCGATTTGTTTAATGAAAATATGGCAACAGCTTATGTTTTAATAAACTGTGAACTAGGTTCTGAGGAAGCTATTATTCAGCAACTCAAAGGCTTAGAAGGTGTAAAAGAAGTTCATGGAACTTTTGGTGCATATGATATTTTGGCCAAAATTGAATCTGATACTGTAGAAAAACTAAGAGAAACAATTACTTGGAAGATCAGAAAAATTGAAAAAATTCGTTCAACTCTTACCCTTATGGGTATTGAAGGCCAAACATAAACACCCTTTTTTCTTATTATGATTTTACATTTTATTTTTGTGATAAAAGAAGAAGATCGTGAAAAACGAAAATTCGAATTTGAATATATTAAAAAAATGGGCCAATTTTACAAATTATGGATAAAAGAAAAATTTGGTATAGATTATGAAATTCAATGCGACGAGTTGGTTACAAAACCAACAAGTATTCTTCAAAGATTAGATACTCATACATTTGTTAGAGACCATGATCAAAGGGGAAAAGACATCTATCACTTTTACCTCACTCATTTCAAACCCTTGTGGACCGACTGCACATGTGATGGATATCATGCTGAAAATTTTGGATTGGTATTTTGGCAACCTCCAAAACAAGCTGATGATACTTTGTTTCTTGCAGAAAAAAACTGTACAACCGTATCTCATATTTTATTACATGAGTTTTTGCGAAAACTTGGACACAAAAAATTCATTCAAGTGGTTCATGATATTTGGACAAAACATCTCTTTGAACAATTAGAATTTGAACAATATGGAGAAGATTTTCAAAAAACAAATGCAAAGCCTATGTTTTTAACAATTGACACTTCTCAAGTAAATTTAAAAAATTAACACTTTGTTACTGAATAGATATTATTTTCAAAGTTTGCAGTTTTAAAATCTAATTTGTTTTCGGGATCATTTGTTCTTGATTTACTCAAATTCTCAAGCTCAACTAATGCATCTCCTCTAAACCCTACCGAAGAACCATAAATTGCATCAGTTAACATTGTTCCATGATCTCCTTTTTTAATATCATCTACCATTTCATAAAATCTAATTGTCTCTTTTTTATTAACTGGATTTCCAGTTGCTTTGTTATATGCTACTGAAATATACATTCCATTATTTTTCACGGCAACAGGAATTTTATGATTCTTACCTGATTCGCCTGGAATTGTTTCGTTAACTAGAACTTCACATTTGTGATACATGCTTGATACATATGCATAGAATCTATATTGTGCATATTTTCCTGCATCATCTTCTTCGCAACCTACAAAGACTTTGTGTAGTAATTCTAAGGCATCATCATTCATACTTTGTAATCTGTCATCTATTCTACCTCTTTCTAGAAGATCTGATTTACACTCTTTAGCAATTAAAACTAGAATAAAATCTGGTAAATTATAATTCTTCAAAGCTGCAACAAAGGCTCCAGCTTGCGACATTCCAAATTTTGGAAAACCTTTATTGACCATTTTTGAAAATCACCCTAAAAAACATACTACTCCCCAACAATATAGTAAAACATGCTTTTTGCTTATAATTGTTAAGGATTTTGTATGCCTATTTTGCTATTATTTCTAAATTTTAAATTGTAAATAATAAATTCAGGAGAAATTCACCGTTTTCTATGGATATTGATTCCACCCCTGAATTAGTTTCAAATGTTTATTCAAAAATCAAAGAGAATATTGTAAAATATAGAAACGTAGTTGAAAGACCACTAACTCTTACTGAGAAAATTTTATCTGGTCATCTTTATGAAATTCCTGATAAAACTCTTAATGGTGGAAAAGATTATGTTTTTCTAAAACCTGATAGAGTTGCACTACAAGATGTAACCGGTCAAATGGTTATGCTTCAATTTATGCAAGCAGGATTAAAACAATCTGCCTTACCAACAACTGTACACTGTGATCATCTGATTAGAGCTGAAGTTCAAGGCGATGTTGATATGAAAGTTTCTCTTGATGAAAATAGTGAGGTTTTCAAATTCTTGCAATCTGCATCTGCAAAACATGGATGTGGTTTTTGGAAACCTGGTGCTGGAATTATTCATCAAGTGGTTCTTGAAAACTATGCATTTCCAGGAGGTTTGATGATAGGTACTGATTCTCATACTCCAAATGCTGGTGGTTTGGGAATGATTGCAGTTGGTGTAGGTGGATTAGATGCAGCTGAAACTATGGCTGGACTTCCTTGGGAGTTACTTTACCCAAAAAAAATTGGTGTTAAATTAACTGGAGAACTTAATGGTTGGACCGCACCTAAAGATATCATTCTAAAAGTTGCAGAAGAACTAACGGTTTCTGGAGGAACAAATTCTATTGTTGAATACTTTGGACCTGGTACAAAATCTATTAGTTGTACTGGTAAAGCAACTATTACAAATATGGGGGCAGAAATTGGTGCAACTTGTTCAATATTCCCATTTGATGAAAGAATGGAAACTTATCTAAAATATACTAATCGAGAAAAAATCGCTGAATTAGCAAATCAAAATAAAGAATTACTGGTTGCAGATCCTGAAGTTGAATCAAATCCAGAAATCTTTTTTGATAAAGTAATTGAAATAAATCTCTCTACATTAGAGCCTCATATTGTAGGGCCTCACACTCCTGATTTAGCTAGAACAATTTCTGAATTAGGCGAGGATGTAAAATCAAATGATTATGTTGATTCAATATCTGTTGCGTTAATTGGAAGTTGTACAAATTCATCTTACGAAGACATGTCTAGAGTTGCAAGTATTGCCAAACAAGCAAAAGAAAAAGGAATCAAATCTAAAATTCCTTTGTTAATCACTCCCGGTTCTGAACAAATTCGTGGAACCATCGAACGGGACGGTCAAATGGATTCTCTTAAAGACATTGGCGCAACTGTTCTGGCAAATGCGTGTGGACCTTGTATAGGACAATGGAATAGACCTGAATTACAAAATGAAGAGAAAAACACAATCGTTACTACATTTAACAGAAATTTCCCAGGAAGAAATGATGGTCATAGATCTACTTTGAATTTTATTGGTAGTCCTGAGATGATTATTGCTTTAGCATTAGGAGGTAGATTGTCCTTTAATCCATTAAAAGATGAACTTACTTCTTCAGATGGTACAAAATTTAAACTGCTACCACCAAAACCTGCACCTGAAGTTCCTGAAAATGGATTTATGATTCCTGAAGGAATTTACATTCCACCTCCAGAAAACCCAACAGAAGTTGAAGTAATAATTGATCCAAATAGTAAAAGGCTCCAACTTTTAGAACCATTTTCAAAATGGGATGGAAATGACTTTGTTGATTTACCAATTCTAGTTAAAGCTAAAGGAAAATGTACCACTGATCATATCTCTCCAGCTGGAGCCTGGTTGTCTCTTAGAGGTCACTTAGATAATTTGAGTGATAACATGCTTTTAGGTGCAGTTAATTCGTTTAATGACGAAGTAGGTAAAGGAAAGAATATACTCAATAATCAACTTGAAGGATTTTCAACTATTGCAAGACAGTATAAAGAAAAACAGATGAGATGGATTATTGTAGGCGATAATAATTATGGTGAAGGTAGTAGCAGAGAACATGCTGCAATGTCTCCTAGATATCTAGGATGTGCCGCAGTTATC
Organism: Nitrosopumilus adriaticus; assembly: GCF_000956175.1. Lineage (NCBI taxonomy): Archaea > Thermoproteati > Nitrososphaerota > Nitrososphaeria > Nitrosopumilales > Nitrosopumilaceae > Nitrosopumilus > Nitrosopumilus adriaticus. Next base: position 357,319 of record NZ_CP011070.1, read on the forward strand.
ACCAAAAGTCTTGCTAGGATTCATGAAACTAATTTGAAAAAACAAGGAATTTTAGCACTAACTTTTAACAATCCAGATGATTATGAAAAAATTTTAGAAGATGACAAAATCAGTCTTTTGGAATTAAATGAGTTGGAACCAAATAAGCAAGTAAAATGTGTTATTACACATAAGGATGGAAGTAAAGATCAAGTTTTACTTAATCACTCATACAATAAAGCTCAGATTGAATGGTTTAAAGCTGGCTCTGCACTTAATGTTTTAAGAAATAGATGATCATTTTATCGTGGACTGACTAGTATTATTAAAAGTGGGCTCGGACGGATTTGAACCGACGACCGATGGTTTTGGAGACCATCGTCCTACCTGGCTAGACTACGAACCCACAAGAATCAAAATATTCTGCTTAAATTTTAAGTTACTTTTAATCAAGATTTATTTGAGAATGATAAGAATTTGTATATGTTCATAAATCATGGTAAAACCAATTTACTTAGCATTAGGCGCAATTCCTGTAATTGTGGCACTTTTAATTTCTGTTCCCTTACTTACCAAAAATGAAATTCCGATGTCGGCAGCTAACTCTGTTGATAAAATTGAAATTGAATACACAAAACACCAGCTAAAGAAAATTTCTTATGGTGTTACAGAAAGAACTGGATCACAAAAAACTGAAATTCTTTTCATAAAAAATGACGGTAATGTCAAATATTCTGTTACTGAACAGGGATACCTACAACCTGACATTCGTTCAAAACTAGATGATAAAAAACTAGAAAAAATAAAGGCATTAATTAAAGAAACTGGTTTTATTTCTATTCCTTCTGAATCCTTTTCCATTCTAGAAAATGTAACTGACTATCAGAAATCAAATGTAAAAATCACTCTTAATGGTCGTGTAAATCAAATTCATTGGCCTGAACAAAATGCTACTTCGGATTTTATTCCCCCAATTATTACAATGGTTGAATCTGAACTTGATAAGATTATTTCTGAAATAGGTGAATAGGTACAAATAGTCTTTAATGAAAATTAGTATATGCTCCCTTTATCAGGTGAACGATTAGATGCTAAAGGAATCGTTTCTGATTCTATAAACTCTGTTGATACTTTACGCGGTTCATCTACTGTTAAACGAGGATTTGCTCATATGCTAAAAAATGGAGTTGTGATGGATGTTACAACTGTAGAACAGGCTCAAATTGCTGAAGAAGCTGGTGCAGTATCTGTGATGGTTTTAGATAAACTTCCCTCTGAAGTGCGAAAAGCTGGTGGAGTTGCCCGTACTGCAAGTATTAGAATTATTGAAGAGATTATGGATTCTGTTACTATACCTGTTATGGCCAAATGTAGAATTGGACATGTCAATGAAGCCTTAGTTCTTCAAGAGACTGATGTCGATATGATAGATGAATCTGAAGTTCTAACACCAGCTGATGAATTTCATCATATTTGGAAATGGGATTTTACAACACCTGTTGTTAATGGTTCTAGATCTCTTGCTGAAGCTTTACGAAGAATTGAAGAAGGTGCATCAATGATCCGAACAAAAGGTGAACCAGGAACTGGAAATGTTGCAGAAGCAGTAACTCACATTAAAAAACTAAATGATGAATTAAGAACAATTAAAGCAATTTATGATTCTGGTGATAATCAAGATTTAGTTAGAATTGCAAGAGAATTCAAAGTATCTTATGATATTGTTCATCAAACTGCAAAACTTGGAAGATTACCTGTTGTAAATTTTGCAGCTGGTGGAATTGCAACACCTGCTGATGCTGCATATCTGATGTCTCTTGGTTGTGATGGTATTTTTGTAGGTTCTGGAATTTTTAATGCAGATGATGCTAAAGAAAGAGCTAGAGCAATAGTTTTAGCTACAACTTTTTGGAATGAAACTGATAAAGTAAAAGAAGCACAAAAAATGATTGATGAAAGACAATCAATGATAGGCTTGGATGTAAAAACACTAGAATTACGTATGCAAGATCGTGGTGGTTCATCATGAGCCTTAATGTTGGTGTTTTATCCATCCAAGGAGATGTTGAAGAAAATCTTTTATCTACTAAAACTGCTTTAGATGAATTGGGTTTAGATGGTAAAGTATACGACGTTAAAACCCCTGAGGAGATTTCTCAGTTAGATGGTTTGATAATTCCTGGTGGTGAAAGTACTACCATAGGACAACTTTCTTTTGTAAATGGATCCCTTAAGGTGATAAAGGAAAAAATTGAAAATGGAATGCCAGTACTTGGAATTTGTGCAGGGATGATTATGCTATCTAATTCTGCAAGTGATCGTATTATGGGTAAAACTGATCAACCTCTTTTGAACATTCTTGATATTAAATTAGAGAGGAATTCGTTTGGCCGACAAAAAGAATCTTTTGAAGCAGATATTTCTTTAGATTCGATTAATATTCCTAAATTTAATGGAGTGTTTATCAGAGCACCATCTGTATCTGATGTTGGTTCAGGTGTGGATGTTTTATCGAAATTCAATGAACGTATTGTTGCAATAAAAAAGGATAATGTCATTGGAACTGCATTTCATCCTGAACTTACTCCGGATACGTCATTACACAAATATTTCATCAATCTTGTAAAATCTTTTAAAAATTAACTCACAATGATGATTTGTAAGCAATTCTTTTTAATCATTATCTAACCGAGCTTATAAAATGGACAAAAAATTTGTATTATTTGGAATATTGGCCTCATTTTTGTTAGGTGGTCTTTTTGGACAATTTTCAATTAACGATTCATTTGCAGATGATAATCTTTCTGTAAGTAGAGAAGATTCTGATGTATATCAAAAACAAATAGCTTCAGAAGAAGAAAATCAAAAAGCTGAAGAACGACAACAAAAGCTAGATGAAAAAGAACAAGAAAGAAAGCAAAAAGCTGAAGAACGACAACAAAAGCTAGATGAAAAAGAACAAGAAAGAAAGCAAAAAGCTGAAGAACGACAACAAAAGCTAGATGAAAAAGAACAAGAAAGAAAGCAAAAAGCTGAAGAACGACAACAAAAGCTAGATGAAAAAGAACAAGAAAGAAAGCAAAAAGCTGAAGAACGACAACAAAAGCTAGATTCTGATAGAAAAAAACTTGAGGAAAGATTGTCTAAAAAAATTAACAAATATGAAGAGAAATTAAGAGAGATTAAAGAAAAATATCAAAATAGAATTGAATCTCAATTTACAGGAGATGCCGAAAAACTTTCAAACGATATTACAAAATTAGAAGATAAATTTACCAAAAAATCAGAAGATATACGTAAAAAACTTGAGGCAAAGCAAAAAACATTAGATTCTCGAACTCAGAAAATCCTTGATAAAATCAACAATGGGGATTACTTAGGAGATAAAATTGGAACCTCTACTACAATTGAAAGTTATAGTCTTGTTTTTGATTCCGTTCAGGCTACTGGAATTCACAACAAAACTCAATTTTCTACTCTTGAAGGTTTTATGACTTTCAATACCTTTGACAAGAGTAAATCTAATTTGAAATTGGAATTAGAGGATTGTAAAATTACTGTGGATGATATTCCTTATAATTGTGGATTTGGAAAAGCTCGAACAACTTCAGGAAATTCTGAAGTAAAAGATTCACTTGTGATTCTTGCATTCCTTGAAGATGATGTCATTGAAGAGGTACATTCCACGCTTAAAATTTCATTAAATGCAGATTTTCCTATCGGTGATATTGATGGATCAAGTCAAGTTTCAATTTTAGGACCACAAAGTAAAATTTCTGGCATGTGGTTTTTAGATGGAACTGGAACCTTGATTAGGACAGTTTCCTTAAGTGATGATTCAACAGATGATTCTGATGGTAATGAAATTACTGTTGAGTTGGATGAAGACATAGGCGTCAGTGGGAATTGATATTGCCTATCAGAAATTTATTTTTCTTATTTGGCTTTGTTTTTTCAATTTTTTTAATTTCTTCATCTCCATTATCTTTTGGTGATGTAGGTTCTGTTTCTGTTGAATCATTTGATGTTGATTATAATATCGAAAATGGAGTTCTTGATTCCATTTTCTTAGATCCTGATTTTATTGAATTAATCATAACAATGGATACTATATCTGATGGAACTATTGAACTGAAAATTCCAAGAAATTTGTTAGATGCAAAATTTGATACAACCGACGATGTTTTCTTCATCTTAGTTGATGGTTTTGAAACTGATTATGCAGAAATTAATTCTAATTCTGATTCTAGAACACTTGTAATTCCTTTCTTTTCTGGAGATTCAGTAATTGATATTATAGGAACTGATGCATTAACCCCATTTTCAACAGAATCTGAAATCCCTTCGTGGATTAAGAACAATGCTGGATGGTGGGCTGATGGACAAATAGATGATGTGGCATTCATTCAAGGAATACAATATTTGATTACTGAAAATATTATGTTTATTCCTGAAACAGAACCTGGAGAGTCCTCTGGAAGTGGAATTCCTTCGTGGATTAAGAACAATGCTGGATGGTGGGCTGATGGACAAATAGATGATGTGGCATTCATTCAAGGAATACAATATTTGATTACAAATGGAATTTTAGAGGTCAAGTAGGCTCAATCTATCAGATTGTGCATTGATTTCAAATCTTTTTTGTATGGTTCGAGAATAGAAGGAATTTCAATTTTTATTGAATCTTTTAATGATAATCCCTGATCTTTTTTCTCATTCCAGACTTTGGAATTAAATTCAGTAATCTCTTTAGTGATATTACTTTGTTCATCTAGATTTTCAGAATCAACTTGTTTTTCTTTATGAATACTTTCTTCTGAATACAAAATCTTCCAAAGATGTTCAGTAATAAAAGGAGTAATTGGAGCTAATAATTTTAAAACTGTTGACAATGTTTTATGAAGTGTAAATATCGCACCGTTTCTTTCTTCATCGGTAAATTCAATTCCATAAGCTCTAGCTTTTACCATTTCAATATAATGTGCAGCAAACAAATTCCAAGTGAATTCTCTTATTGCAATTGCAGGAATGAAAAAGTTGTATTCGTCATAACCTTTCTTACATTCTTTAACTAAATTATCTAATTCCGATAAAATCCATTTGTCTGATGCTGTAATGTTTCCAGATTTAATTACGGGAAAGCTAGACAAAAATCTTGACACATTCCATAATTTACTAAGAAATTTTTTACTTGATTCAATTTTTTGCTCATTGCATCTAAAATCATAACCGTGATTAATTTCACTTGCACTCCAAAATCTAAAAGTATCAGCTCCTAATTTTTCAATAACTGGTAATGGATCTATTGCATTTCCTTTACTCTTACTCATCTTCATTCCTTTTTCATCTAAGCCATACCCCATTATCCATGCTTCAGACCATGGTTTTTCTCCTGTTAATTGCTCACATCTTAGCAGTGTATAGTATAGCCATGTTCTAACAATATCTTTTGCTTGAGGTCTAATCGAAGCTGGATATACTTTATTGAAAAATTCCTCATCTCTGTTAAATTTACTAATGAAGAGTGGAGATACACTTGAATCCATCCATGTATCAAAGGTTCGTTCCTCGCCCACAAATTCAGTCGAATTACATTTGGAACAATTACTAATTGGACATTTCTCATTCCAAGGTCTATAGTACTTTCCAGGCTCAGGAACATGGGGTTCTGAGCAATTTTTACAGTACCAAATTGGGATTTCAGTCCCATAATATCTTCTTCTTGAAATTGGCCAGTCGATATTGATAGATTCTAACCAATTCATCAAAATCTGTTTATGCATTGTTGGATGAAATGTGATGTCTTGTCCTAATTTTTTGATTTTTTCAATTGACTCTTTTTGCTTTAGATAATATTCTTCCATTGGAATAATTTCAATTGGAATCTTACTTCTCTCTGAAATCGGTGTTCTGTGATTAATATCTTCGATTTTTTCTAAAAATCCCTTTGTCTCTAAATCTTCAATGATTTTTGTTCTTGCTTGTTTTGGTTTTAGCCCTGCATATTCACCTGCAACCTCTGTCATTCTTCCATCTAATCCAATTGCAACAATCTCTTCTAGTTCTAATTCTCTAAACAGTGCTACATCGTTTTGATCACCGTAACTACATACCATTACAGCTCCTGAACCAAATTCTTGTTTTGCAGAATGATGTGTTCTTAATTCCACCTCGACATTTGTTATTGGAACAATTACTTTTTTTCCAATGTATTTTGCATATCTCTCATCTTCGGGATTAACTATGATAGTTCTACATGCACAAAGTAGCTCTGGTCTTGTACTGGCAATAATTATTTCTTGATCTGTATCTTTAATTTTAAATTTCATGTAAACTAGTTTTGTGGGTAAGTCTTCGTATGTTATCTCTGCATCTGCAATAGTTGTACCTGAAACCCAATCATAGTTGTTTGGTCTGTTTGCTAAGTACACTTGTCCTTTTTTCCATAATTCTATGAATGTTGATTGTGTGAGACTTCTATATTCTTCTGAGTCTGTTCTATAGTAATTTGCAAAATCACCACTAATTCCTAAACTTTTCATTATGAGAATCATCTCTGCCTCCAAATCATCTAGTGCTTCTCTACAAAGATTTAGAAATTCACCCCTTTCTGTTTCTCTCATTCTAATTTTGTGTTTTTTTTCTGTGTATAGCTCAACTGGTAATCCATTCCTGTCTATTCCTATTGGGAAATAGACATTTTTTCCATTCATTCTTGCAGTTCGAGCAATCATATCTATTTGTGAATAATGAGCAGCTGCCCCAATATGCCACGGTCTACCTGAAGGATATGGAGGTGGAGTGTCTATTGTATAATTCTCGTCTTGTGGTGTAAAGTCATAAATTTTTTCATCATCCCACTGTTTTAGAATTTCCTTCTCTAATTCTGGATTCCATGCTTTTTCTGAAATTTTAGGTTCCATTTCTTAACTATCTTGAAATATTTGAAATAATGTGTGAACCCTTATTGTAACCTTCATAGATGTATACACCAACTGCCTCTACATTTGATGGCATTTTTGGTGCTAATAATTTTATAATTTCACTTGATAGATTTTCTACAGTAGCTTCGCCTTCTAAAAGATATGTTGTGTTTTTTGGAACTTGTAATTCAAACATTCCTTTAGGACCTTCAAATTGAATTAGAAAATGTGAATCATCTTCTTTCTTGAGATATTTTCTATTGATGAAAAATTTATGATCAAATATGTTTACAACTTCTTTGATAATCTTTTTGGCTTCTCCAAAATCTAACAGAAGATTATCTTTCATCTGTCCTACAAGCTCTACCATTACAGAAGATGTATGTCCATGTAAAATGGAACACTTTTCAACTAAAGGAAGAATGTGTGCATAATCAAATGAGAATGATGCATCTTCTAAAAATATTGAACCTGTTTGTGGTGTTTTGTCATAAAATACAACATCTTGTAATTCTTTGATCTGTGCAACATATTTTGCATGTCCTATTGCCATTACTTTATCTTGAGGGAAATCTTGCTTGATTTGTTTGTATTTTTCAATATCTTCATCATTATCAATTACTTCGATTAATCCTTTTTCTGTTTTAAAATCTACATTTACCTCATTTCCATTTTTCAATGTAATCTTGTGATTGTATTGATATTCTTGTTCAAGAAATGTCAGCATTTGTGCTACTGTCAATTCTGTTCTTGTTTTGAGCAAATTTCCTTTCTTATCGATATATCTAAAATCTGAATCTAGAATTGTTGGACTTGTTGCCATTTGAAGTCATCTGACTTTGGATATAATATAAATTCTGTAATGAATATGCCTAATTCCTCATTTAGAATCATGCCAAAGAATTTAGAATTTTAGCAAGATTAACATCATTTTTTGTAATGCCTCCAGCATCATGAGTTGTCAGTTCTACTGTGATTCTATTGTACACATTAAACCATTCTGGATGGTGATTCATTTTTTCAATCTCCATAGCTGCCCTGGTCATAAAGCCAAAAGCCTGGTTAAAACTTTCAAATTGAAATTCTTTGTGAAGCTTTTCATTCACAACACTCCAACCTGTCAAATCCTTTAATTCTTCCTCAATATCTGCATCAGATAATCTCATCATATTGATAAAGAAATAATGTTAAATTAAAAGATTGATTTATTACATTTCTATGGGAATTCTGTTGTGATTAATTATGGATATCTCAAATGAAAAACTGCTTGAAAATATTAAAAATTCTATTTTAGATACTGTAAAAGAAAAGAAAATTGGAATTGCGTTTTCTGGAGGTGTAGATAGTACATTAATTTCAAAAATTTGCTCAGACATGAATTTCAATATTACTTTATTGACTATTGGATTTCCTAATTCACATGATATTTTGTTTGCAAAACAAGTAAATGAATATCTCAAATACCCTCATCATATATTTGAGATTAATTCTGAGACTTTTCCTGCAATTTCCTCAAAAATAAATGAAAAAATACAAACTGAAAATTTATCTTGGAATGAAAATTGTATTGCATTTTATTATGTTTCTAAACTTGCAAGCAGCTTGGACCTTGATACAGTAATCACAGCCAATGGAATTGATGAATTATTTTGTGGTTATAATGCATATAGAGAAGCATTTTCTGGAGGTGAATCTCATATTCTTGAAGTAATGAAATCTAAATTGGATAATGAATTAAAAATGATGAAGGCGGTTAATCTTATTGCATCTGAATTTGGAGTGAGAATTCTACAGCCTCTTTTGTCTGAAAAATTTATTGAGTATGCAAAAACTATTCCAATATCTGAAAAAATTCATGATTCTGAAGACTTGTATCGTAAACACATTATACGAAAATTAGCTAGTGACATTAACGTTCCAGAACTTTCATGCACAAAACGAAAGAAAGCATTACAATATGGTTCTAAAATTCATAAGGCTTTACTGAAAACTAGATAAATTTTTTTATTGTATTTTGAACAGATTTTTGCACATTTTTAATTATTGCTGAAGATGCACCAAGGTGTTTTTCTGGAGAAAATATTGCACTGATTTCTTTATCAGTCAAGTTTGAAGAGAATGCTTTATCATTTTTGATTGCATCGATGTACTGCATTCCTTTATCATTTGCTTCAAATGCAACTCTTTGAACATCTTTGTATGCTACGAATCTTGGTATGCCTTTTTTGATTAGAGCTTCTAAAACGAATTCTGCAAATATCTGTCCCTTTGTAATGTATAGATTTTCTACAATTCTTTTTTCATTTACCATCAAATTTGAAACAATTCTGGTCATGGTTTCAAGCATTTCATCAACTAAAATCGATACTGTTGGAATCACGAATCTCTCATTAGCTGAATTTGAAAGATCCCGTTCGTGCCATAATGGAATATTTTCAAAGGAAACTGCAACTTGACTTCTTACTAATTTAGATAATGATGATACTCGCTCACTTTTGATTGGGTTTCTTTTAACAGGAACTGCACTACTGCCCATTTGTCCTTTCTTAAATTGTTCAGCTACTTCCCCAATCTCAGTTCTCTGCAAATTTCTAATCTCTATAGCAATCTTTTCTAAAGTGGAACCAATTAATGCCAATTCAAATACATATTCTGCGTATCTTTCTCTTGGAACCACTTGAGTTGTCACTTCTGCAGGAAACAATTTTAATCGTTTTGATGCTCTTTTTTGCACTTCTAATGATTTTGCACCCATCAGTGAGCCAGTACCTACAACACCTAATGTTTTACAAATTAAAATTCTCTTCTTAATCTCCTCTATTCTTTCTACATGCTTTGCCATTTCAGCTGCCCAATTAGCAAATTTTAATCCAAATGATATGATACTTGCATGTTGTCCATGAGTTCTACCAACAGCTGGAATCTTTTCATATTTTACAGCTTTTTTTGCAAGAATTGATGCCATCTTTGCAACTTTGGGTTCAATGATTTGTAATGCATCTCTCATTTGCATTGAGTTACTTGTATCTACTAAATCGTTACTTGTTAATCCATAATGAATCCATGGTCTTGCACTTTTACTACACTTTTCACTTAATGATTCTACAAGAGCTGCAGTATCGTGATCACTTTTAGCTTCTAATTGCTTTATTCTTTTAGCAGTAATTTTACCAGACATTGCTGCTCTGAAGATTTCCTTACCAACACTTTTTGAGATCATTCCTATCTCACTTTGAGACATTGCAGCAGCTCCTTCGATCTCTAATTGATAATCTACTTTTCTCTGCTCACTAAAAATATCCATCATTTCTTTAGTTCCATAACGACCATTATCAATAGGTAAAATTGCCAACATTCTTACTCTTTTTACACAGAAAATAAATCTACTTGTGAAATTTTAATTAATTCTGTCTCGTAACTCGTGACAATCGCATAGACATCCCTTCTGACAATTCATTCTCTTGCAGTCTGAGCACACTTTTTTGTTCCAATATGGGGCAGTATTCATACTAGTATCTCTGCTTTACCTTGAATGTACCTTTCTTTACTTGAAGAAGAATTTTGATCAAATACAACGTCCAAATCCCCATCAAAATATAATACAAAAAACTAACATCTGGCTTATCTGGAATTTCTTTAGGTTCATCCTCTACAGGCATATCAAATGGTGGCATGTATACAATTCCAAGTAAAATTGGAATTCCAACAAGTAAAATAACTGGCATTACCATGACTTTCTAATTATATGGACTATAGTTTGTGTAAATTTTTGCTACAGAATGAAAGTACATGTCTCTGATATCCTCCTCTACACTTACTGCCAACAAATTAACAATGTCTGTTGCAGTTATTATTCCAACTACTTTGTCATCATTTAGAACTGGGAGTTTCCTTACTCTACGCTCAAACATCAAATCAGCTGCATTTCTTACTGATTCATCAGAGTTTATTGATAATAGCGGAGATGACATTATTTGTTTAATGGGTGATGAGATTTCATAAGCGTGTGCTGCAACCTTCACTGCAAAATCTTTGTCTGTTACAATTCCTATTGGGACATTGTTTTCCATAATGATAACTGCCCCCACTTTGGCATCTTCCATCATTTTTGCAGTTTCATTAATTGTCATTGAAGCATCTACAGAAATGACTGATTTTGTCATTACATCTTCAATTGTAATAGTTTTTCCATTTTTCAATTTACTTTACTATGTATTTTGTATATTTTACCGTCCTTTAGAATATCAAACTTGAAAATCATGCTAGATAATCTATATCGGCTTTAAATTGAAATTTGATTAATTTTTAGCATGAATTTCAAAATTAAGAAAATTCTTGTTCCATTAGATGGTTCGCCTAATTCATTTCGCGGTTTTGATGTTGCAATTCAACTTGCTCGGGAATCTCACTCTACAATTACTGGTCTATATGTTCTAGGAATCGTTAAACCTAGACCTAGTGATCCAATTACTCCTTTAGAGAAAATTTTATTAGAACATGCCCAAAAAATTATGAAAAAAGCAAAATTACTTGCAGCTAAAAAAGGAATTCTATTCATTGACAGACTATCTTATGGAGATGATGGAAAAAGAATTGTTGAAGTGGCAGAAAAACAAAATTTTGATCTTATTGTAATTGGTTCAAGGGGAATGGGTGCTGCAAAAGAATTATTCCTTGGAAGTACTTCAAACTATGTACTTCATAAATCAAAGAAACCTGTACTGATAGTGAAATAAACAAAACAGAAGATTTTCTTGGATTCTAAACATCTATTCCTGTTGTCACCCATTCTAGAGCCCTAAGAACTCCTTGATAATACTTCATGGCATCCATTGATTCAGTTTCTACAAGCCTCGTTTCTATTTCTTTTCTGTATTCTTCTATTTCTTTTTCAGTCTTCATGAATAAGTAATTACAAATTAGTAGATTCTTTAATCTTTAGATGTCGAAAGTGACAATTCATGCAATGTAAAGAATCTTTTAACTTCTTGATCTTTTTCGAATAGTTGCTATTTTTTTTGATGATCTAGCTTCTTTTGTTTTTGCATTTGATTTTGCTACTTTGCCTTCAGTTTTGATACTTTTTCCACTTCTTCTGGCAGCTCGAGATGCTTCTGCTCTAATTTTTTGTTCTTCTTTTTGTTTTTCAATTTCTTTATCTGTTAGCTTTTTTCTTACCATATTTGATAAAACTATTTTATCATAGATAAATTAGATGATAAATTTCTTGTTTGGTGATATTCTACAAATTTCTTTTTCTATTCTTCTGATGATTTAAATTGGATTGCAAGGAATTTTTACTAATACTCATGTCATCCTCTGACCCAAAAAAAATCGGCGAAAATCAATATCAAATTGATGCTGATTCTAACCTTGGAATGAAAGTACCTGTGAGAATTTATGCAGATGAGCCATTATTACAAAAAATGTTATCTGATAGAACAATTTTACAAGCACGAAATGTTGCATCAATTCCAGGTATAGTCAGTCATAGCGTTGTTTTGCCTGATGGGCATGAAGGCTATGGTTTTCCCGTAGGTGGTGTCGCAGCAATGGATGCTGAGGAAGGAATGATCAGCCCTGGTGGTGTAGGATATGATATTAATTGTGGTGTGAGATTACTTCGTTCAAATTTAGATGAGAATACAGTTCGTTCTAAACTTAAAGAACTTGTCAATGATCTATTTAGCTCAATTCCTTCCGGAGTTGGTTCTAAAGGGGCAGTAAAACTTAGTCATTCAGAACTTGATGAAGTTTTAGTTAACGGCGTAAACTGGGCAATCGATCATGGATATGGTTCATCAAATGATTCAGATGTTTGCGAAGAAAATGGTCAAATTCAAAATGCTGATCCAAACCAAGTTTCTGATAAAGCAAGAAAGAGAGGTGCACCACAACTTGGAAGCTTGGGTTCTGGAAATCATTTTCTAGAAGTACAAAAGGTTTCAGAGATTCATGATGAAGAAGCTGCAAACAGAATGGGGATTAAAGAAGGAACAATTACTGTTTTAATTCATTGTGGCTCTAGAGGTTTTGGTCATCAAGTGTGTAGTGATTATCTTAGAGTTTCCGAACAAGCAATGCAAAAATATGATATTGATTTACCTGATAGGGAACTTGCATGTGTCCCAAACAATTCTGAAGAGGGTGAATCTTATAGAAAAGCAATGTTTGCTGCATTAAATTTTGCATGGAGTAATAGACAAATACTCACTCATTGGACTAGGAATTCTTTTGAACGTGTTTTCAATCAATCAGAATCTGATCTTGATATGAAATTAGTTTATGACGTTGCTCATAATATCGCAAAAGTAGAAAAACACAAAGTTGATGGTAGCGAAAGAAAATTGGTAGTTCATAGAAAAGGAGCAACAAGAGCATTTCCTGCAAATCGTGATGAAATTCCATCAAAATATCGTGATTTAGGTCAACCTGTTTTGGTTCCTGGCTCAATGGGTACTGCAAGCTGGATTTTACTTGGTAAACCAAATTCAATGAATTTGAGTTTTGGTTCTACTGCCCATGGTGCTGGAAGGACTATGTCTAGATCAAAAGCTAGAAGAAACTATACTGAAAATGATGTAAAAAAATCTCTTAATGATCAGGGGATCTTTATCAAGGCATTAACACGGGATGGGGTTGTCGAAGAAACTCCTCAGGCATACAAAGATGTTGATGCTGTAGTTAATGTTTCTCATAATTTAGGAATAGCCACAAAAGTAGCAAAATTAGTGCCTATTGGTGTGATTAAAGGTTGAGCGAAGAAGATTCTGAACTTGAAAGATTAAAGGCAAAGCGATTAGCCGAAATGCAAAAAAACATTTCCACAAGAAAAGAAATCAAAGAATCTGCTGAACCACAAAAAGAAAAAATTCCTGAAAATCCTCGTGCTTCAGTTGTAAAAATTCTTGGATTTCGTGGATTAGAAGTATTAGAAAATGCTGAATCACAGTTTCCAAATGAAACTAAAATAATTATAGATAAAATATTTGAATTAATCAAAACTGGTGAAATTAATGAAACTCTTGATGGGGGAAAGTTGCTCACTCTGTTTAGATCAGTTGGACTCAATGTTCGTATGGAAACTAAAATTAATGTTGAACAAGACGGAAAATTTGTATCATTAAGTGATAAACTCAGCAAGGACTCATCTGAAAATAGTGATGAAGAATGAGTATTGTATTAGAAGTTGGAACAAAAAATTATGCTGATGATCTACTATCCATTAAAAAATCACTTTCACATATGGAAAGTCTTCTAGGATGTTATAGTGGATATTCTGTAAGTGAGCCATCAACAAAATTTGGATGGACTTTTTTTAAATTATCTTTTAAGCCTGAATTACAAACTGGAATTGAAGAAAAGTTTTCTGACATGATAAAAAAATATCAATGGAGTGATCAAACACAAAAATTTGTTAAATTTATGACAGATTACTTTCTTTCTAGAGGCTGTGATGTTAAAATAAAATTGTCTGATTAGACTCTTCTTCCTCTTTTTCCACCTTTCTTTCTAGTGGTGTCGTGAGGGATAGGTGTTACATCATCAATTCTTCCAATCTTGAATCCGCCTCTTGCCAAAGCTCTGATTGCCGCTTGTGCTCCGGGACCTGGAACTCTAGAACCAACTCCTCCTACTGCACGAACTCTGATGTGAAATCCTGTAAATCCTTTAGTTCTTGCAGATTCTACAACTGCATTTGCAGCTTTCATTGCAGCAAATGGTGATGATTCATATCTGTCAGCATTAACGTGGATTCCACCTGAACTAATTGATACAGTCTCTGCACCAGTAAGATCAGTCATATGAATAATTGTATTATTGTAACTACTGTAAATGTGGGCAATTCCCCATTTGTCAGGTCCTTCTTTTTTTGTCTCTGGTTGAGACTTGGTTTCTACTTTAGCCTCAGTTTCTTCTACTTTAGCTGGTGTTTCTACCACTTCTTCTGAAACTTCTTCAACCTGGGCTTCAATTTCTGACAATGTCTACTCACACCTTAAAGGGTTTAAAAAACATTGATTTTCTAATTTTACCTAAATTTGGTCACTTGACTTCAAAATGCTGATTGTTCATATACTATTTTGAACTGGATTTATTTAATGGCCTCCATTCTTTTCTTGGCAATTGGAATTGCAGTAGCTACTGCTTTGGTGGGGTCTGTAGCATTTCAATCTCTAGCACCTACCAATGATAATGTTTTATCCCCACTTGAAAAAAAATGTCAAGAAATTGCTAATGAGGGATACAGAATTCATTCACTTTATCCGGATTCAAATCCTGAAGATCTTCTAGAAGATGATATGAATAGATTACTGTATCTTGATAATTTATGGATCAAAGATTGTGTTTCTGTACTTCCTGCAGATTCAATTTTTAGTATTGTAAATAATGTGGAGCGTGATTTTTCTTATGGTGAATAATTATCTGAAATGTTTCCATCCCAAGTCTCTAATTCTATTATAATTTCTACCCTCTTTTAGAAATACTCCGTTACCTGATTCTACTTGTCCTATTTCAATAATGGGTGTTTTAAGAAGTCTAGCATTTTTTTTAATTATTTTTTTATATTTTGGCTGTACTGTAAAAACAAATTCGTACTCTTCCCCTCCATGAAAAACCAAAGAAATTAAATCAAGATTATGGGATTTTGCATATTTTTCTAAATCCCTTCTTACAGGTATGTTGTTAATGACGAATTTTTTCTTACTTTGTTTTGACATTTCATTGAGAGTTGTTGATAATCCATCACTTGAATCCATCGATGATGAAAAATATTTTTTATTTTTTAATCCAAAACTAATCTTTGGTTTGGGATTCGTCATTGATTTAATTGATTTTTCAGCAAACTTCCCTTTATCATTACGTTTACCCAGAAGTAAATCTAATCCTATTTTTGTATAGCCAAATGGACCTGTTACAAATACAATATCTCCTATTTTGGAATCTTTTCTAGTAACTATTTTGTTTGAATTACCAAAAATACTTACATTGAAGACTATCTCCTTACCTGAATTAGTATCTCCACCTAAAATTACAATTCCGTATTCTTTAGCCGCTTTTTTGAATCCTTTTGCAATAGATGTGATTTTTGAGTGTGTGATATTATTTGGTAAATTTATTGATATGATTCCAAATTCTGGTCTAACCCCTTTTGAGGCAAAGTCACTTACACAAGCAACAATACTTTTTCTTGCAGCATCTTCTAATTCCATTTTTTTTGGAATGTCTGTACTTTCTACAAGTGTATCTGTTTTAGCAATAATTTTGATTTTTCCTAAATTGAACGTCTCTACATCTTCAGAAACAAATTTTTTATTTCCAAATTCCTTTTGAAAAATTTTGATTATGGTTGATTCATCTAACTTTGTCATAACTTTCTTTCACTATTTCTAAAGTGTCCTTTGTAATTTTTTTACATTTTTCTACATCGTTTGATTCTGCTGAAACCCTAATGATGTCTTCAGTGTTTGATTTCCTAATCAAAACCCAACTATCATCATCAATGATTCCTTTAATTCCGTCTTGCGAATCAACATCTGAATATTCTTTTGAAAATTTATTTTTTATGTCTTCTATTACTTTGTCATGAAAATTAGAATCAATTGTAGTTTTTTCTCTAATCTGGAAAAAACTTTTCATGTAATTTAAAATCTCATCAAAATTTGATGTTCCTAACATGGATGCAATTAATCCGCTGCTAAGAATACCTTCTCTACAATAATTAAACTCGGGCAAAATAAAACCACCACTACTTCCCTCTCCGCCTGCTTGAGCATTTGTTTGAAGCATAAGTTCTATCACATTTGCCTCTCCGACCTTTGATCTTTTAATAGTCCCTCCTTTTTCTTTGATATATTTTTCAATTGATATGCTTGTATCTGCACTTAACACAAATTTTCTGTAACCTAATTCTAGAGATTTTGCAACCCCTAACCCTAATGTTACATCTGGAGTTTGTTTTTCTCCTTTTCTAACCACAACTAAGCGATCTCCATCTAAATCAAATGCAAATCCAATTTCTTTTTTGATTGAGGCTGTTCTTAATTCAGATAATTCATCAGATGTAGGATCTGGGCCTCTAGAACATTGCGAAAGTTCTTCATTTAATACTTCTACCTTACATCCTGATTCTCTTAACAATTCTGGAGCAAATCCTTTTGCAGCTCCCCCACCAATATCTACTACTATGTCTGGATTATTTTGAATTTCACCTATGATTTTTTTTGCATCTTCGATGTATGTTGATGTAATGTTGCATTCAGAACCGATTTTTGATTTTATATTTTCTTGATGTTCCACAATTTTGGGTAATTCCTGTTCGTTAATACCTCTGCCTTCAATAATGAATTTCATTCCATTCCACTCTATTGGATTATGTGAAGACGAGATTACTAACCCTGCCCCAAATCTTCTAGCCTCTCTAAAAACTACTGGAGTTGGTACCGTTCCTAAATTAAATACATCTATGCCATTTTTCATCAATTCTGCACTTGCAACATTTTTCATCATGTCTCCTGATGGCCTAGTGTCTTTCCCAATTACACATTTTTCTGATTTGATTAAACTCGAAAAATTATTACAAAATTCTAATACGTCTTTTAAGTTGAGATCTTCTCCAAATATTCCTCTAACTCCTGAAATAGTTTTCTTCAATTAATCCAACTCGGAAAGGCTTTTTATTAACTCTGATGGATTTATCCAAAAGTGCCTTGGTAGCTCAGCCTGGTAGAGCGAACGCCTCGTAAGCGTTAGGTCGTGGGTTCGTACCCCATCCAGGGCTTTGATTTGTAAAAATTTTAAAATTATTTAGATTTATTATTCATCAAAGGTTTCAATATCGATTTCCAATTCTTTTCCTAAACCTTCCCACCACTCTTTTGTTTGATCTGCCATGCTCCCCTCATAAATTACCTTGAATCGTCCTTTATAGATCTGTCGGTTCAATGATGATTGATCATTTCATAACAATTTCTAAAATATCTTTACTCTTCTTTTTCTTCTTGTTTCCTTTTCATTTTTCTGTAAATAATTATCAACAGTGTACCTCCTGCGCAACCCCAAAATAATTCTGATGTGCCATTTCTTATCCCATATGGTTCGAATAGACCGACAAATCCTAGCGTCATTATTGCTACAAGAACTAATCCTACCATCTCAAGTATTTTTACCATGATTCTCTATCGTCATCATGTGATTTCAAAAAGATATATGGTTTTGTAAATAACTCGATTTATGGATAAATATCTTTTAATAATTTTGATTTTTATGGTTGTGACTATTCCTATAGCATTTGTTGAACCCTCATCCGGCGAATTTCGAGATCCTCCTCTTATTCCCCTATTTTATGCTGCAATTGCAGGAATAATCATTATTTTAGTTTACAGCTCATACAAAGAAAAGAAAGAACGACAGAAAGCTAATGCTAAAAGAAGATCAAGAAAATAGATTTTAAAGTTCTAATCCAAATGATTCGGCAATGCTGGAAAAGTTTGCATAAGATTCCAAATACTGTCTTCCTTTTGGTGTAATTACAAAAGTATTTTTTCCATCAAATTCAATTTTGTTGATTAGTCCTGCACCTGTTAAATTCTGCAAGAATTTTGATAGTCTTGAATGTGATAAATTAGCCTTTGTTAGAAGTGAAGTTGTTTTGATGCCTTCCTGTCCAGACTGTTCAGTAGCAGTAAGCAAGTCTGCAACTATCTGCATACTAGTTCTATAGGAAACCATACGTATGATATTTTCAAACTCAGATATAAGGGTATTACCATACATTCAGATCAGATAAATATGCTCTAGGCTGATCTGTCTGCATTGTCTTCTCAATCTTCAATTCCCTGGTTTGATGACTTTGTAGGTGTTGCCTACCGATATTATGACCTCAGAATGAACGTGGTTCCTTTGTTTACTGATCAAAAAGAATCTGCTTCTATTTGGCATGATACTATTCATTGGTGGGTAGATCCATCTATTAAAATCAGATTTGTAGAAATTGATGATAATTATTGGTTCATCATGGGATCGGATTCCCAAAAACCTGATACCAACTTGTCATTTTTCAAAGTATTGCCAAAGTCTGAAAATTATGAACGATTTAAGAAAGGACATGGCGGAGAAGCATATCTTAGATTAGGAGTGTATACAAAAAAATCTCTTAATGATGTAAAAAAAGATGCCTTGTGTGATTGTACTCATGAGGCACAAGATCATGATGAGAATGATAATGATGAATGTCTTTTCAATAGTTGTGATTGCAAGCAATTTTCTAGTTTTCAAATAAATTTGTTGAAAAGAAAAAAAACTACAACTGACATTAAATTTTTGCAAGAAAAAGATGTAAAAGATGATCCGCTTGCATGGAATTGTCTTAATGCAAACATGTATTCAAAATCAGAAAAACTTTAGTCTAAATGTTTGTTTACTCTTACGTGTTCTCCTGGATAATGCTCATTGATTTTTTTTGAATAGCAATCTCCGCAAATAGAACCTTTGATTCCCCATTCATCCATTGGATTGTAATGAAGTTTAATTTTTTCACTACAAATAGCACATTTTTCTTTTGAAACCAAACTGCTTTTGGTCTTTTTATTCGATATAAAAAACATTCTCGTAGAAATTGATAATCACAATAATTATGTTAAATATCACTGGGTTTTACTAAATTTGGGCAAGATAGTCTGACCAATGTAAACCTCCTGCAAGATTTTTACTTGGTTGGACTTCTGCCTTTAAAATTAAAATAAACTATTTGCTAGTTTTTTTAAAGATACAATTTCGTCATCTTCCTGTCTAATTTTTTTATCAATTACACGCAGCATTGTATCATTCCAAACATGTTGAGAGAAGAAATTGTGCTTGGTGTTTGCCATCTCAATTTCATCATCTACGACTGTATCCTCAAGGAATTTTGTAACAATAATATCTGTTATCTTTAAAATTCTGGAATTTAATTTGAAACTCCGAAAAATAGGCTCTAATTTTCTAATGTCACCTTTGTAGTCTCCTTTTGATTCAAGAATTTTCTTATGCAATATTCTAAAGTATACTGCAACAAAAAATAATGTTGCATATCTTTTTGTTTTATGTCCTCCTTGTTTTCCATACTTTAATGATTTTTTGGCAAATTCTTTGACAAGATATGGGTATAGTAAAAGCCTGTAATCGTCTTTTAGATTGTCATTGAAAATATCATCGTATTTACTTCCTCTTGGAAGAAATTGAGCTGGTGAACTATATGCTTCGGTTGGTCTTTGTTCAATTCCTGCAACTAGTGATTGAATTGCATCTTTTGCAACAATTACTTTTTTATGATTATCTGGAAGATAATTATTGTAAATTAAATCACCTTCGTATTCAGATTGTTTAGATTTTGATTTACTGTCAAAAGAACCTGCTTGAATTTCATAAAAATAACCACAATTTCTCAACTGTGATTTAATTGATTTGTGAAAATCCATTAAAGAAACAAGATCTTTTCCTCTAACTGAATTTTGAGAATTTCTATATTTTGTAATGTTGTTTTGTTCTTGCTCATCATCTGCTTTGATAATAGTGACTGTCATAGAACCGTCCATATTTTTTGTTCTCTTTGAGTGATCAAGAATTGAATTTGATGTTTGAGCCCCGTTAACTATTTGAGGTGCATGCAGTTCAATTAAATTCTCTCCCAACTCTGTAAAGTCACTAACTACAATTGTAATTCCATTATTATAAAAAAAGAATTTGTTTGGATTACTTTGTAATGTTTCTCTTAATCCTTTGTTAACTGTAGTCTTAAACTGCATCCATTGTCTAATGTTTGATTCAAAAACATAATCTCTGCTCTTACTTACAAATTCCGTTAATTCTCGTAATTTTAAAATTCCTAGAATAGTATTTTCATGCCTAAGCATTCTCTCTAGTTTAATTGATGATTTTTTTCCTGCTGCTGGTTTTTTGATTCGATCCCATAATTTTTGAATGATTTTCTCTTCATCAATGATTTCAACCATTTCGTCTTTGTAATCTACTTTCTGATCAGTTACATAACAGCACTTTATCTTTAGATTTTTTTCTTTAATTTTTGAAACAAGCTGAGCCAATTCTGGCCTCATTTTTTTTACGTCTTTTGCTAGTAACCTCTTTGCGTCTTCTTTGAATTTTGCTATTGCTTCTAATGAGTGGGATGTTCCATATTTTGATTGAAATAATCTAATTGTGTTGTCTGAAAAATCCACTGGTAGATATGCGTCTATTCCAAGATCGTTTGCACCATCCACAATTGCATCCGCTGCATCATCTTCAGTGGCCTCGAAAACTCTTGTTAAAACCCATTGAAGAAAATTATTTCCTTTTTCAACCTCACTTTTAGAATTTTCAGCATACTCGTGAATACTCCCTCTGATATTCTCAGCAAATCCTTCTAGTGGAGGACTAGAATTTTTTTGTACTAAAAGTGTATGAGAGCCTGGAATGTACTCCAACAACCCATTTTCGTTTTGCGCCAATCAAAATTTCTGGTATGTTATATATTTAGAGAATTTGGTAATTATGTAATAACTCTGTAGTGGATGTGATATGTTTTGATAAAAAAAATTTCTATTTTGAGCGCAGTCGTAGTAGTTATTATTGTAATTCTAGCATTCTCATTAACAGATAATTCTGATAATAAAAAAACAGACACGGATGATTTGATTGTTCAAGGTGATGTGATAATGCCCACAAAAGTTTCTCGTCCAGGGTGTGAGGTAAAAGACATTTGTTACATTCCGTCTTCATTTGTTACTCAAAAAGGAAAACCTGTTACATGGGTAAACCATGATTCTGCATTTCATAGTGTGACTTCCGGCTTTTATGAAGAGCCTACGGATCTTTTTGATAGTGGTCATTTAGATCCATTTGAATCTTATTCTGTCACCTTTGATGAATCCGGAACATATGATTATTTTTGTACTCTTCATCCATGGATGAAGGGCCAAGTTATTGTAGAATAAGGTACCCGAGGGAGTCGAACCCCCTTGTATAAGCTTTGCAGGCTCACGCATAACCGTTCTGCCAGAGTACCGTTTTAAAAAACACAAAATGAACAATTAAACTCTTTAGATTAGAATTTGTTAAATGGTTTTGAAGCCAACTTTACGTCTTCTCCTTTTACTGTTTTCCTACCTGCATGAGACGCCATATCCACTGCACTTTTTGCAATACTGTCTGCTACCTCTTCAATCACTCTTCTTAATTCATCTGCTGATTCATCACTGACTCTTTCAGCACCAGCTTTTTTCAAAATTCTATACATTGCCGATAATCCAAGTTCCGATGATCTCATGAAATCTATTTTAATTTTTTCCGAAAAAAGATAATGAGTGAAAAAATATCACCAAGGAATCGATTTATACAGACTATTTTAAGAATTGATAAAGAAATGACATGGTATTTTGATTCTCACATACATTTGTCTGATCCTGCATATGTCTCTGATATGGAATTTATTTTAAAAGAAATGGAATATCTGCAAATTAAAGCATGCTGCGTATCTATGGATGTTGAAAATTCATTACAAACTCTAAAGTTAGCAAAAGACAGTAATCTTGTTTTACCCTTTATTGGAATTCATCCAGAATGTGCCAATGATAATCTTGAAAATATGATTACCTTGATAGAAGACAACCATACACATCTTTCGGGAATTGGAGAAATAGGATTAGATCCAACATATGTGAATAATCCTGATGATGCTAAAAGACAACGACATGTTTTTGAAACATTATTGTCATATGGTGAAAAATTTAACAAACCAGTTTCAATACATTCAAGAAAAAGCCTTGATGATGTTTTTGAAATAATGACATCATATAGTACTAAACATGCATTGCTTCACTGGTTTGATGGAAGTAAAAAACAGCTACGAAAAGCAATGGATATGGGATTTTTTGTATCTTATGGCCCTGTACTGGTATATGCAAATGATAAACAAACTTTAGTCTCCCTTACAGATGAATCAAAAATCCTTGTTGAAACTGATGGTCCTGTAAAATTTTCTAGATGCTTTGAAATGAAATCTGGACAAATTACCTTTATCCCTAGTGTGATCTTTTGTGCCTCAAAAATTCTAGGAAAAACGTTTGATGAAATGGCTTTTTCGCTAGAAAAAAATACAAATTCATTCCTTGGAATATAGGTATAAAATACCCCCATTCTTAAATTGGATATTGGATAGAATCAAGCGTCTTTCATACGAGGTTTTAGTAGATCATAAATCTAAATTTGGTGAAGACTTTGTTAATAACAAAAAAGCACTTGATCAAATTTCTATAATCCGTTCTAAAGGTTTGAAAAACGAAATAGCTGGATATATCACAAAATTCATTAAAAAAGAGATTCGAGAAGAAAAATTCAAGCAATCTAGAATTGAATCTTCACGAATTGAAGAACAAAGAAATGAAGAAAATCAAGTAGCAACACCTGAAACTGTTACAGAAGCAACACCTGAAACTGTTACAGAAGCAACACCTGAAACTGTTACAGAAGCAACACCTGAAACTGTTACAGAAGCAACACCTGAAACTGTTACAGAAGCAACACCTGAAACTGTTACAGAAGCAACACCTGAAACTGTTACAGAAGCAACACCTGAAACTGTTACAGAAGCAACACCTGAAACTGTTACAGAAGCAACACCTGAAGAAGAGAAAGCAGAATAGAAAATTAAATATTAATTTTATAATTTACAATTAGATTAGAATGATTACTGTAAAACTAGTAGGTGGTGCTAAAAAATCTTTTTTGACAGAAAACTTACAAATTGACAAATCTGATATCTCTATTAAAGAACTATTGAAACTTTTGTTAGAACTAAAACCTGATGACTCACCCAAATTGGATATTGAAAATATCTTAATTGCGATTAATGGTGTAGATTCATCTGCAATGGATGGTGAATCTACAATAATAAAAAATAATGATCTTGTAAGTATAATACCTGTTATTCATGGAGGTGCATTAAAAAAAATTACTTTCAAGATTTCCTCAAAACAAATTCAAGTAATTGAAATAAAAGGCCAACCATCAATAGATGTAAAATTCATTGATAATTTGAGAAAAAAATACCCCAAAATTCAACTTCAAGCTGTTTCAAGTAGTTTTATTATGAATTCATATCATTTGAAAAAAATACTATCATTGTCTTTTGAATCTAAAAAAAATAATATTTTGCTTTCAAATAAACTTGAAATAGATATTTTGATGCGTTTTGCATTGACGAAGCAAATATCTGACGCAATATTGAAAGTTGGCATAAAACCTAAATCAAATTTTATTCTAATTGCCATTGGAAATAAAAAAATCCTAAATTCATTGTATGAAGATTTGATGCCTTTATCTGTAAATTTATTCGTAAAGAAAAATGATTCTTTTCTTAAAAAATATTTTAAAATTTCTCAAAAACAATTAGATGTTGTTTATTCTAAAAATCCTTTAGAAGATATTTTGATAGAAAAAGCTGCAATTCTAGTCTGACATACTACGCTTAGTTTTTTCAACACTCAGTATATCTGATTTTTTTAATATGGAAACTCCTGTCTTATTTCCTAGTATCTCAATTAAAATAATCTTATCTGGAAATTCTAATGACACTTTGTTTTTTATTTTATCTGCAATTTTTGAAATAATTTCTTGGCTGGATATGTCTGAATTTCTTTTTTCTATTGAAATTCTATATGTCTCATTATCCAAAATCTGATTGGATTTTTCAGCAATTATTTTCTCTATTTCTTCAATATTAGTTTCAACTATGCTCTGAATTGGTATTATTCTTAAGCAATATCTAATACTCCAAGGCTCATCAAGCAGCATTTCTTTCATTTTTTTTACTACATTTACAGGATCTAGTTTTGTTTTGGCAGTCAAAATCCCTGACATGTTGGTAATAATGACATCTGCATCTGAATCGCCAAATTCTTCTAAAATATCCCTTAATTCATCTTCAGTTTCTGGCTCAAGATGTCTAGCACAAGTAATGATTAAATTCATTTCTCTAAAATATCCTCTTTAGTCAAAGAGCCTTCTCGAAGAATATTGATCTTTTCATTTTCTATTTCAATTATAGTTGATTCTGCTTTACTTGTAATTGTTCCTCCATCAACAAAAATATCATAATTTTCTAAATTTCTAAAACATTCATCCGGATTTGTAAACGAAGGATGTCCTGAAATATTTGCACTTGTACCTACTAGAAAGTTACATCCTTTCAATATTTTTAAAGTACATTTATGATTTGGTACTCTTATAGCAATTTTTTCATTTAAGAATAATGATTTCTTTAAATCATTGTCGATTAACTTTAAAATTATTGTAAGTGGCCCTGGCCAAAATTTTGTAACAATTTTTTTTGTAAATTCATCAATAACCACAATTTTTTCTGCTATTTCTGTGGAGTAAGTCAAAATTGGTAATGGTTTAGAAATGTCTCTGGATTTTATATCATAAATTTTTTTTACTGCTTCATTATTGTATGGATTACATCCTATCCCATAAACGGTATCAGTTGGAAAAACCGCAATTCCACCGTGTTTGATAATTTCTAAAGCTTTTTCAATTCCTCCTTGATCACATTTTACTTTCATATCTGATTTTACCTTCTTTGTTTAATTATCATTTACTTTTGAATACATTTTTAATACTATGGTGATTTTTTTGTGAGATATGTCCACTCCTTCTGATTATGAAGATACAGAATTTGAAGATGACTTTGATGATGAATTTGATGAAGTAGAAGACTAAATATTTAATCCAAAATTGTCTGCAAAATTTGTAAATGTATTATATGCTTGAAGAAATTCTCTACCTGTTGGACTGATTCTGTATTTGTTTGAACCTTGTGTATCTACTTGTTCTAAAAGTCCTTGAGATACTAATGTTTTTAGAATTCTAGAAATCCTTGAATGTGAGATATTTGCTTTTCTAATAAGATATGTTACTGTTGCTCCATCTTCATCTTGCAAATCATCTCTAGTGGTTGATAAAATATCTCCAATTATTTTCATATGTGTTCTATACTCTGCCATTTCCTCAATAGAATATTTTTCTAATTTCTATGAGAGTGCGTTGATATTTTCCAATATACTAAAAAGACAAAAGAATTTGACACTTTTTTAATTCACAATTTTTTGTGCCTAAATTCATATTATTCAAAATCATCATCAAATTTTATCTTAGTTAATGGGACTTTGCTCACTGGAATGAATAATGCTATTAATCCTCCAATTTTGATTGTCATCGAAGCTGTGTATAGTACTGATTCTGGAAAAACAAAAGAATACCATCCTAAAAATTCACCCAATGCCAAAAGCCCTAAACCTATGGCAACCGAAATAGCTCCTTTATTCTTATTTTCAAAATACGATAACATTGTTTCAATTGCGCCATACGCTAGTAAAATAAATGAAACAGATCTGAAAATGTGTTCTAACTGAACTGACGAAACTAAGAATAATGGTAAAATTCCAACTGATCTAAAATAACTTGATTTTGGAAAAAATGATTTTATGCTATGGGAAAATGCAATGAAAAAATAACCAACTGTTTGAATTCCTATTCCTAATGTTTGCACCCATCTTTCTATACTTCCAGATTTTATTACAAAGTCTTCTATTGTATACCCCATCCATATGACAAAAAATCCTAAACTGATTGATAAAAATGCAATTGATAATCTAAATAGAGTTGGACTACCAGTATTTCTAAATCCTATGATTGACATTACTCCAATTGCCAATCCTACCAAAAACCCTACGAGATTTAGTATATTTTCTAATAAAAATTCCAATGATGTTTAGAAACCCTTTGAGCTAATTATTTTAATCTGATGAATGATTTCACCATGTTGTTAATCCCATTCATCCAATGATCCTGAAGTGTGACCTTCTGTACTTCCTGTATAATCTCCAAGAATATCTGAATATTTTGATTCGTTATGAGCTACAAATTTTACATATTCCCCATAACTCATATCAAAATCACATGAGCCACATTTTACCTCTGAAAAATCCATTGCCAATTCTGCATCTTCTTTACACTTGGGGCATTTTATCTTCATAATGCCCTAAAGTCTTTGTTAACTATTATTACTTTAGATTCGAAAAAAGATAAAAGGAGTTCAATATTGATAATTTCTATGACTCGAATATGCACCAAATGTAAAAATTCTATTCCTGATACCGAACAACTAGGTGTTGTTGCTGAGAAATATCCAACATGTAACAAATGTTGGGCTGAATGGAAGGAATATCAAATTATGGTAATGAATGAAATGAAATTAGATATGTCGATGCTTGATCATAGAAAATTATTGAAAAAACACGAAAAGATCTTTGTAGGCGTACTGTCTTCTGAAGGAGAAGTTATAGATTACACAAATGAAGATAATAGAAAACCTGATGAGCCTACAGGCGTCTAAAAATTCAGGTGTTTTTTAGCATTATCTGGTATAATTAACAAAACCCTTCTTTTTGAATTTTCATCCAAATTAAGGATTATTTTTTTATAGTGTTGGCCAGAATTGTTTTTTCATTTTCTTCTAATGTCAAAAATACTTCCAAAATTCCATCTAAATTAAACTCGATTAATTTTTGAGGTGACTTTGAGACTTCTATGATGTAAGCTGAGAATAACCCCTCTCTTTGTTCTTCTGAAAGTGTGGTTAAAATTTTAAGCCATGTTTTAAAAAGCTTAGAAAAATTAGGAAACGGAATTGTTGGACCTGCTTCTAGTGCATTGTTTATTACTTCTTTTTGTTCTGGTTCTGATAATGTAAAAAATTCTACCATTCTTTTTTTAAGAATTGGGTTTCTAAGAAAATCTGGAAGATTAGCCAAATTAATTATAATATTTCCTGCAAAATTTTCTCCTACCATCGATCTAACCGAATCTTTGTTGAATATAAAATCATGTGAAAATACTTTAGCTTAAATAAACGAAATAGAGATTGCACTACATGACATCAACTGTAGTTGTTGGAGGATTTTTTGGTGATGAAGGTAAGGGTAAAATTATTTCATATTTGGCAATTAAAGATAATCCTACAATAATAGTTAGAGGTGGAGCCGGTCCAAACGCTGGTCATACAATTAGAGATGGCGATAAAGTGTATAAAGTAAGAATGCTTCCAAGTGGTTTTTTGAATAAAAATGCCAAAGTAATGATTGGCCCTGGAGTTGTAATTAATCCCGAAGTCCTTAAAAAAGAAATTAATGATTTTGAAGTTTCCGGACGGGCATTTATTGATAAACATTGTGGAATTATTGAGGAAACTCATCTGTTAAGAGATTCTAAAGGAGAATTAAAAGAAAAAATTGGCAGCACTGGTTCTGGTACAGGACCTGCTAATGCTGATAGGGCAATGAGAGTTTTAAAACTTGCAAAAGATTTTGATTCACTATCCTCTCTTGTTATCGATGTTCCTCTAGAAATTAACAATGCATTATCTAAAAATCAACATGTTTTAGTAGAGGGTACTCAGGGAACTTTCCTTTCTTTATGGCATGGAACTTACCCTTTTGTTACCTCAAAGGATGTTACTGCTTCTGGAATTTGTGCTGATATTGGCCTTGGACCTACAAAAGTGGATGAAGTAATTGTTGTATTCAAATCATATGTTACGCGTGTAGGTACAGGACCTCTTGAAAAAGAATTGTCCCTTGAAGAAGCAGAAAAGAAAGGATGGTCTGAGTTTGGTACTGTCACAGGACGTCAAAGACGTGCTGCAGATTTTGATTTTGATTTAGCTAGGCGTGCAATCATGCTTAATGGAGCAACACAAATTTCCATTACAAAATTAGATGTTCTTTTTTCAGACTGTGCAGGAAAAACTTCCTATGATGAATTGTCTGATGATGCAAAATTATTCATAAAAAATATTGAAATTGAATTAAGCACGCCTGTTACAATAATTGGAACAGGCCCAGCTGTTAATGATGTTATTGACAGAAGAAACTAGGCTCCAAAATTTAGGATAAGTTTAATTTGATAATCTACTACAAACATCTGTGGATAAATTACAAGCAACTACAATTGATAAATTCCCACGTTACATTCAAGTACACTCAACTTTAGAATTCACTAGGCTCGTTTGTGCACTTGAGCGTGCACCACGTGTATCCTTCCTACATGATCACTTTGGAAAAAAAATATTATCTGTACAAATGGATATTCTAAAAGATAAACCAATTGTATATTATACTCCGCTAGAGCATAACGGACATTATCTTTGTTATGGGCTAAAAGGTGGAAAGGAAGAATCTGCAATTGTAGATACTACTTCTGATGCAAGCAAACTCTATTCCCCAATTGTACGGATTAAATCTCTTCCAAAGTCATTGCAGCCTGGAAATGGTACTCTTGATAGATATCAGCCCATTGAATTAGAAGACATGTCTAGTCTTGCAAAGCTTACTTGGGGATTTGAAGAAACCCCGTTCCCTCTATTCTTATTCCCATGTAATGATAAATGGTTAATTGGAGTTTTTATGAATTTCAATGATGAAGGAACATCTTATTTCTGTCATGTAGTATTGGATTCTGATCCCCAAAAACCATTTCTAAAATTTTCAACAAGTAATGGAATACTGCCTACATTTGTAGAAAATCCTTCAGAACACGGTTACTCCTATATCAAAATTATAAAATTAAAAGACACACATCCCTTAGTTGATTATGGCCACCTTCAAAACTAGACTTTCCAAGATCGCAAAAACCAATGGAAAAGTAATTCTTGCAAATGATTATGATTACTCTGTAAAGAATTTAGAATCTAAAACCGTTCAAAATATTCGAAAATTACACCCTTATCTCTGCGGAATCAAGTTGAATTTCCATTTACTTTTACCTCTTGGTTCTAAAGAGATTCTTAAAATCAATAAAACAGCTCATAGATATGGTTTGCAAACAATTGCTGATATCAAACTAAATGATATTGGAAATACAAATCGTGTTACTACTGAACATCTTTGGAATTTAGGGTTTGATGCTGTAATTGCCAATCCCATAATGGGGCTTGATAGTTTAATAAATCTTGTAAAATCATCCCACAAAAATGAAAAAGGCGTTATTACTTTATGTCACATGAGTGCCCCTGAAGCAAAATTATCTTATGATATGGAGATCAAAATGGGAAAGAAACAACAACTTTACCAATTATTTTTGAATTGGGCTATGACTGCAAAAGTTGACGGGATTGTAGTTGGAGCTACTTTCCCAAAAATTATTCAATATTGCTCGAAAAAATCTGGTAAAAAATTAAACATATTTTCTCCTGGAGTCGGTACTCAAGGTGGTAGTGCAAATCAAGTAATTTCATCCGGAACTGATTATCTGATTGTAGGTAGGACCATCCTAAACTCTAAAAATCCTGTAAGTGTTGCAAAAGAATTGCAATTACAAAGTTTTGGAAAGTAACATTTGGGCTTTTGTTAATACTGTTTTAGCGTTATCAAATGTTGTTTTTTCCATGGCTGTGTTATAATCCATCCATGTAAAGTTTTGATGCTCATGAGAAATTTCAACATCTTTAGTTTTAGTTTCTGCCAAGAAAAATACAACTTTTTTATGAATTAATTCTCCTTGATATTGAAAATTATATTCAATCCATTCTTCAAAATTTTCTACAAATGAGATATCTGTTATTCCTGTCTCTTCTTTTGTTTCTCTGATTGCAGTTTGATGAGTTGTTTCATCTTTCTCCATTTTACCTTTGACAAAATCCCAATGCCCTGATGGATAGTGTAATAATAAAAATAAATTATTTGAATCCTCTTTTCTAAATATTACAATTCCTGCTGATGTCTCTTCAATCATTTTCCTAACCGTCTCTTCCTTTCTTGATATGTTCTAATGGCTCTCATCAAATCAATTTTTCTAAACTCTGGCCAAAAAATATCCATAAACACTAATTCGCTGTATGCACTTTGCCACATAAGGAATCCACTTAATCTTTGTTCACCAGATGTTCTTAATATCATGTCCGGAGATGATTGTGGTAAATGTGATGTGTATAGATTTGATTCGATTTCTTTTTTATTAATATCCTCTACTTTTATTGAGCCATCTTTAATTTTTTCTCCAATTTTTTTAACTGCATCTAATAATTCGTATTGTCCACCATATGCTAATGCAATATTTAGAAAATGATTATCATAATTTTTTGTAGCATCATCTAATTTTTCTAGAATCTCTTTTATAGAATCTGGAAGTAGTTCAATTCTACCAATTCCCTTAACCCTCATTTTACACCGATGAATTCTAGGATCGTTGTATAATTTTTCGAGTCTCATACGAATTAATTCGTAAAGATATTCTAGTTCATCATCTTTTCTATTCAAATTTTCTGCTGATAATGCATATAGTGTTACAATCTTGATGTCAAATTCTTCACACCAGTCAAGAAGATTTTCAACTGCATCTGCTCCTTTCCAATGACCTTTTTTTGGCATTGTTAGGTGCCTTTTAGCCCATCTTCGATTACCATCTAAAATTAAGGCAACGTGATTCGGAATGTCTCCATTCTGGATTTCTTTTTCTAATCTTTTACCGTAGATCTTGTATAGTCCGGATAATTGAAAAACCACTTCTTTTATTTTACTAATGTCTAGCCACCTCACCCTTTTCAAGCAACAGAAGATATCAGTGTTATTCAGAAATTTGACTTTAAAAATACTAGATATTCGGATTTAGTCTGAAATCATCTCTTGATCTTTATGCTTTCTATATTTTTTAAAGAGAATAGTAGCTGATACCAGGGTTGCTGCCAATCCTCCCAATAAAGGTGGGATCAAGGTAAATGAATTCTCATCAAAAATCATTATGTTGGTAAATTGGGCTACTGTAGGATACAATGAAATTAGAACAATGATTCTCAAACTATCACTTATTTGTCTTGGAATTCCTCCAATCCAATTACTAAGTAGAGTTCCAGCAAAAATTGCACCAAGACCAATCCATAAAATTGGAAGTGCCCCTGCAATAAATTGTCCAATAATCATCTTGTCTGTAATCTTTGAAATAATTTGTGTGTCTGCTTCAATTAACTCTAAATCAACAGCACTTATCCCTGCAGGAATTGATGAAAGTATCAACAGTATTCCAGCAACCATTGTAAACATTCTGATAAAACCCATCGGTGTTGGTTTAGACCAATTTGATAATGCTCTATCAATATCAAAAGCTCTGATTAAAAATGCTCCCCCTAAAATACTAACAAGAACTGCAAATATTTCTGCAGTATACCCAAATGCAGTTGCGATTCCACCAATTAACAAAAGAATTCCAGGAACTCCTAAAAAGAATTTTGAATATTTTGAATCATATGCAAGCATTTTAAGATATTTTCCAAAAACTGCGTAAGAATATTCTACGCTTCTACTTACTTTCATTACAACACGTTGAACAGATACAACCGGTAAGACATTTTGAATTACTGGGATTACACTTTCATCATCTTCACCATCAGAAACAATCACTGCACCATTAGCAGCAAAATTTTCTAAAACTTTTCTTGTCTCAGAAAGAATTTTTTCGTCTGCCTGAACTCCTCTGTCTTTTACTCCTGCAACAGTAATTACTTCAACTTGATACCCTTTACTGATTAAATCTTCATATGTTTTGATAGCTGCAAAAATTGAATTTGAATCCGCATCCTCAGGATCTTCTAATGCTAATCTTTGAGCTGCCTCTATACATGCATCTCTACCTATAACTGGCGTAGAAATTCCTGCTTTTTCACCTACATCATTATCTCTGTCAATACAAATTACTAGTAATTTATTGGCTGAAGATGCATTGACATCTTTTTCAACCTTATCTGATTGCTGAGACATTCTATTTCTATTACGGAATTACTTTTTAACGATTTCCAACAACTATGAATAGTAAAATTGGGTTTTGAGCCTAGTTTGGTCTCTGCTCTTCAGAATTTCTAGCATATTCTAAAGACTCTTTTTTAATCGATTCAATTTTCTCTATGACTTGTTCTAATTCTACACCTGTACTTCCTTTTTCAATCAAATTTGCTAGCACCTTTGTTTCACCAATATACGAATTAAATTTCTTCAATGCCTCCATGTAGCTAATGTAACTATCTTGCCATACTTCAGGAGGTTTTGATGTAATAAATTCACTAATTTGAGAAGTTACCTGTGACGATGTTACATCAGCTACCACAATGTATTCTTGTGGAGTAATTTCACCATTGCGGAGATTCTGATATTCTATTTCCATTGACTCTTGTAATACTTCATGGATATTTTTTACTCCATCAAGATAATTCTCATAATCTGTAACTATGAAAGTTGTTTCATCTTCTTGTGGCACCAACCATAACAAAAAACTAGCACCCGTAATTGCAGCTAAAATTATGGCAGTTGCAGCAATTCCTTTTTTTGATGCCATTTTGTAATTTTATCTTTAAGGTGTTTATAATTGGTAATATTTTAAATTATTATGAATTGCATCCAAACGTTTGAAAAAAAATGTTTTTACGATAAATTTGACATAATTTTTTTATAAATTTGTTACATTCGATGAATTTTTCAATAATTCTCTCTTTTTGATGCCTGAAAAAATTTACGCGTATCCAGTCTATAGTTAAATAAATTTCACAGCCTCTTCCTAAATACCCGTAAGATTGACAAATTTTAGAATGGTTCAAGCATATTGCGTAAAATGCAGAGCAAAAAGGGATATCAAAGATCCCAAAGAAACTAAATTAAAGAATGGACGTCCTGCTGTAAAAGGTACATGTCCTACTTGTGGAACTAATGTATTCCGTATTGGTGCAATGCCAAAAGAATAACTTCTAACAAAAGTCCACACGATTTCTCTTTTTCAAAACCCATATAGGGTCCAGCATTTATTATTTTTTAGTGACTAAAGCAGAATATGAGGCTCTACTGAAACGAATTCAGGATAAGCTTGGAGATAACAATGAAGATTCGTCAACCAGATTCGAGCTTCCTGTTGTTGATGTTATGTGGGAAGGACAAAAAACTTTTCTACGTAATTTTTCAGAATTCCCAAAAGTTCTCCGTAGAGACCCTGATAAAGTTCTACAATATCTATCAAAAGAATTCGCTGTTCCTGCAGAAAGGCTGGGTGATAAAGCAATGTTTGTGGGAAGACGAGCTCCTGATGATTTCACAAGATTATTTCAAATTTATGTAAAAGATTATCTTGAATGTCCAACATGCAAAAGTCCTGATACTAAAATCCTCAAAGAAAACCGTATCTCATTTTTAATTTGTGAAGCATGTGGTGCAAAATCTACTTTGAAGGGTAAATATGCATAATGCAGTTTTCAGTACGTGTAACTGAATATCAAAAAAACATGATGCTCAATATTTGTGATGCTGAATTATTAGGTAAAAAAATCACTCAAGATGAATTAAACATACACATCAGTGAGAGCTACTATGGTGAAAGATTTGTTGAGAAAGAAGAAGCAAGAGATTTGCTGAAGCAATCATCAATCATTAACATGGTTGGAAAAGAAACAATTTCTTTATCAATTAAACTTGGAGTAGGTTCTGAAAATGGAATTAAAACAATTTCAGGCATTCCGTTTCTAATTGTATTTAATATGTAATATCTTGGTTAATTTGATTTTTGATTCTAGTATTATTTCTGATAAAAGCAATATCTTTTATCTAGTGTCTTCAACAAAATCTATTGCTAAATGATATGAATTCTGATGATATAATGTCTGATGATTTACTTTTTGATGATTTAAGTAGAAAGATAGAATCTAAAATTGATAAAAAATTAATTTTCAAATCAAAACGAGGAGGTTTGAAGGATGGTTTCAAAAAAGGCAAAGTCATCAATGAGGTTTTGGACAAACCAACTGTCATGACTTTATACAAAATGATCACAGATCATATTATTTCGTATGTCAATGGAGCAATCAGTGCTGGAAAAGAATCTGTAGTTTTTTGGGGAGTTGAAAATAACGATGTTAATGTTGCTCTAAAAATTTATCTTGTAAGTACTTCAAATTTTAAAAAACGGGAACCCTACATCCTAGGTGATCCTAGATTCTCTCATATCAAAAAAGGTACAAAAAATCTAGTTCATCTATGGGCTAGAAAAGAATTTCGTAACTTAACTCAATGTTATGAGGCTGGAATTCCGGTTCCCAGACCTCTTCATCTTACAAAAAACGTTCTTGTTATGGAGTTTATTGGTCAAGGTGGGGCTCCTGCAAAATCATTATTGACATCAGAAGTAGATGAAGGTGATTATTTCCAAGCAATTTCTATAATTAAAGATCTTTACCATAAAGCAAAATTGGTACATGGGGATTATTCTGAATATAATATTTTTAAAACAGACAGTGGGCTGGTTGTTTTTGATCTAGGATCTGGAGTTGATTTGAGACATCCAAATGCTCAAGAATTTCTTAAAAGAGATATTAATAACATTACAAAATTCTTTCATAAAAGAGGAGTTTCTGTTGAAGATCCAGATGAATTATTTGAGGAAATAATAAAATGAGTTTTGAAAAATTAATTCGTATTCCAAATGATAGAATCGCAGTTCTTATTGGAAAATCAGGTAGTGTTAAAACAAAAATTGAAACTACTTGCCATGTGTCTTTAGACATTGATGGTGAAACCGGAGAAGTTTTCATAAAAACTCAAGGTGATGTTGAAAAAATTCAACCATTCAAAGCAATGGAAATTGTAACAGCTATTGGAAGAGGATTTTCACCTGAAAATGCTTTGACTTTGTTGCAAGGTGAAAATGCATTACATGTAATTGATCTAAGAGAATTTGCAGGAAAGTCTAATGCAAATGTTGAAAGGATAAAAGGGAGGATCATTGGAGAAGGTGGTAGAGCTAGACGAAATATGGAAAATCTTAGTGGTACACATATCTCAGTTTATGGAAAAACTGTTTCAATTATTGGTGATTCAAGTAAATTACGATTAGCAGTAGATGCGATATCTTCTATTTCAAGTGGAAGTATGCATGGAGCTGTGTATACTAAATTAGAAGCTGCAAATCGCAGAGATAAGCAAGAAAAAATGAAATTATGGGAAGATCAAGATGTCTTTGATTAAAGAAAAATTCAATCAAATATCGCCTAGTGAGTTCTTTTACAGTAACCGTGATTTAGCCGGATTTAGTAATCCTACACGCTCACTCTACACGGCTGTTAGGGAATTTGTAGAGAATGCATTGGATGCCTGTGATCAAAAAGGTATTCTTCCTGACGTTCATTTAACAATAAAAGCTGTTGATCCTGATAAATCAGATCCTAAACCTTACATCTTAACTGTAAAAGATAATGGACCTGGAATAGAACCTGAGCATATTCCTCTTGCATTTGGAACTGTTTTGTATGGCTCAAAATTTGGATTAAAACAAGCTAGGGGAATGTTTGGACTTGGGGCAACCATGGCAATTTTGTATGGACAAATTACAACTAACAAACCTGTTACAGTAAAGAGTTCTGTTGATGGACAAACTCAAGATGAATTTGAACTACTACTTGACATTCAAAAAAATAAACCAGTAATTGTAAAACATAATACAAAACAAGTATCAAAAAAAGGCCTTTCTGTTAGTATTTGCTTAGAAGGTGATTATTCAAAAGCAGGAAATAAAATTAGAGATTATGTTTATGAGACTTCTTTGATTACTCCATATGCGTCAATAACTTTTGATGATCCAAAAGGAGAAAAGTTCTCTCATCCACGCTTTGTAAAAAATATACCTCCACCCCCAACAATAATTCGACCTCATCCCCATGGAATTGATGTAGAACGAATTCGAAGAATGATAGTTGAATCACAATTTGAAATTCCTACTATTGATGATGCAATGATTGAAAAAGTAAGAAAAGATTTGGGTCTATCTGTAAAAAATCTAAGCTTTACTGCAATAATGGATAAAGCAAAGAAAAAATGGAAAACTCTTTCACGTCAAGTTAGAGTAGTAATCGCTTTAATGTCATTTTTAAAAATGGATTTTGAAAAACTAAACAAAATAAAAATTGAAGACATTGATATGCCCAACAAGAAATTATTTTATTGGGATTTTGGAGACTCTCAATCAAAATCAGTAGACATGGATCCTGAAAGTCAATATTTCAAACAATTAACGAATACTGTGCAGGGTGAACCTCTAACAACATTTTTGACTAAACGATTTCAAAGAATAGGTCCAACCACTGCTCTGAAATTTGCAGAATTTTCAGGATTCAAACCTGAAAAACGAATGGGAACAATGACCAATCAGGAATTAGTGAATCTTAGTGATTCCCTTCAAAAATTTGAAGATTTTCTTGCACCTGATCCCAGTTGTCTTGCACCTTTAGGTGAAGGACCACTAGAAAAAGGAATTCAAAAATTCTTTAATCCTGATTTTGCTGCTGTTGTTCAACGTCCTGCCTCTGCATACTCTGGATTTCCTTTCATTATTGAGATGGGTATTGCATACGGTGGTGACATTAAGACTGGTGGACCACATGTTTACAGGTATGCAAATAGAATTCCTCTACTCTATGATGAAGGTAGTGATGTAGTACTCAAAGTTGTCAATGATACTGATTGGGGTAGATACAAGATTAAAGGTGATCCTCCTTTCATTATAGTCTCCCACATTTGTTCCACTAGAATTCCGTATAAAACTGCAGGAAAAGAAAATGTTGCAGATAGACCTGAAATTGAAAGGGAGTTAAGATTGGGATTGCAATACCTGTCTAGAAAATTAGCTGCATACATGTCTAAACGAGGCCAAGCTGATATGGCAAAAAAGAGAGCAAATCTTTATGCAAAATATATCCCACTGATTGCAGAGTTTTGTACTGAACTAGCTGGTAAGAAAAAAGAGCCTGATTATAAGAAAGTATTAGAAATTGAAAATATGGATGAAGTTAAAAAACCAGTAGAGGAGGAAAATAAAGTTGAAAACAAATAAAGAAAAAACTAAGATTAAAGAGCGAAGCAAGAAAGCTGATGCAAAACAAAAGAATATTCTTGAGATGCTTAAAAGTCATGGTGCAAAAATATATGATGAATTAGATAATGGCCAATTCCCAAAATTCTCAATCCCAAGTAGGTCTGTAAGTAATATTGTGTATGATAAAAAATTAAGACAATACATTCTAGGAAGCAACGCTGCTATTAGGAGTTCTAGAAATTCTTCTCAATTAAGATCTTTTACACAATTAATGTGGCTTGCATTTTTTGCAAATAGGCTTACCAAAGAAAAAAAATCATCTACCTTAAGAGATGTTTATTACTCATCTCAAGCTTTCGCCATAGAATTTGAAGACCAATCCGAATCTGATAACATTATTGTTGATTTAGAAGCAGTTACTTCAAAACCACGAGAAGATTTTCACATCTTCCCAGAGGAGAGAAGCTCTATCTTTGGTGATTTGAATATTGAATATACCATTCCAGGTTATGAGGGAAAAACTATGAATTTATCAAATCACCCCGATGGCTATTCTATTGGTCCTAGTTTGACTACTGCAGAATTAGTAGATACTAGTGCTGAAATTGTGATTGCTATTGAAAAAGGTGGTCTTTTTACTAGATTTGTCGAAGAACAGGTTGATAAAAAATTCAAATCAATAATAATCAATACTGGTGGCCAAGCTCCACGTTCAACTAGAACATTACTAAAAAGACTTCATGAAGAAATGAATCTGCCGGTAATTGTACTCACAGATGGTGATGTGTATGGGGAACATATTGCAATGGTAATAAAATCTGGTTCTGCAAATGCAGCACATCTGAGAGAACTAACTGTTCCTGATGCCAAATGGGTAGGTGTTTGGGCTACTGATATTGAAAAATATAAACTTCCAACAATCCCGATGACTGAATCTGATATTAAAAGATGTTATGACTTGAAAAAAGATCCTAGATATGAAGATGGAATTTGGAAAAAAGAACTTGACGTATTTTTAAGACTAAAACGAAAAGCTGAATTGGAAGCTTTCTCAAAATATGGCCTTACAAATATTACTGAAAAATATCTGCCACAAAAATTAGAATTGGCAAAAAGTCTTTAGTTATTTTATTCGAAGTGTTAGCACGCCATTTCTATATTTGAAATCAAATATCTGCATTTCATTTGCACCTTCAATTGGAACTTCTTTTGAAAACCCTGCAGTTCCACGAATATATAAAATCCCATCTACTAATCTTACTGCAATTTTATCTTCAGGACCTGGCACTTCTGCGACAAAAACAAACTCCCCTTCCCCTTTTATCAAATCATAAACCCAGTTCTTTGTTTCTTGTTCTCTTGCTTGAGTGTATAGTGGTTTTTGATCTTTTGTCATTTTCTTTAAAACTCTGACCCAGTAGAACATTGTTAAAGCCGCAGCACCAATTAGGATGAAACTTACAAAACCTGAATCAGCTCTTTGTGTCATAATATAGATAATTCCTAAAAATAAAATCACGATAATTGGAATTACAAAATTTAATGATTGCTCATTCGAATATGCTCCCTTATAGCTTGCCAAACAGTAAAAATTTGCCTTTACCAAATATAAAGTATCTTTGGTTTTTATTACCATTTTTGAAATTTTTACCATTGACCGATAAAGAGTCTACAAAACTATCAATTCGTGATATTGCACTAAAAGGAACAATAATTGCATTGATTGTCACTGTTCCATCACTTTTAACATTCGTTCTAGTGTGGATAATCCTTGATGATTTGTTTTTAGGTGTGATATTGGGCGCTTTTGTTCATTTTATTGCTATGGGGTTCTCGTTAAAAATTTCTAAGAAAATACTGGTCAAAAAATAGATCATTTATTTCGTTGTAACATATTTTCAAAATCATGGATCTCTCAAAAATTGAAAATGATTTGATCTCTGAGATAAAATTGCAACCACTTCAAGCAAAAGTCTATTTGCTAATTACATGTCATGGGAAAATGTCTTCAGTCACAATTGCTAAAAAATTAAAAATATCTGAAGAAGATGCTCAAAAAGCATCTAGGGATTTAATGACTTTGGGTGCTTTTATTGACATTACTGAAACTGAATTTGAAGCAATGCATCCTAGGTTCACTGCTGTTAACATGTATAGAAGAATGTGTGAGCGAGAAAATCGATCTTTTGGACGAAATAAAATTGTCGATAGTGTTGGGGTGATTTTAGAAAAGCCTTACGACGATGCAAGAACTAAATAATGCTAATGGTGGATGACCAACATTGAGTATTGACACTGAAACCTGCAAGCATCAGCCAGTTTACTTTGGAGTAGTAAACATCAACGTAGATGAGCGAACTATAGGCTCTGTTGATGTCTGGAGATGTGGTGTTTGCAAGAAAAGATTTTGCGAAGAAAAACAATTGGGTATTGAAGAAATTGCAGATCTAGTTGGAATGCCAAAAATTGATGCTGATGCAAAATGGGCAGTATCTATATGCAAATTACAACAAGGAAAATACAAATGGAAATTGGTGAGGCTCAAAGAAAATGGGGAAATAAAGCATGAATGTTTAGATGAGAAAATTATTCCGCTCAAAATAAATAATTTTAAAATTGAAGATGAAAAGCATTGGAGCTTTTTAATTGATGATAATATTAACAAGGCAGTAGAAATTTAATTTCTATAATGGACCTTAAAGTTCACATTAATAACATTCATGGAAGCCAGATGGCTGCAAAAATTACTGGGAATTTTACTATAGATAACAATGAATTTCGTTTTACGGCTATTGCATTTGGAAGAATTGGAGGGCAAAATGTTGGTGCAAAGCTTTCTGATGCTACAGAGAAAGAACTAAAAAAATTAGGATATGATGTTGATGAAGTTATAGATTCCCTTCAAAGGAATTTGCTTCAAGGAGATCTTACACTTCCTGAAGGTCTTAAAAAAGAGTCATTTGTTGATGACTAAAATTCTGCTTCCGCTAATGCCTTAGCACAAGAGCAACTTCTAGTTTTAGGGATTTGATCAATTAATTCTGTTAGGATTTTCTTTGTTTTCTCTACGTTTTTTGATAGAGTTTCCAAAACTTCTTTGGCAGTTACAGGTTTTTCAGCCCATACATCATAATCTGTTACAGTTGAAATTGATACATAGCACATTTGTGCTTCACGTGCTAATTGGCATTCTGGAACTAGTGTCATTCCAATAATATCTGCCCCCGTTGTTCTGTAGAATTTTGATTCTGCTTTGGTTGAAAATCTTGGACCTTCAATGCAGACATAAGTACAATCTTTGTGTATTTTCAAATCTTGTTTTTCTGTTACTTTGATAATTGATGATTGTAATTCTGGGCAAAATGGGTCTGCAACTGAAATGTGTATTACTCTTCCTTCTTCAGAAAA
This sequence comes from Nitrosopumilus adriaticus, assembly GCF_000956175.1. Lineage (NCBI taxonomy): Archaea > Thermoproteati > Nitrososphaerota > Nitrososphaeria > Nitrosopumilales > Nitrosopumilaceae > Nitrosopumilus > Nitrosopumilus adriaticus. The sequence goes on from NZ_CP011070.1 coordinate 398,559, forward strand.
TGAACCTTTTCTTGATTTTGTAAAATCTAAAAACTGTGATGGCAAAACAAAGTGTCCTGGTTCTAATTCTTCTTTAAGACTTCCAACTGCAGATGGTGCGATAATTCTTGTAACTCCTAATTCTTTGAATGCCCAAATATTTGCTCTGAAATTGATCATGTGGGGGGGAATAGTGTGTTTTTTTCCATGTCTTGGAAGAAAAGCAATCTTTCGTCCATTAAAAATTCCTACGGTGATAGTATCTGATGGCTTTCCGTATGGTGTGTCAATATCAATCTCTTGTGCATCTTCAAGTAGTCCTGAATCATAAATTCCAGTTCCTCCAAAGATTCCAATCTCTACATCTTTTTCCATTAATACTTCACCAGTGACTTACAATTGTAATTGCTAATTCCTTTGATTCCGTTAAGATCTGTTAATTCTATAATGAATGCAAAACCTGTGATTTTACCGCCTACTTTTTCAATTAATTTTGCAGCAGCTTTTGCTGTTCCTCCAGTAGCAAGTAGATCGTCACAAATCAACACTTTTTGTCCTTTCTCAATACTGTCTTTTTGAATCTCAATAGTGTCTTTTCCATATTCAATTGTGTATGACAATTTTACAGTCTTTCCGGGTAATTTTCCTGCCTTTCTAATCATCATCATCCCTTTTTTGTATCTGGCAGCTAAAATACATGCAAGAATGAATCCTCGAGACTCTATTCCTGCAAAGACATCGATATCTTTAGTATGAAAATACTTTGAAAACTCATCTGCAATTTCGGATAATGCTGATGGGTCCTTCAAAATTGGACTAAAATCTCTAAATAAAATTCCTTTTTTAGGAAAATTTGGATATTCTGCAATTTTATCTTTTAAATTCATGACTAGTATCTTCTGAGGTGAAATAAAATTGTTTGATACTAGTTAATTTCAAAAGTGGTTTCAGCAAAATTAAAAGCATCTGAAACTTTTATTGTATAAGTTCCAGGCTCAGTTTCTGCAGGAATGAACCATGGCAGATTAATTTCTCCTGCTTTTGACGCAGGAATTGACAACTTGTCAATTTCTACTCCTTCAGAAGAAATAATTTCTATTGCAACAGTTTGTGTTACTCCAAAAATTTGAATAGTTTTTGATTTCCCTAAATAAGTATCTGGATTATCTAATACTGATACAATTATTCCTTCTTCTAATACTGCACGCACATCTAATTCTACAGTATCAAAGTTTGATCCACTTTTTGCATGAATCGTCCATATCCCTGTTTTGGCATCAGAAGGTATTCTAAATTTTTCTTCAGAAATTCTTCCATTTTTATCTGAAAATGACTCTTCAACTATCTTTACTTCTTTTCCTTCTGGATCAAATAGGGAAATAGTGAGAATAGCATTTGGACTAGTTTCTCCTAAAACTAAAATTGAATCACCTGGATGGTACTCTGTTTTTGTGGTATTGATATCGATTTCACCTGAACCTACCTGCAATCCCACTGCAAAAATTTCCGTACTTTTAGCACTTCCTTTACTGACAACTGCTGAGTATACTCCTGACGCAAATCCTTTCAAATCAAGAGAATAAGAGCCTCTGCCATCTGGTTGCAATTGTATTGATATCACATCTCCTTTTGGTTTATCTGATGGATCAATGATTAATAGACTAACAACCTCGGATGCTTTACCTGTGACAGTAATTATTGCAGTTTCTGTAGACTTGTAACTTGATTTGTCAAATTCTATGTTTACTGGAATTTTTGGTAATTCTCCTAGTCCTACAAAAATAAATTCTTTATTCTTTTCTTGAGTTGCAATTAACGTGTATGTTCCTTCTGCTGTACTCTGAAGAGTTGGATATTCAAATTCTACAATCCCTGACTCATCAATTTCAATAATATCTGAAAATATTTCTTTTCCAAGAGGATCTTCTAGTGTTAACTCAATTGATTTGTTTGGTAATGCTGTCCCATTAAATTTTATAGTTTCACCCGGCTCAAATTTCAAACTAGTGGGTGTGATGATAATTACTTTGTCTGACTCGATAGTCCAGCTAATTGATTTGTTTGTTTTACCATCTGATAGAACCCCTGTATATTTTCCAAATGGTCTATCTAGTGGAACTATTAATGGTTCTATTTCCCAGTTTCCTTTACTATCAATCTCAGCTGTTCTTGTTCTGATGACTTCTCCATCTGGTGAATTAATTGTCAATGAAACACCTTTTCCTGGGGACCCAGTTCCAAAAATTTCTAGCAAATCTCCTCTATGTACAATGTTTGGAATACCTTCAATTGTTAATTTGATATTCTCTTCTGGGATTCTATTTTCAATCTCACCTATTCTAATGCTGATTTTTTTCTCTTCACCTTCTTTATCCTTTATGATAAAATCTGCTCTGTCAGCTTTTTGGTCTTCTGGGATCTTCATTGAAGTCATAAAGTGACCATCTTTATCTGTCACAAAACTTCCAATCTTTTTTGTATCGATGTAGAAATCAAATTCTTGAGATGCGCCAAATTTATCTCCTGTAACTCTAATTGATGAACCTACATTTGGTTTCTCTGGAACTATTCTAAATATTGACTCTGCAGAAATACTGAAACCTGAATTTTCTTCAATTTGGACATTGTCTGGATTTTTAACCACTTTTGATAATTCTTTTGGCAATACTTTGCCAGTGTCAATCTGTTTATCCTTACCATCTAATGCTTTCCAATTAATTCCTGAACTCACTTTATCAGTTTTAACACCAAATTTGACAGATTCACCTTTCTTGATTGGTTCTGATGATGTGAAAACAATTACTCCTTGTGGTGTTTTTTCCCCTACCCATCCTTTTTCAGTTTTGAAAGATTTGAAACTATAGTCACTGCCAACCCAAATCCTAAATGTGTTGATGTCTTGGTCTTGCTCATTTTTTAATTCAAGTATTGTAGTCTCTTCAAGAGCTATACTTGAAACATCAATTTCTTGAGCATAAGATGGAATTACTATAAATGTAATTGAAAGTAAAATTGTAACTGAAAGGATGATTCCTCTCATTGAGGATTTGTTCATATTCTCCAAATTATTCATCTCTCTCTTAAACCTTAAACAATTTTTCCTGCATTGTTATTTCTTGATTCAGAATCTTTCATAAGCAAACTTCTTAAATCTTAAGCCTTGGCCTTTTGAAATTTAGTTGGGTCTGGCTTGGTTGCAATATTTTGATACTGTCTGATTCTTTCAGCAATTAATCTATACAATGATCTAAATTGATCCTTTGTTTTGTCTGTAAGAAAACCAGTGTCTTCAAGGGCAATCTTTTCACAAATGTATCTGGTGATCTCCTCATTATCAAATTCCCCCCAATCGTCTTCTCTGTGGTCTTGCCATATTTTTTTCAACTTTTCCAAAACTCCCTTACCCTCTTTAGATATGACTTCCTCGGGAGTAAGATTTGAAAATCCTTCACGCCTTAACTTTATTTCATAAGTCTGATTGACTGGATGCAAATAATCTTCTAGAGCGATATAATCTTCAATAGACTCTAGTTTCTTTCCTTCCCTTTCAAAGAATATGGTCTGAATAGATGAGAATTCATTTGATACTAGTTGAGCTGAAATTTGCTTTGATTCTTCAGAATTATCTAATAGAATAAATGTTCTATACCCATGATTTCTATAAAAAATTGCTAATGGTAAAACTGAATTTTTGTTATAAGCTGCTACAACATTAAGGGGATTCATTGAAATATTTGGATCCTGCAAGAATTTATCAAAAGCATTTAGATACATTGCATCAGACATTGTCTCCACAATTATTACTGGTCTGGAATTAGTTCCAATCTCTCTATCTACAATGGATTCAACTTGTCCTCTGGATAATCCATACAAAATTGGTGTTAATGTTTTATCATCAGCATTCCAATAATCATAAAAGATTCTACTAAGGTGTTTTCTTTTATCTAATTCTACCACTAGCAAGTTACCTGGTGTATAATCAAATATCATAAATGGGGAATGTGTTGCATACAAAACTTGGTTTGATCCTGCTAAATTTTTAAGCAAGTCTGAAATTCCCATTTGCTGAGTTGGATGAAGGTTTCTAGCAGGTTCATCTAAAAGCAAAAGTGCTTCTTTTAATTCTGCCCTCTGAGTTTCAGCTGCAAAGTTTACAATAAATGAAAATGTCCATTTGAATCCTTCTGCTCTTCTATTTAGTAACCCTGTGTTTGTTATAGTTCCATCTTTATGTACATCAGAAATTACTACGCTCATAATGTTACCTGGATTGTATCTCAAATCTACGTGAATTGGGTCTCCTTTCCATGCAGGGTTTAGTTTTTTGGTCAATCTATTGCTTGCAGCATTTAGGAGTTTGATACACTGTGAAGGACTTTCTTTTACTTCATCGAGTTCTTTCATGTCAAGTTCAGCAAGATAAAATAGATTTCTTACCGTTTCTGCTTTATCAAATTCTTCGATATATTCAATTGAATCTGCTCTTTCTCCTCTCTCTTCTCTTAGAAATTCATTAAGATTGATATTGCCATAAATTTTTTTGTAATCTGAGAAATAAACAAATCTTGGATGTAAATCAGAAGCAATGAAGTTTTCCAAGGCTGTTTTTATGCTTTCACCACTAAGTAAATTTGAAAATTGGTTTTCTGGATTTTCATAGATTTTTTCCCATTCTTCAATAACTTTTGGTTCTTGAATTGCAATTACATGGAACTGATTGCTAAATTCTGCCATTCCGCTATCAAAAGTTTCTTGGTTCTTTGGAACAGGTCCTTCAAAGAATTTTGTATCAATTTGTATTCTTAGATGATTTGGAATTGTATCCAAAAATCCTAATATTTGACTACAGAAATTCTCCCATGAGTTTATTCCTTGACTTTCATCTTCGCTAAGCTCAATATCTTCAAACTCGTATTGGACATTTGGTCTTCTGTTTGTTCTAACTAATTTAATTTTTTTAATTTCAGGCAAACTTGGAAATTTTTCTTTTATCAAATCTCGTTCATGTTGGTTTAGATCAAATTCTCCTTCTGCTAATCTTATCTCGTTTTTTAACTCCTCATCCATCTCATCACATAGATCTAACTCTGAGACCTGCTCGTCTCTATTTAGCAAGGTCAGTGCCTGAAGTATGGTTGTTTTTCCACTTTCATTTCTGCCTACAAAGGCAGCTAAATCCCCAACTGTAATCTCTCCAGAATCATGGATACAACGATATGCTCTAACCCTGAATTTTCTAAGTCGCATCTAGCGATATTTAGTTGTCTACGATTTAACTCATTCGTCAAATTGATCTGGAGTTTCAAATTTTGCTAAATAGATATAAGGGAATTGCAGATTTTAAAACAAAATGGTGTCAAAAAGAATTTTTCTAGTATTTGTCTTACCTGTAATATTTTCAGTAGTATTTGGAACTGCTGTAATGAATGATATTTTGGAAAAACCTGGCAGGGAATTAAACATGTGGCCAATGTCTTTTTCTGAAGGATTTTCAACCCATAAATCTTCGATTGAAATAATTGATCTTGCAAAACTATACACTACATCCACACCTGTAGAAATTCAAATTAAAATCAATGATTCCTCTTTTGATTGTGGGGATCTATATGTCACGATTTATTCTTCAACAAATGATGTAGTTACTCAGGGTGGGTACTTTGAGCAGTGCTTTGGTGAAGGAATGGGAACAATCCCAATTAATGATAATTTCTCTAAAACCATTGACTCTCCAGGCTCATATGAGATTGTAGCAGAAATGGTTTCAAAACAGTTGGAGACTATTTCAACTAGGGGAACATTTACTGTTAAATAGGCATGAATTTTTCTATGATAAATAAGAACTTGAATATGGTGATTTGATGGCAAAGAAAAAAGATACTCTAACTGATGAAGCTGCAAAAATTAAAGCAGAACTAGATGAATTAAAAAAGAAAAAGAAAGTTCTAGATTCATCACCCAAGAAAAAAGCTGAAGCAAAACCAGCAAAGAAAAAAGCTGAAGCAAAACCAGCAAAGAAAAAAGCTGAAGCAAAACCAGCAAAGAAAAAAGCTGAAGCAAAACCAGCAAAGAAAAAAGCTGAAGCAAAACCAGCAAAGAAAAAAGCTGAAGCAAAACCAGCAAAGAAAAAAGCTGAAGCAAAACCAGCAAAGAAAAAAGCTGAGCCAAAGCCACCAAAAGTGAAAAAATTAACTAAAAAAGAATTAGAAGAAGCTAAAAGAGAAGCAGAAAAAACTATAGAAGAAGAATTAGAAGAACAACTCACTGATGAAGAAATTGAAAATTTTCAAATCGAAAAAGTTGACATGGAGAGACTCACAAACAAAGTCTGTGATATTCTTGCAGAACGTGAATCTGAAGGAATGTTTCAAAGTGAACTCTGGAAAAAACTCAAACTCACAAGTCGTGATGGCTCTCGTTTATCCTTAAAGCTTGAAAGAATGGGAACGATCTATAGAGAAAAACTCTTGGAGAAAGGACGTTGGACTTACAAATTAATTTTAAAGAAAACTCCAATCAGTACTCAATCAATTGAAAATGCACCATGCTTGGTTTGCCCTGTTGAACAAAAATGCTCACTTGAAGGTGAAATCAGTCCTAGAAACTGCCAATTCATTGAAGACTGGGTAATTGCTGAGATGAAAAAACCTGCGAAGGCCAAATGAAATTAATTGATGCTCGAAAAGATCATTATAGAAGATTAGCTCACGAACAAGGTTATCGAAGTAGAGCTGCATTCAAACTTCAGGAATTAAACAAATCTTATCGTATTATTGGTCCTGGATTCTACGTACTTGATCTTGGTTGTGCTCCTGGTGGTTGGACTCAGATGGCTGTAAAATTGGCAGGAAATCAAGGCAAAGTAATGGGTGTTGATTTATCTTATGTTGAAGAAATTCCAGGAGCTCATATTATTCGAGAAAATATTGAAGATGAGCATGTAATTGACGAGGTGATGACATATTTTGGACGTAAAGTCAATGCAGTCGTTTGTGATTTATCTCCTCAAGTTAGTGGGAATTGGTCAGTTGATCATGCTAAACAAATCTCATTGAATTATGATTGCACCAAAATTATGGACAAGGTTTTAGCAAAAAAAGGTAATGCTGTTTTCAAAGTTTTTGACGGTGAGTATTCTATGGAATTCAGAGACTATGTCAAGAAAAAATTTTCTAGAATAAATTTAACAAAACCTAGCGCAAGTAGAAAACAAAGTAGTGAATTGTATCTTGTTTGTTTAGGATTTATTGGATAGACTGAAATATTTTAATTATTTCATTAATACTGGCATTTGTTCTAAATCCTGTTGGACTAAATGATGTGCTGCTAGCTTGAAAATTATTTTTTTGTAAATTTAAAATTGCATTTTCAAGTTTAGGTGGTGATGATTTCATTTTTGATGCAACCTCATCAAGTGTAAAATAAGTAACTGGCATATCTGATTCTCCAAGACATTTGCCAAGGGTCTTCTCACAATTTTTATCTATTTCTAAATTTGGAACTTCAAGAACCATGTTTTGAATAAACTCTCTGTCAAAAATTTTTCCTATCCATAAAGGACCTGCAATACTAATTTCTTGATTACACAAATCACACTCTTTTTGTTGATCTAATGATATTTTTCTATGGCCGCATTTCTTGCAGTGTAAAATATATCCTAAATTTTCTTTTTGATCTGGTCTGTTTAGAACTTTGACATAAGTTCGATAGTAATGCATTTCACTTTCTACAAATAATGGGATGATTTCTACTCCTAATCTTCCTGCAACTACTCTGAGACAACCTAAAATCAGTCTTATTGCTATTTCATTTCCGTATTCTGTTCTTACTGGAATACCTCCGTACTTTCTCTTACATGCACTCTGAAAAAGTCCATTTAGAACTTGAAGATCCGTGGCTGCAGTTGATAAAATCCCTCCATGCATAGTTGCTCTAATCCCACAATCAAAAAATGCCGCGGGAGAACCAAAGGGATCGATATCAACAATAGAGCCCCTATTACCTTTTTTTGAATATCTACTCAAAAATCTACATACTTCTTTTTCAGAAAATTCAATATTTTTTAAATTATTTAGATTTGCAGAATATTCTGCCATTTTAAGGGCACTGGGATTAAGATCATTTATTACAATTTTTTCAACTTCTAATTCTTTTCCAACTCTCAATCCTCTTGCACCAATTCCCGATAACCCTTCTAAGAAAATTTTTGGTCCTTGAAAGTTTTTTAGAAAAGCTGCATATGCAATAATTGAAAAATCTCTATTCACTTTTGCTTTTGGATTAAAGAATGCGGGTTTTTTCGGTGGAACTTTATCGGTAATTGATTTTTTTGGAACTAGTAGTTTTGTTTTACCTTCAACTATTTCTTGAAAAGTTTCATCTGGAAATTCCAATTGTTTTTCATTTTTCCTAATCGTATAACGGTTTAATACTTGTGCTTTAAGACACAATTCGTGCAAATTTGTGGTGTTGATGATGCTGGACGTGGTCCTATGTTGGGCCCTTTAGTAATAGCTGGTGTGTCAATAGATAAAAAAAATATTAAAAAATTAAGCGCATTAGGGGTAAAAGATTCAAAAAAACTCACTCCTAAATTACGTGAACATCTATACAAAAAAATTATTGAAATTGTGGATGATTATTACATTGCAAAAATATCTCCTAGATTAATTGATGCCAGTGTAAAGAAGCACTGTCTAAATGGATTAGAAGCAAAATACATGGCAAAAGTAGTTTCAAAATTAAATCCAGACATTTCATATGTTGATTCTTGCGATGTTAATCCCTCTAGATTTGGAAAAGAAATTTCTAAACTATCTGAAAACCATAAAATAAAATCATATCATCGTGCAGATAGTAGATTTTTAGTAGTTGCTGCAGCCTCTATTCTTGCTAAAGTTACAAGGGATAAAGCAATTGCCAAGTTGAAAAAAAATTATGATTTGGGTAGTGGATACCCTTCAGACTCTGTTACAGTAAAATTTGTCACTAAATATTATAAAAATAATCACGTCCTGCCTAATTTTGTGCGTAAAAGCTGGAAACCCGTTATGAAGATTACTGGAAAAAATTAGTTTTTATATTTTGCAATTACCATGGCATGATCTTTATCATATGGATGCAAATCAATTGATTGCAAAATATCGAAATTCTTTTTTAGCTTCTCAGTTTCTTCTTCAATAATTCTTCTTGGTGATTTTGTAACATCAATACTACGTGTTTTAATTACTAGAAAGAAGTATCCGCCTTTTTTAAGATACATCTCACAATTATCTAATGCAATTTGTGTTTGATCTGGCTGGGCTATGTCAACATATACAATGTCAACTTTTCCAAATACTGAAAAGTATTCTTTTGGTTTTCTTGCGTCTTGAAGTATTGGAATGATGTTTTTTCTATACGATGCAACTCTGTCAAGAAAGTCTCTTGCTACTCTACTTGCATGCTCCACTCCAAAAACTATTCCACTAGGACCTACAATATCTGAAATATGACTGACAGTAGTTCCTGTTGATGCCCCTAAATACAGAACTATACTTTTATTTTCAAATGGAAAATATTCGAGATCATTCATTACAGCTGCTGCTAATTTACTTCTAAATGCATCCCATAATCTGTATTCTATTCCTTTTTTGATGATTAATTTTTCTTTATAGACTTGGTTTCCAGGAACTAAATTTTCAGTAGCTAGTTTTCTTTCGCCTTCTGATTTTATCCAATAATATGATTGGTTATCTTCTTCCAAACTTTTTTCTCTTTTTATTTGAATCTGGTCTTTCATTTCTTGAACCGCCTTCTTCTCTTCTTCTATCTCCACCTTCTCTTCTTCTATCTCCACCTTCTCTTCTTCTATCTCCACCTTCTCTTCTTCTATCTCCACCTTCTCTTCTTCTATCTCCACCTTCTCTTCTTCTATCTCCACCTTCTCTTCTTCTATCTCCACCTTCTCTTCTTCTATCTCCACCTTCTCTTCTTCTATCTCCACCTTCTCTTCTTCTATCTCCACCTTCTCTTCTTCTATCTCCACCTTCTCTTCTTCTATCTCCACCTTCTCTTCTTCTATCTCCACCTTCTCTTCTTCTATCTCCACCTTCTCTTCTTCTATCTCCACCTTCTCTTCTTCTATCTCCACCTTCTCTTCTTCTATCTCCACCTTCTCTTCTTCTATCTCCACCTTCTCTTCTTCTATCTCCACCTTCTCTTCTTCTATCTCCACCTTCTCTTCTTCTATCTCCAAAGTTTCCCCCATCACGCCTAAACTCTTGAGGTTTTCTCAAATCTTTTTCAGTTGGATTTTCATACTTTTTGCCAATCTCATCTACTCTGATGTTGAGTTTTTCAAGTAGAGTTTGGTTTAGTCCTTCTCCGTAGACATCTACTCTAGCAGCAATTACTGCTTTGGCAGCAACTGCTCTGGCAATTTTTCCTCTTTGCCATCTAGGAGCTGCATGAACCATGGCATGTTGAAATAGTAATCCATGTTTGGGTGGTTGAGAGCCTGTCTTCAATGATCTAAACAATGCTTTTTCAGCTCCTAATACTTGGATTGTGCTAGCCGGTAGGGATGCTAACCTCTTGAGACTTCCTGCTCTGCCTAAAATTCTTGCTCCTACTGCACTTCCTAGAATTGCAGAAAGGTTAGGTGCAATCTCTTGCATGGCAGTCTCAACATGCTCTTCAAGTTTTTTACGTAATTCATGAAAGTCTAAAATTTGTTTTGCAATTGATTGAACTATAGCTAAATTGACATCTGAAATATCTCCCCCTCTACTTTTTGAGGAAATTAATAATAACATCTCAACTTTTGATTCTGGGAATCCTGCTTCTTCAAATACTTGTTTTGTTAATGATTCCCGTTTTCCTGCAAGTACGATTTGTGCATATCCATTAATGCTGTCAATAATGTTGTCTAATTCTGGAAAGTGTAATCCGTACCATTCTCGAAGTCTTGAACTTAAACCATTTGCAATCTTGTCAATTTCATCTAATGAATTAATTGCTTGAATGATGTGAAGATCTGGACTTTCAGAAACTTCTGTAACTTTAGATGATGATATTCCTAAAGCAAACTCTCTTAGTTTTCCCAAAGTGTCCTGTAAATTAGATGCAAAACCTGAATCTACAATTATCTGAGGTTTTGTTGCTTGAACATTATCTAATTGTGTAGCATCCATCAAATAACAATCAATTGAAAATTTTTTTAAAATTGCAAGTAATGCTTCGTCACTTACAGAAACTCCTCTTTGAATTGAAGCTAAATAATTGATCAATTCATTTAATTTCGATTCTCTATTTTTTACTAAAAGATACTCTTTAACTGGATTTGAGAAAGGAAATGCTTTTTCAAGCTTGTCATCATTGAAAACTGAAATTCCCAATTCTGTTAATATCACAGAATACATGACTAGTTGATTCTAAATCACCTTTAAAAAAGGTACCAGAATCGTGAATCAACTATTATATTCGAAACTAAGTTCATTATTCAAAGTGGAACCTAGTCTTGCAACTTCCATAGGTAAAATTCAATTAGATAAGCCTATGATGCTGGCATCTGGAATTTTAGGTATATCTTTGGATGTTTTTAATCGATTATATCGTTCAGGTGCAGGTGCAGTTGTAACAAAATCACTTAGTACTGAACCCTGGGAGGGATATCCAAACCCAACAATCTTTAGCGTAAAAGGTGGTGGCTGGATAAATGCTGTGGGTCTCTCAAATCCTGGAGCCACGAATTTTGCTAAAATGATTGAATCAAATCAAACTGTTCCAATTGTAGTTAGTTTAGTTGGTTCTATTCCTGAAGATTTTGAGTTTATGATAAAGCAATTTGAAAATTGTAAAGTTACAGCATATGAGCTAAATTTGTCCTGTCCTCACGTTGCCAAAGTCGGTTTAGAAGTTGGTGATGATCCAGAATTAGTTAGGAAAATTGTAACGACATCTAAAAATTCAACTGATGTTCCTATAATTGCCAAAGTCGGTTTAGGTACTACACATTATCTTAATACTGTAAGTACAGCAATTGATTCAGGAATTGATGCCATCACTGCAATCAATACCGTTAGAGCCATGGCTATTGATGTTGAAACACAGCGACCTATTCTTAGTAATAAATTTGGAGGATTGTCTGGAACTCCGATTAAACCTATTGCATTGAGATGCGTATATGAGATTTCTTCAAAATATGATATTCCGATAATTGGCTGTGGTGGTGTTTCAACATGGGAAGATGCAGTAGAATTTTTCTTGGCAGGTGCATCTGCAATTCAACTTGGCAGTGCAATTGGTGATAATTGGATTGATGTATTTGGTGAAATCAATAATGGCATACTCGAATATATGAAAAGAAAAAATTATTCCTCAATAAAGGATATGGTGGGACTTGCAAAGAAATCATAATCATACAACAATTGTTACTATTGAAAAAGTAATTGATGAAACACCTACTGTTAGAACTCTTGTCTTTTCAGATGATCTAATGTCAAATGTACTTCCTGGACAATTTGCAATGGTTTGGATTCCTGGAATTAATGAATTACCAATGAGTGTAATGATCTCCAACGAACCTGGGAAAGCCGCATTTACTGTAAGAAAACATGGTCCAGCTTCTACTGGATTATTTAATATCAAAGAAGGACAACAAATTGGAATTCGTGGTCCTTATGGAAATTCATTTGATCTAAAAAAAGGAAAACTTTTGCTAGTGGGTGGGGGGACTGGCCTTGTTCCAATGATGCGATTACTTTCATTTGTAAAACCAACAGATGATGTGACTGTACTAATAGGTGCAAAATCAAAAGATGAAGTTTTCTTTGAAGACTTTGCAAATAGTATGTTGGAGAAAAATCCTCACAAAGTACTAGTTTCAACTGATGATGGAAGCTATGGTGAAAAAGGATTTGTCACTGATTTAGTTGAAAAACTGGTCAATGAATCTCATTATGATGGAGTCTATGTTTGTGGTCCTGAAATAATGATGTACAAAACTGTCCAGTCTGCGCATTCTAGAGGCATGTTTGTTCAAGCAAGTCTTGAGAGAATGATGAAATGCGGTGTTGGGATTTGTGGAAGCTGCTGTGTTGGAGAAGACCTCGTTTGCAGGGATGGTACTGTCTTTGATGGTGAACATCTTTCTTCAAACAAGGAATTTGGTCATTTTTACAGAAATAAGGCTGGAATTTTAGAAAAATACTGAATTCCACTAGCAAGGTTTAAAATAAATCACAAAATTATTTCCATGAAGGAAATGGGAACTCCAAAAATTGTTTTAACTGCAGACAGAACTTTAATGTCGCCATATCGAGGGCTTTCATTAGCTACATTTTTTGGATGTGCACCTGCACTAGACCCTAATCGTGACAAAAGCAGTTTTTGGTACAAAATTCTTGGAAAACAAGTAACTCCGAAAATCCTGTTTGATTTTATTTGTAATTATATTCCTCACACAAATGGTGTTGCAAATTATGCACCATATGGTTTGAGAAAATTAGAAGCTGGTTTGCTCCGAGATGGATTTAGCAGACAAGATGTAGTTGTTGCACATCCAGATCATATTGAGCAATTCATTGGTCCTGAAACTGAAGTTGTTGGAACATATGAGATGGATCCTCTTGGCATGGGTCCTGTAACAATGACATTTACTTATGGTCGAAAACAAACATCTTATGATGAATTTTACAATACTGAATTACATCATAGAATCAAAGCTGCTAAATTAAAAACTGGCAGTAAGGCAAAAGTAATTTCAGGTGCATCTGGAACTTGGCAATACAATTACGATCCAGAAAAAATTGAAGAGTTTGGCATCTATGCAATTCTAGAGGGAGAGTTAGGTGGTATTGCACCTGAAATTGATGGACATGCTGGAAGATTCTTCAATTATTTGATTAATGGTGACTTTGAAAATATGGATCCTTTCAGAAAGAGAAGTGACTTTAAAGTTAACATTAAAGAATTTGAAAGAAATGGAAAAAAAATCCATGGACGATTTGTTAATTTCTGGGATAGACCTGAACTAGAAGAAATTCCTGATATTGTAGAACCTAGTATGCATGGAATGGTAGAGGTAATGCGTGGATGTGGTAGAGGTTGTAAATTCTGTGACGTTACATTAAGATCATTGAGATACTATTCTCCTGAAAAAGTCAAAAGAGAAATTGAAGTTAACATCAAGAAAGGTGGCTCAAAATCTGCTTGGATTCACAGTGATGATATCTTCGTTTACGGAATGGATCCTAGAACTGCAAAAGGAATGGAACCAAACAGAGAAGCCCTAGAAGAATTATTCACTGCAATCATGTCAACTGGTGTTGAACACACAAACCCAACACATGGAACATTGGCTGGAGCAATTGCCGATGAAAAACTAATTCCAAATCTTTCTAAAATCATTAAAGCTGGACCTGACAACATGATTGGCGTTCAAGCTGGATTTGAAACTGGTAGTCTTAGACTAATTGGTAAATATGCTGATAGAAAACTTGCACCTTATGATCCATCTGAATGGCATTGGGTTGTCAAAGAAGGTGTCAAGACATTGAATCAAGATTATTGGATTCCTGCATTCACATTAATTATGGGTCTTGACAATGATGAAACTCCTGAAGACTCTTGGGAGACAATTCGTTTGCTTAGTGAACTTGAGCATGAACAACCTGATTCCATGTTTACTGCAACTGCACTAACCTTTGTTCCTATAGGCTTGTTAGAAAAATCTGATTTCTTCAATATTGGAAATGAAATGACTCCTGCTCAGCTAGGAGTTCTTTACAAGACCTGGCAGCACAATTTCAAATATGGTATTCAAAAATTCATGACCAAAACTGGCTCTAAAGGTCCTCAAAGATACTTCTTTAACGCCATTGCAAGATCTCTTGGTGGTGTTCCATTAGGTGCAATGGAGAGATATGCACGTAGAAAGAGTAAGGAACACGAACAAGTTATTGAGACTGTAAAGGCCAAATACTGGTAGTCATACAAATACATAAATTCACTAATTCCTATTTTAAAACATGGCAACACACGGTTCACTTACCAAAGCAGGTAAAGTAAGAGGACAGACACCAAAAGTTGAAGGTAGAAAGATTGTAGGTACTAGTTCTAGTCTTAGAAACAAAAGTAACTTCAAAAAACGATTTGTCCTTGGTAGATTCCCTGGACAGAACAAACCTGGACAAAGAAGAAAGAGACGTTAGTCAATTTTTACTAAAATTTATCATTTTACGATCTAATTCTGAAACAATACTCTTATAAAGTACTGGTACCGTACCATACGGTATGGTAGAAGATTTAAGATTAGATAGTTTAGAGGGCGTAGGTCCTGTAACTACAAGAAAATTATCCGATGCAGGTGTCCACAACGTCATGGATCTCATCGTCAGAGGTCCAGTCGAAATTGCAGACATAACTGGAATGGAAAAGGACACTGCTGAAAAAATTGTCAATAAAGCCCGACAGCACTTAGTTGATGGGGGATTAATTGCCAAACACTTTGTTAGTGCAAGTGAAATTTACAAACACCGACAAAGTATTGGTAAAATTACAACTGGTACAAACTGCCTTGATACATTATTTGATGGTGGTATTGAGACTCAAGCCTTAACAGAAGTTTATGGTGAATTTGGTTGTGGTAAAACACAATTTGCTCATACAATGTCTGTAATGGTTCAAAAAACCAAAGAAGAAGGTGGTCTTGAAGGCAGTGTTTTGTATATTGATACTGAAAACACTTTCCGACCTGAAAGAATTGTATCTATTGCAAAAGCCCATGATATGGATCCTGAAAAAGTTCTAGACAACATCATAGTTGCTCGTGCATATAACAGTGCACACCAAGTGTTGATTCTAGAAGAAGCTGGTCCTATAATTGAAGAAAACAATGTTAAACTAATTGTTGCAGATTCTGCAGTTGGATTGTTCCGTGCTGAATATCTCGGAAGAGGAACATTGTCAGTCAGACAACAAAAACTCAATCATTTTGTTCATTTGCTATCTAGAATTGCAGAAACATACAACTGTGCTGCAATTGCAACCAACCAAGTTATGGCATCACCTGATGTCTTCTTTGGAGATCCAACACGACCTATTGGTGGAAACGTAGTTGCACATACTAGTACCTACAGAATCTACTTTAAGAAATCAGGTAAGAAGCGAATTGCTAGAATGGTAGATAGTCCTCACCACCCTGAAGAGGAAGTAATCTTTGCTCTAGGCGAAGCAGGAGTAATCGATCCTGAAGAAGCTGATAAAAAGACCAAAAAGACTACCAAAAAAGCAAAAGCAGCAAAAGAGCCAAAGGTAGAGGCTACCGTGGAAGCACCTGAAGTAGAGGCTACCGTGGAAGCACCTGAAGTAGAGGCTACCGTGGAAGCACCTGAAGTAGAGGCTACCGTGGAAGCACCTGAAGTAGAGGCTACCGTGGAAGCACCTGAAGTAGAGGATGCTGTAAAATCTACAGTAGACCCTGAATTAGATGATTCAGAACCAATTGAAGAGTAACTCTTCTCCTTTCTCTTCAATTCTTTTTGAATTCTCTTTTATTTTCAATACTATTGATTAAATTATAATATCATTTGAGACTGTCAATACATAATGACTGATCTGTATCGTTTACTTCCAGAAGAGATGGAGAAATTAGTAATTGATATGGGTTATCCTAGATATCGTGCAGATCAAATTTTGCTTCCATTATATTACAAATTCCCCAAAGACATCAACGACATACCACAACTCCCAAAAAAATTAAGAGAAGAACTTGTTGAATCTGGATACACTATTGGTTCTGCAAAAGAAACTCATAGAGTTGTAAGTGATGATGGTGATACAACAAAGCTTCTACTTGATCTAAATAACGACAACGCAGTAGAAACTGTTCTGATGCAATATCCTTCATCGAAACTTGGAGGACATCCAAGATCAACTATTTGTGTTTCTACTCAAATTGGTTGCGCAATGGGTTGTGTGTTTTGTGCAACAGGACAAATGGGTTTTAAAACAAATCTTGCTGCAGAACATATTGTATCTCAAGTAATTCATTTTGCAGAAATTCTGGAAAAACGAGGAGAACATGTAACGAATTTGGTATTTATGGGAATGGGAGAACCAATGGCAAACTATGATGAGATGATCAGAGCAATACGAATTCTAACACATGATAGAGGATTTGGACTTGGACAACGACACATAACAATTTCTACAATAGGTATTGTATCAGGAATCGATAAACTAGCAGAAGAAAATTTGCAAATTGGTCTTGCTATATCACTGCATTCTCCAAACAACAAATTGCGAAAAGAACTAGTTCCAACTGCAGGACCAAATTCTGTTGAGGATATTATTGAGGCAGGAAGACGTTATTTCAAAAAGACTGGAAGGCGTGTGACATTTGAGTATGCGCTGATGGATGGAATTAATGATTCTGCTGAAATAGCAGAAGAATTGGCTAAACTTTTGAAAGGAAATGGCTCTCATGTCAATCTGATTCCAATAAATCCCACTGCTGGTGATTTTAAACGCCCATCAAAAAATAGAGTTCATGAATTTGAGCGAATTTTATCAAATGCAGGGGTGAATTGCACCATTCGTGTGGAAAAAGGAACTGAGATCTCAGCTGCATGCGGGCAACTGAGAACTGACATTATTGGGTGATTTTTTCCAAATCCTGTTCTAAGTCTTAAAATAGGGCTTTCGGAGATTTGACACTTAATGGCAACTAAAAAATCTCATGGTCGTTCACATGGATTTAAGCACAAATCAAGATCCGTTATGAAAAAGGATTCTCCAAGAGGAGTCTCATTCCTGTTACGTGAATACCAAGAAGGTCAACAAGCACTTGTCATTATTGATCCTAGACAACACAAAGGACTGCCACACAGAAGATACCACGGCAAAGTGGGTCGTATTACAAATGTTGGCAGACGTGCAATCACCCTTGATGTCAAATTGGGTGATAAAACGAAAACCTTAATCACTAGATTGGATCACATTAAACCATTCGGTGTATGATATGGAAGAAGTACAAAAGAAACAAGCCATTTCTCTTTCAGAAGTTAAAGAAATCTTAGGTAAAGTTGATCCTGAGGATATGGATCAAATTCAGCGATGGACCTATGACTATGTTTCAAAATTTGCGACAATTGAATCAAAAGATGCAAAGGATATGAAAAAACAACTCATCAAAGAATGTGAACTAACAGAAGATGAAGCTGTTGAAATTGTAAACATTAGACCTACAAGTTTGGCTGAACTACGTTCATTTACATTCGGCTGGAAAAAACTAATTCTTGCTGAAACTCTAGAAAAAATGCTCAATATAATCAAGGGGCATTCCTGAGTTTTTCGGAGAATTTTATTTTGTATAGGGCACAATCCCCACCTAGAAAATATGAGGAACATGCTTATGTTTTGGATTTTAATTCTAGAGGGAAATCATCTACTGTAAGAGGACGAGAAGGAATTATTGTTACAGCAATAGGCGAAGACCGTTTAACTCTTTTAGAAATTCTTGGAATTCCAAATTCTACTTTTGAGATAGGTGAGAAAATCTATATCGGAAAAGATGGGAGAACTAAAGTTCTCTCAGTACTGGGAAAGATGGAATATGATAAAATCTCTTCATCTGCACAAAGCGAATTGCCAACAGTTGTAGAAAATATTGTAACTAATAATGAATCTAAATTTGTAGAATACCTCAACAAAGCGCAACCATTAACACCAAGAATACATGCTTTAGAACTAATTCCAGGAATTGGAAAGACCTACATGAAAACAATGCTTGAAGAACGAGAAAAGAAAAAATTTGAAAGCTATGCTGATTTACAAGAAAGAGTCGGATTCAAAGAACCAGTTAAACATATTTCAGAACGAATCATGGATGAAATTACTGGCGAAAGCAGAATGAATCTCTTTGTTAAGAGATGATAAAACGAAAACGGTTCGGACAACACTTTCTCAACTCAAATTCTATATCTCAAAGCATTGTTTCTGAGGCTAAAATTACTAAAAATGACGTTGTTTTTGAACTGGGAACGGGATTGGGCATCCTAACTCCACTGCTGTGTGAAAATGCAAGCAAGGTAATCTCAGTTGATGTAGACGAGCAACTAACCAAAAACGCACAATCTAAATTTTCAAACATTGAAAATTTGGTTTTAAAATCAGGTGATGGTTTCAAGTCAAAAGAACCTTTCACAATTTTTGTCTCAAATCTTCCATATTCTAAGAGTAAAGAGGCAATAGAGTGGCTTGCACAATCTTCATTTTCTCATGGAGTGATAATGGTCCAAAAGGAATTTGCAGAGAAATTATTTGCAAAATCATCAAAAAAACGCAAGGCAGTAAGCGTCATAGCTGATTACTCTTTTGAAATAAAGATTCTCTCAAATGTAGGGAAAAACAATTTTTCACCCCCTCCAAAAGTTGATTCTGTAATTTTAAAAATTGTTAAAAAAAATGTAATGAGTAAGGATCTAATACACACAATCAACAAAATTTTTTCATATAGGAGAAAGACTGTAAAAAATATTTTAAAACAATTCAATAAGGAAAGTGAAATAGATAAAAGAGTCGATGATCTTTCTGGAGATGAAATAATTAATCTTGCAAACCAAATTCTTAAAAAATGAAGAATACCCTCCTTCAGAGGATACCTTCTTCATTGTAAAAAACATTGAAGATGAAAAAGGAGACAATGCCTTGGATATTGGTAGTGGTTCTGGATATCTGACAAAATTACTATCTGAGAATTTTTCTCTTGTAGTTGGAACTGACATTAATTATGCAGTACTAAAGGATCAAACCTACAAAACAGAAAATATTGTTTGCTGTAGTGGCTCTGATGCACTAAAAATAAAATTTGATTTCATTGTATGCAACTTACCCTATCTTGCAACTGATGAAATACTAGATATTGCAACAGATGGTGGTGCAGAAGGATTTGAGATTCCAAAAAAAATATTTGATTCTGTAATTAACAATATTGCAGAAAATGGAAAATTTGTATTTGTGACATCGTCGTTATCTAACTATCAAAAATTAATTGACTATGCTCAAAAATTAGGCTTGAAAACGCGAATTATGGCAAAAAAGAAACTATTCTTTGAGGAATTAATTCTAGTAGAGGCTACTAACTAATTATTTTCTTAGATTATCTTTTGCATATGTGATAATTGCATCTGTCATTTGTGTAGTTGATGCATTGCCTCCGATATCCCATGTCACTGTTTTTCCTTCATTGATTACTTGGTATGTTGCATCAAATATTGCATCTCTGATATCTTTTTCACCGAGATATTCTGCCATCCAAGCTCCTGATAGAACAGTTGCAGTTGGATTTACTTTATTTTGTCCTGCAAATTGTGGTGCACTTCCATGTGCTGCTTCAAACATTGCGAAATTATCTCCCATGTTTGCAGAATAAATTAATCCAATAGATCCTACTAATCCTGAAGCTAATTCTGAAATAATATCCATGAACAAATTGGTACTCACAAGAACTGCACCATTGAACTGCTCAGGGGCTACTACCATTTGCTGTGCCATGTTGTCGATGTAAATCTCTGATAATTCCACATCTGTTCCCTCAACTGCTTTTTGGGCACAATTCCAAAAAATTCCGTCTGTCTCTTTTAGAATATTCCTTTTTGTAATTGCAACCATTTTTTTCATATTGTTTTGTTTTGCCCATTTCATTGCAGAATTTAGAAATCTGTCACAACCTTGTCTTGTAATTTTTCTAATTGCAATTGCGGCATCTTCATTAATCCTTGCCTCAACACCTGTGTACAATCCTTCTGTTGCTTCTCTAAAACATACACAGTCAAGTTTTCTATTAGGTGTTAATCTATCATAAGTTTTAGTTGGTCTGATGTTAGAATATAATTCAAATTTTTGACGCAGAGTAACTGCTACACTTCTTGGGGCTCCTGGAACTGGAATGGTTGTGGTTGGTCCCTTAAAGCAGGCATCAGATTCTTCTAAAATCTTGATTGTCTCATCAGGGATGTATGATTTGTCTTTTCTTCCATTTTTTCCCCATTGCTCAGAGCCTGCCTCACAAAGAATAATCTCTGATTGGGTGTTGCATTCTCTTAGAACTTTGAGCATTGATTCTACAACTTCAGGACCGATACCGTCTCCTTTCATTACTGCTGCTTTTTTACTCAAAACTGAATATTTTTGAGGAGTTTATTATTTAATTCTACCTTGAAATTCATTTTACATCTACATATTTTCTATAGTGATGATTTAATACCTAATTTGCTAATGTAATCTCAAATGCAAATAGTTCAAATCTCTGATCTACATGTTGGCTCTCAATTTTTAGAAGACAAATTTGATACTCTAGTTTCTGAAGTAAATGAACTAAATCCTGAAGTGATTGTAATTACTGGCGATTTGACAAATGAGGGACTCATGAAGGAATATGAAAAATGCAAATCACTTTTAGAAAAATTTAACACAAAAAAAATCATTGCAATTAGTGGAAACCATGATTATAGAAACACCGGTTATCTATTATTCAAAAAATTCTTTCCATTTGAAGCTGTAAATGAACTCAGTGATGATGTTGTTTTAGTTACAGTTGGAACTGCCAGACCTGATAGGAATGAAGGTGAAGTGGGATACAGACAAAATTTGTGGTTGGAGAGAACTATGAAAAAATACAAAGATAAAGTAAAGATTGTTGCAATGCATCATCATTTGATTGCGATTCCTGATACTGGCTCTGATCAACTAACTGTTGTTGATGCCGGAGATGTTCTCAGAACCGTTCTGGATACCAAAGTTGACATTGTTTTATGTGGACACAAACACAGGCCTTGGGCTTGGAATTTTAGAACTTTGACAGTGGTAAATGCGGGAACTGCAACATCTGAGAGAGTTCGTGGTTTCTTTGAAAACACATACAACATTCTCACAATAACTGAGAAAAAAGTTCATGTAGATCTCAAAATAGTGGGTGGAAAAAGACTACCAATTGATGAAATCGTTAATAATTATAGCCAATTTACCGACGAGTGAATTTATTTACAGATTAATTCTAGGCATACTTGTGCGGGGGTCGCCTAGCCTGGTAGGGCGTAGGATTGCTAATCCTATGTTCGCAAGAACTCGTGGGTTCAAATCCCTCTCCCCGCGCCATTAAAACTTAATAGACCGATTTGGGAAGTTTTTACAATGGGACGAAGAAAAACACAAAAGATTATTCGCACTGGTCCAAAAAACGCAACTACTGGAATGTGTCCTGTATGTAAAACAATTGGCAAAGTATTCCTTTTAGGCCCTCCTGGTCAAGAGAGAGGAAAATGTGAAAAATGTCGCCAAGAATTTGAATTATAGTCCAAAAAGCTAACCTGTCCATCAAAATAATTACCCATAACTTTTTAAGACATTTTTTTCATAATAATAAAATATGAATTCAGAAGCCGAAACTATCTATGAGCGTGTTGCAAAACTAGAAGATGAAAATGCATTGCTTAGAACAGAAATTGATATTCTAAAAAAAGCATTTAGAAATAAAATCGCTCGTCACGAAATATCTATGATTAAGAAAGGTCATGATATAGATTCAATCATTGATTAATTTTTTGATTTTATACTTCTAATTAACTCTAAAATAAAATCTACATCTTCTGCGTTTGGATTAATTTCCAAATATTTATTCAAATATTTTAATGCAATTTCGTGATTTAACATTCTATCTTCTAGAATTCCTTTATCTCTAATGTCTTCGGGGGATTCGGGCTCTATTGCTAAAACCATGTTGACACATCGTAATGCCTTGTCGTAAACAAATGATTGAACATAAGAATTTTTTAGATTTCGAGTCATTCTAACTAGAATCTGTTCTGGTTTTACTTCATCTAGATATTCTGGCTGGAACTCTAACTCTCCTCCAAAATTCACATCTAAAATTTCTTGCAAGTCATCAATATCTACTAGCCTGCCATCATAGAATGGATCCAAAATCATTTCTTCGTTATATTTTACTAGTATGTGTCCTGGAAATCCTGCAATCTTTAGATCCAACCCGATAAACTTTGCAACTTCTACGTATAGGATTGATAAAGTAATTGGAATCCCTGATTTTTTATCAATTACTTCATTTAAGAAATTGTTTTTTGGATTATAGTAATCATCATCATCTCCACTGAATCCTAGATTTTCAAAGAGATGCTCATTTAACATTGAAATAAGATATGTTGGATTTTTTACATCATTAATTGACTCTTTGAGTGACATTCCTATCTTGCTAATTTTTTTGATGTAGTCATCTACATCTAGATCAGGATATTCGAGAATTTGTGCAAACTTTAGACATTTTTCTACCAAGTTAAAATTTGGATTTTTTACAAATGCAAACCATTCTGCTACAAGCGGATCGAATTTTTCTTCCAATTGATTAACTCAGTTTTTTTAGGTATAATTGAGGATCTTTTAACTCTCTTGTGTTTGGTGGAATTTCAATCATTTTTTTGAATGTGTCTTTGCCTAATTTCTCGTATACTGCTTTAGTGAAATCCTTTCCCATACTCTTTCTTACCTGGTAAGATGAAAAGTCAGTTCCCATAAATGTCATAAGATAATTCTGAAAATCCTTGTCTTCTTTTAGAATATTCTCAATTGCAAAGCCTGCCATCCCCTCCATTGCAGTAAATGCTGCATGATGCTGCTGAATTGGAACTAGCCATCTTTTGTAAATATCAAGTAGCTGTGGGATTGATTCGCCAATCTTTGGATCAATCTCTACATGTGTGAATGTCATTACATCTGGCCCTATCTGCTCAATTAGGAAATGATCTGGATTTAAAAAGAAAAACAGATTTGCTTTTTTTGCAAATGGAAAATCATCTGGAACTGCCTGCAGCTGGCAATACTCTGAGAGCTTGTTTACTGTCTCATTGTCTAGTGCTAGAATAATTCCTGCCAACTCTTCGTTTATTCTGTTTACCTCCATTGCTGCACTTTTGTTAATTTGATGCAGATTTCCTTGAGCTGAGTGAATCAATTCTTCAAGTACTGTCATCTTTACTGCTCCAAGATATCCAGAATTGACATTTTCAAATCTTGACTCGTATGGCTCCCCCTGCTTGTGGAGAATAATTTGTGGATATCTTGACAAAATGAATTTGTTCAGATAAATCACTGAATCTAAATAATCACCATAGGTTGTTGTAATTTTAGAAATGTATTGAATTGCATATGTGGAGTATACCAAATATTTTGCAGTGTTTTCTTTCATTAATTCTGCAATAATTTTGAGGTCTTCTTTTGCAACTGCGTTGAATAGTTTTTTTACAAATTCCTTTGATTCAGCATCTGCAAATACCTTGTCTCCTTTGAGTCTCTTCAAGTCCTCTAGTTCTGGAAATTTTAATTGCAAATCATCTGCAACTTTAACTCCTAGAAAATCTTGAACCTTTTCTTTAAATTCAGGAAATATCTCACTTGCAATATCTTCGAGTTCCTTGAATTCCACCTTTCTTGCAATGTCTTCTCGGGCATTGATTGCAAGCTGCATTATCTCTTTTTCTTCATTAATTTCAACTGATAATTGGCCAAATAGTGCTTCGGCAAACTCTTCAAATTCTCCCAATTTGCATAAAATCAAAAAATACTACATTTAACATTATCTTGATTATTTCATCAAAGAAATTATTAGTTAATCCATCTCTGAGCAATCAGAAATGCTAGAATCTACTGCTGAATTTTTGAGATGTGCTAGGTGCGGCTCTAAACTTGAACTGGAATCATTTGAAATTAAAAAAGAAATTGAAGAAGGGATTTTGGAATGCAAAAAATGCAAACTCGTATTTCCAATAATTGCAAAAATTCCAATCCTTTGGGATGACTTTGTAAATTATCTGTCATCTCGTAAAGTTCTCAGTGGTAAACTCTATCAGCTAGCAATTAATGCAAAAATGAAAAGTTTTTTGAAAGAATCAATGTCCAAAACTGTTTTTGTAGATGATAGAACTGCACTTGAAGATAGATGGTCAAAAATATATCAAAATAGCAAGCATTCAAAATTTTACTCTACAATAACAAACCATCTTGACTCCTTGCCCAAATCTGATCTTGTCTTAGAGCATGGTTGCTCTATTGGAATGACTAGTACGTTTTTGGCAGATTCTCACAAAATGGTTTTTGGAATTGATAGATCATTTAGTGCATTACTGATTGCCAAAAAGTCTTACAAAGAAAATCTTGACTATGTTGTATCTGATTCACTTTCATCTGTATTTGCTAAATTACAATTTAATCTTGTAATTGCATTAAATATTTTAGAATTAGTCGAACCTGTAGATTTGCTAAAGCACATCTCAAAACAAATCACTTCGGGATATTTTGTACTCTCAGATCCTTATGATTTTGATAGGGGTATTAATTCGGTCAAAAAGCCCCTTGATGAATTCCAATTACGCACACTTTTGCAGAAATTTGGATTCAAAATAACTCCCAAAACAAAAAATCCCTCATATATCCCATGGAATCTAAAACTCAATCCTCGTGCAAATCTAAACTACAAAGTAGATTTGATTATTGGCAAAAAATAAAATTTCTAAATCAAATCTCTCCAGATTCCCTGAAACTCGTCACTTGCTACCACAGTAACAATTTTTATCTTACCTAATTGTGTCAGTTCCTGTCTTTTGTCATAGTATGCATATTCTCCTTCTTTATCTGGATAAATTGTGATGGTGTCTTGTTGTCCTGGTTCGAGAAGATCTGTTTGAACATTAAATCCCTCGATGTAAAGTCTGTGATTTGTTGTTCCGTTATTGATTACAGTTAGTACGTATGCAAATGATGTTCGTGAAAGTAATGTGGGGTTGACTTCGCCTGCAACCCCCTTTATTCCTCTAATCTGAGTTTTCCCATCAATATCTTCAAAGATTACAGTATGCTCTACTTTTTCTTGCCAGAAAATTTGTACATGTCTGACATTTCCCTGTCCGATAAACCCTACAATTATTGCCAATGCAATCACTCCGCCTATAATAGCTGCAATTACCAAAATTTTATCATTTGAATGCATTACTATATTTTGTTTTTTCTCCTTAAAGAAACCCCATGCTAATTCTCAATTAAAAATTGTACTTGTTTGCTCTAACTTAACTAAGCGTGATTGTAACTGTATCTGATTTTGTCTTTGGTATAGAATCTGATACTGTAAGTTCAAAAACAACTACGTCTGCCAAACAATTTCCTAAAAAGGTGGTGGTCTCTGCCGAATCATCAGCAATCGATATTACCGTTCCGGATAAAACATTCCAGGAATATGTTAATGAGTCACCTTCAGGATCATAACTTCCAGAACCATCTAATGGGTGATTGCAGGCTGAAGATAATGCACTTTCTGTATAGTCATCGCCTGCATCAGCTATTGGATACTGATTTGGCTTGTAAAATGAATGAGTTGTAACTCCATTATCTGTTACAAAGTTTACAATTAATGTGCCACTTGACATGTTATTTGATAGTCCTGCACGCACATAGCCAGTTTCTCCTTCATTGATTATTTTAGGATCTCGTGTGTCATTTAGAATGCTGATATCCCAATCACCTATTGGTGGACAGCAAGCTGTATCACCAGTGTCAGTGAAATTCATTTTGTCTGTCACTAGTGTCTCTGCATCATCAATGGTTGCATTGTAAATTACAAACAAATCAAACCTTTCAAAATCCCAAAATTTGTTTGTACCAGTACTGTTGAACTTGAATGAAATTGTGTCATTTCCAGTATCTGCAGTAAGATTTGAAATTTTAAGCGATGTTAATTTTATTATATTCTCGTTCATCATTGCTTTGTCTATATTTTCGATAAATTCAATATGTAAATCCATAATCGATACCAGATAAAAGATGAGCAACATTGTCCCAAACATGATGATTCCCCAACTAACGTTATTACTTAGAGCCATGCTTGTTTTCCCTTGATGATTGGTGTGTTCTCATCATTAATTGAAGTTTGATATTCTATGATAAAGCCATTTTTGAAGATGAATAACAGTTACTTTAAGAATTACTATGAAGTAAATTTTCTAGATTGGTCCATTACTTCATAAATAAAATAAAGCGCGTTTCTGACATGCCTTTAAAATGTGTGAGTTGTCAGGGGGTCGATATGAAAAACGATGCAGTATTAGCCACAATTGGACCATCTGAACTAAATGCGGATTACGTTCCATCAGTACTTTGTTTATCCTGTGAAACTTTGATGGTAATAACTACGCATTCTGAATTAGTTGTTGGAATACACCATACTGTTGGAAATCAAGTTTCTATGCGTGGATCTTGAATTATTTATTTGAAATAATTGTAGATAAAAAATGAGGCTTCAAATTACTATTTCTTTTTTGAAACCTTTGCTTTTGTTGTTTTAGCTTTTGTTGTTTTAGCTGCTGCTTTTTTCTTGGCTGCCATGAAATACCTGTAATCTTTCTAGGATTTCTACAGGATAAATTAAAAAAATTATACAAAAAGAGTATTCTTTGGAATACAATTTCCTAGTGAAATTTTCTAAAAAAGAACAAACAATGAAATACTAAAATCAACTATCTATAATATGGCCCCGATAATCATCATTCCAATCATTATTGTTGCGATTGTAGGACTATCTGGATATCTTGTATATCGATTTTTAATCTATGACTTGTATTGTAAAAGATCTGTTAATCAGTCTCTTCAAAAGTATAATATCGAAAAAACTCCTTCTCAAATCATTAAAGAATATTATGAGAACAAGGGTGAGAAAATAACTCCTAAGGAGATTCAAAACCTTGAAAAAAACTACAGACAAAATGAACCTGAGCAATTCCTTGCAATGTATGATGCAATCAGGGATGCTCAGAAAAGTAAAGAATAACTTTTTCTAATTAAGTTAAGGCTTTATTGGAATTTGAATAAATGGTGTTCCGCCTTCACCAACTACAAGTGGTAGTTTTCCATCCCATGCTTGAGTCTTTAACCAATCCAAATAGTTTGGATTCTCAGCTAGGGCTCTATTGATTATTGCAATGGCTTCGGCCTCACCTTTGGCTTCTGCAATATTTGCATTGGCTAAACCTATGGCGTTTGCCTCTGCTTGTCTGGCTTCTACTTCGATTCTTTTCAAGTCATTTTCTGCTCTAAGTGCATTTTGCTCTGCCTCTACTTTAGATTCGATTGCTGATGCAAATAGTGCAGAGAATTCAAAATCTGTAATTGAAATTACTTCTGTTACGACATTAAATTGATTTAATCTCTCTCTGATGGAAAATTCTATGTCTTGTTTGACTAGTGGTCTTTTTGTAATTAATTCTTCAGCATTATAATTTGCAGTTACTTGTTTTACTGTCTCCTCAATTGCTGGCTGAATTACTCTGTTTTCATAATCAAGTCCTAAATTTTTGTATAGTGTGTGTACTTGCTCTTTATCTGGATGATAATTGACAGTTACTGTTGTCTCTACTGTTTGAAGATCTCTTGATGCACTTCTAGCTTCACTTGCATATTTTAGGGTACGAACTTCAATATCTACAACTTCGTCTTGGAATGGAACTACGAAATGTATTCCTTCTTCAAGTGGAGGTTGTGATAGATCAACTGCATTCCAGTGTAATAGAACTCCTCTGTGACCTGCATCTACAATTTTTACAGAAGCTGATGCTACTACTCCGACAATAATTAATAGAAGAATTGCAATTCCAATGCCCTTTGCTGCACTCATATTGACATTAACTTTAGGTGATTGATACTTTGACAATGAATCTAGTATACTCTAGCTACTATTATACCAATCATATTCTGTTTTACCACTAGAGTTCTCAACAAATTTAAGACATCTAATGGTATAGTATTCATGGTAGAACCTAATTTTTCATGGATTTATCTGGTAATCTTCTTAGCAATTCCACTATCAAGAATAATTCCCCGATTATTGGCAAAAAGAGGCATTGGATTCAAACCATCTCAAACAATCAAAGAAAATCAATTTCCTCCAGATTTTGATGGTAATCCTCAAAGATCTTCAATGGATTCGTCAAAACCTGAAATTAATCCCTCAAAACCCCAAACAAAGACTATGCTGGTTTTAGGGGAGCTAAACCGAGGCACAAAATACTTTGAAAATATCCAAAAAAACACAGGACTTCATAACCAAGAACTTGAATCTATCTTGGAATCTCTAGAAAAGGATGGCCTGCTAAAAGTACATCAAAAACAAGGATTGTTTGGCCTCAAAACCGAATTACTCCCCACAGATAAGGGATTTAAGGAATATTATTCATAAAATGCTCATCATACTCGGTTTAAATTAGCGTGAAGTGGTAACTCTACATGATTCACATTAGTGGAAAAACAGGTGAGTTTGTTTGGTAAGTTCTAATCAAAATGCTAGTTGCATGCGATGTGGAAAAAATTCCATGCTAACTGATGATACTACCGGCGAACAATTTTGCTCTAAATGTGGTTATGTTGTTTCTGAAAAAACTCAAGAATCCGGTCCAGAATGGAGATCGTTTCAAAAAGATGGCGGCGCAGATCCTGCAAGAACCGGAGCTCCATCATCATTACTAATGCATGATATGGGATTGTCTACTGTAATCAATCCCTTAAACAAAGACGCATCAGGAAAACCACTTTCAACATCAATGAAAAGTACAATTGAGAGATTAAGAACTTGGGATAACCGAAGTCAAGTTCATGAGCCAGTTGATAGAAACTTGAGACAAGCACTTGGTGAATTAACCAGATTAAAAGACAAGATTGCAATTTCTGCAAACGTTCTTGAAAAAGCAGCTTACATTTACAGAAAAGCTTTGGAGAAAAAACTTGTAAGAGGAAGATCAATCTCTGCAATGATTGCAGCATCACTTTATGCTGCATGTCGAGATACTGCAACACCTCGAACTCTAAAAGATGTTGCAGATGCTGCAAACGTAAAAAGAAAAGATATTGCTAGATGTTATAGATTATTACATTATGAATTGGAATTGAAAATGCCTGTTGTTGATTCGGTACAATGTATTGCTCGAATTTCAAGCAAGCTTGACATTACAGAAAAAACAAAACGATTTGCAATCAAAGTGCTCAAGGAGGCCCAAGAGCGTGAAGAGTCTGCTGGAAAAGATCCAATGGGTCTTGCAGCATCTGCATTATACTTGTCATGTGTACATAATGGCGCATCTGTAACTCAAAGAGATATTGCCGAAGCTGCAGGTGTAACCGAAGTGACTATCCGAAATCGTTACAAAGGCTTGAAAGCCAGTCATTCATAATAATTTTTGAGATAATAAAAAAATCAACTCTAGATCGATACTAATTTTCACACGATACTTAATCTCTTAACCATTTACTGCATTTTTATGGATTGCAAGAAAGGATTTGTTCATAATTTTGCATATTTCTTAATTTTAGATACTAGACGATGCATTAATTGTGGTCTTGATGAAAAAAATTCCTAATTAAAAATTTGTAAAAAAGAAAAATTGCACAAAAATTGTGCAAGCGTGTTCTTAGCTTTTCAGCATTATGAGTGCTGTATATTGTACTTTGTTGTCAGACAATAAAACAGCTGTCAACTTTATATCTTCCACATCTCGATCCTGAATACATGAATT
Organism: Nitrosopumilus adriaticus; assembly: GCF_000956175.1. NCBI lineage: Archaea > Thermoproteati > Nitrososphaerota > Nitrososphaeria > Nitrosopumilales > Nitrosopumilaceae > Nitrosopumilus > Nitrosopumilus adriaticus. The sequence goes on from NZ_CP011070.1 coordinate 429,137, forward strand.
AATCAGGCTATCGAGTTCTGCCTTACTTTCTGACTGTACTATTTCAACTTTCATTGCTTTGGACATTTTGATTATTTGTATGTCTTAAGAATTTCTGTGTTGAATCTTTGGAATTTGTTTAAATCATGAATTTTTTCATTGATTCTTATAATTGCGTTATACAATCCAAATTCTAGATTCTGTAGAAATGCTGTAAATGCTTCAATCATACTTTTTTCACCTTCTAAGACGGTAAAGACCATGATGAATAATTAAACTAAATTTGAATTGATTATACTCTGAATATCATCAACTATCTCTTTGTTTATTATTTTCAAAATTCTAATTATTTCCGAGCTAAAATGACGTATATTGCAAGCAAGTGTCCATACTGTAATAATGGAAAGCAAATTACCGCAAATAGAACATCTTGGTTAATTCATCTCTCGGGTCACAGAGAAAAAATTATTGAACACCTTGCCAACTCTACAGAATACTGCCAATTCTGTTCATATCCAGAACCATCTGTGAATAAAAAACATGCTTCTTCACATTATAGATGGGCTCATCAAAAAAGTACTTTGATTAACTGGGCTTTAGACAATCTTGAAAAACAGATTGTTGTTTGATCAGATTTGATAAAAAAATGAAAAGAATCTTTGATTAGTTACCTGTGACTAAATCCCAAATGAACCCGAAGAATTCTTTTATCATGAAGTGCTATTTTAAAAAAAGTAGATAATTTCAAATCTGAACATTCATTGACAACGAATGCTCAAAATTTTAATCAAATTATTATGGTTATTCAATCCTTTTTTCAATAAACTGGTTAGATCCATCCAAGTACTGGTGTCTCTGGATAATTGATTTGCTTGTAAATTACTGATAGTGGGAACTGTTTTCTCCTACCTGGAATCTAATTTCTGGGTCATAGTTTGTTTTAGATGCTGATGTTAAAATAATATCTATTAAATTTTCATTTTTAATAATATCTTTTCTCAACAATTTTTGTAATTTTGAAACCGTAATTTTTCTATTTTTAGCTAAAATTTCGGCAAAACCGTCTTCATTGCTAAATATCATGTCTGAAATTAATGCTACATTGATTTTTCTATTTTTTTTAGATTCTTTAATGAACTCTAAAGCGTTTTTAGAAAATTGCAAGATTTTTCCTTTTCCTATTTGACTGTAAGCATGTTTTAAAAAAAGCACGCATTCTTTTGTACTTAGTTTTGTTACTAGAATATTTCCTCGCTGTTTCATAACAAACGTGTCAAACAAATTTCTTTCAGTTAATTTTTCAAAGAAATTCCTATCTCCTCTAAAATGTCCTGAATTGACAAAAGCTATGTCTGACTTTGTATGGTTTTTTAGACAATCTGAAATAAAGTTTCCAAAATTTGTCGTTCCTTTTCTTAAAGAAACCTCAGTAGCATCTAAAACTGTGTCTTTTGGAAAAATTTTGACAACATTGTTTGATGGTAACTTGTTTTCATTTTTTAATTTTTTATACCATGAGTCAATTTCTTTTCTTATCTTTTTTGATGGTGATATTTTTTGATAATGTTTTGAATTTAGAACCAATAATTTATTTTGCAAAAACCCTTTTGGTTCATTTGTGTTTTCTTTATCTGAAAAAATTATTTGAATTGTTCTTGCGTTTGATTGGCCTTTTACTAACATACATCTATCTAATTTAGAATTATAAGAAATTAGTTGATTATGATCATGCCCTCCTAAAATTATTGATTTTAATGGCCATTTTTTTTGTATAGTTTTCTTTAGCTCAATATCTTCTACATCCCCCATATGTGATAAAACTAACAATAATTTGATCTCTGGAAATTTTTCTTTTATTTCGTCAATGATTTTTAGGGATTGTTGGGCATTTTTCATTTTAAATCCATTTTCTACAGCTTTGTTTGCCGTCATTTTACCTACAATTCCAATTAGTGCAATCTTTGGTGATTTTTTAGGCCATACGTCATACTGTAAAATATTTCTTGTAATCTCTTTTGGTGCTGTTAAATTTGTAATAATGTAATTGAACTTGGATTCTTTTATTCTACTTTTTAAAATTTTCAAGCCTCCATCAAAATCATGATTTCCCAAGGTGCAGTAATCTAACTTGCATTCATTTAGAATGCTGATCATTTGCTTTCCCTTGAAAAAATTGCTTAGAAACGAGGGAAATAGAAAATCTCCACTATGAACAAATAAAATCTCATTTTCTTTGTTTTTAGATAATATCTCTAAAATTCTGTAAATTCTAGCAAATCCTGGGATCTCAATTTCTTTTCCATTTTTAGATTCATTTAGAAAATATGTGTCTGTAATGTGGACAATTACCCGTTTTTTTGTAATATCTTGAATAATTTTTAAAATATTTTTCACATTTTACCCCCTATTCAGTTTAGTATAAGTTAATTTTGATAGAAATTAGGAATTTTGAATTAAAATTCAGCTTGTTTATTTGATTCAAACTTAATTTCATTATCCCTTAATTCTTACAGCATTCATGAAGCCTACAGTATTGATTGTTGATGATGATCAAGAGACTGCAGAAATAATGTCTGATCTGCTCAGTCTACGTTCAATCGAGGTTCTAGCATTAGGGTATAATGGAAAAGAAGCAGTTGAATTGTATCAAAAACACTCGCCTGATGTAGTAATGATGGATTACTGGATGCCTGAATTTGATGGTCTATATGGGTTGCAAGGAATTCGTAATATTGATTCTGAAGCAAAAGTGATTATAATTACTGGTAGTCCTGATCATGAATGTAGCAAAGAACTTTTCGAATCAAAACCTTCTGCTGTAATCCAAAAACCATTTGATACAAATAAGCTAATTGCATTAATTGACAAGATCTCATTAGGCGATGTTGTAAAGGTTGACACCAAAACCAAGAAATCTTAAATTGTTTTTTTCAAAAAAATTAAATGATAATTGATCTGATGTAAACATCAAATTAATCATATATTCATTAATGGTAAATTATTCAAAAACTTATTCATGAAGTTTTGTTCTAATTGTGACACTAAACTATTCCAAAATTTTGAAGATGTTGGAGGACCGTGGATTTGTCCCAAATGTAATCCTGAAAAAGTAGTTCCAAAAAGACCAACTTATGGAGTAAATTATTCTGGAAACACAAAATCTTGCTCCAAAGGATGTGGTGCTCAAATCTATTGGGATGATGAATTCAAATCAGATAGCGGAAAATTTATTCCAATTGATTCACGAACAGATGAGCCACATAATTGTGATGGTCCCACAGATTCTGAACCCTACTATCCTGATGAAATAAAAAAATACACAAAACAAAATGAGAAAAAACCTGAACCCAAAATACCCCTTCCTGCAGAAATTTTATTTGATGTTAGAAAAATTCCAAAATCTCTTGTAGATAATGATGGGATAGTTCGAGAAATAGTTCAAGGTCATAAAGAAGAAACCTTGGGAATTATTCATTATGATAATACGGTTGCACCAGATCCAGAAAAGATTTCGATTCATAGTCTAAAAGATATCTTGTCTGAAAATATTCTAAAAGGAATAGAAAAATACGGTTTTTCAGGACTCCTTCCATTCCAAGAGGAATCAATTCGGTCTATTCTAGAGGGAAAAAACTCTATAATTTCTGCACCAACTGGGTCTGGAAAGACTGAGGCATTCTCTATTCCTATATTACAGAAGATTTCCCAAGAGGAAGAGCCCGGAGTTTTTGCATTATTTGTATATCCACTTAATGCACTAATTGATGATCAAGTATCTAAGATATCAAATCTAATTGATAGATGTGGATTGAACAGTAAAGTTGCAGTATATTCCATTCATGGTGGTCAAAGCTCTGAATACAAAGACATGATCATCTCAGATGCTAGTAAAAAGTCACTAATCATCGCAACAAACTTTGATTTTATCAATTATCACCTTATCCTACAAGACAAAAAATGGAATGAGTTATTCAAAACTGCAAAAATAATTGTTATGGATGAGGCTCACTCTTACACTAGCTTTCATGGATCAAATGTCTACCATGTCTTAAAAAGAATGAAACGGTACATGGAAAAGGTCCAATATGTTGGCTCTTCAGCAACATTGGATAATTCTAAAGAATTTTTTTCAAATATGTTTGATTTACCAGAAAATTCATTTTCTTTCATTAAAAGTAAGATTCGAAGAAAGCATAACATGCACATGTTTTTCATAATGCCTAGAAAATTTGGGCAGAGAACCACTATGGAGATGTTAGCATCAATTTGCTACAAAAATAAATCTACACAACTAATCTTTAGTAATTCACACAATGATTCAGAATTTCTTGCATCAAATGTGGAGGATGCAAATCCTGAGATCCGAATTCAGATTCATAGAGGCGGCCTTGATCAAAATAACAGAAAATTATACGAATCCCAAATGAAATCTGGAGAACTAGATGCATTGTCTTGTACTCCTACATTAGAACTAGGAATTGACATTGGTCATGTGGATGTAGTGATTTCTGCCTTCAAAAACGAGTATGATTCTTTTGTGCAACGAATTGGACGTGCAGGTCGTATGGGACAAAAATCATACGCAATTTGCGTCTTTGATCCTGATGATGCTGCTTGTCATTACTTTGCGCGTCATATTGATGATTATCTATCGCAAGACCATGTCATTCCAATTAACAAGAAAAATCCGATAATTTCTGATAAACACACTGAATCAATTGAAATTGAGGAGGAGGCAGCCACAGAATCTGATAAATCTCAATTTTTTGATTTTGCCAATAGTGTCAATCTGCGAGGAACTTCAGGTGAGATTGCAATTTATTACAATTCTAAAAAAATTGGAACGCGTGGTGTTCCTGTTGGCTATTACCAACTTCATCAAAATGCGATTTATCACTTTAACAAACAAAACTATGAAGTTACATCTCTGATAAAATCACAAAATGGTGCAAGAGCATATCTGAAAAGATCTTATGAAAAACAAAAAAGAACAATCCCAATTGTTAGAACATCTATTCTTCAAACCTCTGAGAGAAACGCAATACATAGAGATGTAATTGTAAAATCAAAAAAACTTGCTTTGCGTTATGGTATAATTGAGCTAAGCAGAACAATTACTGGATATCTAAAAGGAAATTATAACGAGTCATCTGAAAATTTTGAAACTCATAATGGAACAAGCATTTCATCATGGCGTAATTTTAATTGGAAATCAAAGCATTCTTCCGTTAGTATAATTGTTCCATCAGAGTTTATTTCAAAACCAAACTCTGAATCAAAAAACCAGATTGCGGCAGACTCTACAATTCATACAATAACGCATGTGTTTATCAATGCTGCAAAAATTGTAACAAAATCTGAATCAAATGATATTGACGCATATTATGAAAATGGTGTGATCTACCTTTATGACAATTCATCTGATGGATTCAATGGATGCAGCAAAATAATCTATGATGATTTTGAAAAAATTCTTGATACTTGTAATTCGCTACTTTGTGATTGTGATTGCCCAGTAGATCCTAAACAGAAAAAATTAGTTGAACAGGGTGAGAATTGGGGTGGGTGCCCAAAGTGCACCTTTACGACAAATTATTGCGTAACAAAAAATAAAGAACTGTCAAAATTTAAAGCAAAAGAGTTCTTTGAAGTTTTTTCTAATCCTACTTGACCTCGTATTTGATTAAACATCAATGTTTGTGATTTTTAATGCAACTATCACAAAATTCCGAACCACAATGCTCACAAGAAATCAACTGACCTGGGCGATAACCTGTAAAGCAATTATCACAACTAGTCCCATTCATAGAGTTTCTTAAAAATTCTAAAATAAAAATATACGCGAATTACTCTTTTAGCTTGCTTTCTTTAAAGATGTCAGAGCCATACCAGCAGTACCTGAAATAATCTAGACACCATTCATGAAACATCAAGTCGTCTGAATAAAACATTTCAGTAAGATCTGATTCCCCATCAAGTGTTGGGAACATAATACATGCCTCTTTCTCATTGAGAATTAAAACAGTTTGAACATTTTTTTCCATCTTTCTTTCGATTAGTCCCTTTTCAACTAATTTGTCAAATCCAAGTTTTTTGAGTAATGCTTTTCGTCCTTTTGGGACTACAGCTGACTCTGAAAATATGTAGTTGAATTTGACTCCTTTCTTGACTTGCTTTACTAGAGGTTCTATCAAGTCAAGTGGAACTTCAGACAAAACCTCATAGATGTATTCGTTGGAATTTTTGTAAACATTTTTCCACTGCTCAAGTACTTTTGATATGCCTTTGATGTATTGACCGTTAGCTAATTGACCGCAACGCATTTGAAATTTGTGTGGAATATTGCCAAAATAATGATCCTCGAAATATTTTCTATTTTGTGAAATAAACACAAGTGATGGAACTTGTGTGCACACAATTTTACCAAATGTCGTTAATGTATACTTGCCATCAGTTTTCTTTTCAATCAATCCACTCTGTTCTAGTCTAGTAAAATTTCGATGGACTTCTTGTTTTGTTGCATCGATTTCTTTTGCCAATGAGGTGGGGGTAGAATTTTTTTCTAATAACTTGAATAAAATTTGCATTCTCTGTGGGCTTGCCAAATCCAACACATAGTTTGCAGTTTCATCAAATAGATCACTCATCGATAATACTACTCAATACTGGATAAAAATCATTACAGGAAACTATTCTATCACTTTGATAAGATCTTTGAGTTTCCTTCTTGATTTTGGTGGTTTTTTCTTGTCGGGATATCCAATACACAGAATTGATGATGGCCTCAATTCCGTACCTAGAATTCTCTTGACTTTTTCCTCATCAAACATTCCAATCCATATCGTGCTTAATCCTACCCCTGATGCAGCTAAGAGGGAAAATGCAGCTGCAATTGTTGCATCTTGTAATGAGAACTTCTCTAATATTTCGGGAGGAAACTTTAGCTTTACTCTTGATGGTTCAGTACAAAAGACCAGTACTACAGGCGCATCAACATACGGCTGTTTATTTGCAGCCTCCACAAGCGCTTCTTTTGTTTTTTTATTTTTGATTAGATATACTTGAAATCCTTGAAAGTTCCCTGCTGTTGGGGCAACATCAGCAGCTGATAATATCTTGTCAATCTTCCAATCTTCTACTTTGGTTTTTTCAAATTTTCTTGTTGAACGCCTTGTGGAAAAAACTCTGAATATATCAGTAGGTGAAAGATCCTGTCTTATCTTCTCTGGCTCTGATGAAAGAATTGCCTCAATCAGTGATTTTTTTGAATCTTTTTTGGATGTCTCTTGCTGAGTTTTTTTATCATCTCTAATCCAAACCGAAGGGTAGAATTCCTTTGTTCCAATGTAGACGTACTGAGGCTCATGAGGAACTTTGGCATATTCTAAAACTCTGTCTTGAATTATGCTGGTCTTCACCTCTAACAACGGATGATTAGTTAGCATAAACTGAGTTACATCTGAATTCACTCTGATTATGCTTGTTTGGTCTTCTAGCTCTACTTCTCCAGTAGAATTTTTTTTCAAAATTTCGACTAGATTTTCTAATTCGTTTTTATTTAAAATTACAACATCTGTATCGTCTTCATCTACACCTTTCCATACTAATCTACAACCTTCTTTTGATGTGTATGATGCCTCTATAGTTTGGAATTCCATGATGTTTTTCATAATTGTTAACTATAAAAAAAAAGTTTGTTGCTAGCCAATTAAACCGCTAGCAACAAGATAGGCACCTGCACCCATTCCAATTACTGCGCCGATACCCATGCAGAGAAGATCGAATTTTACGACCTTTTTGAAAGGGGCATGAACCATTTTATCCCAGGTTGAGATTTGTTGTATTTTCATGATTATGTTATGGAAAAAGTTGTTCATAGATTCTGGTAAATTTAATTGATTACCGGTAAGCTGAATAGCTGACTAAGGTATAAGCATAAAAATTGTGTATCAATACCATGCGAGAACAATATTACCCTAGACCAGTAAAAGCCTGTGAGTTTTTTCACAGGTGTCTCGCTGTTTATCCAAAGGAGGTATTACAATGATAAAAAATAACCAAAAACCAAAATTAATGATTCCAAGAAACAAAAAGGCATTCTATGCCTTTTATGCTATTGCTGGAATTTCTGTAATTGTTTTGTCTGTGGTGCTTTAGATGCAAAATTCAATAAGAATTGATTGTTGTAGAAAATGTGGTTCCACTCAAGAGATCAAGCAAAAATGTTCTATTTGTTCACAGGCAATCAAATTTGAATGTAAAACTTGTCTCACCGAATCAGATGAGCAGATTCATTCAACATGCCAGCTAGTTGATTTTAATTTCAAACCTCCAATATCCCATGTTGCATGATTAGAATATCTAAGGCATGCCACAGCTTGAAAAATATTTTGATATAATGATTCGTGCTAACCTGTATGGCGATAACGTAAGAGGCTGACATATCTATTGGATCTCCTCGATCCTGATAGTTGCCTCTTTACGTTTCACCAAAAAGGAATAAAATGAAAAAATCAAACTCTGAAAATAAAAAACTTGGACTGCTTTTAGGTGCAGTGCTGCTTGTCTCTTTATTTTCTGTATCTGCATATGGTGATTCTCCAAAAAATCCTAATGTTAATTCAATTAAAATACAATATCTTGCAAAAACATCTGGTGATAGCTATTATGTTCAATTCAAAACATGTGTTGGACAAGAGCATGTTCCAACTCCAACTTTCTCCATAATCTCTGATCTTGGCTCCAAAGTTGTAAAATATAATAAATTACAGTTGGCAAATTCATGTAAAAACTATGAAACATCAGTTGATGCAAAATATGGTGATAGTATTCTAATCCAAATGCCCATTGAGATGACAAAAAAATGAATATCTATGACACAAAATCTGTAATTTGCCACAAATGTAAATTTGTAATCGGGGAGATTGATTTTGATGCAGAAGTAACATTGCCTCTCTGTGGAAACTGTGCAAATCCTATGCCTGAAGGAGACAAAATCCTCTACACTGCAAGCTATTTCAAGAATAACCCTCCTCTTAAAAAATCAGTTATGGTACAAACCTCATAAACCTACTTTTCATCTATAAAGTACTAGAAATAGTATCAATCTTGTCTAGTTACAAATCTAAAAGTTTTCAAAAAAAAAATGAAAAGAAAAAGTATTTTATTTTATAATTCTATTACTGTACCTGCAGCTAATGAATATTGTTGACTTTGCTCATCCCCGTGAACATCATACCATGAAATATTCAGGTTTACTTTGTTTCTGATAGCAGACTCTACTGTAATACAGCTTGCATGCTTCAATCTTTGTTGAATTGGTCTCTCTTGAATTGGATTTTCTTGTATTGGATTTTCTATTGTTTGATTTGTTGATTTTTTCATGTTTTTTAACTAGAAATTTGGATTTAGCCAAATGAGTGAAAATTAATTTTTGATCGCTGCATCTATTTTGACTATTTTTTTGTTAATAATGACTTGAAAATTTTAATTAAATTTTAGCATATAGTACTAAAAATAATGATATTTTCTTGAAGATTAGCAAAAAAAATTGATCTTTCTGAAATTACCTGACTAACTTGACAACTCTCACTTACAAGACCACATTAGTAAATTAGTTTTCAAAAATATCTAATTGGATTCAGAACAGGTACTGCAAACTATTAAAAATGAAAATATATCGTTCATTGATTTTTGGTTTGTAGATATTTTCGGTGAATTACATAATGTTGGAATGCCAAGTTATGCAATTGACAAGGATAGTTTTGTTAATGGTCTTGAAAAACTAGATGCAAGCTCCATTGTTGGATTCAAATCCGTAAATCACTCTGATATGATTTTATTACCTGATCCAAATTCGTTTAAAATTCTTCCAAATGATTATGATCCTGGTAATAGGAAAAATGCTCGAATATTCTGTGATTTGTATGATGGTAGCACCAGAAAGGAATCGAGATTCAATCGAGATTCTAGAGGTATTGCAAGTAAAGCATCAGAAAAACTGTCTGAATTTGGACTGACTCATACTAATTGGGGCCCTGAAATTGAATTTTTTGTCTTTGATACGATTAATGTCTATCCGTCACCATATGCTGCAACTCATGCCTATGGAGGCTCTGGATATTCAATCGAATCCAAAGAATCCCCTTGGGCTAAAGGGAATGTAAGTACTGCAATTGACCTCAAAGAAGGATATTATCCATCACAACCAAAGGATACTCTTGAAGGGTTTAGAAAGGATGTTTGTGATGATTTGTATAATTATTTTGGAATTAAGATTGAAGCAGAGCATCATGAGGTTGCAACTTCAGGTCAATGTGAAATCAATTTAGTATATGATGAAATGATTGCAATGGCAGACAATGTCATTGCAGTTAAAAATTTAGTTAAAGTAAAAGCAAAAAGAAAAAACAAGGTTGCAACTTTTATGCCAAAACCAATTTTTGGCGATAATGCATCAGCTATGCATACTCATCAAAGTCTGTGGAACGGAAAAACAAATGTAATGTATGATGAAACTGATGAGCAATCTCAAATGAGCCAAACCGGCAGATATTATGTTGGAGGAATTTTAAGTCATGCATCAGCTTTGTGTGCAATTACTAATCCTACTACAAATTCTTACAAACGTCTTGTTCCAGGTTTTGAAGCACCAACTAATGTTTGCTGGGGTTTGGGTAACCGTTCAACTGCAATTAGAGTTCCAATGTATAATAGGAATCAATCAAAGAGCAAGAGAATAGAATATCGTGTACCTGATCCTACTGCAAACATCTATCTTTTAGAGGCTGCATTGTTGTTAGCAGGATTGGATGGAATAAAAAATAAAATTGATCCTGGAGATCCTATTGAAGAAAATGTTTACAAACTTTCTCCTGAAAAGAAACGAGAATACAAAATTGGAACATTGCCTGTTTCTCTGAAAGGTGCACTTGATTCATTGGCAAGTGATTCAAAGTTCTTAGAAGAAATTTTCACAAAAGATTTCCTTGATGCATATGCTGAAATAAAATACAAAGAATATACTGCATTTGCTCAAACCCCAACAGCTTGGGAAGTTTCAATGTATGCTGATGCCTAGATTAATCTGATTTTATCTAAATTAATTTTCATGTTTTACAAAAAAGGCATGCCACAAACTGTCCGGTATAGCCAAATATTTTTTGTATGATCTACTTGTAATGCAAAACCCACCAGGCCAATCTGCAAAAAGTCGTTTAGCAATTCTAGTTGGAAGGGAGTCCGACCTTTCCCTTCTAACTAGAGGAAAAAACATGCCTGGAATCATTCACGATGTGAGAAATTTCACTTATCTTACTAAGAGGAGGTGTATTTGAAAATAATGAAATCAATATTGGCAATATCAATTATGGCAATCTTGACTACAGGAGTTGTTGCTCCCTCATTAACTGATGCATATGCTCAACCTACAAAGGCTGATTATTCAGACAAACTCAAAGCAAAATCATATGGGGTAAAAACTAAAGACAAAATACCATTCCAGAGTTCACATAAAATCATTCATGATGAATTTGGTTCTGTAAAGAAAGAACAAGTAAAAACATACAAGAAGATTGTGGCAGAGTATAGTGCAAAACAAATTCTCAAAAATCTCTATAAACTAGGATAATTTTTTTTATCCTGTTTTTTCTTTTTAGTAAAATTGAAATTTCATCAAAGTCTTTAAATGAATATTCTATAGAAATAATATGAAAACAATTTGGTTTGCTATTCCATTTATTTTAATTGGCACGATTGCTATTTCAGAATCATTTTCTGAAGAAACAAAAACATTTTTCATCAGTCCTTCTCTTGTTGATTGTGTAGGAATAGCGGCACAAAAATGCTTACAGATTCGTGAAGATGAAACTTCTGACTGGCAGAATTTTTATGATTCAATTGAGGGGTTTGCTTTTGAGCAAGGGCATTCATACAAAATATTAGTAAAACTAACTGACATAGAAAACCCTCCTGCAGACTCTTCTAATAAAAAATACGCTCTCATTGACATATTAGAAAAAACCTCCACAAGACATATTCCTTACAAAAATATGTGTGCACCTGGCTTTGTCCCCTTGGGTGAAATCTGCGTACTTGATGATAGGTGTGGTCCTGGAGCATATCCTGGCAAAGTATGTGTGATGAATGGTCAAGAAAAACCATATCTCAGACCATTACTACAAGGCGAAGCTGGGATCCCTGCTCATTCTGTAATCTGTGCTGAAAAGTTGACTTTGATTTTCAAATCAAATGATGGATCTCCTGCATGTGTAAAGCAACAATCTGTTCAAACGCTTCAAACTCGTGGATGGCAAATAAATTTTCCTAACTTTGCATGTACCTTGGAATATGCTCCAATTTGTGGTGTTGACGGGAAAACATATGGGAACACATGTATGATAACATCTGAGCATATTGCAATTAATCATGTAGGTGAATGCAGTGAATAAAATAATTCCAATTTCTTTAGCAGTGGGGATAAGTATCTTGATTGTGGTGATAGGAGTAAATTCACTAAATTTTGAGCCTGTACCTCCAGTATCACAACAAGATTTACGAATAATGATTGATGAGTGGATGAATAGTTCTGATAGAAATGATTTGGAACCTAGATTGGAAATTATGAAAGCATATTATACATTTGAAGAATCAGGGCAAAAACTATCTGATGATCAGGAAGGACGCGTAATGCTAAACCAAATTCGAAAGATGATAAGTTTTGATATTCCAAAAATGGAATTGGACCAAATTAAAGCAGAGATAAGAAATGATCTCAGGGAAATGGGTTTTAATCCCAAAGAATAATTTAAATAAAATATTTGTACAATAATTCCTTGGTAGTGTCTAATCTACAAATCATCAAAGAATTCTATGATTCTTTTAGAAACAAAGACAAAAAGTATCTGGATTTATGTGATGATGAAATTCAATGGATTACTACTGAGGATATGCCAAATGGTGGAAAATATGTTGGTGTCAAAGCAGTCTTTGAGGATTATTTTCCAAAAATGCTTTCAAATTTTAAAGAATTTCACGCCATTCCAGAGCAATTTCTAGATTTCAAGGATCACATAATGGTTATTGGAAAATATCAAGGGATTTCTATAAAGGACAAAAATTTTGAGGTACAATTCTCACATGTATATCTATTACAAGAAAACAAAATTGTTCAATTCAGACAATTTACTGATGCCAAAGTAATTTCAGATTCTTTGAAATAACTATTTTAAAATTAATTTCGAATCTAAAATTTCCAATGTATCTATGATTACAAAAGATGTGTTCGTATAGAAATGATCCAACATTCAAAATGATTGAATATTTTGGACAAACACCAATCAATAAAGTAATTTTTCATAATGACACTAACATCAAAAAACTCTCAAAGACTTTCGTATCCTTACGACTCCACACTTTGAGAGATTTTGATGTTTTTATCAAATCTAGAGTTGTCATCTCCTTCAAGTGTGCTATCCATTTCTCAAAAAGGCATGCCACAAATTAACTGCTAATATTATATCATTCTAGTACGATAGTATACCATGTCAACTGTAATTCAATACAAATTTGACCAAAAACCAAGCCAGGAAATTCTGGTTGAAAGTGAGGCCAAAAACCCTCTCTCAACTAGCATTTCTGCTATGGATATGATTGGTCTTTCTTGGATCTTCAAAAAAGATGAAGACCTGCTTGAGGAATTCAAGTAATCATTCTTAATCAAATAGGAGGAGGTGCGAAAAATGAGTAAAATAGAAAACACAAGCAATCACAAAGATGTCTATTCTATATGGAGTGATAGTGTTGACAGCTTCTATTCAAATATAGAAAAGTCAATCCCACAATTCCACCAAGCAGCTACTAATCTGCTCCAAGAATATGTGCAAGCATGGAATAATGCTTCATCATCAATTATTGATATTCAAAGAGAATTTGCAACAAAAACAGGAATTAAATCCAATCTCCCAGAATCATCAATTAGTATGATAAATGACTCTACAGAAAAGATAAACCGTTCATTTAATGTTCAAAGTAAGATGTCAATTGCATCAATTGATGCAACCAAGCATAATATCCATACATGGAATGAAAATTCAAAGTCTTTTGTTAACATAAACAAAAGTATAATGGATTCATTGGTATTGCCATTTAATCCAAAAATATAATGGAGATAACATCTCCATTTTATTTATTCAAAATATTTTGTTTTGAATAATACCATCTTTTCTAAAGATACAAAAATTATTACTGTGGCAAAAAACTTTGGAAATTAAGAATAAAAAAAGAAAATTTAAAAAAATTAATTGGTTGGATTCATCAAAGCAGCACGCTCTTTTGTTTTTTGATCAACTAGTGCCTGAACATATTTTCCTGGCTCTGCATTACAATCACCGATGTTTACTGCAAATCCGTCCATAGTTTCACCAATACAACCATTTTCAGTAACTGCGATTACTTTAACCATCTCCATATTGTGCTCTGGTGAGGTGTAGAACATCAAATATGCAAAAAGAAGACCAGCTCCTAATGCAATAACTCCTGCAACAATCATAGTGTTGGCTCTACCTGATTTTTTATCTGATTTGTTATTCACTGCAGACATGATACCACTACTGCTAAATAAGTAATAAAGAAATTAGACATTTTCCAAAGGTAATTTCCAAATGTGAAAACTGTACATGGAAATTGTTTCTGTGTGTTATATCTTGGTTTCACACTATATCAAGTGAAGAAAAATGTACAATCAAAAGCAAAACGAAGGTAAAGTATCGCGACGCGTGCTTTTATCTGCACTGATTGCAGGACTTGCAGTCGTTGTAATCTTCACAGTGACTCCTTGGAACTACATTCCTACAGAGATTACTGAAGACGTAACTGTGATAGCAACAACCGAATACGGCTGTGTTGGAGAATCACAATTTGGACTAAACGTGGTCGTGCCTGATTGTAGTGCACAAGTCGGCGATACTGTGTCTGCCACATTTAATGTTCCTTCGGGACTGTTAAACGGATATTGGGAAGAGCTTGAAAAAAGACAAAATCCGATGGTAGATGAATGGGATAAAGACGTTAGTGGAACAGGTCTTTCCCCATAATTTTTTTATTTTTGCAACAAAATATCTTAAATAACTAAAATTGTAATGATATTTTTAAAATTATTCAAAAAATAACTTGAAAACTTGTATTAAAACTATCAGTATGATTTAATCTAATAATTTCTACGAATCCCTCTTAAGCAATTTTTTCATTTTTCTGTTCAATGACTAAACTACTCTATGCATCAATCATTGCTTCAGTAATTGTTATGTCTGTTTTTAGTACCAATGCCTTTGCCCAGTCCGAATTTAAAAAAATTGAAGGCGACGAACTACTAAATCCTATTTCACAAGATATTCTTGCAAAAATAGAATTTTCAAAGAAACAATTCCAGCAAGCAAAAGAAACTGAAAACAAGCGTACTGCACAACAAAAACTCATCGACGAGCAACGAAAGATTTCCCAAGAATCTCTAAAACAAGAAATTAAAAGAATGGAAAAGTCCTATGAAGAATTTACTCCTAGAAACGCATTTGCAAAGTATGTTTCAAATCTAAATGCAACAAATCATGGGATATTCTGGGATCAATTTGATTATCTTCAAGTCAAAGTATCTCTAGCAAGGGATGCAAGGGACTCTGTTCTAAAACAGGGAGGAACATTTTCTGATGCCATGAAGCAATATGTTCAATTTGCCAAGATGCCAAAAATTGAAATGCAAAATATTGTGCGTGAACTTAACATAAAACACAACCTTGCACAAGAAGACATTCAATCCAATTTTGACATGAACGGGAAATTACCTCGATATGAAAATGATCTCGCAGCTCCATGCTATGGTTGTACTGCAAAAATATCCAAAGTCCAAGTTGATTCAAACCAATCAGTTCCTATATCTAGAACTGTGCTTGAACCAAAACCTCTACAGATAACTGATCTCAAAGAATCCCTTTCAGATCTACAAAAAGAATTCCTAGAGTCAAGAAATATCATAGAACAGAAAAAAATGGTATTTGAGATGAATGAAATCATAAAACAAATTCAAGATCTCAAATAATTTTTTTATTTTAATATTAAAATCTAAACTACTCGATGCTTCTTCTCATCTGTTTTAACAAATGATAATTTGACTGATTATTTTGTATTTTCTATGACTTTGATTAGACCATCTTCGATATCTTCACCTGAAATCTTGAGATTTTCATCTGATGCCATTGAAAGTAAGGATGTAGGCCTTGCCAAACTGATGAAATTCTCATTATTTTTTTGATAAACAGCAATAGTACATGGTAGCAATAACCCAAGATCTGGATTGGCCTCTAACACTTGTTTTGCAAGATGGGGATTACATACTTCCATTAGTTTGTATTCATCTGTAAACTCTAGTCCTTTTTCTGATAGAATTTTTTTAAAATCAAGCGTTTCTAAAACACCAAACCCAATCTCTTTGAGATTTTCAGAAAGATCAGTGATGGTATTGTCAATACTTTTTTTGGTTTTGACTGTATGTGTGAAATTCATATTACTATTTTTCATTTTGATCTTATATAGACAAATACGATTTCCACACTTGAAAGTTATTTCTGGAAAATGTATTTTACTATAATAATAATATCTACAGAAATAGTTTCATGAATCAAAAACACATTGGAATTATAGTGTCCATAATAATTGGAATTACTATTATTGGTACAGTTGTTCTAGACCAAAATTCAACTCCTGACAGTCTTGAAAAATTTGCGGTAACTTCTGAAACATTGAACGTATTGCTTGAAAACAAAGAACATGTTTTAGTTGTAGATATCAGAACTACTGATGAATATCAATCAGGACATTTGTTTGGTGCATCTCATGATGTTCTGGACTCTTCAACTCTTGAAAAAAGAGTTACCACAATTCAAAATAGGTTACCTGATGTAGTCTCCAGATATAATTTTGTCTTGATTGACAATGACGGTTCTGATGCAAAAAAAGCAGCTCAAACCATGACTGAGATGGGGATTCAGACATTCTATCTTGATGGGGGAATGAATAATTTATCTGACAATCTTGTTTTTAGCTCTCAAACTGTGATTGATTCAGAAGAATTGGCATCAAAACTCGCATCTGATGAAGATTTGTATTTGTTGGATGTTAGACAACCTGATGAATTGCTGGAATCTAAAATTGATGGTGCAGTAAACATCCCTCTGGCTGACATATTCAAACCAAACGGAATGGATTCTATTCCTACTGATAAACCAGTAGTGGTAATTTGCGGTTCTGGAAATAGGGCAACAATAGCCACCTATGCACTGGCACAAGAAGGCATTGATTTTCAAGTTCTAAAAGGCGGAATGAAAGCATGGAACTCCCAAGTTCAATCGGAAATGTAGCCTTGCTGAACTTTTCATTTTTTAAATCAAGATTATATTGTATGATGTAGAGAAAATCAGTATATGGCTGATTTTAAAATTTTAGGAAGAGACTCTGATTTAAGAAAAGCAATTCTAAAAGCTCTATCAGATGAATACTCTAGGACTATAATGAATTTCACTATAGAGCAACCAAAATCTGTGGTGGAGATTGTAAAAGGATGTGACATTCCAATGACTACTGCATACAGACGTGTAAATGAACTTGAAGAGAATAAAATTCTCAAAGTTACAGGCTCTGTTGTTACTGATGATGGCAAAAAATATTTTTTGTATCAAAATAGACTAAAGTCCATCTATGTTATATTTGGTTTAGAAGAATTAGATGTACAAATTGTAGAGAATGATGGCATGGGAATCAGTGCTTATTGGTAGTTTGTTTTGTATTTTAGTTTTGAAAGTTTGTCCCTAGCTTTTGTTCTTAGTATAGTATGACAACATGGACATCTTGTTTCATTATACACCATGAAAATTCCACAAAAACTACATCGTTTCTGACCTTCCTGATATTTGAATTGCATTGAAACTCCACTGCTTTTGTATTTATGACAAACACCTCTACATATTGCTGGCATTCTTACTCAAACCTCAACAAAGACCCGCAACACTTACAGATTATTCCGAATTGGTTTGATACTATTTTCTGACTCTCGCACACAAGACATCTTCTTGATAGTTTTGCATAGAATCCAAAATTTTTTGCAAAATTTGGATCTTCTAATTGTAATTTCATAATAATATTTCTGTTTTAAGATATAATACAAAAGTAGACAATTTCCGATAACGATTTCCAATTTTGAAAGTCAGATGAGAAAATTATATTTTCAAGTTATAACAAAATGCTGTTTTTTTTAATTAATGAACATAAGTAAAGGAATATTGATTGGAATTGTAGCTGGTGTTCTTACTTCTGGAGCACTTGCTCTATCCTATGATTCCTCACAAGCAGATGCGATGCCTGGTATGAGTATGGGCAGTTCTAGTAGTTCAGGAGGTATGAGTCCTGGTTCGAGCTCTAGCTCTAGTATGGATGGAATGATGGGAGGTGGTCCAAGTAGACATGGTGTCTTCTATGGTCCCGGAACTATACACCAGCAATGTCATATGGGTGGTGATATGCTTCCACGTTACTGTGAACCATACTACAAAGCAATGTCATCCGTAGTTGGAGTAAAAGTGTCCAATGTAGATCCTGTTGACGAAAAAACTCTTCGAGTTACACTCAAAGAACTTAGTGTAGCAAATTCTGGCGTCAATCAGAAGATCTCAATTTCTGCAGGTGCAGGTGATTTGGTAGGCACTGCTGTAATTGGTAGTGGTTGGTCGGGAACTACAACTGTGGATATTCCCTTGAAAGGAATGGGCCACATCTATAATCATGGAAGCATGCACGTCCACATATTTCCTGTAACTAACGGATAAGGGAAATAATTTTTTATTTTTTAATACATCTTTTTTCTATCTTGAAAATAATTCGAATCCATAAATCGTACATTTTACAATGTTTTAAAAATACAAATTCTATGAATTCATAGACTAGATATGGAAAAAATTTGTTGGGCTAACACAGAAAATTTCAATGATGCAGAATTTATTATAGTTGGAATTCCTGATGAATCTCAATCTCATGCTTTAAGAAAAGGAACTGAAGAAGCTCCACTTAAAATTCGTGAAATATCCAATTTACGTGATTCATTTGAAAGAAATGGAAAAATCTCAATTGGTAGACCCCTGAAAGGAACCAAAAAAAGGGTACATGATCTTGGAAACATATCCCGAAACCAGATAAAAGAAACATTTGAAAAAATTGTTCATTCCTCAAAGATTCCAATCTCGATTGGAGGTGATCATTCCATAACTACAGAAATTATTAAAACTATTTCAAACAAAAATGAGAAAATATCCCTTGTTTATTTTGATGCACATCCTGACTTTGTTAGCTCACACAGAAACTATTACGGTTCTGTAATTACTGATGTTCTTTCACATATTGAAATAGAGTCTAGTCTTCAAATAGGAATACGTACTCCTGAAGAAGAGGAATTGGAGAATCTCAACAAATACCATCTTGATGTAATCACACCTTTTGATATTCAAAAGAACGGAATAGAAGATATTGCAAACTCTATTCTAAATAAATTGGGCAAAAATGTCTATGTCTCTTTTGATATGGATTGTATAGACCCTTCATTTGCACCTGGTGTATCAGTTCCTGTACCTTTGGGTCTGAGCAGCACTGATTGCGTCTATTTATTGCAAAGAATTGCTGAAAAAGGAATAATTGGGATGGACATTATGGAAGTATGTCCAAGTTTTGATGTTAAAGACAGAACTTCTCATTTAGCATCTAGGATAATATCTGAAGTACTTTATTCCTCAGGAGAATCATCTTGACTGAATTTGAAAATGAATTTACGTGGGGAAGAGCAATCTCACAAAACACCACAGATGAATTTCATGAAAAATTTGAAAAAGCGGTTGATGATGCAAAAAAAGAATTTGGTAAAAAATATCCGTTGATAATTAATGGCCAAGAAATCTATTCTGATGAAACTTTTTTTGTAACCTCCCCTTCAGATTCACAAATTACTATCGGTGAATTTTCAAAAGCAACAATCTCTGATACAAATGATGCAATATCTAGTGCAAAAAATGCATTTGAAATATGGAGCAATACATCATATCTAAAACGAGCTGAAATTTTTAGAGAATGTGCTGATTATTTTTCCTCAAGAAAATTCTTTTTGACTGCAATAATGACTTTTGAAAACGGTAAGAATCGTTTTGAGGCAATGGGGGATGTTGATGAGGCGATAGATTTTATGAGATTTTATGCCTTTCAGCTAGAAAAAAACAAAGGATTTTACAAACAAACTTCTCATCCAAACCCTCGTGAAAAAACTCAGACTATAATGAAACCATATGGTGTATGGGGTATTATTGCTCCGTTTAATTTTCCTTCAGCGATTGCAATAGGGATGACTACTGGTGCATTGATTACTGGAAATACTGCTGTTTTAAAACCTGCAAGTACTGCTCCGTTATCATCTTTTTATTTTGTAAATTTTTTGTTCTCAAAAATTCCTAATGGTGCAATTAATTTTGTTACGGGTTCAGGTAGTACTCTAGGAAAAACTTTGATTGAAAGTAAAGATGTTGATGGAATAGCATTTACAGGTTCAAGAGAAGTCGGAATGCAAGGTTTCCAAGAGTTCACCAAAACCACTACAAAGCCTTTCATTTCTGAAATGGGCGGAAAAAATCCGGCAATTGTAACCAAAAATGCCGATTTGGATAAGGCATCTGAAGGAGTAATGAATGCGGCTTTTGGATTTGGTGGACAAAAATGCAGTGCATGCTCTAGGGTTTATGTTCACAATGATGTCGCTGATCAATTCATTTCAAAGATAGTTGAGAAAACAAAGAAACTAAGAATAGGGATGCCTTGGCAAAAGGATGTGTTTTTGGGTCCTGTAATTAATAATGATGCCAAAATAAAATTTGAAAATGCAGTAAATCTTGCAAAGCAAGACGGAGAGATTCTTACAGGTGGAATAGTTCTTAATTCATCCGAACTTGAGAAGGGATATTTTGTGGAACCAACAATAGTTACAAAATTACCTGAAGACCATAAACTTGTCAAAGAGGAATTATTCTTACCCTTTCTATGCATTCAAAGATATGATACACTTGATGATGCAATCAAGCTTGCAAATCAAACAGAATATGGATTAACTGCAGGAATTTTTAGCAATGATGAAAAACAATTAGAAGAGTTTTTCTCAAAAATTCAGGCAGGTGTTGTGTATGCAAATCGTTTTGCAAGTGCAACAACTGCAGCATTAGTCTCTAGTCAACCATTTGTGGGATGGAAAAATTCCGGATCTACTGGAAAAGGAGCTGGTGGTGAAAATTATTTACAGCAATTCATGCGCAGTCAAACTCAAACCCGCTGTGATTGAATCAATGAACTTCCAAGTAGCAAAATATTTCTTTTTCTTTCTTTGATCCTTCTAATTGAATATGGTAACCAATTAACTCCATATGGAATATAATCTGATACAACAAATTTCTTTTTGATTAGTTTTGGTTTGAGTTCATCTCTTATTCCTTTTAGCATTTGAAATTCAAATTTCTTTGGATATTTTTTTGACAAATTTTCTGCCTTTTTTATTATTTTTCCATCATGTGATGCTATTCCAAACTCATTTCCTTTCTTGAATAATATCTTCATTAGTTTTACAAAATTTTTATCCACATCTTCTTTTGATTTGAAGGATATGCTTGCTTTTTCTCTGTATGCTCCTTTTACTAGACGAATTTTTGCCCCAATTCGTAGCAAATCAATCAGATCATCCTCTGTTCTTTTGAGATTTGCTTGTAATGCAATTCCTAGTCGCTCATACTTTGAAAAAAATTTATTGTAAATCTCTATAGTCTCATCTGTATGCTCTGAGGATTCCATGTCAAGCCAGACAAAAACATGGGCATTTCGTGCATTTAGAATAATTTTTTCAAAATTTCGGTAACACTCTTTCTGACTTATTGAAAGACCTATCTGTGTAGGTTTGACTGATACAGCTCCGCGAATTTTCCATTTTCTAAAGGAATTGATGATTTTTTGATATTCATTAACTGTTGTAGTGATCTGTTTCTTTGAAGTGTGATATTCACCTAGTTTGTTTACAATTGCATGCCTTCCTGATTGATATGCATTTTTTGCAGATGTTAGAGCGTCATCTATTGTGTTGCCTGCAATCCATTGTTTTGCTATTTTAAACAAAACCTTTTCCATCAACTGAGTTCCTGATACCACAGTAAGTATTGACTAGCGATAATTATATGATTTTAGATTAATCCCTGACAGATTATGATAAGAAATATTTTGATGAGAAAGGAAAATTAAATTAGTTTAGAACTACAAACCAATCAGATTTGGTTCAGATTCATTTTGTTGAGGTTGATAGTTTTCTGGATTTTGCGCGATTTGTTTGCGCATTCAGAGAATACCCTTTGAGGGTATATGCTCATAAATTGAATAATAAGATGATTCTATCTTGCAGGTTGGTTCTGTCAAATTCTATTCTTGCATTTTACACTGATTATGAAAATGGAAGGTATATAGAATATGATCCAAAAGGAGGGAAAGAAACTGCAAGAGTTGTCAATTCTATAGACTCATCTTCTCAATATGCTCCGATAATTCATTTGGATTCACTACCTTTTCCATTAAAATCCTACAAAAAAATCTCAAACAAATTCAAAACTTCCAAAGTACTGGATTTAGGAAATTTAGCTAGATTGACATATGATCCTGAATGGCCTGACGATCCAAAGGTTACTCTATTGTGTTTTCCACATAGAAAAAAATGGATTATTGGTTACATGTCGATGATAGAATTAGTTGAAACTGTTTATTGTTTTTATTATGTAGAGTTGGACACAGAACCTGACAAAGCATTCATAAAATATTCAGGACATAAGGGAGTTCCGGCACAATTTACCGACATATTTCAACACGGATTTCCATATCTTCCTGTAGTTAAATTGAAAAAAGAACACCCAATTTTTGGATTAAAGTGAATTTTCTAAATCAAACAAACTTGATATGTTTATTTTTCTCAAATCATCATAAGTGGAATTTAGAAATTAAAATCCAGACTTTTGAACATTTGTGAATTGAATTTTTAACGAAATAATGCTGGTGTAAAATTTAATCTTCTTTGGGAACATAGTTCTTACATGAGCATTTAGTGCATACTATTTTTGATTGTAATTTTCCACTTGGCATTGATGTACCTGGTAAGAAATCCCCAGTACCAATGCGACCCAACGCAAGATGATGATCCTCTTTTGAATGCAGACAATTTTTACAATCGTCGTTCATTTCTCTCCTCTAACAAAGTCATTTCATAAATATTATGACTTGACTTGGATTTAAAGTGGTGAATCCCCGTGATGTGGAATCTAAATTGGGGGCCTTGAAATACACTTACAAGTCACCCCGAATATCTATGAAAGTTAGTTCAGTTCTCTAAACTCCATTGCGTTATCTAATTAAAAACATCTTTGAGTATAATTTCTACATCATGGTTAAATACAAATTTTGCATAATGTTACTATGCCCCAATCTATTACAAAAAAGATATTTCAAATCATTCAAAGCAAGTGGAACCAATTGGATGAACCTGATCAAGAATGGATTGAATTAGAAAAATAGTGGTTGAAAATCTGACTAGGATTTTGTTTTAAAATACATGCTAAAATAAACTACATTTGGATTGTATCTTCAAGCCTTGAAGAAGATGTTTTGAGAAAAAGAAAATTGGAGGACTGCTAATCCTCGTCTTCATAGTCTGATTCATCATCTATGTCATCATTATAGTCATCGTATTGATAACTCATAGCAAATGTGGGTTGGAATTCTTGAATTTAAACAAGATGAATGATTCATTCGTGTTGCTTTTTTATAATTTGAAATGTACAAATTATGATAGATAGGTTGGAGGCTATTCCCAGACCGTTTACCTCACACCATCTATTTACAAAAGATACGAATTACTTATGAACATCATGAATTTAGCTTGAATGATTGAAAACTAGTCTTTTGATAATCATCGTAAGTGCAATAATTGCATCATCGATTGTTTTTGTTGCAATTTGGTATAGCATTCCAGAAGAATGCAACGAGGAATGTGAAATTAAACCCAGAAGTATATTGGCAGGGATAAGTGGACTTGGAACTATTGATCCGTTTAAGAGACCCTCTGAGATTAAACCATCATATGATCCCTACGTGGTAGAGATACCTTTTGATCAAACTATTCGATATGAAAATCTTGAATTATACTTTTACGATACTGAAGACAGTAGATGTCCCATGGATGTTACTTGCATCTGGGAAGGACAAGTAACTGCAATGATTCATGTGAAAAACCAAACTCACAAAATATCGGGGTATTTTACTCCAAACCACACAATGAATTACATTTCTCCATACAATATCACTCTGGTGGATATTAGACCATATCCGGTTAGCACAGAAAAACCAAATTATGTTGTAACCTTGGAGATAAAAAAATTAGAATGACTAATTGTTATTCTTGACTGCAAAAATACAAGATTCAAAAATTAACTCTCGCTAGGGGAATTATTTGATTGATTCGATTCCCTATCTGTTATTTTGATATGTGGAAAAATTCTTTTACTGGTACCAAAAATTTTTACTGTGTCATTTTTTCGGTAGCGAGTGTTTTGTCTTTCAAATGAGTTTTTTCATGATCCAACACATTTTGAAAATTACCTTCCCATGAATCCCACCTGAAATTACAAAGTTTGCATCTATATGCCATTTATTTTTTCATATTTCCTGTTTTCTTGTTCTCATCTTGGGATACGTTTATGTCATAAGAATTTTTTTCTTGTTTCCATTTTAGTTTTGAAAATAAATTTTTTAACATGATTAAATAATGCTGATCATAGTAATGAACAATGATCTAGTTGACTATAACCTGCTTGAACACAACTTGATCTTTGATGACTGTATTACCCTATCATGAAGTTTCCAACAACAATAGAACAAGAACTATTCAAAAATGAAATGTCAAAATAAAAGAGTAGAGTTGCTAGCCGATTAACCCACTAGCAACAATGTAAGCCCCTGCACCCATTCCAATCATTACTCCGATTCCCATACAAATGAGATCAAACTTTACGACTTTCTTGAATGGTGCATGAACCATTTTATCCCAGTTTGAGATTTGTTGTGTTTTCATAATGTCATTACGTTACTGTTGATGATAACTCAGAGTAAGCTTACTAGCTTACTTGTAATGTTGGTAGATCCATTATATGTGAAAAAAAACAAAATTTGTTCTCAAATGTTAGTCTTCTCTAGGAAGTTTTCCATTCTCATCAAACATATTTTGGACATCTAATGTAGAATTTCCATATTTCACGCTCAGATTCTTATTGACATCCATGATTTCTTTTTGCGTTACAGCAGCTTCTTGCTGAAAGATTTTCATGGCTTCAAATGACGATTTTCCATCTTTGAGTGCCTCTTCTTTGGCATCATGTGCCTGCTGAGAAATCTTCTCTGTAAACAAGAATTGTTGCCAGAATATTGCTCTGACTGAACTGTCTACTTCCTGTATGAATCTGTAGAAAACATTTCTAGGGCTGTTAGGTTCGTTTCTCTTTTCGGATTCTTTCAGGTCGTTTTGCAGGTCTTCTTTGGCAAGCTGCCTGCCTTTTTCAATTTCTTGTCTTTCTTTGCTGTCTTTTTCTCTTTTTATTTCGTCTTTCTTTTGTTTTTCAATCTCTTGTAGCATCTTTGAAAAAGGATCCAACTCTATTTTTTTCTCTGATATTTTTGGAGTTTTTGTAACTGGCTCTTGAATCTTCTTTGCTTTACTTTCTGTTACTTTGTATGTGATTTCTGCACTTGTGTATCTGTTATCTTTTTTCGCATAGACTACGATGTCATACTCTCCAATTTCTACAGGAATTGGAGATGTTACTGAAAACTGACCTGTTGAATTAGTTGAGGTCTTGATGATTCCAGAAGGAAAGTATATGCTAATCAAAACCTTGGAAACAGGTTCCTCATCCAAAGTTATTGTTTTTCCATGTATCATTGAATGCTGACCTTCTTCATACTCTGATAGACTATTGATACTAAGCATGAAATCTTCTACTGCCCATGCAGGGTTTGCAAGAAAAAGTCCCATCATACATGATAGTAGTACTATGGAAGTTATTTTGTACATGCAATTGATTTGAAAAAATAAAGATAATTCACAGTATTCAAAAAAATGATCAATGGATTTGAAATTTCTAGAGTCAGATCGATAACTGTATTAGAAAAAAATAGAGATTAGTTAATCATACCTTGGAAGTTTTCCATATTTGTCAAAGGTAGATTGAACTGAATCATCTGCTAATCCATGCTTGATGTTGAGGTCTTTGGTAATGTCTATTAGTTGCACTCTTTTTACGGCACCTGCATTGTGATATGCCTCTCTTGCTTCTTGAAGAGAACCTCCATTATCTAAGACATTTTTCATTGCTTTTCGTGCATCAGAGACCTTTTGTTGCTGAAAATTGAACATATCCCAGTACACTAACTGAGTTTCAGCGGGTTTTGAGGCTACAAAACTGGTAAAGGATGCCTTTGGTGTGTGATCTTTGTATTTGTCAGTCATTCTGTCAAGTTCTTTGTTTAGTTCCTGCTTTGCAACAGCTCTTTGTTGATCAATGAATTTTTTGTGTTCTTGTTGTTTTTTATTTTCATCTTTGATTTCAGCCATTTGCTTTTTCATTATCTCTATCTTTTCAAGTATTGACTTTGCAAAAGGATCCTTGTTAATTTGTTCAGCGTTTCTTACTGTAAAATCATTATCTTGCATTGTTTGTGCAAATGCTTGAACAGATTCATTTACTGAAACAGTTGATAATAACATGATTCCAAACATCACGCTATAGATTACATGTTTTGAATTATTCCTAGTCATTGAACATGATTTTTTGTTTTTTTATTTACTGATTATGAACAATACAATCGGAATCTTAATCTACAACAAAATTAATTACGTGCAGTTCAAATTCAATCTTGTATCATAAAATTCTAAATACATGTGTATCTTTGTGTAAAAGGGTTTTAATTATAAAAAAACTTGTTAAGACCTGTGAATCGAATTTTACTTTTTTTAGTGTTGCTTACTAATCTGGTTTCTTCTACTGCGATGGGAGATATAGATTCTCCAAGAAAACAAATGGCAAATGGGGTACCTTCAGAAGATGTAATATGCAAAAATGGACTACAGTTAATGATCAGAAGTAATGGTGATGCAATATGTGTAAAATCATCTTCTATAGAAAAATGGGTTAACTCGCAAAGGGCAGAAATTGTAGATTTCTCTCTTCGAGACTCAAAAAATAACGATACCTCATCAGATAAAGGGCAAGTAGAAACTGACATTTTCCCAGAAAAAATCCTTGTCCAATCTGCACGTGATTCGTATGTTTTAGGCTCTACAATGACTTTTACGGGAGAATCCGAGCCAAACACAAGTCTTGAAGTTGAACTAGAAGATTCTGATGGGAATAAGGTTTACACAGATATTTTAGAGATTGATGATTCAGGAATAGTACAATTTGAAATAAAAACTGATGATTCTTTTACTCATGGGGCATATTTTTTGATTTTAAAACATGGAGATGACTCTGAAATAGTACCTGTACAAATTGGAGAATCAGCAGGGGATATTGCAGCTGTAATTGAAAAATTCCACTTTGATTACAACTCAAACGCTTCAATTGAAATTTTTGGACCCCTTTCAGCAAAAATCTCATTGACAGTTTATGACTCTCGTGACAATGTACGTTTTGAGGACAAAGTACAGCTTGACAAAAAAGGTCATGCTGAATATTTGCTAGACCTTTCAGGTTACAAAAGAGGAAATTACTATTTAGTGCTAAACTATGCTTCTGAAGAAACAATTGAGGAGTTCACAGTCGGGTTAAGTAAAGGAATTACTCCTATTGATATCAAAATAGATGATAATTATTACAAAATTGGAGAGACAGTTCTTCTCAGCGGAAAGTCTTCAGACAATACCAAGATTCTGATAGAATTAATCGATCCTACTGGAGAAGTCATTGATAAAATTGAATATTACACTGACAATGATGGTAAATTTACATATCCATTAGAGCTATCTCTTGGAAAGCAAAATGGGTTATGGACAGTCAAAGTTAGTAATGCTGAAAGAATTTCTGAATTGACATTTGAGGTGGTAGGAAAAGAAAAAATTCTAACGGTACAACTTGACAAAGAAGAACCATATAGACATGGAGAGTTTGTAACTATTTCAGGAACAGGCATAGATTCAGAGTTTCAATCTGTAATTCAGATAACATCTACTGATGCGTTTTTCGAATTAATACCAGAGGTAACAAATGAGGGTACTTTTTCTGAAGTATGGCAGATTCCAGAAAACTTGGCACCTGGAACTTATACTGTATTAGTTAAGGATGATACCGAAGATGTTACAACCAACTTTCAAGTCATATACAAAACAGAATCATAAAGTTTGAAATCAGATAATACTTTGATCTGTTCAAAAAAAAGTTTCACACTATAACTAATTAAAACTAAACAACATCATTTCTATACATGATTTTTCTTTTTTCTCATAATCCCAAAAAAGAAACAAATCAGGATGCCTAACATGATTACTGATAAAAACAAATCAAAAGAATCGTCATCAAATGTAAATAATTCTTGTATTGCTTCAGTTGTAAGATATATGGTAAACAATGAAAAAGCTAATGCGATGTATTTTAATTGAGAGACCCCAGTTTTCCTATACGCAGAAACTGCCATGATTGTTAAAAATATTGATAGTCCTGCAATGGCAACAGTTACAGATCCTGCAATAATATCATCTTGAGTTACAATGTCGGCTGGATCATCAAATGGATTAAGGTAATCAAGCTGTAGAAAAATATTTGATATTACCGATAGATATGATTCAAACATTCTATATCTTTGTTATTCCTGTTCAAATGCTGAAAAGACATCTACCATGTTGTTAATCATAGAGTTCCATGTGGTTGATTTGCATTTCCTTAGATTCTCTAGAACGTTTTTTCTGCTGGTGAGATGATATAGGGTATATTTTCCAGAATACTCTGACTCTACAATGTTTAATTCCAATAATCTTTTCATGTGCCAACTAACAGTTGAAGATGATAACCCGACTCTTTTTGCTATGTCTTGATGCGTAGATGGCTCATGTTGAAGTAAACACAAAATGATACTTCGTGGGGATTCTAAATTAAATACGGAAAGTACTTTATCGCTTGATTCGTCAATGTGGTAATAATTTTTGTAAAACTTTGTTTTGACTGATTTGATTTTTCCTTCCTTTTCAAGAACATTAAGATGGTATTGAACTGTACCCATTGAGAATCCTAGATTATTCTTAATTTTTCTTAGATGGGAACTAGGATTGTTAATTATAAAATCTAAGATCTGCATCTGTGGGGATTCTAGCATTTTCTTACGATCTCTACTCACAAAATCAAGAATTTAACCTATTCTACAAACAATTACAGTTTTTTGACAAATTTTGTTTTCTCAGATCTAGACTTGTATCATAGAATGTTTTAGGCAGTTGCTAGAAACCCTAGTGGCAGGTAGGTTTATCATGACTGTTAGACTGCTTGGTTCATCGATACTTGCCTATTTTTTTAGATTGATGTGAAAAATTACTCATGAAAATAATTTCAAATTCAATCTTGTATCACAAACAAAGTATATTCAAATCCCAAAAAAGAACAATTGGCAGTTCGTAGATTCTTCGTCATTCCTATTGCCATCGTAATTAGTTTGTCCTTTACTTTCTTCTTGTTAAATTCTGATGGTATGTCTGATGCAAATCTGCTTGGCTTTGATATGGACAAAGACGGAGTGCCTGATTCTTTTGATAACTGTCCAAGAAATACCAATTTTGATCAGACAGACTTTGATTCAGACAAATTGGGAGATGAATGTGATATTGATGATGATAATGACGGGCTTTCTGATTCACTTGATCAGTTCGACACAGATCCTGAAGACTGGGCAGACTTTGACTTTGACGGGATAGGATCATTCAAAGACACCGATGATGATAATGACGGGATTTTGGATGTGGTGGACTCTAGTCCTTTGCCCATTTCAGAAAGCTTGGCAACAAAATACCTCCATGACATACGTGTATGTGCTGACATGGATGAAGGTACATCGCGTCTTGTGTGCTATTCTGCGTTTTTTGGCAAGATTGCAGAAAACGAGGAAAATAATTCCGATGCACTAGAACTCTCAATTGCGTTATCTAAGATTGGAACGATTGATGACTGCCATTTTGTTTCTCATGAAGTAGGGCATGTTGCATACGCTGAGAATCCAAATGTAATTGACAATCTCATTGGAATGGATGGGACAATGTGCAGGGGTGGATATTTTCATGGTGTTTTAGCTGCGTATTTTCATGAAGTTCAAGAAAACAACAAAAAACTTCCCTCTGATTACAAATCAATATGTGATGATTTGATAGGTTCTTCAAACTATCAAGACTGTGTGCATGGATTGGGACACGGGTTGGTGCATTTTTTTGGTGAAGATCTAAACTCTTCTTTGGATATGTGTCATGAAATGTCCTTTTATCAGGACAGGCTGTGTGTCAAAGGCGTGATGATGCAGTATACTGATAATGTTCTGACCCGACAAGGAATGAATCAAAATACGCTTTCAACTTTGTGTGATGAATCAGAATTGAGCTCTGTTGATTTTATGGAATGCAGCATGTCAGTTGGAACAACTCTTTCATTTTTTACCAATCATGATGTGGAAGGAGGTACGGAATTTTGCAAATTAATCAAACATGAGCAATCTCAAAATTATTGTCTTGAAGGGTTGAATCTGGAGATTCGGGATTCAGAAAAATATGAAACAGATCCTTTGACACTAGATGAAAGAGAAAAATTCCAACCACAATTTGTAGAAGGAACATCCAAAGTAATTGACATTCAAAGTCCTGCAGTTGTCTCTGATTTTCACTTTATCTCTGAGGCAGGATTCATCTCATTTGTAATTGATCGGCCACACTATGTGGTAATGTATATTCCAAATGAGTATGTGACTTCGAAAATGGTAGTGACAGTTGGGGGAGAGATTCCTGATGATCTAGATGCCAAGAGAAATGTTTTGGGAGAAGATATCTCCATGATAAGATTTGTCTCTGAGAATTCAGGATTGGTAATGATTACGCCACTGCCCTGACAATAAAGGGGAAAAATTATTTTTTGAAAAATATTATTGAAATAAAAATAATACTCTAAAATTTGTATCAAAAAATACCTGTTATTAATTCACTAAATCGACATGCTGTGTATAGAATAATTTTGAATACGAGGGTTCAAAATAATAAAAAAGAAGTTATTGAGATTTAATGGTTGCCAAAGTTTCCATAATTACTTTGATTTGCTTCATTAGGACTTGTTGCATATCTGCTAGCTGTTCTTGCAAGAATTTAATCTCCTCCCGTAGTTTTTGATTTTCTTCTCTAAGACTAATTAGTTCTTTCTTGTCGTCATCATACTTGTCATCATCGTATCTGTCGTCATCATACTTGTCATCATCGTATCTGTCGTCATCATACTTGTCATCATCGTATCTGTCGTCATCATACTTGTCATCATCGTATCTGTCGTCATCATACTTGTCATCATCGTATCTGTCGTCATCTTCGCTTGCAAAAGCAAAGCCAGTAGGCAGAGAAAGCACCAAAATTGCTAACAGAAAGAATGTTGCAATACTGTATTTCTTCATGGTAAACATAACGGCAAAATTCAATTTAATGAGGGTAGATATTTTCCATAACTGATTTTCATGTATGAAAGTAATGCCTAATCTTTCATAATATTATGGAAAAATTATTGATAGAGCCGGATGGTTTTACTTTAGACTGAAAGAGTACGATGTCTCATTTTATCTACCAAGAGTAAAAGATTACAATTAACGAGGCCAATAAAACATGATTGCAACCCCTATCAAGACAATAATGGAACCTATTATCTCAAATCTGTCTGGTTTTTTCTTGTCAACCCAATATCCCCAAATAATTGAGGATACTACAAATATTCCTCCATACGTTGCATACACTTTTCCAAAGTCTGCGGGTTGCAAAGTCATAACAATTCCATAAGAAAATAAAATCAATCCACCAATCAAACCCAATACCTTTCCCTTATGATCACGTAGCCATTTCCATACAAGATACCCTCCACCAATCTCTAGTAGTGCTGCAAAAAAGAAAATGCCAATAGTTGATGCTACTTCGACCAAATTTTTTCTCCTTTTCTTGGATAGTAGAAAATTATCAAGACTCCAATAACCGCAATTATTGTTCCAACGATGTCATAGTTGTCAGGAGTTACTCCATCAATTAGCCACCCCCAAAATACTGACATTACAATAAAGACTCCTCCATAAGCTGCATAGACTCTATGAAAGTGAGTTTTCTGAAATGTGGGGACTATTCCATACAAAAATAACACGAATCCTCCGATTGCCCCTAATACAAAACCAAAATCTTCACGTATCCAAAGCCAAACTAGGTACCCACCACCAATCTCACAAAGACCAGCTAGAAAAAATAACAAAACTGAAGTGAAAAAATTCTTTGGTTGGTTATTCATTTAACACCAAAATGGAATAAAGATTCTATATTATAACTAGTTAAGATAAATGGGTTGGAATCCAAGAAAAAGCAGTTTTGTGGTTATTGTCCTGAAGACAAATGTTTGTTAGATTGTAAGATATGTAATCCAAAGTTTGGCAAAGGATGCAAATGTGATTGCTAAACCTAGTTTTAGACTGTAAGAATAAAGATTCGAAATTCTTATGAATCTCATAATTTTAGCTTGAATAATTGAAAACTAGACTCATCATCATATCTATAATTGTGATAATTGTTGTTTTGTCTGGTATAGTTTATGCAATTTCAGTAATTAATGAACCAAAAACTGCAAAAGATTGCAGATTCACATATGCAAAGGGTGGACAGGAAATGTTGGATTGTCTAGAAAAAATTAGAGATAACTCGTCTATACCTTCTGCACAAGAGTTTCTGAAAATGGATTGTAAAGAACTTGAACATCATTTTCCTGAATTTCCTAACAAAGAAGTTGCAGATGCTTGGATAACCAGAATGCATGAATGCCTTACTGAACAAGAAAAAGAAAATGAAAACTAAATTTTTGATTGCATGTGGAATTGTGGGTACGGGTATCTTAATTACAATAATATTTTTAGAATGGGTCTCACAATTTGAGTAATTTTTACTTTTACTGCAAAAATACAAGATTACGACATTAATTCTCGCTAGGGGCTTTATCTAATTGATTAAAATCCCCGTGCTGGAGTATGATAAGGAAGGGCCATTTGACTCTAAAAAACAGGTAATTTAATTCTGTGATGGGCCACCATGATCTGTTTATAGACTAATAGAATATACTAATTCTAATTGACTGTTGATCTTGACAATATCGATGTTGCAATAATAAAATCCTTAATGCAGGATGGAAGGAAATCCTTTCGAGCTATCTCTAGAGAACTTAAAATCAGCACTCCTACCATTAAAGCAAGATATGATAGGTTGGTAAATATGGGATTGATTAAATCTGTACGCCCAGAAATTGACATTTCAAAAATTTCAGTTAGCGCTAAGAAAAAACTTCCAAACGAATTGGTAGATTATCTAAAGATTCAAAAAAAGAGTCTTCACATCAATCTTGACAATCTCAAGGTAAAACTAGAATGTGAATTTTGTGAAGGGCCAATTCATGAAAAACCCAAAGTATTAAAATTTGCAGATATTGAGAGATTTTTCTGCTGTAGTTCGTGTAAAAATGACTACCGGGAAAAATATGGTGGAAGAATACAATCTTTAATTGAAGAATATGAAGAAAATAAAAAAATGAAAAAAGCCTAATGGCATGAAGGCTTTTTCCCTTTTTGGACTTCTTTTTTCATAGCCCAGTACATTATTGGGTATGATGCCAAAAATCCAACAGGCAATATTATTGCCAATCCAATCCAGAAGATAGGACCAAACAAATGTGCGCCAATAAATCCCGGAATTAGAAATGCTGCAGTGTTTTCAGCAAATTCCATTGATGCTATGCTTGCAGTATCTCCCACAATTGCAACTCTAGCTGCTTGTTTTAGAGATAGTGTCTTGAGCATTGGAATTATTGTAAAAGCGTAACCTGTTGCAAAGGCTAAACTCACAGCAAGAATCAGGGTAGAAATAAAATCCCAATTGTAATGGAATCCCAATATCATTCCAGTAACTTCTCCAATGTTGCATCCTAGCAAACATCTAAGGGTGTGCTTTATTGTCTCTTTACGCAAATTAGTAGACGTTAGTCCATGTTTTGCATGAGTTGTGTGGTTGTTTTGATTCATGACCGCTATACGGCAATCAGGTAGATATTGACTAGACTTTACAATTGTAAAATACACTACACTGTGAATTCATTTAGCAATACAACCTAAAAAATCAAAGAAACAAAACATGTTGTTTTTTTCTTTGAATATAAAATACAACAACTATCTAAAATTAACTAAAGTTTAATTCAAAAATCATATCCATGTAGCAAAGACAATCATGAGATTCCTTCCTTTAGAATTGCTCTAGCATTTAGTAAAGACTCGTTATTTCTGGTAAGATTTCTTTTGAATTGAACAAATCTACTCATTATTCCATTGTAAGAGATCACCGCATCCTGAACTAATGACCTTTTACTCATTTGACTCTCTCCTCAAACAATGTCCATGTCAATCCTTGAAGATCCTCCCAACTTACTGGAGTTTCATCATCCACAAGAGTTTCCACTTCTTTTACAGGTTCTTTGGTTACCTGAGTTGTTGACAGCGAGTGTTGCTGTTTTGTTTTTATGCATTGTTGCATGTATGAATAATATGATGTGATATAGTTATTCACAAGACTTTACAATTGTAAAATAAAAAATCTGAACTGGAAAATACTCCAATATTGTATATTTACAATTGTAAAGTATACTGTTGATTTATCCTGTAGTGTATAATGAGACATGATTAAACTACAACAAAAACAACAACCAAACAAAATCCAAGAATTAACCTATTGGGGAATTAGAGCCTCAGTTGGAATAATATTTTTTGTATATGGTATGCAAAAATTCGATCCAGTATGGCGGGATCATTTAATTGGTTTTGGACTTCCTCCAGAACTGCAAATCCCTATTGCGTTGGCTGAAACCATAGGCGGTATGTTTCTCATAGTTGGATTTATGACTAGAATCACTGGTGTCATATTTAGCATAATTCTATTGGATGCAATATTTCACATTAGATGGGAAAACGGATTCTTCATATCTCAAGGTGGTTGGGATTATGATCTTGCACTTCTTGCAATGATGTTATTTATCATTGCAACTGGAACTGGTAAAATCTCCATCAATTCAAAACTGAAGATTCCAAAAATTCTTCAGTGATTTTTATTTATTTTTCATTTCATCTTGTTGCGATGATAAAACGTGCTGAGGTATAGATAACGACTCCTCATTTGACCTTTTTGAAGATATTTTGAACAAATCTTTTTCTAACTAAAAAAAGGTTCAAGCCTTTACGGCTTGGAATTCAGATATTGCTATTTTGATTTGTTTATCTTAAGATAATTGTATCATAAAGTATCTCTATGAATTTCGTTCAACAATTTGATTTCTATAATGTTTAATAATGCAGTTATTTTGTGTTTTTCAATGACTAAAACAATACTATCGACAATATTTCTATCGACAATTCTTTTGACATCTTTGATTGCCACTGCTGGCCTTCAAACTGCAAATGCTACAACTAATCTTGTAGTTAATGGAAGTTTTGAAGAAGATCCTACCTCAATCTGTCCTACTTGGTTCGTTATATTATCTGCAGGTTCAACTGTCATTAATGGATGGACTATAGATGGAACTTCTATTGATTGGATTTGTACACTTTGGGAAGCATCAGATGATACAAAAAGCATTGATCTAGCTGGAACCCCAGGACCAGGCAAAATCTCACAAGAGATTCCTACAGTAGTAGGAGCCACTTATGACGTGTCTTTTGATATGGCAGGAAATCCAACTTTATGTGGAGATGGCAATATCAAAACCATGAAAGTTTCTGTAGCTTCATATGAAGACCAGATTGATTTTGATATTACAGGAAAATCAAATACTAACATGGGCTGGGAAACACAGACATTTTCATTTGTTGCAGAGTCCTCTACTAGTACGTTAAGCTTTGAGAGCATTAATGATATTTACTGTGGAGTTGCACTTGATAATGTCTCAGTTATAGAGAGTGTTCCACCTGTGACTCCAGTAGATATTGATATCAAACCAGGAAGCGATGTAAATCCAGTTAATACAAAAAGCAAGGGAGTAATCCCAGTAGCTGTGTATTCAACTGCAGACTTTGATGCAACCACAATTGATCCAGATACAGTAGTATTTGGACCAAACGGAGCAGCAGAATCTCACGGTAAAGCACACATTGAAGATGTTAATGGTGACGGACTAGATGATGTTGTACTTCATTTCAAGACTCAAGAGTCTGGAATAGCAAAAGGTGATACTGAGGCAACTCTCACTGGTGCAACATTTGATGGAACTGCAATAGAAGGCAGCGACAACATCAGAACAAAATAGGTTTTTTCCTTTTTTCTTTTATTTTTAAATAATTTCTTAATCTGTATTCCCTTTTCATCCCCAAAACAGTAACTAAGTCCACGTGTACCCGTATTAACATCTGATAGTATTACGATTTTTAAGAAAATTATTTTTATATTATTTTTTAATTACAAATAATTACATTTAACTACATAGTCTTATTCAAAATTCACAATGACTAAAAATACAATTTCTAAGAGCATGTTTTCTCTAATTGCTCTTGGAGCACTCACTACACTTCTAATGACAATTCCAAATACTTCTTACGCCTTTGTTACAGATGGTTTTGTTGGACCAGTTGATTTTGGTTTGAGTTACAATTATGAAAATTGGGCATCTACTCTAAATGGTGAATTTATCAAAATGACTCCACCTATTGGATTGATTGGAAATAATAATTTCAATGATCATAACCTTCGTGCATTTGATGAAGGACAAAATCTATCCTTTGGGTCTTCATTTAATGTTGATATTCTAGCAACTACTGGTAATCCTGGAGTACTTCCAGCAGGCACATATGCAAGCCATTATGTTGCATATGATCCAGTT
Source organism: Nitrosopumilus adriaticus (assembly GCF_000956175.1). Classification (NCBI taxonomy): domain Archaea; kingdom Thermoproteati; phylum Nitrososphaerota; class Nitrososphaeria; order Nitrosopumilales; family Nitrosopumilaceae; genus Nitrosopumilus; species Nitrosopumilus adriaticus. Next base: position 466,420 of record NZ_CP011070.1, read on the forward strand.
AATTCAGGAATTGAAGGATGTATTGATTTTGATGCAGACATTGAAGCTGTTATCACTTCAACATCTTTACTGCAAGCAACTGATGTATTTCAAGACTCAGTAACCACAGGAGCAATATATCAAAACCCTGGATTACGTGGACTTGAAAGTAATCAGGATGATGTAGTAATTGCAGATTCTGATACTGTTTGTCTTGCATTTAGAGCCTCAATTCCTGGTGATTTCATCAGAGTTTTAACATCATTTTCACCATTAGGTGAAGATACCGATGAGGATGGCATTCTAGATGGAAACGACAATTGTCCAGATACTCCAAATGCTGATCAAACTGACTCAGATGGTAATGGAATAGGTGATGCATGTGATAATACACCTCCAGTTGCAGAAGATGACGAATACACTATTGATGAAGATACTGTTCTAAATAATGATGTCACTACAAATGACAGTGATGCAGAAGATGATATTCTAACTGTAACACTCGTAGATGATGTTTCAAATGGAATACTTGTCTTTAATTCTGATGGTACATTCGAATACACTCCAAATGAAAACTATTTCGGATCTGACTCATTTACTTACTTTGTAAATGATGGAAGCGAAGATAGTAACATTGCAACCGTTTCAATTACTGTAAATGCCGTAAATGATGCACCAGTATGTTCTGAAGGAAGTGATCTAGGAACTCTTTGGCCACCTAACCACAAAATGAAATCAATTGATATTTCACTTGAAGCAACTGATGTTGATGGGGATGATTTATTCTTTACAATTACTAGTATCTTCCAAGATGAACCAGTAGACACAAAAGGTGATGGAAAAACAAAACCTGATGCAAAAATCATTGATGAAAATACTGTTGAAGTAAGGGTAGAGCGTTCAGGAAATGAAAATGGTAGAGTTTACCATATCACTGTAGATGCAAGTGATGGTGAAGCATCCTGTACTGGAACATTCACAGTTGGAGTGCCACATGACAAGAAAGACACACCTGTAGATGACGGAGCAAACTTCAACTCTACAGAGTCCTAACTTTTTCTTTTTTCATTTTCTAAACTCTAAAATATTTTCATAAATTCTTTTCTTCATAACTTATCTATACGAAATTCGTCTACAAGATCAGTTTATTAGATGTGCTTAATGGTTTATTATATTGAAATTAAAATTATTAATTCCAATAATTTTCAGTGTTTTACTTTTAGGTTTTACACTACATCAAGATGTTTTTGCAGCAACATGTTCTGATTTTACAGATGAAACAAGTTGTAATGCCTCTTCATTTTGTGCATGGGAAAGCAACATGTGTGTTATTTCCCTACCAAGTGATGGAACCCTCACAGTAACAAAAGATGCCTCCCCATCTACCATAGACTTGGCAGGTTCTGGAGGACAAGAACAAACAACAATCACAATTGATGTTCAAGGAATCTCACTAGACCAAAATCTTGAGACTATATTTCTAATGGATTCTTCTGGAAGTGTAGGATCTTCTGGATGGCAAATAGAAAAAGATTTTGTAAATAATATTATTCAAACAAGCCTGCCTGACTCAACTGATCCTGTTGGAATTATCCGATTCTCTAATTCTGCTATAGTTGATCATCATTTAATTGATAATCAAGACAGAAACGTACTCCAAAATCTTGTTAATAGTTTGAACTTTATTTCTAGTACAACTGCTACAAGGGATGCAGTACAAGCTGGAATAAATGAATTCAACACTAATGGTGTTTCTAATGCTCCAAAACTCATGTTACTAATTACTGATGGAAATCCATTTCCATCTAGCTCACAAAATCCTTGTACTGCCCCCTCTCTTAAAACTCAATTAGATTCTAATGCAATAAAAGTAGTAATTATTGGAGTTGGAAATAATTGGAATCCTTCCTTAATTTCTTGTTTGGTCGATGATCCAAGCACTGATATCATATTTGTTAGCAGTTTTTCAGCAGGCTTATTTAATCAAATTAAATCACAAATTGATGCACAAATCATTGCAGCCAATGCTGCATCAAATGTCAATCTAGTTGAGACAACACAAAGTCATATCATTGATGAAGATAATTTCTCCATTCCACCTGATTCAATATCCACCCTTCTTGGAGGACAAACCCAATTGGTTTGGAACAACATTGCACAACATGTAGGAGACAATAATGATAGGCTATCTATTGATGAAACATTTACTGTTTCCTTTACTGCAAAATCAAATCAACCAGGTGTTGACTTGGAAGTAAACGATTTGACAGAATCTACAATCACCTTTAATGATCCAAATGGATCTCCAATGAGCGTTGATTTACCACAGGCATTAATCACAGTAATTGATCCTTTCCCAACAATCACAGTACCCTCTGACATTACTGAAGAAGCAACCGGACCTAATGGTGCAAATGTGGACTTTGTTGTAACTGGAAATGATGCAAATGACGGAGCTCTAACCCCAACTTGTGATGCAAACACTGGTGACTTGTTCCCACTTGGAACCACTCCAGTAAATTGCTCTGTTACTGACTCTTCAGGAAATACCGTGAATGATTCTTTCACAATAACCGTACAAGATACAATTCCTCCAACACTTGACCTTCCAGCTGATATAACTCAGGAAGCAGAAGGACCAAACACTCGTGTATTCTTTGATACATCTGCAACTGACATTGTAGATGGTACTGTAACTCCAGTCTGTAGTGCAACATCAGGTGACACATTCCCACTTGGAACAACTCCAATTACTTGCACTGCAACAGATAACGCTGGAAATACTGCAGACTCTTTCTTTGATATCTTTATTGAGGATACTACAGCCCCTGAACTAACTGTACCTGGTGATATATCAACTAGCACTGGTGATCCAAACGGTACCGAAGTATTCTTTGATACTTTTGCAACAGACCTAGTTGATGGAGATATTACGCCAACTTGTGATGTTTCATCCGGATTTGTTTTCCCAATTGGAACAACCACAGTAAATTGTTCTGTAACAGATAACGCTGGAAATACTGCAGACTCTTTCTTTGATGTAATTGTAGAATTATCCTACAAGGGTCAAAAAGAGGCTCAAATTTCATTCTTAGAAGCACTAACTGATGATGCACCAAAGAAAACTCACAAAGATCTTGAAAAGGCAATAAAATCTATTGAGAAAAGTATTGATGATAAATTATGGGAAACTGATGTTACGCTAACTGAAAAACACGGTCACAAAGTCTTTGACGAAGAAAAATCTGCAGTTAAAGACCTGTTAAAGATTCAAAAAGATGATGATTCAACTGACGTATCTCAAGTGATTAAAGCGCTAGTTGATGTTGACAGAGAACTTGCACAAGATGCAATTGATGCAGCTACTGTTTTTGCAGGTGACAAAAAAGTCGATAAAGAACTAGAGAAAGCAAATGATGAGATGAAAAAGGCCCAAGAAGAATTAGATGACGATAAACCTGACAAGGCAATTGACAAATTCAAGAAAGCATGGGAGCATGCCCAAAAAGCAATCAAACACGCAACAAAATAATTAACCTCTTCGCTTCTTTTTTCTTTTTAAAATTTAATTTCATGCCTATCTGCATCCATTTTCATCCTCAAAATAGTAGGTGACTCCCCGTGAAGTTGAACTCACTTGCGGTGTATAACTAAAAGTATGAAACTCTGAAAAACTGTCTAGTTTTGCATAGTTATGAACTCTGTTTGGGTTTCAAACTACATATTTTTAAAAAATGGCATAGTTTGGCATAGTTTTGAGCCTGAAATTTAGGATTCTACATTGAATGTTATAGGATTTTGTGTGCCGGGGGCGAGTTTTGTGAAACTAGTTTGATGCCCATCCATTTTGTTTATAAAGAAAATTTAATTTTTCCAATTTTAGATCTTTTTTAAAATTAGAATTGGACAATATTTTCTAAAATATTAACAAACTGCAAATATTTTCTGAAAAATGCCAGTGAAAGTCTTAAAGTTCAGGTAACATAGTTACGTATCATTTGATAACCATAAAAAAGAACATGATTCTATGAGCGAATTTGAGGGATGGAATTGAAAAAGATTTGTAAGACCTGTGAGAAAGAATTTGAAAACAGATCAAGCTATTTTTGTTCAGTAGAATGTGCTGGTAAAAATCTGGAGGAATTTAGTAATTCTTAAAAAGAACAATTTTTGGATTTTTATGGTGGATTTGAATGGATTCTAAATTATTGATATTTGTAATTGCAGGTTTGATCATGCTGTCTTATTCTACATATGATGCATTTGCACAACCTTTGCAAGAGGTAAATGCAGATGTGATTGAATTTGACGGTACATTTGGAATAATTGAGATTTCATGGAACAATAACGGCGCATCATACTATGAAGTTGGATGTGTAAGCTGTATGCCAAACTTGTCTGATACTACCCCTGAAAACTCGATGATCCTAAACGATGTTACTGCTTTTGCTAATGGTGATGCGCTCCTTTATGTTATAGCATATGATGAGAATTCTGAGATAATTACAGCAACACAAGTCATTATGAAATTAGTCTGATAATTATCAAGAAATATGTATTTTTATCCAAACAAATGATGATGGAAAGAAAATGAAAACTCTGTACAAAATAACTATTGGCATCACCATTCCGTTGGTGCTTTTTGGAATCTTTGTTCTGCTTATAGCAATTAATGTAAGCCACATGCTTGAAAACTCTGAAAGATGGATGGTTGAACTAGAACCAGATCTTGATTTATCTGATGATCAACTAGAATCACAAATAAAAAATGAAGATCTCAAAGAACTTCGCCTTTATAGAGTGCAAACCCTTGAAGATTACTTTGAATCACTGCCTCCTAATTTTGAGCGACAGTTCAAGGCTTCAATTGATACTGAGCATAGATTTGTTGTCTATATTGATGAAAACCACGAATATTCTAAACAACAAACACAATCAATTTTTAATGATATTGATGGAATCAAAGAATCCCGATATCTTCATGATTGGTTACTAAATAAAAATTGAATTCAAAGAAATTTCTTGGTTCAAATTGTAATGGAAGCATGGTTTGACTGGGGTATAGTCAACAGCTCCTCGTTTGACCTTGTTTAGAATTTATGGTAAAAAAAGAGAAAAAAAACTCTAGATATGTGAACTTCTCATATTGAGAAATACAGAATCTTTGAGTTCTTTGAGTTGTTCTTTAATTGACTTTGCAGTCTCTGAATCTCCATTCTCATATGCATCTCTAAGCTGTTGCAATAAATCTAGAAATTGAGCTCTTGCAGCGTCAACATCGGCATCACCAGTTGGTTCTGAGAATTTTTGCTGGAACTTTTCAATTTTTCTATCCATCTTATCACCCTTCATCTTTGAGTGATCATATGTCTTTGAAATTGATGTAAAGTTTGTACTATCACCTGCGTCAACAACAAAGATGTTCTTGGTCTTTGTTTGAGATTCTTCATCTCTGTCTATGCTGATGATTTTCCAGACAACAAACTTGTTGTCTTCACCATCTTTTGCAATTCCAATTTTTGCTTTCATTGCATCAGTAACACCGTTACTTTCTGCAACAGAAACTGCTTGACCCAAAGAAACTGTTACTTGGCTTTTTAGCTCAGCATGAGTCTCTTTTGTCATTTCAGCAGGAATTACAATTGATCCAGTAAATCCTTCAACTAGGATAGCTTTGTGTCCATGTCCTTTTTTGTGGTATTTGTCTCCACCCATTTTTGCATAATCTCCGCCTTCTGCCATTACACCAGGTAATGCTGCAACAAACATCAGAGCAAAGACTGCTGCAAATGCAGGAATCATGTACTTTGTTTTACTATTCATTGATAGTTTCATCAATTTTAGAATAAAAGTTGTTGTTATCAAGTGATACGTAACTATGTTACCTGAACTTTAAGACCTCTGCTGGTATTTTTTCTTCATGGTTCAATTCTGCAAGGGTATTTGTGAGCAGAAAAAGGCATATTCGATGCCAAATAATTTACGTTATAAATCCGGACAGAAAAGATGTGGTCTCTGTGATTGTTATTTTTATACTGATGAACATTCCTGTCCATGTTGCAGTACGCGACTTAGGACTAAACCTCGAAACAAACGACTATGGGAAAGATGATAATCTGTTATGGGCTGTATTTTTAGGGGCGATAATTTCTGGTACGTGAATACAGGGATAGAATTTACATTAGAAAGGATATTCTCTTGAAGCTTTACGAGTATGGTGAGATGAATCAAACAAGATTGATGAGTATTTGCGGTCTGAATAACGTAAAACACAAAGGAATTGTGGACAGTATGGTGGAAAAACAGATGATAAACAGAAAAGAAGAGCCATGGGGAAACAAGACAATTTACAAATACAGTATATCTGAGAAAGGAAAAAATCTACTTGAAGAAGTCTTGCAGAAATATGAGGACTTGTTCCCTAGAGACAACGGAGACAAAAAAAATGACTAACAAAAAAGAACGTGAAAATATTTTTGAAATTTTAGATGGAATGATGTTCCAGCTAAGTAAAACAAAAAAAATGTTCTTAATTATGATAATTACGACATTAATCATTCCTCCAATATCCATAATTGCAATTTCCAGTGCATTTGATCCTCCTCATCAAGACAGGTTCAAAGAGGATTTTGATATACGATTACAATCAAAATTGGATAGTGGTGAGATAACTGAAGATGAGTATAATTTGATAAAGGAGAAATTCTCAAAGAAGATAAAACCTCATCCTTTACTCCGTCCTCATCAGCTTGTAATATTTGCAATTTCTGTCGTGTGGTTGGGCGTTGGTATTAGGCAGTGGTTTGTTATTTCTAAATGGGATAAGAGATATCAACAGTTCAAGGAAAACCAAAAAGAGATTGATAAGAAATTTGAGGATGATTCAGATGATGAAAAATAAAATGATTAATGGAAATGTCGTACAATGAATAATCTAAATATTTTGTTTTATGCCGCAGCTGCAACTACTGCAATTGCAGGAATAATTCATGTTGTCTTGGGTATTCCATCAAACAATCAGAACATGCAGATACTATTTGTTGTAGGTGGAGTTGTACAAATCTTCTGGGTTGTGCCAATGATCAGAAAATGGGGAAATGTATGGTATGGTGTTGGTCTGGGCGGAACTCTTGTATTCATAGCGATATGGGTAATTACCAGAATTCCTGATAATTTCATTACTGGTAGAGGGGGACGAATCAGTGATAACGGAATCTTGACTGAAGTATTTCAGATTGCATTTGTTGCACTGATAATAGCTATTCTTGTCATGGGAAGTAAAATAACTGAGAAAAAATGAAATACTATAATTTTCAAAAACAAAAAAAGTATTATGAATTGGTATATTATCGCTCTATCAACAATCATCGGATTGGAATCTAATTATATTTGATTATTCTCTTTTGATAAACTCTGTTTTTGGCTCTAACACGCAATTTCGTGTTACAGCAGGAACAACGAATCAGTTTTGTCTGAATGAAACGAGAACATGTGGTGCACCATTTTAATCCGTTCTGATACTTTAAACCTCCTTCAAATCTTTTTGTCACAAAGTCAATGCAGTATCCTTTACATCTTGGTGCCAAGATATCTTAAAAAAATTCTTACTAGATAAGATCACTGTATGCAACTGTTTGCAACTGTTTGCAGAATAAACTTCCTAGTTAATAGCAAAACAAATTCATGTTTTTCGTGGACAGAACCATTGTAATGCTCATCGGAGTTGTCTCCCTTGGAGTAACACTTGGCATTTTTTTCTTTGATGCAGAATTACCTTTACAGTCATTTGCAGAAGATAATTCTGTTCACAATCCCCCAAAAACAATCACCTATACTGTAATTGCTGAAGATACAACACTTGAGATTGCTCCTGGAACCAGAGTTGAAGCCTGGACATACAATGGAACCATTCCTGGTCCTACGTTAAGGGCAACTGAGGGTGATCGTGTAATTATCAATTTTATCAATAATGGGAAACTCCCACACACAATGCATTTTCATGGAGATCACAATGAAAAAAATGATGGCGTATTCCAAGAAGTTCTTCCCGGTGAATCATATGTCTATGATTTCATTGCAGAGCCTGCAGGACTATTCATGTATCACTGCCATGTGATGCCCGTCTCTGAGCATATTCGAAATGGTTTGTACGGTGCATTCATAGTTGATCCTAAAGAAGGATTGGAACCTGCACGAGAATATGTACTAGTAAAAGGAGAATATGATTTAGAAGATCAAGAGACTTGGACTCCAGATTATGTTTTCTTTAATGGATATGCTGATCAATATTGGAATTATCCATTACCTGTTAAGACTGGAGAAAAAGTAAGATTGTATTACGTTGACATGGGAGCAATTGCTGCTTTTGGATTTCACATTCATGGAACAATCTTTGATACAATAATATCTGGAATTTGGGAGAATAAACCCATACGAACCCAAACATGGGAAGTAAGTCCAGGAAATGCAGCTATCTTCGAGGCAACATGGAAAGACCCAGGAAGGTATCTTTTCCACTTGCATGGTGTTCCAGAAGAAAAAGGAACAATGGCTTACTTTGATGTACGTGAAGCTTCCTCTGATGCAGTTGATGGTGTAGAAATTGCAAGAACAAAATCTATAGACATGTGGGAATGGCAAAAACAGATTACAATTAATTTACAGCAACCAGATCCAAATGGCGAGATTACAAAAACATCTGCTAGTTCATCTGGGCATTCCCAACATGCTCCAGCATCTACTGAAATTGATGAATCTCAGATAGTTGAAACAAATCTCTGTGATGTGGAAACTGGTTCTGCAGTTCCATCCTCAAACAAATCATATTATCCGAAATTCAATCAGGCAAATGTTGGTGATACTGTGACGTGGACTAACAAAGACGTCTCTGTACATACCATTACAAGCAATGATGATCTATTTGACTCTGGAATGATGATGCCTGGTGATACATTTGAACAAAAATTTGATGATGCAGGTTTGTATGAATATTATTGCATGCTTCATCCTTGGATGACTGGAGCTGTAAAAATAAAATAATTATTTTTCAAAAGACAATTCCATCATCATGTCTTTGATTTGAAAATCTATCTTTTTTTCCAACACGTTGTTAAAAATTAGCTCCAATACAGTTTTGTGATACAATGACCAATTATATCCTAAATCGTGTTTTATTATGTAGCTGTGCTTTGATCCATTGATTGTGTGGTTCATCTCAAAATCTGATATCTTCATTCTCGTAACAAACCACGATACAAAAGAGTCAATATCCATGGTTCCTTTCATAAACGTGGAAATATCTGATACTATGCTCTGGCCAATCTGTCGTGCCAATTCAACTGTCTCTTCTTCTGATAGTTTTTCAAACAATGCACTGACTATGGGTTTTGCAACTGGAATCATGCCAACCTTGGGCTCAAACATGTCCCAGTCTACATATCTTGAAAAAATTTTGTTTGCCAACACATTAAGACTGACTCCTTGAGATTCAGATTCTGCTCTTATCTTATCTAGAACACTGCCATCCAATCTGAATGACATTGTTTCTGTTTTCTTTTTTTGCTCATCTGACAAGTATTGTGATTATTTCTCACGCATTAATAATGTATTTTTATTTCATTTAATGGAATCCTTTGCAAGTATCCCTTATTTCCTTGATAATCTCCTCAACTATGACTGCTTTGCTTTTTATGATTTTAGCAACATCTTCTCTTTCTTTGTCATCCATGTTTCTTCCCAACTGACAATGAGCAGTGGCAAAAGCAATTCCTTGCAGATCTCCCATGAAATACCCATGGATGAAATTGTATGGATTTTCAACATTTCCAAACTGCCTCACAAATTTCTTTACTGCTTTTTCTGATGGTTTTATCTCATTATACGCCTGAATTGACGTGTTGAGTGCTTTTTCTATTGACTGCTTTAATTCAGAATCCATCATCATTTCACTTTATGTGCCTGAATAGATTCTGTGAAATTGTCTTTTTTCCATTCTGTTTTCCAGTACTTTCAATGCTCTAATTCATTTGAACATTCTATAGAACAAACATCATCACACCAATGTTCAAATTTTCTTCCACATACAATACAAGTTCTCATAATGTGTATAGCACTCCTTTTTGATTTATAAAATTTTCAACATTTCCTTTCATGCCCATCACTGCATTTTTATTTCATGTATTCCACTAGTGATAAAGTGGATTCTATTCCCTCCATCTTTCTTAGTTTCCATTGTACAGCATCACGCAAATGATCCAAACTAGCAGCTTGTAATTTTACAATAATTCTCCATGGACCGTCTATCAAAGTGGATTCTTTTACAACATCAATCTCATTTAATTGATTCATCACACCATCCATTGATTCATGTTTACACATTATCAAAACAAATACGATACTAGGACTATCCTTCATTTAGCATATCTCCAAAATTGAGTTTAATTTGTCAGATGCAGTAGTGATTGGATTTTTTTCATATTCATCCTTTTTAATTTAAATTTTTTTCACGTTTAGGTTTCGAATGCGCTTTTACCATGTGTCTTTTTGTTCTTTCAGGATTTGTAAACTCCATATTACAAATTTTACATGTGTTAGAAAAACTCATCTCTCTTTTTAAAATATTTTTAACAGTACTTTTACTGAATGGAATCTTTGACTTCATAATGAAATAGAGTATTTGATGTTATAAGGAGTTGCTTAACATTGTTAATCTACTTGATATTTCCATAATAGTTAAAGGAGTAGTTCCATCAACGGAAGCATTGGTTGATTCCAAAAAATATCGTGACCGAATCTATATCGTTAAAGACATCATTCTGACACTTTCTGAGTATGGCCAACTAAACCAAACTGCATTGTTTAGTTTTTGCGGATTAAACATCACAAAACACAAACAAATCTTAGATAATTTAGAACAAAATGAAATGATACAAAGAGTAGAAACTGTAGATGGGAAAAGAACAATCACCATCTTCAAAGTAACTCCGAGAGGAATGGATTTCTGTCATGATATATTGGAACCCTTTGAAAATCTATTTCCAAGAAGTGGGAAATCCCCTTCGATGGATATTGAATAATTACTCTTCTTTGTCTAGTTGATATTTTGAAGCAATGTCTTTATCCAAATTCTCTCGTTTTTTCAGATAATTGCAATACCGCTTATTCCAAGAATTTAATGATCTAAACTGCTGTATGCCTGCAACCAGCCAAATCCCAGAAGTGACTAATACGGCAGTCAGCAAAACTGTCAATAATATTGCAAAATCCCCTTCATTTTCTATCAATTGAAGGAATTTTGGGTGTGTAAGCAAGTATAGAGATATCCCAATTGCAAGTGGTGCTAAAATTAATGCCGAAAATGAGACGCCCAACATCAATCCCTTAAGTTGCTGAATTTTCTCAATGAACAAATCCATTGAGCTTAGGATGTTATTGTGATTATCAGACAAATTCTTCCTCATCGATATTCAGAAAAATTTGTTTTATGTGTTTTGAATTTCCCATGAATGATACATCGGTATCTTTTTCAAACAATCTCATTTCTAATCTGTAATTAATTTGAAGTATATAGGAAGTACTTAACAATGTTAATCCAGTTTTATTAGAAATTATGCCAATTCCAAGTATGAAAAAAAAAGTAGATATGGAAGATGATAATTTGGATAAAAGAAATGAGGATTGGTGGAGGCTGGAAAAATCTCAGATAGGAAGAAGGAGATTTTGCTAGGTATGACTTTTTGTTGTAAAGGGATATGTGAAACCTTGATGTTGACACCGGTCCCAACTTCATTGCGATACCAATTAGGCTACAAAAGATGTACGATGTGTTCTGTTTTTGTGGAAACAGAAAATCTGAGATGCCCATGTTGTGGAGTGCGCCTAAGAACTAAATCAAGAAACAAGAAACGCTCAAAAGAAGAATTGTCTCATTAACAATGTTAAGTATTATCTAAATAGTATTTTCCCAAAATCCAATTAATGCAGAAGCAACTACTCCAAATAGGAAATAATGACTGTTTGTCATCCTCGACGCATGTCCTAGTTTTCGTTGTCTGCCTCTAGATACAAGGTAATATTTCCAACCGCTTCTGCATTTTTTTCTAGATTGCATATTAGTTAATAATGGAAACTAAAGTTCTTGTATCAAAATTTACCTATGACTAATTCACTAAATCAACATGTTTTAGTTTTTTAACCATAGATATAATTGCCAAAATAACACCTGCTGCCCCCAAAGATAAACTGAAAATTAGCAAATCATAACTTCCTTCATCATGCGAAACACTCGTGGATTCTGAACTCATTGAAGATACTTTTTTTTGGAGTGAGGCGATTGCATTTTTTAAAGCCAAAACTTCGGAACTGGATGTTTGAGCATTTTGTTGTGGAAAATCAAGTATTGCAGTAGATTCTACATCTTCAATGGGAATCTGCACGTCTATGTTTATTCCGTTAATCTCTCCTTTGATATCCATGATTATTGAGCCTGTTTTTGTCGGAATTACAGGTGAATAATAATATCCTGGTCTAGGATCTGAATTGATATCGATTTTTTTGGTAGCCCCTCCATACATTGCAGTTGCATCTATATTTTTGAAAGCACTAGTAATTCCCTTGTACGTCCCTTCAGTCTCGCCCACTTCAACTATTTTAAAGACAAAATCATTTCTAATTCCTACAACAGGAGGTTCGATTCCCCACCCTACATCAATTTTGATATTCTCTACATTAACTGAAGTATGTGCTGATGCTGGTGCAGACCCAACACAGAGAGATAGGACGAACAATACAGATACTGCGATTACAAAACCGCCTATGTTTTTGGATCTTTTCATTGAAAAAATATCTTGTTTCACCATATCAACACACAGTTATCATTACACCATTAAAGAATAAAACAGGAAAGACTATTTCCATAATTGGTTTTCAATAACGGAAATTCTGGATTCACAAGCATCACATGCTGTATATAGAATAATCTTGAATACAAGGGTTCAAAAAAATAAAAAAGAAGTTATTGAGACTTTATGGTTGCCAAAGTTTCCATAATTACTTTGATTTGCTCCATTAGGACTTGCTGCATGTCTGCCAGTTGTTCTTGCAATGATTTAATTTCTTCACGTAGTTTTTGATTTTCTTCTCTAAGACTAGTTAGTTCTGTTTTTTCATCATCATCGTATCTATCGTCATCATACTTGTCATCATCGTATCTATCGTCATCATACTTGTCATCATCGTATCTATCGTCATCATACTTGTCATCATCGTATCTATCGTCATCATACTTGTCATCATCGTATCTATCGTCATCATACTTGTCATCATCGTATCTATCGTCATCATACTTGTCATCATCGTATCTATCGTCATCATACTTGTCATCATCGTATCTATCGTCATCTTCGCTTGCAAAAGCAAAGCCAGTAGGCAGGGATAGAACCAAAATTGCTAACAGAAAGAATGTTGCAATACTGTATTTCTTCATGGTAAAAATAACGACAAAATTCAATATAACGAGGGCAGATATTTTCCATAACTGATTTTCATGTATGAAAGTAATGCCTAATTTTTCATAAAATACGATATTCGTATCTTGCCCAGTTCTGATACACTGATAAATCATCAGTACCTGTTATATAGAAAAATTCATTCGGTATTTTATGCGTGGTTTGGGGGTTGTTGCAACAAGTGTTGTCTTTGCACTATTTTTTGCCATGAGTCCAGTGTTTGCCCAAGAAACAAGCGAGCAGACTACTCTATCAGATGATCTTCAAAATAATCCCTTGGCACAAGACATTCTAAAAAAAATTGAACAGACAAAAAAATGGATTGAAGAACTAGAACAAAGAAACTATGAAAAACTAGCCGCACAAAAAGAACTGGAGGCTAAAAGATCCAAATCCCTTGAAATACTAAATCAGGATCTTGCAGATTGGGAAAAACTGTGGGATTACTATTCTTCTTACAATGCCTTTGACAGGTTTGTAGATAAGATTCCTGACTCTCAAGTACAAGATGTCTTTTGGGATCAGTTTGAATTCAAGGAACAAAAAGTTGAGGCAGGAAGAGATGCATTCAAAAAAGTACTAGATGACGGGGGTTCTCGACGTGATGCTCTACAAGCATATCTTGTAGCAGCTGAAACTAAACGTATTGAGCTAATAGAGACAAATTCGCAGTTTAATGTTAATCATAACTTGGCATACTATTCACAACAAATTCTATTTGATGAAGAAGGGAAATTCATTGATTCGCAGATAACTGGAGAGCAACTAAGAAAATACTATGAGGATTATAGGACAAACCCTGCATATCTTCAAGCAAATCCAAATGACTCTTTATCGTGGGAAGATCTTGGAAAAACAAACCCTGATACTGAATGCAGAGAAGGAAATGTAGTAGTATACAGATTCCATGCAGATGATTATGTCTGTGTAAGTATAGCTACTGCAGAGATGTGGGTAAGACATGGAATGGGTGAGATTACAGGTGATGTGCAAAATAGATTTGATCAAGAGGTCGTCTCTCCACTTACAAAATGCAATGACGGATTTACTGTAATATTTAATCTTGAAACTGAAAAATATTCATGTGTCCTTGATGATACTGCAAAAGATTGGATAGAGCAAGGACTGGCAGAATCTCATAGTGCAGATGATTATGTGGCAGCCAGTATAGAAAACAAGGATGCATCTGAAAGAGTAGAAAAAGTCAATCAGCAAATATGGGAAATTAAAAAAGAGTTTGAAGAGAATCAAATCAAACTAAAAAAAGAATATGACATAAAATATGAAGATGCCCTAACTGCATCAAAGATTGATGAAAAGAATGCAACTGTTGATTACAACCAACGCTCAGGCATGTCAAAAGAGGAATTGAGCATAAAAATTGGTGAGATTAGAGAAAATCTTGAATCCGAAAAAGAATCACTACTTGAGAACAAGATTGACGATTTGAAAAGTCTTGAAAAAGAGTTTGAAGATGCCATGAAAGAACTTGTTTCTCTATATGAGGATGATCCATTCGTTGAGGTCAGATTGAACATGGGTCATATAGGATACGAGGCAGTCTCTAGAGATGAAAACTAGACTCATCATCATATCTATAATTGTGATAATTGTTGTTTCGTCTGGTATAGTTTATGCAATTTCAGTAATTAATGAACCAAAAACCGCAAAAGATTGCAGATTCACATATGGTAAGGGTGGGCAGGAAATGTTGGATTGTCTAGAAAAAATTAGAGATAACTCGTCTATTCCTTCTGCACAAGAGTTTCTGAAAATGGATTGTGATGATTTGAATCATATCTTTCCAGAGTTTCCTAGCGAAGAGGTTGCAGATGCTTGGAACACAAGAATGCATGAATGCATTAATGAACAAGAGTCATTACAATCTCAAGCAAATGAACTTGGAATGGACAAAGGAATTGTAACCGAGATGGAAAATTTACAACAAATGTCATGTGATGAAATTATCCAAAGGAATACAGAAGGTGAATATCGTAGTAGTGATAACCGAGAATTTGCAAGAGAGAAAACCCTTGATTGTAGTGATATTGAAGAATCTTTTGCAGTAAATGCATCATGTGAAGAATTGTATGAAAGGTATCATAGTGGCCAACAATATTGGTTTGAAGACCATAAACAAATAACAGAAAACAGATTAGCTAAATGTTCAGAGATTGTGGATAATGAAAACTAGACTTTTGATAATTATTGGAATACTTATGATGGCGACAATTCCATTTGTCACATTTGCTGTACTTGATAGATATTCTGATTATGGCGAACATGTGGGCGCTATGGAGGAAAAAGAAGATAAATCTGCAAAACTTGGTGATAAATACTACATAGAACCAGAAAGAAAAGAGAAACTAGAAGCAGTTGAGCTTGATCTTAGAGATAGAATCACTCAATTACATCAACAAAAATCTTTATCCTCTTTTGGAGTAAACCTTGATCATCGCACACAAGAAATTATTGTAATAGTTGAAAAGGATCATTTTAATGCTGAAATTGAAAAAATGATATCTGAGTATCCTGATGATATCCGAATTGTTTTCTTCAACGACGGAATTTATCTTGATGAATGGTCCGAATCCGAACCAGGAATAATGAAAAAAGCAAGAGATTTGGGTATCAATAACATCATGGATGCTGTTGATTCAGAAGAATTGAGTTTTGATGAGAAAAAAGAGTACATCCAGATTAGATATGAAGAAGATGGTCCTGTGACAACTCCTTCTCTGAATATTAGGATCAAAGACTTTACTAGAAATTTGGACTATGGAGAACGTCCTACATTCACTGTAATTGAAACAGGATATGCTATTCCATGCACGCATCCAACACTAGAAGTGTACTATCTAAAACAAGAAACTGGCAATGAACACACACTTGATGATCTGGTGTACGAGGATAGAATTATGTACTCTTGCCCTTTCTTTGATTCCTTTTACCCTGTTTTAAAATTCTGGGATGAAACAGATTTTGAACCATTTCCTGTCTGTGAAAAGGAAGGACGGTATCTTGTAGTGGGTGATTCAGGTTATGAAAGGATGCCCTTGGAGGAATACTATTGTGGGATGGAAAATCAAAACATAACGATATCAAAGTGGGATTTTAGTGAAGAGCAATCTTATGTCATAATTCCGTTAGGTGCAGTTATTCACGGAAGCGCCTCATTGATTCCAGAAGAAATTACGGTTGTTTTAGGCAAGAATAATACGATTACTTGGATTAACGATGATGATACAGTCCACACACTTGTCAGTGACAAGGGCGGCAATGAAAGATGGTCAACTGGAATGATGAGACCTGGAGAGTCATCGTCTGTGACATTTAACAACACTGGAATTTTTAATTATCATGGAACTCCCGGACCTTGGATTACAGGTACAGTAACAGTCTTGGAGAAATAGAAAATGAAGGCTAGACTTTTAATTATATTTTTGATTGCATTTACAACAATTGGTATGGTATCTGCTGATGCATACCACAATGAAGAAACATCAAGAGGCAGTAATGATCCAAGCATTGCAGTAACTGAAGATGATGCATATGTAGTTTGGATGGATAGCAATCATCCAAATTTTGGTGATGTTTATTTTACAAAGATCACAGATGGAAAAACAATACAAGTCCCAATCAATATAACAAATGGAACATCGTTTTATCCACATCCACAAATTCATGTTTTTGAAAATAATGTCTATCTGCTATGGGAAGACAGAGTATCTGAAGATGGTGATGAACAGATGTTTTTTGCAAAAAGCAATGATGATGGAAAAACATTCAGTGAACCAAAGTCAATTCCTGAGAACAACCAGTCAATTTTCCGTCCTGCATCAGTACACCAAGTAAATGATATCCTCTATGTGTTTGGAAGTAATTGGAATAGAGAAGCAAGACAAAGCAGCATCATATTTGTAACAAGTGATGACTATGGTGAGACATTTTCAGAACCAACAGTTCTGTTTAATCATGAACAATCAGATCAAGACATAAGGATACAAGTGTATGATGACACAATTTACATTTTGTCTGATGACCGAAATGACTTTGATGAAATTGGTTCATTGTATCTTAGAAAAATTTTGCCTACTGGAGAACTGTCTGATATTGTAAATGTCAATGGAGGCACTACTAGTGTAACTCATCCACAATTTGCAGTGTATGACGAAAACGTCTATGTCTCATGGAGAGAAAGAGTATATGAAAAGGGAGACTGGGGAATCACTGAGAGATGGTACCAAGTCTTTACAAAAAGCCATGATGGTGGAGATACGTTTGGTGAGATAATCACGTTTGATTCAGATCCTAAGTCAATTGACACTGTGGGTGCGGAGGGGGATTTTGTGTTTGCTTATGATGACTCTGTGTATGTATTATGGAAATCCGAATATTGGGATGGGGAGACTCAAGAGTTTAAGATCTTTCTTGCATACAGTACCAACAACGGTCAGGATTTTACCGTAATGACAGTACCACTAAATGAAAAGATAGTAGACCATGGATACATTACAACAATACTGGAAGGTGACAATCTGCATCAGATTGCAGTAACTGGAAAAAATCTACCATATAATGACGCAGCAGTATATTTTGCATCAAAAACTGACAATGAATATTCAGTGCCTGTAGACATCCTAAAAGATATTCAGACGAGAATTGGCTGGATGCCAAAGTTTGCATCAGATGGAAACAATGTTCATTTTGTAACAGAAGGAAACAATGACAAGAACTGTTTGTTGTATTCATTTAGTAATGACAATGGTGAGTCATTTGGAGATGTTATGAATCTCAGCTATGGAGATGATTACACCTGTTTTGGTAAGAATCTAGATATCAAACCACCAATCAAACAAATATCCTCAGGTACAGAACTCTCAGATGTACAATGCAAAGAAGATCGTACTGTGGGATATGTTTTGTCACTAAGACAACGAGATGATATGCCCGTATGTGTCAGTGCAGACAGTCATGATGAGTTGGTAAACAGGGGATGGCTCTTAGAAAATGGACAAGAGATTTTGTCATTGGATGCTGCAAAAAAATTCATCGAGTCCAGTCCCACATTTTTATCTGGAGGGGTTGAGGATTCCATCAATCTTGATATCGTAAATGTAAGAAAAACAATTCCTCCAATTGTTACAATCAATGGGACATTTGTTGTGATGAACACCAAAGACATTCTCAGTGATGGTCCATTTGAAGTGGTAACTGAAACACCTGATACAAAAAATGTTGCAATGCAAGTGGCACAGATAAACAAAGTACATTCCGCAATAATTGATGGCACTTGGGATGAAATCAACCAAGACTATGTAGAAGATATTCCAAAAGAAAATACATTTCACCAATATTCTCCTGGCCCAACCTCACGCATAGTGTTGGAGATTGGTGATTCAATTAACAAAAGAGGAATGATTCCAATTACAATTACAGAAATATCTGAGAATGCGGTAGGAAGTGCAACATTTTGGCAGTTTCAGCCAATAAGGCATAATGGGGACAATCGAGGAGTAACATGGGATTTTTTGCCAGAGTCACATCGACAAGGATGGGGATTCTTTGATGAGAATGGAGATGATGCATGGGATGACTCTAAAATTCCAAGGGACAAATATGGAATTCCTGCAGACGGACACGGATATCCGATGTTTTGTGGAGATCAAAGAGTAAATGGAGAATCAGCACATCCATCGGGAATTCCAATAAAACCAGACGTGAGAACTGTGATCATGAAATCTGGACAGATGGGATATCTTCCAGATTCAGATGGAATTTACAACATTAGATATGGTTCATTATTTGAGACAGACGTAATATTTCCAGACAATGCCAAAATAATTGAAAATGAATCAATGTTGTGTATTATGGAAAACGTCAGAGAAGATGCAACACACGGATATTATACAAATTTAGTTTTTGAGTTGGAAAATGAAAACTAGACTTTTGATAATAATTGGAATCGTAATATTTGCAATTTCCATAACTTCATCTTCTCTTGTATATAATCAGGAAATTAAATTGTTTACTGGAATGATGATGTCTACTGATTGTAGACCTGGTGAAATAAGACACAATGATCAATGCATCGAATTTGAAGTTCCTTCACATATTGGTACTCTAAATTATGGGATTGATTCTATTGTTTCATACTGTGAAGAAATACCTACACCTCCGAATTCTGGTATTGGTATTGACAGGTGCATTCCATTTGAATTTGTAGATGTAGATGAACTGTTGCAGAGAATCCAAAACAACAACACTGAACCATTAAGCTGGCCTTCATCAATAAAACTTTCTTGGTGTGCAGATAGATTTGATTCTATTAAACATGAGTTTTTAGAAAATTTTGATGGGTGTGATACCTCTGATTGTTCAGCAGAGCCACCATTATTTTCTTCAGCCCTAAACAATGATGAAGAATTTATTGAACAAGGGTGTGCACAATTTGTAGATAAATGGGCATATCTAACTGAAGATAACGATTTTACTTGGAATCAGGTTTACTGGGAAGATTTTGTAAATCATCATTACAAATTTGAGATAACTACGGATCCTGAGAGAAACCAAAAATGTGCAAAACTCTTTGATTTGATAATGCTTAGTGCACCTGATTCTGATTTGTGGTATGAACTAACTGAGACCAATGATTTTGTGGATGCACAATGCGCAAGTGTTGTGGAGGAATGGGAAGATTTGACTGAGTATAATGTGTGGAATATTGGTCTATCTTGGGATAATGTGGTAGAACATGAATTGTACGGTTGTAATAAGAATGAAGTTTATTTTTCTGGTATTTGTATGACTCAAGAAACTAAAGATCGAGCACAATCTATTGGAGAATTAGAACATGAAAACTAGGAAAATATTTTGGCTTTCAGTTACAATTTTTTCCATATTGATAATTGGCGCTGTCTTGTACATGAATATTCTATCTTTTGAGCGTCTATTTCCTCTGGATTGTGATGTTACAGAGGAATGGCTGAGAGGAAAAACAGACTTTCTTGTAGTCAAGAACTTTTTGAATAACTATCCTGATTCAGAGTTTAAAAATTTGGGAAATGTGGAAAACATGCCAAGATATTGCCAATATGCTTTTGTTGTAGAAAAACAGGGAGAAATAAAACAAATCGTAATCACAGTTGACAAAAATCTGCAACTGACGAGAATTACTGCTGATCACGGAGAATAAAATGAAAACTAGACTTTTGATAATTATTGCATTTGTGATGGTTTCTACAATCACTGAATCATTTGCAGAAGAAATCGAAATAAAATTTGATGAAACTCTTCTCTATGATAGTTTGAAACTGTATTTTTATGATATAGAGGATTCTAGATGTCCTTTGGATGTGACATGTGTTTGGGAAGGAAAAGTTTCAGCAATGATCCACGTTAGCAATGAAACTCATAAAATTGGAGGTGGATTTGAAATTGGAAAACCACTCACATACATCACACCATACACAATTACCCTAATTGATGTAAAGCCACATCCCATCAGCACCGAAAATCCTGACTATGTGGCAATTTTGGAGATAACAAAATCTGATAGTACTGATGAACTAACTGATGAGCAGGTTTGTGGGGTTGGAAATGTACTACTTGATGGGGTTTGTGTTCCTGAAAACAAAATTGAAGAACATGAAATAGACCAGCTAAGGGGAGAATCCCTCTCAAATCCTGAAGTGATGATAATAATTGAGAGTCTTGGTGCAGGATTGATTGTATTGTTTATTGTAATTTATGCAATTAAAAAGAAGAAAAAGAAATGATTTCAGTAGATTGTTCTCACTCACTTGCAATAAAAGACAAACTGCTGATCTTCGTAGCTGACAAACTGGGAGCACTCCCAATTCTAAAGTCTGACAAGTTTTTTCTTGAATCCTTCGATGAATTTTCAATAGACAAGCATAAAGTAATCTCTGCAATTGAAGAGTTTCTGGACTCTGTCAACTTGAGAGAAAACTTTCAGATAGTTCCAAAGGGTGATGACATCAAGATAGAACCTATTGATGGTGAGGGCATGAAGACAAAACTAGAAAAATTATCCAAGATAAATGAAAACCCTTTCTTTGAGTGCACACATTGTGGGTTTATGACTATGTATGAGGAAGAACTAAGAACGCATAGGCTTATTCATTATATCTAGAGTGGTGAAACTAAGAATAGCTTCTGAATTGTTAGATAACAAATGTGAATAAAAGTTAAATGTTAAAACCTGTTATGACATACATGGATTCAAAAATTGCAATGTTTTCAATATTTACCCTTACTGTAATTCTAACCATGGGGCTTACAGTAGATACAGCAGTTGCTCAAACCTCTGCATCAGTTGATGGCGGGGAAGAATACAAAGACGGATCACATGAAGGAAAATCTTGCCCATCTAAAGATAAAAAAACTGCATCAGTTGATGTTGGTTTGAATATCTGATTTCTGTGAACGCATGAATTCCTTCAAATTAAAGCAAGTTGTCATTAAAAAAATAGATTTACTGCTTACAAAAAATATTGGCGATAAGGAACGACTTGAACAAATTCAGATGAAGCTTGCACGTGGACTACCATTGTTTTCTGAGAATCAGGCATACATTGACGCACTAATTTTGGATAATTTGTCTGACAAAGAAATTGATTCTATCAGAAAAGAAATAGAGTCTGCAATACTTGAAAAATCGGATTTTGATGAACAACAAATGATGTGCTGTATTTGTTGTGGAAATGCAAAAAAATCCCTTGGCAGTGGTGGAATGTGCGGTACTTGCTATCTTGACTATAACATAAAGATCTCAAAATTCATTACAAGACCTATGGTTGGCAGAACATTTTAGAAATTGAACGGTCTTAATTATTTTTTCACGCCAGTAGGTCCTGAATACAAAAAGACATTTGCAAGAAATGTTGGCATTGGCTTTTTGCTACTTTTTGCATTTTATGGTGCTTGGAATTTATTCAGTGATATTTCTGAGCCTGAAACTATCTCAAATGATTCTGACATTGAAGAACTAATCAAAACTTTCAAAGAAAAATATTCAGACCGCGAGATTACTGAATTTCCTGATTCCAAAGGAATCCCCTACAAGTATGTGGCACATGCACAAAATAGTGATGTTGAATTGCTTTTAGAAAAAGACAGAGTAGTGTTAAAGGCTTGGAAGGATGGTGACACATTATGCATTGTTTCAAATCCTCTTCCAAGAGATATTTTGGATAACTGTCCTCTAAAATGGTGAATTGAACATTTAATCTACCAGAAGTAAAAGATACGAAGTCTTTATGAATATCATATTTTTGAGATGTAACGTATGGCTCTTCCCAAAAAATTACAACGACCACATGGAATTACCATTGTTGCAATTTGGTTTGTACTTGAGGGAATCTATTATTTTTACACCCATTCAATTGGCATGTTTGGTGGAGCGAATCTGTTGGAAATATTTGCAGACGATCTGGTGCAAAATTCTTTGACCGCCTATGGATTGGGGTTGGCCATGTTCAATTTTGTTGTTGCATGGGCATTCTGGGATGGTAAGGCATGGATAAGAATACCAACAATCATTGTCTTGTCTACAAGTGTTATTGTAACTTGGATACTGTTTTCATTCCAATTAGCAAGTGCATTTGAGAGTATTTTGAGTACTGCGTTAACCGGTGTTGTCATAATTTATCTCTTAAAATCAAGTGTAAAGAAATACTTTGAACAATGTAATTCTGGATTTTAATAAAATAAAAACTAGATTTTTGATAATTATTGGAGAGTGAATGTGCAGTGAATTCATTTTTGATTAAAAAGTAGAATGCTGTGAATTCTATGTTTCATCTTTAATGATTGCAAATCTTCTTTGTACGTTATTGTACTAACTGCCATCATAACTGTGATGATTATGAATGAAAGCATTACAATAAAATTCTGATAAAGCCATTCAGTTGAAAATAGTTCTATTGACTCTGTCTTTTTTTCACTAATTCCTAACTGGTTTTCGTATAGGATCATCCCATTTTGATTTTGAACTGACACTCCCATAGTATCTGGATGCGCAAATACAATCGATATTGAACCGCTTAGAAGCAAGACTGTTAGGAATATCCCGTATATTTTCATAATTTTGAGCCTAAAAACAGAATTTAGCAGATGATCTTTAGCGGATCAGAATTTGCAATCTCGTTAATCGTCACATACATGTTAAACTCGTCATCGTCTACCTTTACTTCAAAACTATCAATCGTGGAATAGTATTTTTTGTTGTGCTCTGAATCCCCCAAATCATTTGTGGCAAGCAGTCCGTGTGAAATCAAATATGAAATGTTTTCAGAAATATTTTCTGTATCTTTTTTTGCCCTTGATACAATCTCCCAGATAGTGATTGGATAGTCAAATGCAATGTCTAGGATTTGTTTTTTTACTGGATCATCAAAGGATTCTAAAATTGCACTTTTCAATGACTCGTCTTTAATCTCAACTGTGTGTCTTGCTTTTGATTCAAGACGACAAATTACATCTAGGGTTTTTTTAATTAATGGTGTGCAGTCATCTCCGAGAACTTGCCCTGTAATCGTTTGGAATTTCTCAAAATCTTTAATTGATGACAATAAGGTCATGTGATGCTGCTCAAACAATGAATTTTTTATTTTTGTTATTTCGTCATAACTGAC
Source organism: Nitrosopumilus adriaticus (assembly GCF_000956175.1). Taxonomy (NCBI): domain Archaea; kingdom Thermoproteati; phylum Nitrososphaerota; class Nitrososphaeria; order Nitrosopumilales; family Nitrosopumilaceae; genus Nitrosopumilus; species Nitrosopumilus adriaticus. The sequence goes on from NZ_CP011070.1 coordinate 490,562, forward strand.
AAAATCTGAAAATGTTTTCTCAAAAGGTGAAGCTAGGAGAGTCTCCATTGCAGTCATGGATAAACGGCCTCTCCTATTGGATACTTTGGTAAACGTGACAGGTTTACCTGAAGTCGTATCTGACTAACTCTTGTAGATACACTAAACTCTGCCTTTGAAATTATTTTGTCATACAAACGAACACGATTTGTAGTCTTTGTGTATCCTACAGGCAAAATAAAACCATCTTGTAACAGCTCGTTGAATTTACGGTAAGCTCCTGACTGTGAAACTCCTGCATGTCTTAACATCTCGTCTTTTGGAATTGGTTTGTCAATGTGCAACAGAATTTTTCGTTTTATTGCATCAGAATAAATTCCAATAATTTTTTCTGCAAGATTATGTTCGTACAGCTCAATCCATAGTGAATAGTCATGATCTTTTAGAATAGTCAGTGCAGACTTTACTTTGGACTTGGGCTTGCTCTCACATGCAAGCATGGTGCTCTGTCCTGGCTCTAGATGGTTATTTGCATTTCGTATTGTGTCAATACACAATAACTGAGAAAACTGGTTTGGCATTGATGATAATAGGTCAAAATAATACTTAAGAAATACTACTTTTTCTTTTTTTTGAGAAAATCATTTTTCTTTAAATATCTGTGGAAATTTAGGCACAAAAAATGGGAGGTTTAACCCCTTCCCATGGCTGCATACTTGCCTTTTCTTCCTCTGATGAAGAAAGACGCTGCAATTCCGCCAAACACTCCGCCTGCAAGTATTGATGCACCAACTATTCCATCTGCTGCAAAGTATGGAGTTCCAGAACCAAATGCATCAGGATTTGTTGCAATGGTCTTTTTGTTTGCAGGATCTTCTAGCCAATCATACAATGATCCTTTGTCAAGAACGTCATACTGTGCAAAGGCTGGCTGAATTACTACAACAAGCATTGCAGAAAACAACATTCCGGCATAGATTGAACTTGTTTTTTTCATGGCGTTTTTATTTAGAATCTGATATAAAAAAACAGAACAGTTTTCCCAAAAAAAATAATTTCATATTTGTGTTTTATACAATTATTCCACTATATGATACATGCTGAGAAGAATTTTTCTAGCTGGCATTTTACTGGCATCACTTTCTTTTCTACCTGCACATGCAGTACAACTAGATGCTGCAATTCCAAAAAATTCCGAAGAGTTTGTTCCATCATTTCAGTTTACTAGAATCATATCAATACAGTATGATGAGAACAGTCAATTATCTGAACTTGTTGGGGACAAAAAATATAATGTACGAATTGATCTTGATTCAGAAAATTCTGCAATACTAATTGATTTGATAAATGCGGAACTGGAAAAAAAATCATTTGTAAGAGTAAGTGGGATTGACGGTGTATATTCTGCAATTGTTATTCCGCAACAAAACTCGGTTAGCATAGAGTTTAAAATAATTTTACAGCCTGTAATGTATGGTCATTTTGTTGGTGATTCAACACTTGATTCTGAATGGAGGGGGTTTGAAATACCTGATGTTGTTGCAGTATCATCTGAGTATGGAATGTATGATATCAACTCCCCAAAATCAGTACTGCTAGCAGTAATGCCTAATGTATTGGATTATCTGTCTGATTCAGAGGCGATGCGATTGTTGGAATTAAAATTCCTTGATACTAGCGGCCTAAGTGATTTACCGCTATCAAAGTGGGAATCCATGTTTGATCCTACTGCAAAGATGAGTGAAACCCAGGAATATGGATTTTCAGGAGGCGTAATTACAAACTATTCCATGGGTATCTGCTCTGTATACTTGGGATTGTGCCAAGACAGGAGCTATGCTGAAGAATTTACAATTCATGGGGAACGATATTCTATAAAATCAATTGAATCCCAAGATGACGCAACCATAATTATCGAAGGCTATGTTCAGGAATCCCGTCATGGGGGTGTTGAAATGCTTTCGATTGCAGATTCTGCCCCTGACAGGGGAAACGAAAACGACACTCAGGTTCCAATAATGTATGCAATGTCTGGTGCAGGAGTTGCACTTGCAGTTGGATTTTTCATCTGGAGTGATAAGAAGAGCAAGAAAACCAGTACAGAGCAAACAGGAATTGATCCAAAGAGTCTATGCGCAGTTCCAATAGGAAGTTCTGCTGGTAGTTATCAAACAAACCGTGTAACTGCTCATCTGGAATAATTTTTTTCTATTTCATTTTTTATGTACCTGTTAAATTTTTAAAATAATTTTTTTCTTTGGGAATATGTTGTTGTCTTTATCTATCATTATGACATAGTATACTCATGAGTCTAATTGGAATGTATGTGCTTAATACAAAATACGATGAGCAGAAAACCCGCTTGGCTTTGGATATTTTGTATGGTGATCGAAAAAACCAGTTTCGTGAATTGTCTTTGGTGTTATTGAATCAAAAGGCATTACACATGATGCCTCATTGGAAAGAATACATTCTCAACTTTTGTTTGGATGTGGAGGAGTCATTTCTTACTTGGTCTGATCAAAAACCACTACTTGCAAACTCTCCTCAAAAATCACTGATGATTCTAAGACGCTTGGGACAGAAAAAAACTTCGATGAACCAGATTGCACACTTGCTTAACATCTCCTATGATTTATCATTGGAATTCAAGGAACTATATCGACGTCTATAGTTTCTTGATTTTGTTAGGGTAAAAGATTCGAAGTCTTTATGAATCTCATAATTTTAGTTTGAATAATTATGAATGCTGTAAACACATTATTTGTAATTAGCACAATAATGGTACCATTAATCCTAATTTCATTAAATTATGAATCAATAGATAATTTTTACAACATCGCACAACCTCTAAATGATTTTGTGTTAGATGATTGGATAAGTTCCAATTATCCAGACAGATTTCAAGAAATCAAACAGCTAGATGATTCTACATGTTTTGTTACTCCAACAAACAATCAATATTGTTACAAGAAACCAAATGGAGGTGATGATTTCAAATTTACTCACCCCATAGGAGATAATGGGATTAGTGGAGAACTCCATCTTGAACCACTACACAACATTACTGGATATTGGACAATGAAAGAAATCACTCTGATAACTCAAGATACTGCAATGATTACTTTTTCAGATAATTCTGAAAAGTATCCAAAAAAAACACTTGACAGATGGCATATGACTGAATTTGAATTTACAAAAACTGTAGAAAAATATGATACATTTGTAGCATTTTGTACTAATAATGGAAAAAATCTTGAGGTAATGCAGTATTTGGGAATAATTACAATTGATGAAATAGATTATGTTGCAACTTGGCATATAGGTGCAGCATCAGAGAATCCAGTTACCTGTAAATATCCTGAAATAATTGAAAGTAGTTTTGGACATGACTTTGGAATTTAGAAAATGAAAACTAAACTTTTGATAATAATTGGCATAATTGTTACAGGATCTCTAGTAATTACAGGAACAATCTTGATTGATTTTCCAATAAAGATGAATCCTACATATGACTTGCCTGAAAATGATGTCTATTGCAATACACAAATTCTAGTCCAAACAACTCACAAAGTAGACAGGGAAGTTTTTGCAAAAACAGTTCTAAATGAGATTAAAAAATTAGATTGGAGATTTGATTGGTCAGATAGATACATCCTGATTACCGACATGCAAAATGAAAAACTTCGCATTACCATTGAAGGCTTGTGGTCACCTGAGGGAAGTGGTGCAAGACTAATAGAATCCTTGGAACATCTGGATGAAGTTGAGTCAGTACTTGAAGATAGGGGAGTGCGTATAGCACTTGAATGCCAATGAAGACTAGATACAAAATTCTCTCAATTGTAATTTTAGGAATTACTGTAATTAGCGGCGCATTTGGTGCAGCATATTTGATTCCTGGTATGCATACTGATGCTTCGTATCATCCAGATTATGACAGGGATTATGAATACAAGATTACTGGTGATAAGGGTGGAGCTGGTTCTCACACAAAAACAGAACTGATCTTTACTAGAACAACTGTTGATGAGCCATTAATTCTAGACTCTGCTGAGTTGACCAAAGGACTATACTATACTGATGATATTTTGTTCTGGGATTGGCAAATCTATTCTTTTGAAAATTTTGTCTTTGTTAGTTGGGTTACCTCTGAGCATTCCTGGTCTGATGTATTTTTGGCAATAAGCAATGATTTTGGCAAAACCTTCGAAGTAAAAAACATCAGTCAGGATAGAAATTACATTGATCATTATAAGATAGATTTTTCTGATGAGTCCATCTATTTTGTCTGGCATCAGAATTTTATCACTGAAGAAAATGACCACCTGACTCATCTTTATTTTACAAAATCTGACAATTATGGAGAATCGTTTGGACAACAAAAACTCATGAGTCGTTTTGATACTAGATCCTTTGAATTTGATATGGAGGCATTTGATGATAATGTCATTTTAGTCTGGAGAGAGGATACGGATTCCCAAGAAGAGAAAAACATATGGTTTGCAACAAGCACTGATAGAGCAGAATGGTTTGATAGGGAAGCAAAATTGTTTGGGGCTCGTGTTGATGTGGAATCTTTAGATGGAATTTTACATTTTACCGGACTTTCAGAAAGACATGCTACTGAAGTTTGGTATGCATATAGTGATGATATGGGGCAAACTTTACATAAAAAAATAGTCTTTGATGCTGATTGGAAACTCAGTCCTTATGCTGAACGTCCTTTTCCAAAGATCACATTTGAAGACAGAGTTTTTGTAGAATTTGAAATGCGTAATGCAGAAGGAGAAAAAACGCATTACAAAGTTCCTATAATTGATGAAAATGAGAAAGAAGTTGACTGGTCAGACATTACATTGATGAAACCAAACAGCGTGGAATTCTTCTATTATCCTGATCCTGAGGATAAAGAGGACACACACCAGTTATTCATGCTAATCCGATTGCCTGAATGGATGGGCGGTGCCGAAAATGATGTTTCTGCATTCAGAGCATACAGTGCCAAGGCTCTAGATGATCCCTGCATTGTAAAGTATTGGCCTGATGTAGGACGACAACGAATTGAGAACCCATGTCAGGGAGGAATGTACAGAGTTATTGATGGTGCCATAACTTATGGTGCAACACACAGAACAACTGCCATGACTGCGCTTCCATACCTTGAACTTTCAATTGATAAAAACGGAATGATGTATGTTGAACCTCCCACATTCACTCCATCTGAAAACGGTGTGGTTGCATATGGCAGAAATATGTCTCTAGATGAGATACGTCAAAACTCTGAATTTCTTGCCGAATCATTTGCAAAACACTATCCAAAATACCCTCCAATACCAACAGAGTTTGCCGGATACACCTTGTCTGAGATAACTCCTGAAAACCATTCTACTACTGTAAGGTATTTGGATTTTCCAAACAAAGTTGGATATATCACCATGATGGTGGGAACTGGAACAATACATCCAGATTTTTCAAAATCTAATGTGGAGTATTGGCAGATAGGTGACACTGAAATCAAGATTGCTGGAACTGCAATGGATGAAGACAGTACTACGCCTGAATCCCTTAGAACATATGAGATAACATTCAGAGACGGATACTATTACATGATAGAAGGAAAAAATCTAGAGTTTCTCAAAAAATCAATTATCTCGCACTTTTTCCCAGAATATTCCTATGATGATATGTTTTTGGTATTAAAAAATGAAAACTAGATTCCTGATATTCATCTGCATTGCTGTTTTTGTTACATCCAGTCTTATGGTAATTGCATACACATATCCTGAATCATTTGATTTGACAAGACCCTATTCTGAAATTGGTGAATATGACGGCACGGTTTCAGAAATTGCATTAATGATTGATGAACAATGCTCAAACAAAAATCAATTCAGTGATTATCCATTTACCAAAACATCAAATGGTCATTACTATATTGATAATGTGATCTGTGAGCGAATTAATGTAGAGCAAGGCGGATGTCTGGAGCCATTTAGCAAGGGATTTCCTGATGAAACCTGTAGGAATCGTTTAACTTTTGATTATCCTTATGGTGAAACGGGTCCATACTTTAGCAAAGAATTTTGCAATCAGGTGAAATCATGGGAACCTGCACTTACTGACACTGTTGAAAACAAACGAGTAAACTCTGAATGGCTTCAGATATGTATTATTCGTGGATTGATAGAAGACACTTCATGGGTTTTGCTTCCAGTAACTTCGTGTAGTTATCCTTGGCATGAGTCAAACCATGAAAAGACAAAACAGTACTATGTAGAGTATAGAAATATTTTTGGAAATTATGATTCATCAGATCCTCAAGAAAATTCTGAGGCGATGCATTATATCATAACTAGATATTATGAAGATCTTGGAAAAGACATCCTTGATGTAAAGACAATCTTTGACCATTCAACTACTGGAATGGGTGAAGGATGTAATACGATTGTAGGTGGAACTTGGCACTTGAAGATTCAAAATACTGATCTTTCATATTTTTTGGATAGTGGTTTTATTAAACAAAAGATATACCGTGAAAACTAGGATTTTACTTTAGAATGCAAGAGTAAAGATTCGAAATTCTTATGAATATCATAATTTTAGCTTGAATCATGCAAGTGTATGTTCGCAAAGATGTTCAGGCATTCGAATATGTCTCTTTTACTGAATTTAAAAATGAAGAAGAGTTGGATTTTTGCTGTGAGAAACTCGAGAAATATGTTTCAGTTGTAAAATCTTGGAGTAGCAAAATTGGAAAATTCTGTATTGTAGAAAAAGATACTCTTACGCCAATTGATTACTGTCCTTTCTGTGGTAAAAAAATCGACTATGTCGATGTGGAGTAAAGAAAATGAAAACTAGACTTTTGATATTTTTTTTGATGTCTACTGGTGTTGTGATGACAGCTAATGCTGTTCCTATGTTGGATCCTACTCATGCATTTGATTTTTCTGAAATAGTAATTGTTGGCAAGATTCTTTCAGTAGAAATTTTATCAGAACCTGAAATCTCAAAAACTGAAAATACTTATCGTGAGGTATCTGGTATTGCACTTTATGACATACAAGTGGTAGACTCATTTAAAAATCCAGATAAATACAAATCCATTTCTGTTCCTGGACTTTTTTTGCGAGATCCTCATGGAATGTCCTATGAAACTTATCCCTATGAAGTCGGACAACATGTTTTGTTATATCTGCAAGAAAACCAACACGGATATGCCGGAACTGATCTGATTATCCGAAGTGGGGATTCTAGATTATTAGAAGGTGAACTTTGTGAGTCTGGATATTATTTTGACAAAGGGCATTGTGTAGTAGTTGATGACTCTGTCCAAACTCCTCTCCCTTCTTGTAAAAGTGGGCCTAGCCCTGATGGTGATAATTGGGTTTTCTTTGACTGCAAGTGGGTTGTGGCTACACCTGGATGGATTTTTGAAGATGGTATTTGGAAAGATGATCCTTCTGTACAAAGAACTGGTCCGGCACCACTTCCAACATGTCCTAGAATTGATATTTGTACATGTAGTGGAAATGTTCACTATTACAATTCAACTGATCAGCAATGCCATTTGTCTCCTTACCTGCCAGATTCCAACAAAAAACTATGTGAAGAGTTTTCACAAATGGAGATTGATGGATGGCAGTTTAACTCAAAATATTGTGACTGGGAAGAAATCTCAGAACCTTACATGCAACCACCCTCTGATTCTTACAAGAATGATGAGTCATTAAGACTTGCATCAGAAAAAGTTGGTATAGGTGGATTGGGAATTGATCCTGAATATGATGTTATAACAATACTTGTTGGAGTGGGAGTTGCAGCAGGAATTTTGTTTGTTCTGTTGTTTGTCTGGAGACTTGGAAAATGAAAACTAGACTTTTGATTTTGTTTGTATTTGTTGGATTACTAATTTCCATTCCACATATTTTTGCATCTGAATCGTTTCATGGAACATCAAGTTTTGAGAATATTCCTTCAGAAATCTCTCGTCATTTTCCAACCACCTTTGATATCAAACTGCAGTATACTGCAGGTCCGTGGGGTCTTGATGACGTGATTCCTGTCATTGAGATTTCACCTGAAAATGCTGCATCGCATGTAAGTTTTAATTTTGAACCAATATCTGTGAATAAAAATTCCATTGGAAGAATACCTGTTACAATAACTGTAGATCCTGCAATAGAGTACGAGAAAATTTTTCTCAGCGTATCTTTTGAAGGAAATAATTCACAAGCAGGCTTACTCAAGAGCGGATGGACTGACTCTTTAATTTTATCTCTAGGACCAAGAGATGAAATTTCCCAACGTGTAGACTATGAAAAGATTCCATGGGGGGAACTGGAGATAAAAAGTGACGCTGCAATATTTACAAAAAACATGATTCCTCGCTCTATGGTAAAGGCAGGTGAGCAATTCTTTGTAGTGCAAAAAGTAGATTTTAGTAAAGATAACTTTGCTGCAAACTCAACATTTAGTGCAGTTGTAGGATATGCATTTGAAAAGGGACAAAAGATGATTCCATTTCCAAGGGGAGATAATGTAACTGATGCAGAGCATGACAAATTTTCAGAAGACTCGCGAAAACTACGCAACGAGTTTTATCAGAACAGCAAACTTGCAAAGTCATTTGAATTTATAGTAACACCTGAAAAACCATTCCTTGTAAAATCCCCTTTTGTACTACCAGAATCAGGAACATATACCCACCAGTTTTTCAAGAAACTAAAGAATTCACCTGCAGTATCAGAATCTAGTATGGGAGGTACAACTGTTGTTGAGAAATTCAGCAAGGCAATAGGTGAGAATAACATTTGCAAAAACGAGAATTTTAGAATTTTGATAAAACATGATTATTCCAACGTGGTATGTGTTGATTCTGATACTGCTTGGACATTAATTGGACGAGGATGGGGATTGTGAAAACTAGATTTTTAATAATTATTGGAATTGTTATGGTAGTGGGTGCAGCCATAGCTCTTGGTGCAAACATAATGTCTGAAAATGCAAAACAGCGAGAAATAAAATTAAACCAAAGTCATCTTGCATATGATCCAGTCACTGATCCTATTTGTTTTGTCGTAGATAGGGCAACTTCTGGTGAAACTGGAAGTGCCGTGACTATGGGTGCTTGTATCTCACTAAAACAATTTGAAGAAATGGGATGCACCAAACCAATGCTTGAGCATATTTTGAGATATTCAAACTTGCTTGATGAAGAAGTTGATGTACACGTCTATCTGGATTGGGCAGGATTGCCAAATGGAGTTACACAAGAAAAATTTGATGAATGCTTTGATGCTATTCTTGAAAAACGACCTATACTGAATTCAGAAAATCAAGATGAACCAAACTCTTGTCCTGACGGACAAAACTACAATGAAGCATTGTTCAAATGTGTAATTACTTGTGAAGGTGATTTGGTGTACAACGGTAATACTGATTCTTGTACTACTCACTTTGAGCGAAAGTATCATGGATTCTGCAATGAAGGATTCACATACCAACCATTAACACACACATGTCTTACTGAAAATAATCCTGATGATGGTATTGGTGATCTTGAACATACTCCATTAAAGGATCCGCCTAAAACTGCTCCTCCTGAACCAGCCGTTGAAGATGTTTCATCTATTCCTTCTGCCCAAGAATTTCTTAATATGGACTGTGAAGATCTTAACCACCATTATCCTGAATTTCCAAGCGAGGATGTTGCAGACGCTTGGATAACGCGAATGCATCAATGTCTTAATGAACAAGAAAATGAAAACTAGACTTTTGATAATATTTGCCTGTATGTTCGTTTTATTGTTTGGTTACTCGCAACATGTAACTGCAATCTGCATGGAAAATCCAGACTGGCCAGATGCTCCTTGTTATGCCATTAGAGCCAATAATCCTGGAGAGATGTATGAAAGAAATGACTGGGTACCATATTATGATTACAAAGGAGAAGAGTTTATGGAATCCAAAAAAACAGAATTGCTTGAAGCAATAAAAGAAAAACGACTAGACGAATGGAGAAGAGAAGGGCCTGATTCTCAGCACAACAATGTTTTCATGTATTATTATACTCAGGGTGAAATTCCACACGAGGATGGAAAATTCTATGAACAGCATAAACAAGAAGAAGTAACTGCATACTATGTAGCAAGTTTATCAGAAGGATACGTCCCTGTTGGTTCTGCCTCTGTTCATTTTGTTTTGATATTGATTCCAGTTGTAGCACTAACTGCTTTTGTAATTTGGAGAAAAAGAAAATGAAAACTATATTTTTTGTAATTATTGTCTCTATCATAATTGCATCTTCAATAATTTTTGTGGCAGTATGGAATAGTATTCCTAAAGATTGTGATAAAGATTGTGAGATTGAACGAAGGAGGATAGGATCAGGCCAAGGAGCACAGGGTGTCTTTGAGCCTACCTCTAGAGAAGAACATTATGAAATTAAAATCACAGGAATGAAGGATATCTATCGTATAGGAGAACAATATGATTTTTCATATGTTATATCTGGATACGGATATTCATGTGGCAGCAAAAAAATTACTTTTCCAGATCAAAATGGGGAAACCATGGCGATGTCTTCTAGCTCATCGTGTATTGCAGGTGTCCCAATGACAGACTTTGTCATTGATTCTCAAACAGATGTTTCTGCACAATCTGTTCATGGTACAATAAACATTCCTGGAATCTACAATGTCACTGTTACTTTTGATAGACCTTCTAGGGATTTTCCGACAACTGCCGTCAAAGAATTTCGTGTACTGCCGATAAATTCTTGGCATAACAACCAAATGACGGATACTGATCTTCAAACGGTAATTGATAGTTGTGCTAATGATTCCCCAAATGAAAGAATGGCAAATTCCTTAAGATATACAAATGAAACTCATGTTTTTTTGAATCTGGGTTGTGAATGGAAAAAGATTGGGACGTTTGTAGGAGAAAAAGAAAATGAAAACTAGATTTTTGATTGCATGTGGGATTATTATGGGTGCAGGCGTCTTAATTACAACACTATTTTTAGAATGGGTTTCGCAATTTGAGTAATTCTCACTTTAGACTCAAGAATAAAATCCACTTGCAGTTTCGAACTCGCGACCTCCAGATTATGAGTATTGCCTTAGTTGGAGAACCGTTAGAGATTACCAAGCGAACTGGCACTCTAACCAGGCTGAGCTACCCCGGCATACTATATGCCTAAAAATCTGGGAAATTAAATGATTCTAAAATATATTGATTAATTATTAGGTGTAAAGTTTACTTTATTTCATTCCATTTTACATTTTCATTTTTGACCCAGAGGAATTTCTTTTGTAGTGCTGATGTGTATAGTTTCTCCCACTCAGCACCTACCTCATCAGTCCATGCCTTGAATACACGAGGATCGATATAATTTCTCAAAGATGTTCCGATGTTGTAGTCTTTGGTTTTTTCAGACAAATCAATTTGTAATTCTAATTTTTGCAATCTCTCTTTTTGTTTCTTCTTTTGTTTTCTGATTTGTTCATTTAGAGTCTTGATTCTTTTCTCTTTATTCTTCTTTTGAGTATCTGTCTTTGGTTCGGATGTCTGTACTTTTTTTAGTGTCTCTTCAGTCTTCTTCCAGGCTTCTTCTTTCTTTACTTTTTTTAGTGTGTCTCTTTTCTTTTGTAATGATTGCTCGAAAGTTTTTGGAATTGTTCTTTTATGATTACACATCATAGCTGCCTCAAGGTTTGCTAATTTTGCATGGTATAGTTTCTCAGTAGCAGTCTTTCCTTTCATCTTGTCATGCTCTACCAGATAGTTCTTGACAACTGTAGTTGCCAAGTATGTTCTGAATACCTTTGCAGTTAATCCCTTTACAATACTTGAATAATATGCGTTGACGTGTCTTGATGTGATGTCATCGAAGATCTCATCTTTTGGTTTTTTCTTTTCAATCAGTTTCTTTAGATTCTCTTGAAATTGTTTATCATGTCCTTCTGCTACAACTGTCTCTTGCCATCTTACACTATCCTTACCTAGAAAATCAAACTCTATGGTATTTGCAGTAATTTTGATGTGTTCCTTTCTAAGGGTAGTGGCACCTACAGTATCTGCCTCGTCTGGATCTTTTTCGTCTCCTACCCTCATTGCGGTTCTGTAAATTAAATAACAGGCAGTTGCAATTCTGCTGATCTTTGGATCCTTACTCTTCATGTCTACAACAATCTTGTCTTTAATTTTGTCAATCTCCTTTGCAAGCTTTACTGCCTTTTCGTACTTTTCTTTATCTCTGTCTTGTTTTAGTCCTGCAGTATCTGCAAGCCATACATATTTTCTTTTTTGTGTGAGAAAATCCATCCAGCTTGCAAGCCACATGGAGTCCTTATCATGAATAATCTTCCCCCATTTACCTTCAGGTACTTTGGCTTCTTTTCCTAGATTTAGTGTAACATCTTTTGCAGTTACTCTGGGTTTCCATCTTCCTCTAAGTGGGTGTTCTCCTCTTCCAATAAAGATTCCCGGAGGTTCTGCCATGTAGTTTCCTACTTCTACTTCTTTGCCATCCATTATGGCAATTCCGTATTTTACTTTCAATTTTTCTCGCAATTCTTTTCTTTTTGCAGCAAGTGCTTTCTTCTCTTCTTTAGTCATCATCTCTTTGAGATCCTTTTCCTTGTCTACTATTTTGTAGGCATTTGAAAAATCAATGTCTTCATATGATATTTTTTTAAATTTAGAATCTAGAGTTTTTGCAAAATCTGCAGTAAAGTTTTTTTGAAAAACCTTGTCCTGAGCATACGGGGTGTCCTTCTTTTTTGCCCACTGATATACCATCTCCTCTTGATTGACATCAAGTGATACTGTCTCACCTTTGATCTTGATTGTAAATCCCTGTGCCTCATATTCAGGTGGGAATAAGATTCCATTATGTTGTAGCGTTTTCCATTTCATTTTTTTCACATTAAAATTGCGGACTTTGATGAAAACTCTATTCTATGTGTATATCAATTTAACGTACAAGTGCTATTTCAGCCTGGAAATAGCTCTTTACTGAGATATTTTTCAAATTCTATGTCTGTTTTCATCTTTTTTGCTTCCAAGAACATGGCAGCATCAGTTCCTACGATGTATCGGGGCAGCATTTCATCATCATGAATTGCTTTGATGATTACTTTGGCAACTTCAGAAGGTGGTGTTCCCATCTGTACCATCATCTTTAGTCCTGAGAGAATATGCTCAGTAATTTCTTTGTATTTTGGATCTTTCTTTGATTCTGGAATCTTCATTGATTCAAAAAAGTTTGTTTTGATCACTCCGGGTTCAATCAGAGTCGTCCTTATTCCGAACTGTCCGAGTTCGTATCGTAGGCATTCGCCTAAACCTTCTAATGCAAACTTTGAACTAATATATGCCGGAGATCCTGGAAGGCCCATTCTTCCTGCAACTGAACTAATGTTGATGATGTTTCCTGATTTTTGTTTTCTCATTATTGGTGCAACCTCTTGAATTATTCTTACAATGCTAAAGAAATTGGTCTCAAATTGTTTTCTAAAATCATCAACAGATACATCTTCTGTGCATCCAAATTGACCATATCCCGCATTGTTTACTAGAACATCTAATCTTTGACAATCTGAAATTATTTTTTTTATTGCAGAAATTATTGATTCTTCTTTGTCTACGTCTAACTGAATTATTTCAATTGATAGATTTTCTTTTTTTGCAGCTTGCTCTAACTCGACTCCTTTTTTTATATCTCTCATACTTGCAAAAGTTTTGTAGCCATCCCTTGCAAGTGCTAATGCAGCTTCTAATCCAATACCTGAAGAACTGCCTGTAACTAGAGCTACTTTTTCCATGTAATTGTTATATTTTTGGTCTATTTATCCCATTTTGATTTGTTATACTAGTGGCCTATCCCCTTCTGTGGGATCTATTAATTCTGTTTTCTCCCCTTTGTTTATTCTCTCAAGAATCTCCAACGCCGAATATTTGTGAAGAAATTCATTATTGTTTCCACATCTATATGAGAACGTACATCGTGGGCATCCTGACTCATTTTTGCAAGGGCATTCCTTTACGATGTGCATGCTTCTCTCAAGGGCCTTCTCAAATCTGTCGTACAATGCCTTACTTGCACCACTACCTCCAATAGCACCGTCATAGATGAAAATCAAGCCTGAAGTACCTAGTGATATTCCCCCCAAGTCTTGAGAGACACCTCCTGTTATCATGTTGCTTCCCTCGATTACAACATGCTCTGTTGCATGGTATCCACTGGCTTCAGCATAATCTTCATCCTCTGCTTTTTCTATAACTTTGAGCGGTCTTGGTGCATGAAAGACAATTCCTTTGGTGATAAAATCATATTCTAATGGTGCGTCTAGCATGACTTTTTCACCTTGAGTAATTTCTTGCCCCAACTCGATATTGACATATCCGTAAACTTTCTTTTGAATATGCAATTTACAAAACGCAACTTCTACCCCGTTTGCAATTCTTTTCTCAAAAATAGTTTCTATAGTTGGCCATTCTTCAGTCAATGATTTTGTATAGTATGGATAGTCTCGTGAAATTTTTTCTAGCCTTGCCATATTTTTTTTAGGATAATCAAATTCTTTTACTCTGTAACGAATACCTGCTAAAAAATAGATTGCATCCTTGTGTAATTCTTCTAATGCAATTGGTAGAACTCTGTCTCCAACTTTTCTATCTGATAGGAATATATCAATTGATTTTCCAATCCCTCTGATGCTGAATTCATTTAACATGGAATTTATTTTGTCAAAATTGGGAACAATTCTGTTGTTAAAAATTTTCAGATTTTCTTTGATAATGTGATGCTCTATTACTTCTTGATGTTCTTTTAGTTCATGCTTTGATATTGGTCTGTCGCATGCCATTGCCAACACTTGAAATTCTTCTACGAATGGATTTTTTGGATCAATGTATGTTTTCTCAATGTCTTCAAAATAATCATCAGGATGATTTTTGTAGTATTGTGATATTGGGTCATTACCCAATGCCAAAAATGCATATCCTCTTTGCCCTTTTCTAGCAGCTCTGCCTATCCTTTGGATTAGTCTATTGACTGGAATGGTAGATGAAATCACACAATCTACATTTCCTACATCTATGCCTAACTCAAGCGTGGGAGTACAAGAAATTGCCTGTAACTTGTCTTCTTTGAATTGCTTTTCTACTGAAGTTCTATAGTTTGCCATCAGTCCAGCTCGATGAACTTTGATGTTGACTTTTTGTTTTTTTGCTTGAATTGCTAATAGTTCAGAGTTTAGATGCGAGTTGTTAAAGACCATGGTCTTGTGATTTTTTTCAGTCAACTTCTTTGTCAGTTCCACCATGAGTTTTCTTTGAGTTCTAAGTGATGGAAATAGCATCACAAAATTTGTTTGACCTTTTTTTCCAGATCCATGAATAATTTGCATCTTCTCACCAAATAACTTCTCACAAAATTTCTTTGCATCATCTAAAGTTGCAGATGCTGCAACAAACTGTAGCTTGCTGCTGCAAATTCTTTTGAGTCTTTTTATGATATAGTGTACATTGGAACCAAAAATTCCTGAATAGACATGTGCCTCATCTACAATTAGAATTCTAGTGGATGACAGTAGAGATGAAAACTTTGTCTGATGCCACATGTGATAATGCAATACATCAAAATTTGTAACTAAAATTTGAGGAGGGTTGTCAATTATATCTCGTCTGTCTGGAAGTTTGGTGTCTCCATCAAAAACTTTGACATCTACTCCAATCTTTTCTGCAAATTTTTGAATTTTTGGGAATTGATCTCGTGCTAAAGCTTTTGTTGGATAAACAAAAATTGCAAAAACATTTCCTTCATTTGCCTCTTTTTTTATTCTTTGAATTACTGGAATCAAAAATGCTTCTGTTTTTCCAGATGCGGTGGGTGCCTCAATTACAACATTTTCACCAAATGTGATTTCTTGAATTGCCTCTTCTTGATATTTGTAAAATTGCCCAATCTTTAATTCTTTGAGATGCTCTGAAATCGATTCATCAAGTCCCATCTCTTCGATTTTTGAGCCCATTTTAGGCTCGGGATTCTTCAAAACTTTGTATTCTGAGATATAGTCTTTCTTTGAAAATAATATCTCTTCAGTAATTTTATCTGGCTTGTTATTTCCTATCATCTCTTTGATTTCATTTTCTGCTCTGATGATTCCCTCTTCTTTTAGCCCTTCTGATAGTCCTACGGTTGTGACTAGACCCTTATCAAAACGTGAGAGAAATTCAAGAAATACTTCGTCTATGTTTTTTGAAAATTCAAGTAGATCCTCGATGCCGCATTTTCCACAAGAAACATGCATTTTTTTGTTAAATGTTTTCTGTATCTCTATCTTTGACTTACATTTTGGACATGAGAATTTCAAGATCTAATTGATAGTTTTTGATTGGTGATTTATTGTTTAATCATAACTATGTACCCATGACATTATTAAGCTAGGAAATAGTCTTGAATTTAAAAATGAAAAAAATTGAAATTAACAAAATTTACAACCTGAACTGTATTGAGGGAATGAACTTAATTCCTAAAAATAAGATTGATCTTGTAATTACCGATCCTCCATTTGCCATAAATTTTAAGGCAAAAAAAGCAAATTATAACAGAACTTCATCACGTGTATTGTCCGGTTACAACGAAATCAAGGCTAAAGATTACTATGATTTCACTTTTGCATGGATGAGTGAGGTTTTTCGAATCCTAAAAGATTCTGGAAGCATGTATGTTTTTTCTGGATGGAATAATCTTAAAGATATTCTCCGTGCATTAGATGATGTGGGATTTACAACCATAAATCACATTATTTGGAAATATCAGTTTGGTGTTGTCACAAAAAGAAAATTTGTCACTTCTCATTACCATTGTCTCTATGTGTGCAAAGATGATAAAAAACGAAAATTCTTTCCCTTTACTAGATTTGGCAAAGATGAAAAAACAAAAGATGGTCGAAGTCTTCATTATAGAGACAAAGAAGATGTTTGGGATATCAAAAGGGAATATTGGACAGGGGATGAAAAGACACCTACTAAACTTCCATCTGAATTAATTCAAAAACTTTTGGAATACTCTAGTGACAAAAAAGATATTGTTTTTGATCCATTTCTTGGATCCGGACAAGTTGCAGTAGTCAGCAAGTCTCTTAATCGACGCTATCTTGGTTTTGAAATAGTTCCTGACTATTACAAATTTGCCAAAAAGCGACTCGATAAAAACATGTACAGAATAAAAAATTCAAAATAATTATTTCTTTTCAGGCTCATCGATTCTTTTTTGACCTATTTTTTCTGATATGTTTTTTCGAATCTCTTCATCTGTTTTACCTTCTGTTTTCACTCCAGCTGATTTTGCAATCATTTCTAACTTTTCTCTTTCTGTTTCAACTGGCCCTGAAATTTTTGGTGATTCTTCAGTAACATCTTTCATCTGATCTTGAATTTCGTTTTTTGCTTTATTGTACTCATTAACTGCTTTTCCTAGTTTTCTTGCAGTTCCGGGAAGCTTTCCAGTCCCCAAAATCAAAACAAGGGCTACAAAAATTATGATTAGCCATTCACTTCCACCCACATTTAGTGAATACTCTATCATATTCTGATATGGCAAAATTTGAAATTAAACGTAATGTTGTAGTTTCATGCCTAGAAATGCATATTTTTATTGAATATCATATATGAGAAGCACTTATTGATTTAAATAAATTCAAAACTGATGATTGATATGAAAAAAGTTGAAGCAATCGTTCAATCTGGCGCAAAAGATGCAGTAGTTGCTGCAATCAAAAAAGTTGGTGTTGGTGGTGTAACTACTTATCAAGTTCAAGGTCAAGGCGCACAAGATCCTCCCTTAGTTGGACAATATTTCAGCAGAGATATGATAGTCTGTGTTGTTGACGATCCTAAACTAGATGATGTGATCGATGCAATTGCAAATGTTGCATGTACTGGAACCAAAGGTGATGGTAAAGTCTTCGTTACAGACATTTGTGACGCACTTGATATCTGCACTAAAAAACGTGGAACAATGGATATCTAATTCAAAACTCTTTGCGGTTCTAGTTTCTTTCTAGATATTATTGCAAATACTGCAACCCCAATCCCTATTATACAAAATAAGACATATGGCATTTCATTTCCAAATGATTGGGATATTGGACCTCCCATTGTTGGTCCTATTGCCCACCCCATACCGAAAATAGTTTCATAAGCGCCAATTATTTTTCCTGATATTGCTTTTCTTGTCTTACTCAAGATTATTTCTAATGTAAGTGGGAAGAAAATACTGAATCCAAAACCCATCAAAACCAATGCAATTCCAAAAGCAATGATTGATTCGGCATAAATTGATATTGCCAAACCGATTGATACTGCAATCGTTCCTGCAATCAAAGTCTGACTAGTATATCTTGCAAACTTTCCCGCAAGTGCGAGAGAACCGACTCGAGATATCCCAAAAACAAAATACAGCAATAAAATATCTGATGCAGTCATTCCTCTGTCATTTAGAAATGCAGGAAAAATCGTGAGAATTATCCCAAAGGAGGATGTGCAAAAAATCAATAAGATTATGACTTCGGGAAATTTCTTCATTTGTTTAATTGATGAAAAAGAAAATCCCTCATGATGATTTCTAACACTTTTTCTTGAGGCTAAAAGAGATGTAATTATTCCTGCTGCTAGAATAAATGCTGCAATTTGGAATAAAATTCTGTACGTAATGTCTAGGCTCTCAAGGAATAGTGTTCCAAGTAATGGACCGACCATAAATCCAATTACAAAAAACATTGTAAACCAAGAAATATTTCTGACTCTGTTTTTCTCAGAACTTTCATTTGATATTATGGACTCACAAGGTGGCCAAAAAAATGCATGAGCAATTCCAGTTATGACTCGAAATCCCATAATCTCGGGAACTGATTGTGCGATAGATAGAAGATATATTGATGCTGAATTCATTGCAGCTCCTACTGCAAGTAAATATCCGTTGTTGATTCTATCTAAAAGAATTCCTACAAACAATGGAATGAACATGTAGGGAATGAAGTTTGTTAATCCGATTAAACCAAGTTCTGAATATGTTGCGCCGATGACATTCTTTGCAAATACTGGTAGGATTGGACCATGAAGTCCGTATGAGATTCCAATTATTAGGCCAGTGATGTTAACTAGAATCAGTACTTTGTTCATTTGTATGCGGCAACCATTATTGCGCCACCCATAAGATCTTTCTCAAATTCAACTCTAGAAAATTTTTCTAGAATCAGTCCTTCAAGTTTTTTGTTTGCAGGCCATCTCTTGAATGTTCCATATAATGTTCCAAACTTCAATCCTAATCTTCCACCTGCGATAAATGCAAGAATTGGTAGAATGCATCGAAGATAAAATGAAACTCCTGCTCTGATGAATGCATTATCTGGTTTTCCTAAATCTACAATTACAAATCTTCCATCTTTTTTTAAAACTCTATGAATTTCTGAAATTGCAATTCTCAAATTGATTGCATCCCTTAAAGAATATCCGCACAAAACGGCATCGAACTCTTCATCTCTAAACGGAATGTGCTCAAATACACCATTTGCCATATCTGGATGTTCATCAAAATGACTGCTAGTATTTTTTAGCATTGGTACAAGTGGATCATATAGTGTAATTAAAATTTCCCCATCCGTTAATTTCAAAGCAGTCTTTGACATGTTGCCAAAACCAGAGCCTGCATCAAGGATCTTGTTTCCTGGAAGAACTCTTCCTGAAATTCCCCGATTTCTATGTTCAACATCTTTTCCTAAAGAGATAATAGAATTTACTTTGTCATAAACTGGAATAATTTCTCGAAGTACTTCCATTACTTCGCCCCAATAACTTCCTAAACCCATAATTTATCGTCTCAGTAAATTAATTTGAAAAGTTTTCAAATCTAAAACTTCTATTGAGTATCAAACTTTGATGCGTTTTTAGAATAATTTTCCACGTCTGCTTGAGAAATTTTCTCAAAGACTTTAGATTCTGCAGTTATCTTTGCCATCTTTACATTATTTGCACCATCTTTTTGTTCAGCCTTTAGATTAATTGCTGCAATAGCTAATGCTGCTGCATCATCCAAACTCATATCTTCGTTGTAGAATTTCTCCAAAAATTCATTGACATCTTCTGCACCTGCACCAATTGCAACTGCTGAATATTGTAGATAAGTTCCACTAGGATCTGTAACATAGATTGATTCTCCTTTCTGATCAATTCCTGCAATGATCATAGATACTCCATTTGGACGTACTCCGCCATATTGTGTAAATTGATGTGCTTGATCAGCTAAATGTTTTGCAACTGTAGCAACTTCAACTGATTCATCATATGTCATTCTATTTCCTTGTGAAAAGAATCTTGCACTGTCTACTTGAACACGTGCATCTGGAATATATCCTGCTGCTGCAACTCCTATATGATAATCAACTTGAAAAATCTTCTGTGTAATATTTTTAGTTTGTAATGGACGTGGTTTTTCCTCTACTGCTAGAATAACTCCTTCTTTGCTGAGAATTCCGATTGCAATAGTTCCCCTTTTTACAGTTTCAATTGCATACTCTACTTGGTAAATTCTGCCATCTGGAGAATACATGGTTGGAGTCATATCGTAACCACGTGATGCCATCATGATATCACGAGTCCATTCTCAGTCAATTTAAGGGTAATTGTCTTGCCTGAATATGGAAAAGATCTGGAAATAGGGTTTTAAGCCAAATTCTCTATTTTTAATTGATGGCAAACCAACTCCTAGAATTCAAAGAAATTCTTAGATCAAGACAAATTTCTCCTCAAAGAAAATCTGACAAGCAGACGAGGAAATTACTACTTTACTTATTCACAAGTACTAGAGGGGGCTTTACTAGATTACGGATAATAATTCATCTGCTTGATAAGCCATACAATACACATCAATTAGCACAAGCACTTGAACTTGATTACAAAGCGGTTCAACATCATTTGAAAGTACTTGAAAAAAATAACCTGGTTTCTAAAATCGGTGAAAAATATGGGGCAATTTATCATCTATCAAACTTCCTTGAAGTAAATATTCATACATTGGAGGAAGCAATAGATAAGCTAGATAGAAAAATTAATCAGAAAAAAGTATACATTTGATTTTATTCTTTTGCGATCTGAAATTTTTCATGAAACTTAATATAATATGCTAAATTTTAAAAATTATCTTGGTCAAGCATGATCCGTTTGCAAATGCAACAAAGCAAGTTAACGATGCTTGTGATATTTTAGGAATTAAAGATAAAGGATTGCGTGAATATCTTGCAATGCCCAACAAAGTTTTGAGAGTAAAGATTCCAGTAAAGATGGATAATGGAAAAATTAGAGTTTTCACAGGTTTTAGAAGTCAGCATAATAATGATAGAGGACCATACAAAGGAGGCATTCGTTACTTTAACCCAGAAGGTGGTGTTGAATACATGGAACGCGAAGTTATGGCTTTGTCATCATGGATGACTTGGAAGTGTGCCATTGTAGATGTTCCATTAGGTGGTGGCAAAGGTGGCATCTATGTTAATCCTAAAACTGAAAAGATTAGTGAAGCAGAACTTGAAAGATTAACAAGAGGATTTGCATTCAAAATTTCTGAGATCATTGGTCCTGCAAAAGATATTCCAGCTCCTGATGTTTACACAACTGGAAGAGAAATGACTCAAATCATGGATACATTTAGCAAACTAAACGGTAATCAATATTCTCCAGGTGTTATCACTGGAAAACCAATCACTATGGGTGGTTCTCTAGCAAGAAATGTTGCTACTGGTTTAGGTGCAGCATATACTGTTAGAGAAGCGGCAAAGGCAATCAAACTAAATCTAAAAGGTGCTAAAGTTGTTTTACAAGGATTTGGAAATGCATCTACATTTGCAGGTGAATATCTTGAAAAAATGGGTGCAAAAATTATTGGTGTTAGTGACTCTAAAGGATCTATCTCAATTCCAAATGGCGCCAAAGTCAGTAAAATTTTAGAGCATAAACAAAAACATGGCTCTGTTGTAGGATTTCCAGGAAGCAAAAAAATCAGCACTGAAGAATTACTTACTACAAAATGTGATGTTCTAGTTCCAGGTGCACTTGAAAATCAAATCAATGCAAAGATTGCAAAGAATCTAAAATGTAAAATTATTGCAGAAGCTGCAAACGGTCCGACATTACCTGAAGCAGATCCAATTATTTATCAAAAGAAAATCCTAGTAATTCCGGATATTCTTGCAAACTCTGGTGGTGTATGTATCTCATATCTTGAATGGGTTCAAAATAACATGGGTTACTATTGGAGCTTTGATGAGGTTGCAAACAAGATGGAGAAAAATATCACTAAGGGATTCAAAGATGCATATGAAATGTCAAAGAAACACAAAGTTGACATGAGAAAGGCTACTATGGCTTTAGCTGTACAAAGAGTAGTTGATGCATTTGAAGAAAGAGGAATTTGGCCTTAAACAAGAAAAGATTCGTAGCAAACTAGTTGTTCAATAAACATTATTTTTCCTTTTGTAATCTCCCTTAGTTTTCTTTTGTAAGAAAGATCAATCTTTGTTCTTCTTTGTAGTAGATGGATTGTTTTTCCAGTAAGGTACCTTCCTTTTTTATCTCTATCAAAAAGGATTATGAGGCTTTCATATTTTGCCGCACTATCTGTAAAGTCTATTATTCCTTTGAACTTGTGAAATTCTAAAATTTTTCCTAGGAAACCTACCTTTCTTAATGCTCTGCAATCCCTTTTCCCTTCAACAACTACTACGCAATCTGTTTTAGAATTTAGTTGAAAAACAAAATTCTTCAATTCTGCAATTTCCTGTTCAGAAACTAGCACATCATGTAATGTAGTTCTAACATATTAAGCACTTTTGGAAATAGAAAATAATGTCTGATGTCCTACTTGTACAAAATACCCGAATTGAAGGTTCAGGTTATCTCGGTGAACTATTACAAAAAGATGGATTTGAAATTGTATCTGTAAATGCAAAGCATGAAAAACTTCCAGACAGGGCTTTCTCTATGGTTGTTATTTTAGGTGCACCTGAAAGTGCAAATGATGATTTGCCTTATCTGCGAGCAGAACAACAACTAATCAAAAAATCTGTTGAAAATAATACCCCTGTGATTGGAATTTGTTTGGGTTCACAACTAATTGCAAAATCATTTGGTGGCAAAGTGTATCCTGGACCAAGAAAAGAAATTGGATTTTACAATGATTTGAAAATAAACAATAATGCCCCTCTTTTCAAAGGATTCACAAATCCATTTACTGTATTTCATTGGCATGGTGATACTTTTGATTTACCTAATGGTGCTGTTAATCTGGCCTCATCTGAGAATTATCCCAATCAGGCATTTCAATACAAGAGTGCTGTTGGATTACAGTTTCACTTAGAGGTAAATGAGGAGATGGTGAATCTTTGGCTTGATAATACAGAAGAAAAACTACAAAAAATCCCATACATCGATCCACAAAAAATTCGCTTAGACATTGTTGAAAATATTTCAACTGTAAAATCAAATATGAAGAATTTTTACAACAATTTCAAAACGTCATTTGACCTTTGACCAAAGTTTAATATACAAAACTTTGTTGTTCACCAAAATTTAATAACAAATTTTGCAATACAATGATACTTGCGCAAAAAAACAATCACTATCTCATATGATTTTGAAACATTTGATACCGTAAAAAGATGGAAAAGAGAACTGGCAAGACGTGGTGTTAATGGTACTTTGTCTGCAAACACCTGGAAAAACGTCACATACTGGATGACCCGATTACTCAAACATTCAGGCAAAACCCCTGATGAATTAATCAAAGAAGCCACCCAAGATACGGAACTTGCCGAAGATAGGCTGGCAGAACTATTTTCTTGGTGCAAAGACATGGGGCAAGATGCCAATTCATGCATAATTGGAATCTATGGGACATTGCGAGGATTTTATTCCCACAACAAAATTGATACTAGATCCTGGCATTCGCCAAAAATGAGACCAAAAGAGGTAGATCAGACTGATGCAAACTATCCTTTATTCTCAATAAATGAAGATACACGAAAACTAGTCCTAAACAAGCAATTACTACGAGATTTTCTCAAATCTCTTAATCGAAGAGATGAAGTGATTGCAATGTGTTTGATGTCTTCTGGTCTTGATATTGGAGATTTAATAAAATTGAATCTTGATTTTGTCAGGGGTCAAGATGAACACAAGAGACTGTTTGTGTCGAATTTTAGAAGCAAAAATGGTGAATGGATTCGAACCTTTATTGGAGTAGAGGCTACAAAGGGACTTAGAAAATACATCAAGCAAAACAGAAAAGATGCTGAAGACTCTGAACCTATCTTTGTATCTAATATCCGAGATAATAATACGCGTATGGATTCAGCAAATATTGCGACTAATTTCCGAATTGCTCAAGAGAGACTGGGAATTTTCCTTACTCCAAAAAAGCAAGGTCCGCTTAGACCCAAAAGACTACGTAAGGTGTTTCGTACTGCATGCCAGATTGCCGCAGTTGGTGATGATATGACACGAGTATTTATGGGACAAAAAAGTCAGTCATCTAAAATATATCTCTCAAAATCAAAAGAGGAACTGGAAATATTCTATGAGATGGTGGAGCCATTTCTTACTCTTTACACTGAAACTACAGACGATCAAGCAATAAGTAAACTCAAACAGGAATTCCATCAAGAGCGCAAAGAACTATTGCAGAACTATGAAATTCTTTTAATGAAATTTCAAAATATGAGCAAACGACTAGACACCATTGATAGTGTTGTCTATAACTCAAACACTGCTTAGAATTAGTATCTACACTTGTTTTTGACTTGATATTTTTGTGGTTCTGTTAAGATTTGTATTTGGTTCAAATTCCTCTTAGAGTACATATGTGATAGGTATAGACAAGTAGAATACGTTAATTTTTTTAGAATGAATTTGGCCATTTTCTTAAATGTCTTTTTGAATTGATTATTTTATGGCTCAAGTATGTACTGGATTATGTAGTAGATTCAAACCTAATTCATATACAAATAATTTACGTTACAAAATTGGTCAAAAATGGTGTTCATTATGTGCATTGTTTTTTATGACACAAGAAACTATTTGTCCCTGCTGTAAAACACGTCTTAGATCAAAGCCCAGGAGTAAACGAGATGAAGTGCCAAGAATGTGATCATGAAAAAGGGAAATGTGACTGTCTTTGTTGCTGCTCTATCTCACAGATTGGATGTCCATATTGTGTCTTACCAGTTTTAGGATATAGACAAATTAAAAAAATTATTAGAAAAATAAAAAACCCTTCTTAATTAATTCCATTATTCTATACTAAATTCAGTTTTTTTCATTTCAATTCTAATTTAATTTTGGTGAAGGTATGTTGAAAACCTGTTTTACTGTTCTTGATTTACCATCTTTGAAGACTTGTTTAGGATAGTGTTTCATTGAGAATGCTGCCATCTGTAATAATATTCCCTGAAGATCTTTGCCCTTGTTTGTAAGATGATATTCTACACGAATTGGAATCTCATCATACACATCTCGTGAAATTAATCCTGCTCTTTCCATTTCTTTTAGTCTTGCAGAAAGCGTTTTGGGGTTTATCTCCTCAATGTGATCTAGGAATTGATTAAATCTAGTATGATCCCTCATTGCCATATTTCTGATAATGTGTATGGTGAATTTTTTTCCAATAATTTTGAAGGTATTGTCCACTGGACAGTTTTTAATTGCATCCAAATTCATATATGCATTTGAAGAATTTTGTATATAATGCTTACCTTTCTATAGTTAGTAATAAAGAGTAACTAACCATATGTATATCTGATAGCATGTCTTTCACTAGCTGCTATAAATAAAGAATTGTTATTAACTTACTTTAGGTAAGTAACAATGAGAATCACAAACCATACTAACAATCGTCGCTCTCCTACAACCTCCTGTGATTCTTTTTGTCTTACTTTTGATTATACGGGAGGTGAAGTAAATGGAATGTAATGGACCACAATGCTCAGTTTCACAAGTAGAATCACAAAATTCATGTGAATGTCCTTCTTGTACAGGACAAAACCCTGTTGATTTTATCGAATTAACTTGGCACAAAGCAGCAATGGATGCCATCTTGGATGCTAAAAAAGATAGAATCAAAGAAAGAATAGAAAAACATTTGGGTGATGCACTAGATCAAGGTGCAGATGCTGTAGTTGAACATATTCACAAGAAAATATCTGCAGCGATAACTACGGCAGGTAGTGAACAAGAGCTAAAAAACAAACTGTTCTCAATTTTAAAGGAGGCTTGCTAAGCCTTTCCTTTCTTTTTATTTTATACTGTAAGTATGTGGACCTGTCAAGATTTGATTGTTTGGTTATATTATGACTTAACATTTATTATGATAATAACATATGCAGGTAATACTTGTTAAAAATCACTTTCAATAAACTTTCCACATTGCTTACGATCTCAATGTTAATTGTTTTCATTTCAACCCCTAATGATGCCTATGCATGCAGCATAACTGACCTAAAATCGTGTGTTAAGGATGTGGTCAAAGAAGTAGTTGATCCACTAATCAAAGGAATTGATGATGATATTGGAAAAGTAAAGGGTGATATTTCCACGCTTGATGCTGACATGAAAAAAGACATCGGTGATGTAAAAGGGGAGATATCTTCCCTTGAAGGTGATATCACAAAAGATATTGGCACTGTGATTAAAGATGTTGAAAAAGTTGAATCTAAAGTCGAATCAATAGAGTCATCCATTGGAAAAGACTTCTCAAGTGTCATATCCGACATAAAGTCCGATGTGACAAAAATCGAGCAAGACACTGAGAATCTGGAAAAGACAGTCATAAATGACATCAAAGAAGATGTGAATGAAATTAAAAATGACATTAAAGAGATTGAAAAAGTCGTAGCATCAGTTGAGCGAATAGAACAGAAAATAGTTCATTTCATTGAGAATGTGGCCGAGAACTTTTGGGATGATCTTAAAAGAGATCTTGGATATGTCCTTTATGGAATCATTGCAGTTGTTGTAGGATATGTAATAATTCGAATAATTCAGTTTGCCCTATGGTTGCACGCATACTTGAGAAATGACGGTGTTGAATCAAACACCAAAAAAATTGTCAGTCAAAATGAACAGATAATTGAATTGCTAGAAAAAATTTCAAAAGGTAGATCATGAGTTCAAAAAGAATTCAATGTGATATTTGTGGAATATGGTTACAGGGGGAAGGCTTTCTTGCAAGACACGTTAAAGCATTACATCAAAATGCAAAAATCATACCATGATGTTTTATTTCTGTAATATTTGTGCACAGTTCAATTTAGAACTGTTTTCTCTAAATAATTCTATAATGTTGAAAAATATCTTTAAGTTAGCTCCATAGTGTGATGTGTTCATGTCCTATGATCTTTCTCTTCTTTTGTTGCCATCATTCATTGCAGCATTTCTTGTTTCAGGAATATCTGTAGTTTTTGTAAGAAAAACAAGTTCATCCAAATTTCTTAAATCTGTTTTTCTAATTACTGTCTGGATAATTTCATTCATGTCTGTTTTCTTGTTTTTTACTAGTGGGTTTCCAATTGTTTGATTTTTTGTAATTTTATTATGGTGTGTGGACCTATCGAGGTTTGCTATTAGTGGAACTGTTGAGATTCATTAATGAATTATCTTCAAATCTAACACTTGTTAGATCTTTTCTATCGTAATTTTTACTTGCTCGCCTTCAAACGTAGAAATTTTATCATGCATTCTTTTTGGGATAACAATTACTCTCATTTCCCCTTGATGAGCAATTGTTGCAACAAATTGCATGGTATCGGCCACATTACTTTGTGAAATTATATCTAATTATATTACACTATATTAATATAGTATAATATAGTATACTATATTAAAATCATGACTAAAAAAGTAGAAAATACACCTAAACTATCATGGCATGAGGAAATCATCAAAGCTCAGCTAGGTCAATGGATTGTAGACTTACAGAAAAAGGCAGAACTAGAATCAAGATTACAAAAGGCATTTGAGAATTCCAAGAGTCATGTTTCATCACTAAGTCAAATGTAAATTTATTTGAATAAATCCTGTCTAAATTTTTATTAATATCATAAGTTATTATATTATTGGAAGCTGGATGCACAATATCATCATCGATTATTCTCGTCCCAAACACCCCTTACTTTACAAGGATAATTTATCTGGCTTCCAAAATTTTATTCCAGTATTGTAGAATTACCAATACATTATAACAAAAATAATACAATGTACTGATCTATGTTTTCCATAGGATACATCAGTAATGTTTTAAATGCCCAAAAATTAGAAAATAATAGGTTATGAGGATAATAAATGGAGAAAAAAGTTAGTGTTGATATAAAAGAGATAGATGCTGTGAGCTGGCAAGTGGTAGAAAGAATATTACTAATATTTTATGAACAAGGCTCACTTAAAAAATCCCAGATTGCCATGAAATCTGGTTTAAAATATACTACGTGCATGCGTTATCTAAAATGGTTAAATGAAAAGATGGATTTTATAGCCTTTGAATTAAGTAGTGATAATAGACAAATACAGTCAATACAACTCACATCACAAGGAATTTCTTTTTGTAAAAATAAAATTTTTGAAAAATATAATGTTGATGTAAAAAAGAACAACGGACAACTTTTTGCTTAAAAATATTACGTACCGATCAGCACGTCTCCAACGGTGCGTTTGTCTTATTAGCAATTTCCAAACTTGGGAATATAATAACATGAATACGATACAAATAATGACTGTGGTAACTTCAATTGCGTTATTAGGTGGATTAACTGTAATCCCAAACGTTTCTGCACACACATCTGGTAATTCAGGTCTATTATCTAACAACCAACAAATTTGTTATAGTGTTAGTGGACTGAATTTAGTTGAACTTAATGGAAATACAAACCAAGGCTCAACGATAAAAACTCATGCAATAAATGGAATGAATGATGTCAACAGTATGACTGATTTCAATGTATCTGAGAGAACCAGTTGTTCAGGTGGAACATATAGTTGGGTAACAAGCACCTATCTCGCTAATGCAAACGACAAAGCAACCACTACTCCGATAATTTCTGGTTCTGTAAAGTACATAATGTTTAGTAACAATGCAGATGCAAACATGATTAATTCAGGCTCATGTCAATGGTATCAAAATGATAACATCGAATATGTAGCTAATCATGAATTTGGACATTATGCGGGATTAATTCATCAGTCTGGCTCAACTAGTCATACAATGATGCACACGTCTTGCGATACAGGATATGCAATAATTAGGTCTGGAGATATCTCTCAGATCAATGGATGGTATTGAAAATGAAATATAAAATATTCTCATTGGCTGCCATTGTTGCAGTAGTAGCTGTCAGTGGTATATTCTTTGCAAACTTTGAAAACGAAAAAGTTTCAGAACAAATATCCACAACTGAATACATTCCAAGTGATATGGGACAGTATTTCCCAGATTACGAAGTAACTCATTCCCATGCCTCCTATGGCTCGATAGATATGAAAGACCTCAAAAAAGATGTTAAATATTCTATCCAAGGAACTGTTGTTGCAATAAGTGATATCCTCTATTGGGATGGTGTAAACAAAGATGATGAAGCTTTTGATAACATCGATCTTCAAACTATCAAAGTTGAAGTTGATGTTAAAGTAGACAAAGCTTCTAAATCAGATAAAACCATCAAAAAAGGCGATATCATAACCATAACTATCCAAGGTTTCAAGTCAGGAGATCAAATCTCATTCACTAGTGATGATCAATATCAAATCGGTGATGAAATAATTGTTCATCTTGGTGAAGACACGAGTGGAATAGTTGGTGAGGATGTAAAATTCTCAATTGCAGGTGGCCACACAAAATACAAAATTCAAAATGATAAAGCCTACAACGATGATAACGTTAAAGGTAAACCTATAAAAGAAATATTGGATCAATCCCAATAATCTTTTTTCTTTTTTTATTTTGAATAAAATAATTCTGTTGTTTTTTGCTATTTCCTTTGTTTTAACAAATGTATATGCTGTTCCATCTGATGTTGAAATTTATTGTCCCGCTACACATATTGCAGTAGATGGCAAATGCCAACCTGTAAATTTTACTAATCCCTATCATGTCAAATGATAAATCTGAATCTTGGGAACAACTACTGGGATTGTCATGGACTATTCTTGATGAAGAATAATCTCTAAAGATTAGACTCGTGATGAATAATACCTTCATATAGTAAGTACAATTGTGTTTTTCTAATTGGTAAATAATAATGGGACAAATCAATTGCAAAAACAAATGTAACACACACGAATCCATCTCAAAGCATAGAGCCTATGAGGAAGGTGGATGCTTTTGCAAAAACTGTGACTATTATTTCAAGGAAAAATTCTTGAGATGCCCATGCTGTAACACTAGAGTTCGCTATTCCACGCGCTCAAATAAGCGAAAATTAGAGTCTGAAATTGCAAGAATATGAAAACTAAATTTTTGATTGTTCTTGTATTGATTTCTGTAGCGGTAATTTCTGGGACTCTTTTTGTCATGAATTCTAATCTGATTCTACATCTGATGTATTCTGATCAGTATCTACTTGAGACTGCAATGAAAAATGAAATTGTGCAAGAGTTTGTCAATATGTATCCTGAAAACAAAATAAGATATGTGAAAGTGTTGGATCAGGAACCTGCAATAGTTTTTGAAATGATTTATGATCAAAAGATGGCATTTTTGGCAGTTGGAAGTTTTCAGAATGACAATCTGGAATTTATGTACAAATGCTTTTCTTATGATTATAGAACAACATTTTTTGAGTTAAATGGTATACAATATGAAAAACAAGTACGAGACAATCCTTGTTGGGAAATATGATGAAAACTAGACTATTGTTGATCGGATTGTTCATTACGACAATTATTCTTCCCGCAATGGCACAAGAATCCAATCTTGTAGGGGGCGGTTCAGTAAATTTGGATTCTGAATTGGCACCAAGCTTTTCACAAGATTTTGTATGGTACAAATTTCTGATTCCATTAATTATTCCGATAATTATCATATTCTCATTGTTTATTGGAACCTTTTTTGTTCTAAAACTCAAAAAAATTTCTAGCAGGCCATACTTGTCTTTGGAATTGGCAGGTCTACTGTTGTTTTTTGGGATACCAAACCTTGTTTCTTCTTTAGGTTTTTTGCCAATACTCATATCACAACCCGAGCAAATCAGGCCATACATCTTTGAGCAAATTTTTGTTGCCTTGTGGGTACCAATAGTTACATTGTCTGTTGCAGGAATCTTGTTGTACAGATCCTCTGTTCTTAGGAAGTTGATTAAAAAATGAAAACTAGATACAAAATAATTTTGATTTCATTTATTGCCGTTATACTGTTTTACACAACCATAGTGACATATGCTACAAATCCATTTGACGTCTTTAACCTTAACAGTATTTTTTATTTCCCTGGAATTGTAAAACAGCTTGTTGCTAATGAGGGAAATGGAATTATTTGTACTGATGCTTGTGGGCCCTGTAGTGCGTGGGGCTATGAATACATCTTGATTGATGGACAATGTGTGTTGCCTAGTGTGGAATCCTGTAAATTACTAGATGCACCAGGTGAGTGGGCATTTGATGAATGGACATGTAAGCCTGTTTGTAAGAATGCATATCAAGAGAATTGCGCAACTGTTGGAGATAGAAAATGAAAACTAGATACAAAATACCAATTATTGTAGGAATAGTTATTTTGATAGGTTTTGTCGCTATTGTAATAGCCCCAGTTTTCTTGATGATTGTCTCTAATGCACTTGCTGGTTTTATAATGTCAAATACTTCAGATGAAACATTTGAAGAGGATTTTGCAAAAATTCCAGAAGTGAAATTCTTTATTGAAAAATATCCAAATCATTCTACATCTCATTCTGGAGATTTTCTAGGATGGAAGGTAATTTTTTATGATTCAAAAGCAGGTAATGAAAGCGCTATTAGTTTGCATGTAAAGAAGAGTGTATTGCATCAGGGCGTAAAGATTAGTGCAGGATGTAACAACAGTAATTCTAGTTTTGCATATGATATTCCACAAGAACAAGTCATGGATTACCTAAAAAATGACAAGTGTTTAAAAAAATGAAAACTAGATACAAAGTCATCATTACGGGTTCGGTAATTTTTGCAGTTTGGATAGGTGTCTCTGTTACGGGAATTTGTATTTTTGTTGATGGAGAAACTCCTGACTGGTTAGGTTCTCAAAATGGATGTGGCCCTTACCTAACATATGAAATTCAAAAATATTTTGGAATTCTTTGGTATGATTGATTGAAAATGAAAACTAGAATTTTGATAATTATTGGAATTGCCATTTCATTTACTATCGCTTTTTTTGTTTTGGGTCCATCGCAAGGCCATATTGCTGAATATTTTCTAACTGATGAGCAGTTTGAGGACATGATTTTGAATACTGACAACACTGATAGATATTTGACATATGACGAATCAAAGACTTGTCCTGATGGACAAAATTACAATCAAGTACTGTTCAAATGTGTCGTCTCTTGTGAAGGTGATTTGGTGTACAACGGTAATACTGATTCTTGTACTACTCACTTTGAGCGAAAATATCATGGATTCTGCAATGAGGGATTAACATACAGTCCATCATTGCATGTTTGTTTGGGTGATGATTCTGATGTTCAAATCCCTCCACTAAAAGATCCTCCGAGAACTGCACCACCCGAACCAATTCCAACACTTGAATCTAAAATTATGAAAAAAGCTGAAGAATTAGGGATAACCAACATAATGAAAGCAGTTGATTCTAAAGAACTAAGTTATGATGAGAAAAAAGACTACATAAAAATTCGATATGAAGAATCTCCAGGACAAATTCCATCATTAAACATTAGGATCAAAGATTTTACTAGAAATCTGGAATATGGAGAACGACCCACATTCACTGTAATTGAAACAGGATATGCTAATCCATGCACGCATCCCAAACTGGAAGTATACCATCTAAAACAAGAAATTGGTAATGACCACACATCTAATGATCTAGTTTATGAGGATAGGATTGTGTATTCTTGTCCGTTCTTTGATTCTTTTTACCCTGTTTTGAAATTCTGGGATGAAACAGATTTTGATCCGTTCCCTGTATGTGAAAAAGAAGGACGGTATCTTGTAGTGGGAGATTCAGGTTATGAAAGGATGCCATTAGAAGAATACTATTGTGGAATAGAAAATGAAAACTAGATTATTGATAATTATTGGACTTGTTTTGGTTGTTGGAACAATGCTTGCAGTTCTGGTAAACCATCACAATTCAATTCGTGAATACGAATCAAACAATACTCCAGACCAACTAAGAGGAATCTTTGGCAACTGTGCATGTCAGGAAAAACAAAACCCTGACACAAACATGTTGTGCACTCAACCCTTCATCGACTGGGAGAACTCTACGCATTACATTGACAACAACATTTGTAAATTCATAACCTTAGAAGAACATCAAAGTAAACCCTCTGATGAAAACCGATATTTTTTCAAAGTAGGTGATTTGTTTTATTGGCAGAATTTACAGACAGGTGAAACAATATCTCCCTTAGGAACATTTACTGCCATAATTGTGAGTAGTCTTGGACCAATCCTTATTGTATTGTTTATTGTAATTTATGCAGTTAAAAAAAGAATGAAGAAAAGCATTGAGGAACGCTAAAAAATACTAGGTTGTTGTATTGCTTTGATGTCCAGTGATAACTCCATAACCTTTAGATCATTTTCTCTTGAAAAAGACGATCATTGCAAAACCATAATCAAAATAGAGCCTGAATATATGGAAAAACTGGGAATAAACGAGGGTGACATTGTCCAAATTACAGGGACCGATAAAGCATTTGCATTTTGCTTTTCAGCAACCTCACAAGAGATTGAAAAAACAAAATCTCAAGAAATTCCAATTGAATATCTAAATCCCTCCCACAAAGAAAACGTTTACCCTAAAATGATATTGAGTGGACTTGTAGCCAGCAATGCTTGCCCTTCCAACCGCATGAGACTAGTAAAATTAGAAAAACTAACTGAAAATTTCAAGGATACAATTCCGGAGGCCAATGTGATCACTTTGGGTACGATGGAATTTGCAGAAAAAACAATGCCCAAGTATAAAGACAACATTGATTTTTCTTCATTATTTGGAAGATTGGTAAAAAAGAAAGAAAGGATAAGCACATCATTTTTGCAAGATTTTGCTCATAAACACCAACAAACTTCCAGAGGTGGGCATTCCCATCCTCCAAAGTTTTCATCTCTAATTGTTGATGCAAAACCTGAAAACAAAGAGTTTTGGATAATTACAAAAAATACAAAATTTGAATTCCAAAATGTTTCAATGAGTGAATTTAGAGGCAAAGCACCAAAACCCGAATCCCTGTCACTTCTTAGAGTGATTCCAATTGTAGAAAAATTACATTTGCATGATACTGACATTGCATTTTCTTCACTTGAAGTTTTTGAAAATAATATGAAGCTAAGTTGGTATACTCACCAACGAACCAAACTTCCAGATTATCTTCTTTCAAATCCATCAAAATTCAATGACATGAATATGCGTGTAGATAGTCCAGAATTAACAATTCAAATCAAAGATGATTTGGGTAATGTACATTCGGATGGACATTCTGGTGGCGGAGGAGGAAGTAGTGGCCCTGATCCTACAACAAATGAAATGGTATCTGATTATTCTGGTGAATTCAGATTTTTTTCTACATTGGATTCCAATGCAAAAGAAATTACTATTATTATTAATGAAATAGCATGGGTAAAAAGAGAACGTCTAAAAGATCCTCCACCATCAATTCCACCAAATATGGGAACCCTGTCAGAATCTAATCCCAAACTCTCTGTTTTAGAGGGACCATGGGAATTCAAAATAACTCTATGATCATCTCCTATTCCTAGAATAAAATTATACCAAAATAGTGCAAAATCTAAACGCCTGACTATACTCCTCGCGTCATTCCCGGTGGGACAAATTTGAACCGCAAACAATTTTCTTATACCAAATCTATTGAAATTTGAACCAAAGATTCGAATACTTTATGACTATCATATGAAACACCAAATTCAACTGTCTTGCAATGATTAAGAGTAGTAATGAATGGTTGATTACATTAGGAATGGAGATGAAAAGGTCTTGTTTGTTTTAATTATATATGGAATTATCGGATACTTGTTTTTCAAATATTTGTGGCCAATGCTAAATAGTAATGATCCTGAGAAAAAACCAAAGGACCTATACAAATTCTATGAAAAGCATCCAAAACTTTTGGTATTGACAATAATTTTTGCATTGCTTGGAATTAACGAAGCAATCAGCATGCTTGGTGGAATTTTTGAATTTATTTTTGTCCCATGCTATCCTGATTCAGGAACAATCAGCATCTCTTGTTGGATAAAAGACGGTTTAGGATTTGTTTAATTTATGAACAACAAAATAACAAAAATTGGTTGTTCTGTAGGTGTTGGCATTCACTTGTTTTTTCTGAGCACCATCTTTATGGTGGGAGAAGGGATTCTTTTTGGCATACGATTCTTTGATGAAGTAATTCGAGTGTTTACTGGAGTTGAGATTCTTATTTCAATAATTTCTGTGATTTTGATTTTCAAAGATAAACCGATTGGATTTGTCTTATTGGCAATATCTGTTCTAAGTACATATGTTATCCAATTTGGGCATCGCATGTTTTTGTGGCCATGTGAATATTGTGGGCTGTAAGTCTAAACCTGTTAGGATTTGAGCTAAAAAGGATAAAAGGAAATTTTACCATATAATGTGAAAATGCCACAATCCACATCAGACATTCTAAGAAAGACAATCAGAAAGGAACTATCTCAAGGTGCAGATTACTCCACTACTGCCAAAAGAAATGAGTTTCATGAGGATTTCCTATATTCACACCCTGATGTAGAATGTGATAGGACGTTAATTGTCAAAATCTTCAAAGAAATCTATGAGGAACGTGGTACAGACCTGTATTCAGTGGGACTATCTCGAAAAAAGAAGTACAACGTAAAACTTGCAGAGCAACTAAAACAACAACGCAAAAACCAACAATAATACTGAATTTTTTGTATCTCTTCGTAATACCTAAAACGCCATTTTAGGTGTGCGAAGTATAGCTAGCTATCGTTTTTGGGCAAAAAAGCTATGAAATAACATAGATATCAAAAGACATAGCTAAGATACCTCTATGATATAGCGCACGAAATAACAGCTATATAGCGCACGAAATTGCGACATAGCTATCAAAATTGGCGATATAGCAAAACATAGTGCGTAACAGACATTTTTGTAGAAAATTTTGCTATATCTTGATACAAAAAATGATAGCATTTGATACTGCGTAACAAGAAAAAGCTATGTTTCGTACACCTAGTTAGGTGTGCGAAGTATGGTACTTTGATGATGTGACTTGGTGAAAAAAATAATCGACCCTTTTTTATCATGTTTAGTTGATACTTCTATGTCGATTATCCCTATCTTTACAAGAGCATATAGCGATCAGAAATTTCGTTTTTTAGGTATCAAATATCACGAATTGAATTTTGTCAAATTAATTAAATTAATATACTTAGATTTGATTTCATCGATCGAACGATGACTGCAGTGAAGAA
This sequence comes from Nitrosopumilus adriaticus, assembly GCF_000956175.1. Lineage (NCBI taxonomy): Archaea > Thermoproteati > Nitrososphaerota > Nitrososphaeria > Nitrosopumilales > Nitrosopumilaceae > Nitrosopumilus > Nitrosopumilus adriaticus. The sequence goes on from NZ_CP011070.1 coordinate 527,288, forward strand.
AATTTTTGAAGAAATTATTCAAACAGATCACAAAGTTATCACTGAAGAATCATCAAAATCTATTCTCAAAACTTATGGAGTTAAAGTTCCACCTTATGCACTAGCTACTTCTGCTGATGAGGCAGCAAAGCAGGCAAAAAAAATTGGATTTCCTCTGGTAATGAAAGTTGTATCTCCACAAATTTTACACAAGACTGATGTTGGTGGAGTAAAAGTTGGAATTGATAATGTCAATGATGTGAAAAAGACATTCAATGACATGTATGGTCGTCTTTCAAAAAAGAAAGGTGTTGAGGTAAAAGGAATTCTTTTGGAAAAGATGGTTCCAAAAGGAGTTGAACTAATTGTAGGTATTCAGAATGATCCACAATTTGGCCCAATGATAATGGCTGGATTGGGAGGAGTAATGACTGAAGTTTTCAAAGATGTTGCATTTAGAATGCTGCCAATCACCACATCTGATGCAAAATCAATGATAAACGAACTCAAAGGTTCCAAACTTCTCAAAGGCTTCAGGGGAAGTGAGCCAGTTGATCTTAACATGGTCGCAAAAATGTTAGTAAACATTGGAAAATTAGGCGTAGAAAATGCCGATTACATTAACAGTATTGACTTTAACCCAGTAATTGTTTATCCAAAATCACACTATGTAGTTGATGCAAAAATTATTCTTAATGACAAATTAAAAAAGAATTCAATCTCAAAAGCAAAACCAAACATTGCATCAATGGAGACATTCTTTACTCCAAAGTCTGTCGCACTAGTTGGAGCATCTTCAACACCAGGAAAGATTGGTAATTCTGTTTTAGATGCACTTGGAAAACAAGATTACAAAGGCAAAGTATATCCAATTAACCCTAAACAAAAATCAATTCTGGGAATCAAATGTTATCCTTCATTAGAAGAAATTCCTGACAAAGTTGATCTTGTTGTTGTTTGTGTTGATCTTTCATTATGTGGTCCAATTATGAAGACTTGTGCAAAGAAAGGAATTCACAATGTTGTAATCGTTTCAGGTGGAGGCAAAGAGCTTGGTGGTGACAGAGCCGCTATGGAAGCTGAAGTAAAAGAATTATCACTAAAACACAAAATCCGTGTAATCGGTCCAAATTGTATTGGTATGTTTAATGCTGCAAATCGTCTTGATTGCGCATTCCAAGGACAGGAAAGAATGGTACGTTCAAAATTAGGTAATGTTGCATTCTTCTCTCAAAGTGGAACTATGGGAATTAGTATGTTAGAAAGTGCAGATGTATTTGGTTTATCCAAGATGATTAGTTTTGGTAATCGTTCTGATGTTGATGAAGCAGATATGATTTGGTATGCTGCAAATGATCCTCAAACTAAAGTAATTGGATTGTATGTAGAAGGATTTGGCGATGGTAGAAAATTCATCAATACTGCTAAACGTGTAATGAAAGAAATGAAGAAACCTATAGTAATTTGGAAGAGTGGAAGAACTGCTGCAGGTGCTAAACAAGCTGCATCCCATACAGGCTCACTAGGAGGCTCAAATGCAATGATCATGGGTGCTTTCAAACAAGCAGGAATTATTTCAGTTGATAGTTATCAAGAATTAGTTGGGGCTCTAAAGGCATTAGCATGGCAACCCGCTGCAAAAGGTAACCGTGTTGCAATGACTAGTAATGGTGCTGGTCCAATGATTGGTGGAATTGATCAATTAGAAAGATTAGGTCTTACAATAGGAAAAATGTCTCCACCAATTCTCAAAAAAATAAAGGCTCGTTTCCCACCAACTGTTCCAATTCACAATGGTAATCCCGCAGATGTTGGTGGTGGCGCAACTGCTGATGATTATAGATTTGTCATTCAACAATTCCTTGATGAAAAGAATATTGATATTGCAATGCCATGGTTTGTCTTTCAAGATGATCCACTTGAAGAAACAATTGTTGGTTTCTTAGATGATCTCTCAAAGAAAAAGAAGAAACCTATTTTGGCTGGAGGAAATGGTGGACCATATACTGAAAAAATGATAAAATTGATTGAGAAGCATAATGTTCCAGTTTACCAGGATCTCAGAACTTGGGTTGCAGCTGCATCCGCATTAGCCCAATGGGGCAAAGTTCTCGGAAAATAGAGAACATTTAATTCCCATACCTATTGCCAAATTAACATGTCACTAGTTACCACATCTACTTCTGATGGCATTTGTACTGTCAAAATTAACAGACCTGACAAACTCAATGCTATGAATACAGATGTTGCAAAAGAACTAATCAAAACTTTTGAAGAACTAAATCATGATGATAATGTAAAAGTTATCATTTTGACTGGTGAAGGAGAAAAGGCATTTTCTGCAGGTGCAGATATTGAATACATGTCAAAAATCTCTGCAGACGAATCAGTTGAATATGCAAAGACTGGTCAACTTGTAACTTCAACTGTTGAATTAGTAAAACAACCAACTATTGCTGCCGTTAATGGTTTTGCTTTAGGTGGAGGTTGCGAACTTGCAATGTCATGTGATATTAGAATAGCAGCAGATACTGCTAGACTAGGTCAACCAGAAGTAACAATTGGAGTTCCACCTGGATGGGGAGGGACTCAACGATTAATGCGAATTGTGGGAATAGCAAAAGCAAAAGAACTTGTTTACACAGGTAAAATGATCAAAGCAGATGAAGCAAAAGAAATAGGTCTTGTAAACCATGTAGTTCCTCTTGCATCATTACAAGAAGAAGCTTTGAAAATGGCACAACAAATAGCTGGAAACTCTACAATGGGTGTTCAAATGTCTAAAGTTGCAATTAACAAAGGACGAAATGCAGATCTTGATACTGGTCTTGGCCTTGAAATACTTGCATGGAGAAATTGTTTCACTCATCCTGATAGAGAAGAACGAATGACAGCATTTGTTAACAAGTCAAAGAAATAGTTATTTCCAATTTCCTTCTTATTTTATTCAATTCAAAAAAATAAAGTTAGAGTATTTCAACTCTACTTTACTGTAATTGAACCTACTCTCCAAGGATGAAATGAACAATAGTAGTTGTACACTCCAGACTCTTCAAATGCAAATTCAAATTTATCACCTGTGTTTAATGGAGGACTGTTAAACCAATCAATTACCTTTCCAGATGTATCTAGACTTTGAATGTTATGTGGTACAGAGTCATCATTTACCCATGTAACTGTAGTGCCTTTAGAAATTTCTAGATTCAACGGTAAGTAAAATCCTGCACTGGCAATCTCTGAGTTTCCATTAGGAATTGTAACTGTTGCTTGATGTGTTACTTTTTCAGCATCAATACTTTCTATTACAATGACCTCGTTTTCAATCAAAAACTTAACCATGTTTAGAAATTCTTGTTCTGAAACAACTCCTTCCCCATACCATAATGCTGTATTTTTTACCCATTCAGGAACTGATTGCGCATTTGCAAAATTTACTGAAAATGAAATCAGTAAAATTGCAAATACTATTGTTGGAAGAACTATTTTTTTTGGTAACTGTTCCATGCTTTAACATTGTTTTAGAGGATTAATTTAGGATGTATGCGATGTCTTGCAGTGCAATCATCTCTGTTAAATCAAATCTCTTCTTTTTTAGGATATGCAGGAATTATCCCAAACTCGAAAAATAGTTGATGATGAAAGAAAACAGGTTATTTTAGAAATACTGGCCGATAAATATTGCAAGCAAATTCTACATAATACATTAGAAAAGCCAAAATCTGCCATGGAAATTTCTAATGAAAAAAAGATTCCAATCAGTACTGTGTATAGAAGACTTCAAACGCTGTATGATGCCAAATTACTGGCAATATCCGGATCCATCAATCAGGATGGGAAAAAATATTTCCTATACAAAAGTAAGGTGAAATCAATTTCTCTAAAATGTGACTTGGAAGTTACAACAGTTGAACTAATTCCCAATATTTCTGGGGATTATAATGACGATCTCTAGTGAATAATGTCTAAAACATGATTAATTCTTAAATTACTAGTGTGCTGGGTGGGAAAAGCTTATTATAATTTGAAGCGGCATTTTTGTTTATAATGGCAACTGAGCAAACACAAAAGATGATCACAGTCAGCACAAAAGCAGCTGAGAAGATCAAAGAATTCATGAAAGAAGAAGCAGAATCACCTGAATATCTTCGAGTATATGTCCAAGGTGGCGGTTGTTCTGGTCTATCCTATGGGATGGGCTTTGAAAAGACACCAGAAGAGGATGACATAGTCATGGAAGAAAATGGAGTAAAACTCCTAGTTGACAGTTACAGTGTTGACCATCTACAAGGTGCAAACGTAGACTATATTGAAAGTCTAATGGGTTCTGGATTTAAAATCAATAATCCAAACGTTACAAAATCCTGTTCATGTGGTCACTCATTTAGTACTGAATAAACAACTATCATTATTTTTCATTTTTAGATTCACTTAGCATTTGCTAAGCTCAATTATTATTGAAATATTTCATCAGTTGCAATCCTTTTTGCGATACCCTCATATATCGAAGGTAGAAACCCAAATTATGATAATAAAGGAGATGAATCATTTATGCCTCAATCAGGAATTGTCAAATATCACGTTAAACTTTCCTATGAAGTTGATGGGCTCGTTGAAAGAGCAGATATAATCGGAGCCATCTTTGGCCAAACAGAAGGACTGTTAGGGCCAGAGATGAATCTGAATGAGCTGCAACGAGTTTCTAAAGTAGGACGTATTGAAGTTAATAGTAAATCTACTGCAAATACTACTGCAGGTGATGCATTAATTCCAATGAGCACTGATATTGATACATGCGCATTAATTGCTGCAGGAATTGAAAGCATTGACAAAGTAGGACCTTTTGATTGCACATTCAAATTAGAAGCAATTGATGATGTACGAGCTGCAAAGAAAGATGACATTGTAAGACGTGCAAAAGAAATCAAGCAAAAATGGGCTACTAAAACAGTCAGTGAAGGAGAAACAATGTTAAATGATGTTCATCAGGGTGATGCTGGAAAACTAGCAACATATGGACCATCCAAATTAACATGTAGTTCTGGTGTTTTTGATTCTAAATGGGTAATCCTGGTAGAAGGAAGAGCCGATGTAATCAATCTTCTAAGAGCTGGATATGATAATGTTTTAGCAATTGAAGGTGCAAAAATTGATGAATCTATCAAAGAATTATGTAATAATAAAGACACTGTGGTAGCATTTCTTGATGGAGATAGATCTGGTGGATTTATTCTCAAAGAACTCAAATCCGTTGTAACTTTAGATTATGAATTACAAGCTGATAGCGGTGTTGAAGTTGAAGAACTAACCCCACAAAGAATTGATGAAATTCTAAGACCAATTGCAGATGAAATTAAATCTGGAAAGCCAGCACCTGCTCTAAAAAGTGAAGATGATAAACCTCTTGCAGAAATAGCATCAAAAGTTTTTCCAAATCTCAATGAAACACTTGAAGCCGTTGCTTTAGATGGTGATCAAAATGAAGTTTTCAAAGTTCCAATCAGTGAAGTAGTAAGTAAACTCTCATCCCAATCTGGAATAAAATATCTTCTACTTGATGGGATTATTACCCAGCGACTTTTAGAAGGCGCCAAAAACGCAGGTGTTGAATGTGTTGTTGGTCACAGAGTTGCAAAACTTTCAAACTCTGATGGAATGACACTAAAAACATTCGGTGACTTGGGCGTATCTTAGGAAACTAGATGACTGAACTAAAAATTCAGCACATCTTAACTCTCTCATATCTATTATCCAAAGGAGCAAAACACAACTACGTCACTATAACAACCTCTTCTCTTGGAAAAAATATTAAAAAATCTCAACAGTCTGCATCAAAACATCTCTTAGAATTAGAACAGAATAAATTCATAGACCGAATAATTAGCGGTCGCAACATTTCTGTTAAAATTACTCCAAAAGGATTCACTGAAATGGTCAAACTCTCTGCAATACTTAGAAAAAGTTTGGATTCTTCACCTTCTTACGTGGAACTTAAGGGAACTCTCGTCTCTGGAATGGGTGAGGGTGCCTACTATATGGGATTAAAAGGATACACAAAACAATTCCAGTCAAAAATTGGATATGTCCCATTTCCTGGAACTCTCAATGTAAGATTAGATCAAAAAATACATCAAGAAGCCATCAAACAATTTGAAACTTTGAATGGTGTAAAAATTAATAGCTTCTCAGATGGAAAGCGAACCTATGGATGGGTAAAATGCTTTCCTGCTAGGTTGAACAATTTGGCCAACTGTGAATTAATCATCCTTGAGAGAACACATCATGATGACTCAATTATTGAATTAATTTCTAAATCTTGTTTGAGAAAGACTGCAAAACTTAAAGATGGATCAAAAATTTCAATTAAAATTAAAATTAATTCCTAGATTCCGTGAATAGATTCGCCATATTCTTTTTCAATTTTAGAACTGGAACTTTCGGGAATTGGAGATTGTAATCTTGCAACCGTTGCATCAAGCTTTATTTTTTTGCATCCTTCGGTAATGAATTTCTCTTGATGCACTTGATCATAGCCTAATGCAATAATCTCTGGCCTAACAAGATTAACTGTTTTGAAAATATCCTCTTCTTGTCCAATTAGACATAGATCCACCATTGATAGAGAATTTACCAATTCTTGTCTCTGCTCTTGGCTGTGAATTGGGTTTCTTTTTTTCATCTTTACTGCTGTATTGTCTGTTGCTACAACAACTACAAGTACATCACCTAGTGCTTTTGCTGCATTTAGCGTATGAATATGACCTGGATGTATGATATCGAAAACTCCGCCAGCTAACACCACTCGTAATGATTTTCTACCGATTTCTGTAAGTGTGCATCTATCTTCATTAACAAATTGATTTTTTACCAATTCATCGATTTTTGAATTTATCATGTCTTCTGATAACATACATTTTTTCATAATGGTCTGAGATAATGCCTTTCCATCAATTTGACATACATACATCACTGATAGAATTATTTTTTCACTTTGATCCAATATTTTTTCTATTTCTGACCCTCTCTTTAATTCATCGCTAGACATCACATCTTTGGATCAAGGCCTTTGGCCAGTCTTAATGCATCAACTAAACCATCTGCGTACCCAATACTCAATATTGCTACCTCATCCTGACCGTCTTCAAGAAATTTTTCTGCATCTTTAATGTACAACTCTGCATTTTCTAATATCACCTGAAATTCTTTTTGATTTTTATAATGTGGCTCAATTTCCTCCAAGGCCTCTCTTACCATTGGTACATATTTTTCCATCATTTGTTTTGAAATTTTCTTTGTTTTTTCAGAATTGTCAAATGGTTCGTCAATGCATTGACCTAATATCTTCAATGCATCTGATTCTGTAAAATGTAGTCTTCCTGGTATTATCACGGTATGGGGCGGCTTTCCAAAATCTTTTTTCTTTAAACTGGAAATTTTTCCTGAAATAATTAATTGATCTTTGAATCCTATTCTTGATGCAATAATTGCATAGCTATCTGAACTGATCACATTTCTTTTTTGTCCTTTTTCTGTTTCTAATAATCCATCTAGTGCATCTTTAGGATCTAAGAAAAAATCTTTGTCTTGATTATATTCTAAAAGAAGAACTGTGTGATTTCCTTCAATAATGTTTTTGTAAATTACATAATATGGAGTTGTAAGCGATTTCATTTCGCTCATTATCGTTGCAATTCGTCCTACTTTGTAAAAATGTAAACCACATTCTCCAATCATTGAAGTAAGAGAAGATGAGGCATGAATCGAATGTGTTTTTATTTTTTCCTCAATTGCTCTTGTTCTTAATTCGATATGCGTTGTTGCAATGTAAGGATCCCCGTATGATAGTAAAACTACTTTCTTTTTCTTTGAATTTTTTAGAATTTCATTTCCGTCTTCTACAAGCCATCTTTTTGCTGGCTTGAATTCTCCTTTAGTGGCATTTTTAATTTTGGTTAAATCTGATTTTCCTATTGGACTTGTAAATTGTTCAAGGTATACAATATCTGCCTTTGATAAAATATCGATTGCCTCATTGGGGATTGATTTGAATCCCGAAATTCCTAATCCTACAAACCACAGCATTACTGCATCTTTCTGTCATGAAGTCTTTTTAAATGCTGTAGAGTTTTCTTTAAGATTTCTATCCCTTTAAGATATTCTTCAATGGATACTTTTTCATCAATGGTGTGTGCCTCATGAGGATCTCCAGGACCATACGTGACTACAGGAATTTCCCATTGATTCCCCAGGACATTCATGTCGCCAGTTCCTGTTTTTCTAATTAATGTGGCCCTTGACTGTGTTTCCTCAAGAATACCTAATGTCAGTGCTCTGACTAGTGGTGAGTTGTGTGGTGCCTCAAATGGTTCAGTCTCATCAAGAATTGAATAAAATGCTTCAACTTGTCTTTTTTGAGAAATCTCTTTAACAATTTCTGCAATCTTTTGCTCGATAGTTTTACAATTCATATCTACTGGAATTCTAATGTCAAAAACTGTTTCACATTCCTTTGGTGTAATATTATGGCTAGTACCTCCTCTAATCTCTGTCATTGATGAAGTCAACAACATTCCTTTAGATTTGCCTTCTTGATTTTCTTCCAATCTTTCTTTTAATTCACTTGCAAAAATCATTGATTCATGAATGGCGTTTTTTGAAAGCCATGGTGCACTTGCATGTGAACTATCATCTACACTTATTTTGAGATTAATAGCTAGCCTTCCCTTGTATGCAATTGTTACCTGATTAATTCCACTAGGCTCTCCAAAAATTGCATAATCAATTCCAATTTCTTTTTTTACGAGATTTTTAATTCCAGTTGCATTTCCTTCTTCATCAACTGCTCCGACAAAAATTATGGTTCCGTTATTGTTCTGAATTGATGCTGCTGCAAATAACATTGCCATTAATGGGGCTTTAGCATCTGATGCTCCTCTGCCATATAGTGCATCACCTTCTTTTCTAACTTTGACTTTTCCTGGTACAACATCCATGTGGCCACATAACATGATTTTTGGAGATCCTGTTCCTTTCCTTGCAATAACATTACCGACTTCATCTATCTGTATATCTTCAAATCCCAAGTCATCACATTTGTCAGCTAAAAATTCTGCCATTGGTTTTTCACTTAGTGATGGCGTGTAGAGTCTCAATGCTTTCTCTAGCATCTTAATTGCAAATCTTGATTCTGATAGATGTTTGGTCAATTCTTATTTTTCTATATTTAGGGCATAATTTAGCATTAATGATGGAATGTCTACTTCACAAACTCGAACTGTATTTTTGTATTCTGTAGTGTTGTTTACTTCGTGTACTACCAATCCTTTTTCATCACTTTCCATCAAATCTACGCCTACAATATCTCCTTGAACTGCATTCTTTGCCTTTATGCACATCTCTTCCATTTCTGGTGTAACCTTGCATGGTTCTGCCTCTCCGCCAAGTGCCATGTTTGTTTTCCAATGCTTTGATTTTCTGTAAATTGCAGCAACAATTTTATCTCCAACCATGATGGCTCTGATGTCTCTTGGAGGTCTTTTTACAAATTCTTCCAAATAATGGATTTGATAAATTGGATACATCTTCTCTCTACTTTCAATAATGCCTTCTGCCGCATCTCTGTCGTTAAGTTTTGAAATTAGTCTTCCCCAACTTCCAACTGTTGGTTTGATTACTTTGGGAAATCCTTGTGTGTCTAATGCTTCCAAAGCTGCATCTTTTGAAAACGCTACAGTGGCATCAGGTGTTGGAACCCCGAATTTTTTTAGTAACATATGTGTGAATAATTTATTTCCAGCAAATACCCCTGTGTTTAGACAATTGATTACTTTGACTCCTAATCCTTCAAGTGCTGCTGTTGAATGTAAATTTCGGTAGTAGCTTACGCATCTCTGAATCACTACTCCATAATCTTCGGGTTTTTTTTCTAAATCTAATGCTAGTTTCTTGCAATCTACCATCTGAATATTGATATTGTTTTTTTTACCTGCTTCTAGAAGGGCTTTTTCTTCCCAACGGATGGAATCGTAAAGAATAGTAACGTCAGAACTCACTGTCCCCAATCCTCGCCAACCGTTTGGGCAGGCTTTAGTTGGAAACCGTCTGAACTTTTTTCTAATTCAAAACTTGCGCCACATTCGGGACATGTTACAATTTCTCCTTCAAGTGCATCACTTGGGATGGATATTTCTGCATCACATTCTTCACATTTTGACATATCTTATCTTCCACAACCCTCTTTATTTATCATTAATTATCTTTTTTTCAAGTCTGTCTTCGAGTGGTATTTCTATGAGATCTCCCATTCTGAGTCCTTTTAGTCCTGCAGCCACTGCCTTTGCACTCTCATCATCTTTCTCTAGTCCTAATAATGACATCAAGTAGGCTGCACCTGTTTTTCCTGCAAGCTCTCCAAAGACAATTCGTCTTCGATTACCTACTGCCCTTGGTGGGATGGGCTCGTATGCTGCTGGATTTCTAAGAATTGCTGCAAGATGCGTTCCTGCTTTGTGTTTGTATGCTGATGAACCAACAATTGGTTTTGAATCATATGGTTTAATTGATGTGTACTCTTCAATTAATCTTGAAAGGTCTAGTAACATATCTAATCTGAAATCATTTGGTGATTTGTATAGGTATGTCAATGCAACTGCTACTTCAGCTAGTGGTGGAATTCCAGTTCTTTCCCCAATCCCATCAATAGTAGTATGAATTTGATCAACTCCTGCATCACATGCTGAAAATGCATTTGCTACTGCAAATCCTATATCATTGTGAACATGTGCATCTAGTGGAACATCAACTGCATCTCTAACTTTTTTTACAAAATTATACATTCCAATCGGACGTAATATTCCAACTGTGTCCGGAAGGCTGATTCTATCAACACCTGCTTCCTCTATGGCTTTACAAACTTTGATCAAAAATTCTGGCTCTGCTCTACTTCCGTCCTCAACTGTAAATCTAATTTTTAGACCATGAGATTTGGCATACTCTACTGTTTCAACTGATCTTCTTAATGCTTCTTCTCGTGAAATACGTAATTTGTCTTTAAGATGAATATCTGAAATTCCTAAATATGCTGCACACCATTTAGCATCACAATCTAATGAAATGTCGATGTCTTCTTTTAGTGCACGTCCATGTGAAACAATATCTGCTTTTAATCCCTGCTTGATTATTGTCTTAGTTGCTTCTTTATGATCATTTGAAACTACTGGTGATATCTCGATTTGATCTACACCAAAATAATCTAACATCCATGCAATCTGAATTCTTTGTTTGTTAGTAAATGAGACTCCTGGGTGTTGTTCTCCTTCTCTTAGAGTGCTATCTAATACCCTGATCTTCTTTGGATTTTTATCATACGAGTTGTAGATGTTTGCATAGTGATTCGGATCTTTCATTACTGAAATCGTTGACATTTATTGATGATATAAACATATTCGTACTATCTTCGGTGAAAAAAAGTATTAATGATCCTAAATTAGTTATGATGTGATTTTTTTTTGCGAAAGTCGTTTTTAGATTATTTTTCTCAAAATAATCACCGTGTTTGTATCGACAACACCTGGAATCTTCCTTAATGCGTCAATGGTATTGTTAATTTCAGCGATACTTGATGCACTCATAATTGTTGTAATGTCGTATTGACCAGTTATTTCATAAACTGTTTTTACCCCTTCTAGTTTTGCAAGTTTGAGTGAAACTTTTGATGTGTCTGTTGCAGAATCAACTGATACTAAAACAATCGCGCTTGTTGCATTCTCTTCTCCAAGTTCCAAAGTAAATTTTTTGATGGTTCCGCTGTCTACGAGGTTTTTTACTCTTCGTCTTACTGCTGATTCAGAAAGTTTTAATTTTTTACCTATATCCACAAACGATTCTCTGGCATCTTCTTTTAGATACCCGATAATTTTTTCGTCTACTTTATCCTTGTACAACTTTTTTTTGCTCCTCTTCACTTAGTACAGAATCTAGAGCATGTAAAACTTTTGTTATGTCTTCTTCAGAAATCACTAATGGTGGGAGAATTCTTAGAATGTTTCTTCCTGAGTATAGCATGAGGACCCCTTTTTTCATTAATCCCATTAGTATGTCTTTAACTTCAAATTTCATCTCTATTCCTATCATTAGTCCTTTGCCGCGAATTTCTCTTATCATGGTATGATTCTCTTTTAGTTTCTCCAAGCCTTCTCTGAATATTTTGCCCATCTTTTCGGAATTCTCAATTAATCCATCTTCAGTTAATGCCTTGAGTGCTGCAGTTCCTGCTGCACATGATAATGGGTTTCCTCCAAATGTTGAAGAGTGTTCTCCCTTACTTATTGCAGCAAGTATGTCTGGTCTTACCAGTGTAGCTCCCATTGGAACTCCACCTGCAATTCCTTTTGCAAGACACAAAATGTCTGGTGCAGTATTCCAATGCTCACATGCCCATAATCGTCCTGTTCTTCCTAAACCGGCTTGTATTTCGTCAAAAATTAGCAGAATCCCCTTTTCGTCACAAAGCTTTCGTACATCCTGCAAAAATCCATCTGGTGCAACAATAATTCCGCTTTCACCTTGAATTGGTTCTAAAATTACAAATGCGGTATCATCGTCAATTACTGAACGAAGTGATTCAATATCTCCAAAAGATGCAAAAGAAACTTTCTCGACTAGTGGTTTGAATGCTTTTTTGTATTTTGGATTAAATGTTAGTGATAATGCGCCAAATGATTTACCATGATATGATCCTTTCATTGCAACCATTCCTTTTTTACCTGTGAATTTTCTTGCAAACTTCATTGCAGCTTCAATTGCTTCTGCACCACTATTGTTCAGGTGAACTTGTGTGAGTCCTTTAGGAGCTAATCCGATTAATGTTTTGAGAAACTCTTCTCTTGTTTTGTTGTATAAGGAACTGTGAACTGTAATGATTTTATCTACTTGTTCTTTAATTGCGTTGTTGACTCTTTGATTTTGGTGACCAACTAGTGCAACACCGTATCCGCCCATGCAATCGATGTATTCTTTACCATCGACATCCCATACGTGTGATCCTTTTCCTTTCTCAACTGTAACTGGAAATCTCTGATAGAGATTTCCCATAAATTGATCTTCACTCATGTTCAATCACCGTACAATTATCATGTGCAATCGCAGATGATATTGGATTTTCTTTTTGTCCATTTGCAATCAATGCTTCTTTTACCCCCATATCTAATGCTTCTGTTGATGCTAGGATCTTCTTTTCCATCCCTGGTCCAATTTTTGGTCTGATCTCTTTTGCTTCTGCTAATGTCAACTTTGAAACAAGTTTCTCATCCATTAGCAGTCCATCTACATTAGTAATGAATAATACTTTGTCACTTCCAACTTTTCCTGCAACATATGCTGCAGCTCTATCACCATCTACATTAAGAAATTCTGATTCTTCACTAATCGCAATTGGTGATATTACTGGTGTTAATCCCTGCTCTAAGAGAGATTTGATGAATTTTGAGTTGATATCGGTAATTTTGCCTGTATATCCGCCATCAATTGCCTGTTTTCTGCCTTTTTCGTTAACTATGAGAAGCTTCTTTTTTCTGTCTGCTTGAATAATTTTTGCATCAACTCCTGATAGGCCTATTGCATTGATTCCATTTTTTTGAAGCATCTGGACAATGGTTTTGTTTATTCTACCTGACATTACCATTGTAAAAATCTCTGCAGTTTCTTTATCGGTATATCTACTTTTGATGCCACTTGGTGATGTTACAAATTTTGGTTCCTTTCCAAGTTGTTCACAAACTTTTGTAACCTCTTTTCCACCTCCATGCACTATGATTATTCCTTCTGACTCTGCAACTTTTTTAATATCTGCGATTGTAGATGGATGTAAATTATCTACTACACTTCCACCAATTTTGATTGTGATCATTTCTAAACAGGAGTTAATGGTGTATTTCTAAGCCCATCCATTTCATCAAAACCGCACATAACATTCATGTTTTGAATGGCTGAACCTGCTGCACCTTTCATCAAGTTATCTGATGCAGATAATGCAATTAATCTATTGTTGTCTTCATCAAGATCAAACCCTATATCACAAAAGTTTGAACCAACTAAGAATTTTGGATCAGGGAATTTGTATAATCCTTTTTTATCTCTAATTAGTCTGATGAATCTTTCTTCACCATAAGTTTGTCGATATAATTTCCATAATTCTTTTTCATCAATATCTTTTTTCAAGAATGTGTGATTTGTACATAAAATTCCTCGAACTACATCTACAGCATGTGGGCTCATTGAGACACGAATTTTATGCCCTGCAATCTCACTTAGTTCTTGTTCAATCTCACCTGTATGTCTGTGCTTTGCTGGTTTGTATGGTCTGATTACTCCTGCTCTCATTGCATGTGCAGTGCCTGAACCAGAACCTGCACCAGAAGAACCGATTTTAGAATCAACTACAATATGTTCTGTATCAATAATGTCATTTCTAATCAATGGTGCAAGTGCTAGCATTGATGTTACTGCCATGCATCCTGGACATGAAACAAGCTGTGCTTTTTTAATCGCTTCTCGGTGTAATTCAGGTACTCCGAAAACTGATTTTGCTAAATAATCTGGATGTGGGTGTTCCCAGCCATACCATTTGTCGTATGCATCCTGATTATGCAATCTATAATCTGCACTCAAATCAATCACCTTGACTCCTCTGTCATAGAGTGCCTTTACAATCTCAGTTGCAGTTCCATGAGGAACTGCTGTAAATACTAAATCACATTGATCAGTTAATTTGTCATAATCTAATTCGGAAAACATCAGATCTGTAAATCCTTTCAAACTTGGTTGAACTCTGTGGAGATACTCTCCAACATGCTGCCTTGATGTCACCATGCCGATCTCAACATCAGGGTGATTAACAAGTAGACGAAGTGTTTCTCCACCTACATAACCTGATGCGCCAACTACACCTACTTTCATGATAAACCTCCTCGTAAAGGAGTATAATTTATTTCCTAACGTAGTTTAGGGCAAATTCTACCATTTCTTTTGGTATATTTCGTTGTGAAACTCTTGCCAATCCTTTGAATTCTACTGTATTATTGACTTCATGTACTACTAACCCCCTCTGATCGTCTTCCATCATATCAATTCCCAAAATTCCACCGCCCATTGCTTTTGATGCTTTACTGGCCATATCCTCCATCTCTTTTGTTATCTCACAAAGTTCTGGATCTGCTCCTAATGCGATATTTGTTTTAAAACCACCTGATGACTTTCTATACATTGCAGCTACTGGCTCATCACCTACTGTGATTACTCTGATGTCTCTTGGTGGTCTCTTGATTAATTCTTGCAAATAGTAAATTCTGTCATGTGGGCTATCTGTGATGTCTCTGATTTCAAAAACTGCCTCCATTGTATCCTTATCTTTTAATGGCATCACTCCTCTTCCCCAACTTCCAATTACAGGTTTAATGACTAGAGGGAATCCAACTTTTTCTAAATTCTCAGCTGCACTTTCACTTGAAAATGAAAAATATGTCTTTGGAGTTGGAATATTATTTTTTTTTAAAAGTAATGTCATGAACATCTTATTTCCACAAATATTTGCAACTTCGAATTTGTTTAAAACTGGAATATCTAAAAACTCTAAACTTGCAGTAAAATGGAGACCTCTGAAATAGCTGACGCATCTTTCTAGAACGATATCTCCTAAATCATAGTCTTCTTTTTTACTATCTGTGTTTATTTGAGTAATTTTTGCATCAAGCATTACTGCATCGTGTCCTAGTTCTGATGCTTCTTTTTGGAGCATCTTCTCTTCCGCTCTTAGGCGGTCAAACACAATACAGACTTTTGACATTACTCTCCCCAGTCTTCGCCTACGGTTTCTGCTTGTTTAAGCTCAACATTTGATCCGTCTTTTTTTGAGATTTCAAAGTCAGCGCCACAATCAGGACAGGAGACAATTTCTCCAACTGAGGCATCGTCTGGGATGTTTAGTGTTGCGTCACATTCTGGGCAGTTCATGTTTTTGTTGACCTTTTCTTTTGTAATTTATTAGCTTCTGTTGACTGCATTCCCCACAATTCTACAAATCCTTTGGCTAATCTTTGATCAAAAGTTGATTCTGTACCGTATGTGGCAATTTCGTGACTGTATAATGAATTATTTGATTTTCTGCCGACTACTCTAAGACTTCCTTTGAACATCTTTAGTTTCACAGTTCCAGAAACTGGTTTTTGTGATTGTTCAATGAATCCATCAAGATCTGCTCTCAGTGGATCTTGCCAAAGTCCTGAGTATACCAAATATGCCCATTCATCATCTATTATTGATTTGAACTTATTTTCATGCTTTGTATGGACCATTTTTTCCAAATCTGAATGAGCTTCAATTAGACATGTGGCAGCTGGAGTCTCGTACACTTCTCTTGATTTGATTCCAACAACTCTATCCTCAATATGATCAACTATCCCAACTCCTGCATCTCCTGCTTTTTTGTTAATGTATTCGATAAGTTTTTGTGATTCCAGTTTTTTTCCATCTACTGCAACAGGAATCCCCTGTTCGAATTTAATTTCCAAGTATGCTGGTTTATCTGGTAAGTTTTTTGTTTTAACCCAAATGAATGCATCATCTGGTGGTTCATTGTATGGATCCTCTAGTACTCCGCCCTCTATTGCACGTCCCCACAAATTTTGATCAATACTAAATCTTTTTGCTACAGCATCGATTTCTATTCCGTGTTTATTTGCAAATTTTAATTCTGTTTCCCTGTCTAGATTTTTATCGCGTATAGGAGCTATGATTGGAAGGTCTGAGCCGGAACGCAATGTAATGTCAAATCGTACTTGATCATTTCCTTTTCCTGAACATCCATGTGCAAGTGAAGTTACTTTTTCTTTTTTTGCAATCTCTAATACTTTTTCTGCAATTAATGGTCGTGCAAGAGCTGTTGCAAGACAATATTTTTTCTGATAAAGAGCATTTGCTTTTATTGATGGAAAAATGTAATCTTTGACAAATTCTTTTCTAGCATCAATGTTGTAGTGTTTTTTTACACCAAGTTTTTTTGCTTTGGCTGCAATTTTTTTAGTATCATCGCATTGACCTACATCAACTGTTACTGTAATGACATCCATGTCATGTTCTTCTTGCAAATATTTTACAACTACTGAAGTATCTAATCCTCCTGAAAATGCAAGAATTCCTTTTTGTGTCATAAAACAACTTTCCCGTCGTATTTTGGAATTTATCTTTTGTGATAGGCTAGAAACCAATTATTTTTGAAAAATTTCTGACTAGCTTGAGCTAAAATTCGATGATTATTTAACCGCCAAATATAACGCTGTTTTATGAAAACTCGATCAATTGTTTCAGCAGGAATTGTGGGAATAATTTTGATGATAACACTCGGAATTACTCTTAATTCTAGCGATACTATACATGAAAATAAACTTCGTATTGCATATTTTCCAAATATTGGTCATGCTATCCCTATTGTTGGAATGGAAAAAGACTTTTTTCAAAAAAGTATTGGCGATGAAATAAAAATTGAAGCACGTGTTTTTGATAGCGGCCCCCAGGCAATTGAATCATTATTTGCAAATTCAATTGATCTTGCCTATGTTGGACCTGGACCTGCAATAAATGGATTTTTAAATTCAGAAAATCATAATGTAAGGATTCTTGCAGGTGCTGCAAGTGGTGGAGCAAGCTTTATCGTTCATCCATTATCTGAAATTAATTCTGCATCTGACTTTGCTGACAAAAAGATTGCTGCACCTCAAATTGGAAACACTCAAGATGTTTCTCTACGTCACTATCTATCTGTAAATGGTTTGAAGACTGCAGAAAAGGGCGGTTCAGTGATTGTCTATAATATTCCGAATCCTGATATCTACACTTTATTTGTAAAAGGCGATATTGATGGTGCATGGGTTGCCGAACCTTGGGCTACTATTTTAGAAACTGAACTTGATGGAAAAAGATTATTCCACGAAGAGGAATTGTGGCCAAACAATGAATTTGCATCTGTTCTTTTGATTGCAAATGTGGATTATGTTGAAAAAAATCGTAAACTAGTTTCTGATTTGTTGACTTCACATCATGAAACTGCAGAATGGATTAATGAAAATCCAATAGAAACTAGAATTATTTTTAATAATTTTCTAAAATCACACTTGGGACAATCTTTATCTGATGATGTTGTGGATGTTGCTTTATCCAATCTTGTAATAACTGCTGATCCTCTTCTTGATTCTGTTTACTCTTTTGCAGAAAAAGCTGATACGCTTGGATATTTGGGAAGAAATGGATATGACTTAGCTGGAATTTTTTACCCCCTTAATTCAAATTCTGTCTTGGAGGAAAACACGTAATGACTAAACTTGAAGCAAAAAATATTGTAAAATATTTTAGTCATGATTCTCACAAACTAAAAGCACTAGGTGGTGTAAACCTCAAAGTTGAGGCTGGGGACTTTGTATGTTTGGTTGGGCCCTCAGGATGTGGAAAATCCACCTTCTTACGTATAGTCGCAGGCTTGGAATCCCCTGATGAAGGACAAATATTGTTTGATGGTCATCCTGTTGCTCAAACAGGGCCTGAGAGAATAATGGTTTTTCAAGAGGGTGCATTATTCCCATGGCTTAAGGTTCAGGATAATGTAGAATTTGGATTAAAGATGGCTGGAATTCCAAAAGAGGAAAGAGCAAAGATATCTCATAGGTATCTTGACATGATGCAGCTAACAAAATTTGCAGATTCTTACACTTTTCAACTTTCAACTGGAATGAAACAACGTGTAGCTATAGCTAGAGCATTGGTAATGGATCCTGATGTATTGCTAATGGATGAACCATTTGCAGCACTAGATGCACAGACTAGAGACTTGTTACTAGTTGAGATGCAATTAATTTGGGAAAAGACAAAAAAGACAATTTTGTTTGTAACTCATAATGTTTCAGAAGCTGCAGTTCTTGGAACTAAAGTTGCAATCTTTAGTAATCGCCCATCAATAATTAAAAAAGAAGTTGATAATAATTTTCCAAGACCTAGAGTTACGGAAGATGAAACACTATTAAAATTTCAACAAGATATTTTGGCAGAATTAAGACCTGAGGTAAAAAAAAGTAAAGACTGATTATCATGGCAAAAAATTTCACCCTTCATAGAATTGCATTTTACATTGGAATTGTTGTAGTTTGGCAAGTAATTGCAATGAGTGGAATTTGGCCTGAAAATATTTTTCCATCACCTTATGAAGTAGCCGAAGATTTGGCATATGGTGCATCAGATGGTAGTCTATTTTATGGAATTGCAACTAGCATGTGGAGGTTGTCAATTGGATTGGCAATTGCAATTGTAGGTGGTATAGTTCTTGGAATTTTCATGGCAAGAGTTGAGGCAATCAATCAAACTGTCGGGTCTTTAGTTTTAGGATTACAATCAATTCCTTCAATTGCATGGGTTCCGCTTGCAATACTTTGGTTTGGTTTAACTGATGGTGGAATTATTTTTGTCACAGCAATTGGAGCTATTTTTGCAGTAACAATAAACACCTACACAGGAGTCAAAAATATAGATCCGCACTTTATCGAAGCTGCACGAAATATGGGTGCCAAGGGTAGCCAGCTCATCACTGCTGTTTTAATTCCTGCAGCATTTCCATACATGATTTCAGGATTCAAGCAAGGCTGGGCATTTGCATGGAGGGGTGTGATAGGCGCTGAAATCCTGTTTTCATTCTTAGGATTAGGATTTTTGCTAAATGCTGGGCGCTCTCTAAATGATGTCTCAGAAGTAATTGCTATAATGATGGTGATAATGGGAATTGGATTGGCAATTGATGGTGTTGTGTTTACAAGACTTGAAAATAAAGTAATGTCTCGTTGGGGATTAAGATAGTTATTACTTATTTGTAAATCTTCATACTACTCCTTAATGATATAATGTGATGATATGCGATCATCGGATCAAAGTATGAAAAACATATTTACTTATATTATCTTATTTGAGATTTGTACCAATAACTTATGAAACGAAAAAATAAATTCGCAATAGGATATGGGATTTTAGCAGTAGCTTTAGTTGCTGTATTTGCATTACCTATGAGTAATGTAGTCCCAAACGAAGAAAGCGCATTTGAAATTAAAGATATGTTTAATGTCTTTAACATAATTCCTGCTCAAGCAGATGATCCGACAACTCATAACATTGAGATGACCACTAAAGTACTTCCAGATGGAAGAATGGCATACCAAATGGTTAGTCACGTTATTGTTCAAAGTGATGATGACGGTGATTCTGAAGATATTACAAGTAGATATGATACTTACCATCAATTCCTGGACCAACAATAATTATTGAAGAAGGTGATGAAGTATTTCTTACCCTAAATAATGAATTAGGTGATCCAGACGAATGTGTAAGTGTACATGTTCATGGAGTTCATTATGCTCCTGAAAGTGATGGAACCCTTGAAGAAGTAAATGGTGTTGTAGATTCTTGTGCAACTGTTGATACTCCGAGAACATTTCATTGGAATGCTGCAAAAGGCTCTGCTGGTGTATGGCCATATCATGATCATACATTTGGCAGTGAACTTGGAGCAGAACTAGAAGGGCTCTATGGAACTCTAATTGTAAATCCTAAGAAAATGGAAATGCTAACTGATGGTAAAATTAAAGACATCAAAATAGACAAGATTGACAAAGACTTTGTCCTATGGATGCAAGGAACATCCTTCTGGGGAATGGAAATTGATCACAATAATGATGGAAAACAAACTCCTCTATGGTTGAATCCTACACTTAAAGCAGAATTAGGAGAAAAAGTCAGATTCAATGTTATCGGAATTGGTTCAGAATTCCACACATTCCACATCCATGGCCATAAATGGTTACAAGATGGAACAACAAATGTGATTGATGTACAAAATATTGGTCCTCTAACTAGAACCTCCTTTGTAATAGAAGCAGGTGAGGGTGTTGGACCAGGAAACTGGATGTATCATTGTCATGTGTTTACCCATATGGAAGCTGGAATGAAAGGAATCTTTGAAGTAACCACTGATGGTGCTCCAAGTGAACCAGGTCCCAGTCCATTTGATGGAATCATAAGCTTTGAAATTGTTGATGAACCAGGACCATGGTTTAAAAACAGAGCTCCTATACCGGGAACTTCTGAATCTCTAGCTGTTGCAAGCCCAGGAGATACATTAGTATTTGATATGACTACAACAAACACTGTTCATACAATTACTAGTTTGATCTACCCTGTAGATACAGCAGCAGGTCCTGATGCAACAAACATGCCATTTGATCAAACTGATGCCTTCAAAGGAGGAGCAAATGTTCAACTTGAAGATCCGGGATTGTATGTATTCACATGTAAGGTACATCCATACATGTTTGCAGCAGTAATTGTAGATGATCCTGCAACTACAGCTGGATTGGACTTTGGTGAAAACATTAGAATCGTTAATGGAATCACTGTTCCAACATCTAGTTCGCTAGCAATCAAATTACTAACATCATTCTTTGTTGTAACTGATCCAAATAATTGGCAAGACTATGATGCTGGTCTATGGAATGTTTCATTCCCACCAGTGCCAGTAATTTTGGATGGTGGTACTGTTGTTTCTGATTTGTCTGCACTAAATGTTGTAGATGCACCATTGACAACTGCTACGCCACAACATGATGGAATTGGTGAAGTTTGGATCAACACTCAGTTTGAAACATCAACAGGAAAGACTAACTATGGTTCTTCAACTGCAGTCGATACTGCAACATGGGAAGTAACCAAGAAAGTATTTGGCGATGCAGTTAACATGAATCATCCACACAACATGTGGACAAACACTGAAAATGATATCATTTACCAAACCCAATGGTTTGACAGTAGACTCTCATCAATTGATAGGGATACTGCTGTAGTTTTAGATGATATTTTTGTTGGTGATTCTCCTTCACATGTAATGACAAGACCTGCTGATGGAAACACTGCATACATTGCAATGAATGGTGAAAATTCTGACTCTTCTGTAGTTAAGGTTTCGCTAAACCCTACAACTGGTGCATTGTCAAGTATTGGTTCTCTAAACATTGATGAGCCCCATCCACACGGTCACTGGATGAACAACGATATCATGGTAACTCCAAATGCATTTACAGGTACATCTTCAATCTATGACTTTAACACTGATACTGCAACTGTAATTCCACACACTGAACTATTTGCTGTAGGAAATGTGTTTGGTGTTCCAATTGCAACTGGAATGCATCCAGCTGGTGACAAGTATTATGTTGCAAATCTGTTAGATCAGACTGTAACATGTGTCTCAACTGGAGGTGATGCATGTGTAGATGGTGCAAGTCTAGTTAGTACTAAACCAATTGTATTAGTTGGGGGCATTGATCTAATTACTGGTACTCAAAGTGGTGCCGCTGGTCTTTTACCAATTCAAACTCCTGTTAGTCCTGATGGAAAATATGTAGTTACTGCTACATTATTACCTTCAATAACAATTATTGATACAGCTAGTGATGAACTAGTTCTTAGTCTTGATTGTGATGCAGGATGCCACGGGGTTAACTTTGGTGCAAATGAAAATGGTGGTTACAATGCTTATGTTTCAAGCAAATTCTCAAATGCATTAATCGTATTTGATCCAGAAGAAGCAATTAATGCAGATCTAGATTCGGATGGAATTCTGACATCTGGTGAAGCTGCAGGCGTAGTGGGTAGAGTAATTCTATCTGAAACTAATGCTGCTGCTGGTGCAACCTTTGATGGAACTCCAAGCGGTCTTCATGGAATGGGCGGACAAGGTGTACTTGCTATTCCAAATCCATATGATGGCTGGATTGAAGAAACTGCTGCTTTAGTAGATTCTGGTAGTCTTTCACCTGAAGTAAATGGTTGGATTACTACTATGATTGCTAACGGACAAGACGATCCATATCCATAGAAAATATTCTAAACAATCTTTTTCTTTTTTTATTTTCTAATCTTTAGTGATACTACAAATGCACAAATAATTATTGCAATTGCAAAATACATTACTGCAACATAATCAAATAGATATGCAATACTTCCTGCAACTACCGGCCCTACTACCGTAGCAATTGATAAAGTAGAACTGAATATTCCAGTTGATGTGGAACGTGGATTGTTCTCCATCAAATGGAAATTTCCACCAATAAATAAAAATGCCCATGTTGCACCAACAAGCGACATAAATGGCATTGCCATCCACCAATCCGTAATTAATGCCAATCCAATAAATACAAAAGTTGTAAAGCCAATACCAATTTGAAACTTGGTAACATTTGATAAATGAATTTTACTTGCCATTATATTCATCAAAATAAATGCAGTCAATGTGTTTGCAACGTATACTACTGATATCTGATACAGCTCAGCTCCCAATCTTTCCATTAACATAATTGGTAAAATCGTCCATACAGCTGCTGCACCAATATGTCTTAGTAATAATGATGAAAAAAGAAATTTGTTTTTGGTAATTACATTTTTTGTAGTTCCAGGTTTGAGTTCTTTTTCTTGTTGAGGATTCGGTAGTTTGATTGTAAATAATAACCCAATTACAAATGATGCAGCACTAAGTAAGAAAATTAGTTTGAGATCATTTGCAATTCCAGCTGCTGCAATTCCAGCTAACCATCCTAATGCATGAAATGATATTACAGTAGCTGCTCGCTTTTTGTCAATGTTTGCCTCATAGGTGTATGCAATCATTGCAGGAATCATGATTCCGCTTGCAATCCCGGCAGCAATTCTTACCAGGAAAAACATCGTGAGATCCTCTGCAAAATAATGTAGTCCAAAGGCTATTGCGCATCCAATAAAGCCAATTCTGATGAATTTGAGCCTGGTTCCTTTCTTATCTGAGTGCCTTCCAAAGTAAATCTCAGATAAAATTTGGGCAAAACTAAATGAGGCTACTAGTAGCCCAATCTCAAAAATTGAATCTGTTACGCCCTTCGCTATTACGGGCATGAAAACAAAGATTATGGAAATCCCAGCATGCTGAAAAAAAGTGGCACTACGAACTAGGTTGTTTACTTGAAGTTTGAGCATAAATCTATAGAAAAAAACATTTCACCTAATTTCAACATACTCCCACGAATGTACAGGGAATTTTCTGAAAAGAGTTAAACTGTGTCAGAGTGTTTTGAAATTAGGTTGACTGAAAAAGAGCCATTTCTTGATGCGTTAAAAAATCGAATACTATTATTTGATGGTGCAATGGGTACTGAAATTCAAAGATATGATCCAAAACCTGAAGACTTTCCAAATAATCAAGACGGTTTTAATGATGGTTTAGTAATTACACATCCTGAGTGGATCAAACAAATTCATAGAAATTATTTAGATGCTGGTTCTGATTGTATTGAAACAAACTCTTTTGGTTCCAATAAAATAAAACTTGATGAATATGGTTTTGGTGATCAAACAATTGAATTCAACAAAAAGATTGCGACACTTGCATCTGAAGTTTGTGCAGAATATTCTGATAAACCACGATATGTAATTGGGTCTATGGGTCCAACAGGGTATCTACCAAGTTCTAATGATCCTGATCTAGGTCAAAAACCTCTTGATGAAATTCGTGAGGCTTTTGAATTACAAGCTGAAGGATTAATTCTTGGCGGTGTCGATGCATTGCTTATTGAAACCAGTCAGGATATTCTTGAAGTAAAACTGGTAATTGAAGCATGTCATAATGCAATAAAAAAAACTGGCAAAAAAATTCCAATTATTGCAAATACTACTTTGGATCAATATGGGAAAATGTTGCTTGGTACAAATATCCAAGCTGCATACACAACTGTTTCTGATATGGGAATTGATGTATTTGGATTGAATTGTTCGACTGGCCCAATTGAGATGACTCCTAGTGTAAGGTGGCTTGATGAGCAAAATGAACATAATGTATTGGTAGTTCCAAATGCTGGCATGCCTGAAAATGATGGAGGCCAAGCAGTTTACAAAATGACTCCTGAAAAAATGGGTAAGGCACTTGGTGATTTTCTTGATGATTACAAAAAAGTTCGAATAATTGGCGGTTGCTGTGGGACAAATCCTGAACACATCAAGGCCCTGAGGAAAGTAATTGACGAAAGAGCCAACTCTGTCGAGGGTTAAGTATTTACAAAAACAGATGTGATTTTACTACATTGACAGTTCCAAGAGTTAGTTCAGCATTAAAAGCAGTGGATCTAAAACAAATTCCTGCCCCGTTAATTATAGGGGAGAGAATCAATACTCAGGGTTCTCGAAAAGCCAAGAAATTAGTTCTTGAAGATGATTATGATGGATTGGTAGATTTAGGACGAATTCAAGTTGAGGATGGTGCGCATTGTCTTGATGTTTGTGTTGCAACTACTGAACGTGCAGATGAACGAGAGTTTATGCTAAATTTAGTAAAACGATTAAGCTTAGAGATTGACGCTCCACTTGTAATTGATTCTACAGATCCTGAAGTCATCGAGAGTGCAGTTACTCAAATACCTGGTAGGCCAATTATCAATTCAATAAATCTTGAAGGTGATGGAAGCCGATTTGAAAAATTAGCTCCAATTATGGCAAAGTATGGTTTACCTGCAATTGCTCTATGTATTGGACCGGAGGGTATGGCCAAAACACCTCAACAAAAAGTTGATACTGCAGAATTACTTTATGAAACAGGAAAAAAATATGGATTAAAAATTGAACAATTTATTTTTGATGTCCTTACATTTACTTTGGCAACAGGGGAAGATGAATTTCTTGATGCTGGAAAAAATACTCTTGAAGGAATAAGATTAGTCAAAGAAAAATTTCCAAATTGTTTTACCACATTAGGTCTAAGTAACATAAGCTTTGGTCTTGCACCCTATGCGAGAAAAATTCTAAACTCTGTTTTCTTGTATCATGCAGTCAAAACTGGTCTTGATACTGCAATAGTTAATGCAAAAGAGATTATTCCTTATGGTGAAATTGATGAGAAAGAGAAAAAACTAGCAGAAGATCTAATCTTTAACACTCATCCAAATGCACTATCTGATTTGATTACTTATTTTGAGAATGCTGGACCTCAAAGTGGTACTGCTTCAAAGAAAGTAGATGTTGATCCTTCTTGGCCTGCAGGAAAACGCTCAAACTTTAGAATTGTAAATAGACTCAAAGATGGAATTCAAAATGATGTTGTCTATGCCATTGCAGAGAAACTTGGAAAAAATGACATTATCAAAGATGTTGATGGGGTTCTGACACTTGATGCACCAAAAGAAGTCACTCATGACGGTGCCATTAAAACTCTCAATGAGGATTTGCTTCCTGCAATGAAAGAAGTTGGTGATAAATTTGGTTCAGGAGAGCTAATCTTGCCATTTGTTCTAAAATCCGCAGAATGCATGAAAGCTGCAGTTGGTGAACTAGAGAAATATCTCGTTAAAGAAGAGGGAACAAGTAAGGGCGTACTTGTTTTAGGTACTGTTTATGGTGATGTTCATGATATAGGAAAGAATCTTGTAAAGACCATTTTCCAAAATAATGGATATACTGTACATGATTTGGGAAAACAAGTTCCTTTACAAAAATTCCTTGAAAAAATTGATGAAACAAAACCTGATGCAATCGGATTGTCTGCATTACTTGTGTCAACTTCAAAACAAATGAAATTCTTTGTAGAACATGCAAGAAAAAACAATATGACTATTCCAATTCTTTGTGGCGGTGCTGCAATTAACAGTAATTACATAAACCGAATTGCAAAAGAAGATGGAATTTATGAACCTGGGGTATTTTATTGCAACACCATGTTTGAGGGTCTTAAAACAATGGATGTTTTGGTTTCAGATCAAAAACCAAAACTGTTAACAGATTGGAAGGAAAAGTTGGAGAACTGGAAAGAAAAATCTAAAGCCGATGTAGATCCTGACACACTTCCAAAAAGTAACATCAAACCTGTAAAAGCACCTAATCCAAAAACAATTGGGGATCCAATTCGATTAAAAGCAGATCAAATCAATATGGCCGAAGTTTGGACCATGATTGATAAAAAATCTCTCTTCAAATTATCTTGGGGTTTGAGGGGAAAGGCAGGCTCTGAATCAGAGGATGATCATGAACAATTGTTAACTGAATGGAAAATGAGAATTATTAGAGAAAAACTCTTTGAACCTGAAATTGTTTATGGCTATTTCAAATGTCATAATAAAGATAGAAAATTACTCGTTGAGAATCCTCATGGTGATGATGTTGAATTAGAATTTCCTCGTTCTACAAAACCCGAACACTTGTGCCTGACTGATTATTTTGGTGATGATGATATTGTTGCATTTCAATCCGTAACTGTGGGAAATAAAGTGGCAAATATTATTGAGCAATGGAATAAGGAAGACAAATACACTGATGCATATTATCTACATGGACTTGCAGTTGAGGTTGCAGAAGCCTTAGCTGAATGGGTGAATCAAAAAATAAAATCTGAATTGAATTTAGAAAAAGGTGGTCTTAGATATAGTTGGGGATTTCCAAGTTGTCCTGATGTTTCCCAACACCATTTAGTGTGGAAATTATTACAACCTGAAAAATCAGGTATGACTCTTACTGAATCTGGACAAATTATTCCTGAACAATCAACTGCAGCAATAGTTATTCATCATCCAGATGCAAAATATTTTGTTATCTAATTTGATAATTTCTTCAAAAATTCATTCAATCCATTAAAGTCACTAGGAGAAGTAATTAACACGTCTCCTGTAATTTTTTGTGTTTTATCCAGCAACTCTTCAAATTCTTGAGAATATGTTGCTAAATCTAAATTCAAAAACTTTGCAGATTTTTCATTTTTAGGTGATGGGTACAAAAGAATGGGAATTACTGAAAATCCCTTTAAATTATCAGATAAAATCTTGACCTGTTCTATGTTTTGAATTACCTGAGTCATGAATCCTTTGGGCTTTGATTCTAATTTTTTTCCAATTTTGGAAAAATTAGGCTTGTTGGAAATAGATAGGTACAAATCGATTTTTGAATAAAGTCCTTGCTCTCTTAACTTCTTGACAACCGTGCTGGGAATTTGACCTGAATCTTGTTTTCCTGACTGTGATGGATCTCCCATTAATACTAGAATTCCTGAAAAACCTATTGCAATACAATTATCTACAAACTCTGAGATTTCTTTTTCACTCTTGTCTCTAACTCTTAGACTCACAGTGATTGGTAAATTCGGAATCTCTTTTCTGATAATCTTTCCAACCTCTATTGGAGATACTCTTTGAAATCCTAATACATTTTCAGTTAGATGAATTGCATCACATTTTTTTGAAATCATTTTTATTTTATCTATGAATTTTAAAATGGATTCGTTTGTATCAACATCAGGTAAAATTTTTGGTGGATTTGCTTCGTACCTGATTGTCATATTCTAATTCCTTCAAACCTTGGTTAAAACCTTTGAATACTGAAACCCATATGGAATGGTAGGAAAGATTGAAATGAATTTAGATGATCTGAAATTCGAACTCTCAAAACCTGTAAAACCAAAAATCGATTATGATGAAAAATATCGATTGGCGTCAGTGCTTGTTGTAATTTATGGAAAAGAACCAAAAATCGTAATGACTGAAAAACCTCAAGATATGAAATTCCATGCAGGTGAAATATCCTTTCCTGGAGGTAAAATAGAAGATGATGATTTTGATCTTCTTCATACTGCATTGCGTGAAACCCATGAAGAGATTGGACTTGAAATTTCACGGGAACAGGTAATTGGTCAACTTGAACCTGTAGTTACTTTGAATTCCGGATTTCTGATTTTACCATTTATTTCAATCGTTGATGAAATTCCTCCTTTGTCATCTAATCGTGAAGTTGAAAAAATTTTTCATATTCCCTTTGAACCATTTTTACAGACCATGGCTAAAGATCCCGATCCTTCTCATAATATCATTCAAGAGATGTATACTTTTGAGTATCAAAATCAAATAGTCTGGGGAGCATCTGCAAGAATCTTAAAACAGATTAGAAATATTCTCAAATTTTGAGATTCATTTAAAAAGAGCTCTTCGTGCCTGAAAAACTATGGCTGCACGCAAGTCCTCTCCAAGAAAAATCCGTCTTTTAAAAAAGACAAGACAAGCATCACCCGTACCAGCTTGGATTATTCTCAAAACAAAGAGAAGTGTTAGAACAAATCCAAAACGTAGGGCTTGGAGATCAACTGATGTGGAGGTAGGATAGATGTCTCAAGAATTAGAACGTGTTTATACAATTAATCTAGGTAAAGCTTTACTTTCACAATCTCAACATAGAGCTGTTAGGGCAATCAACATGATCAAAGAATTTGCTCGACATCATATGAAAGTAGAACAAATAAAAATTGAGGAAGAACTTGCTCATTTGATTTGGGCAAAAGGAGTTAGAAGCCCTCCAAGAAAAATTCGAGTTAGAATGAGTAAAACTGATGAAGGATATGTTCTTGTTTCCCCATATACTGATGAAGTAGAATCTACTGTAACTCCTGAAAAAGAGACTAAAAAATTCCAGATAAAGTAGAAGAACCAGCTAAAGAAGCACCAAAGAAAGAAGAACCAGCTAAAGAAGCACCAAAGAAAGAAGAACCAGCTAAAGAAGCACCAAAGAAAGAAGAACCAGCTAAAGAAGCACCAAAGAAAGAAGAACCAGCTAAAGAAGCACCAAAGAAAGAAGAACCAGCTAAAGAAGCACCAAAGAAAGAAGAACCAGCTAAAGAAGCACCAAAGAAAGAATAAACAATAAACTCTAAAAAATTATAATTTTAAAAATTATTTTATTTTATTCCAATTGGTACAAATCTAATTTACAATCAATACTGCAATCAGGAGTTGACCAATCAAGTGTGTCTTCTTGTGGAATCATTCCAAGAGGATCATAGTTATCAAATTTTGTCATTCCTTGTATTGATGACAACATTACAACTTTTGACTCATCAGAAGTTGAGTTCATGTCTATCTGTGAATTACTATCATTTAGAATTCCGCTTGAAATGTTTGTAATTGAATTTATTATTCCTACGGGGATGTTGCTTCCTCCAACTACATACAACATAGAGCGTTTAACTGAATTTGGTGGTGCATTGCCGTATAGCATTTTTAATGAATCTCTTAGAGAGTCTTCAATATGTTGTCTATCTTTACTTGTTGTAAGGATGTTTGTTTCATTGGATATTTCAGAAGTTCCAAGTGATTCTACAACGTGCATAATTGCTGAATTTGCAATTTCGTAGCATGTTTTAGGGCTTAAATCAGGATTGCTTTCCAATAATGAATCATTATCTAATACAACTGTGCATTTTGAATTCTCCCTGATTCTTTTTAGGGATATGCCTGAATTGAAAATTCTATCTTTTTCATATTTGAAAGGCATTATTGCAAATGAAACTAGTCCTTTGTCTTTACACATTTCAGAGACTACTGGGGCAATGGCTGAACCTGCTTTTCCTGCTAAATTACTCATAAGGATAACTGTGGAATAGCCTTCAATCTTTGATTTTATTTTCTCAGATACATTGTAAGCTGAGCCTCTGATTAATTGAACAGATGGATTTACCACACCATTCGTAGAAACATGGATGGACTGATTTTCTGAAGAGAAATCTTTCTCATCATTGCTAATTAGTAGACAATCTGAATTAAGTGAGTTTTTTGCTTTAATTGCTAATTTTGAGCCTACGCCTCCCAAGCCTATAACTAAAATTGGTTCTTTTACTTGAAAACTCATTCTGTTCTTATTTTCTAATTTACATAAAAAACCTTCTTACGTTTTTTTAATCAAATTTTAGATCTAAAAAATTTAGCTTGCGATCTTTCCAACAAGTCTCTTTACAGTCGCATCTATGATTTCAACTATATGTGATTCACCGATGGCTACTTTGTCTACAACTGATATAGGCTTGTATGCGAAGTTTCTACCTTTGATTCCTTCATCTGTCATTTCATCAAATAGCACTTTCCCTTTCCAACCGATCCACTTTCTATTGGATTCTATTGATAATTTACTGATCTGTTCAAAAATTATCTTACTTCTTCGTTTAGCTTCTGCTGCATCCAATTGTTTCAACTCGGCTGCATCTGTACCTGGTCTAGCGCTGTATCTGGATAGATTTACTGTATCGGGCTTTGTTTCATCAAGCAGAGAAATTGTTTTCTGAAAATCTTCCTCAGTTTCTGAAGGGAATCCTACAATGATGTCTGTTGAAATTGTAAATTGATTAAATTTCTCTCTTGCTCTACTTACTATGTCTCTAAAAGTTTCTGCAGTATGACCTCGTTTCATATCGTGCAGAACTTTATCGCTTCCACTTTGAACTGGAATGTGAAGAAATTTGAAGACTTTGTCATTATCAAAAGAATCAATTAATTTGTCTTTTATTCTTGGCATGTACATTGGATTCATCATTCCTACTCTAACCATGAAATCCTCTGGAATTTCTACAACAGCATTAACTAATGATGGTAAATCTGTACCTATATCAAAACCATAACATCCATTATCTGTGGATGTGAGCCATACTTCCTTGCATCCCTCTTTGATTTCTGTTTGTACTTGCCTTACAATGTCTCCAAGTCTGTAGCTTGAAAGATCTCCTTTTGATATCTTGGTCTGACAAAATGTACACTCACTCATACATCCACTTGCAATTTCTACAATCCCTACTGCGGGATTTAATCGAACTTTGGGAAGCCCAACTTTTGATAAATCAGAGTCTTCTAACGCGATTTGCTTTCTTCCATCTAGTGTTGAATTGATGATCTGAATGGTTTTTCCAAGAGAGTTTGGTCCTAAAAGACTGGCTTTATCTGCAAATTTTTCTACGCTGGATTGCTCAGCTTTTGGAAGGCATCCTGCAACAATTAGTGGTTTTGATTTTAATGATTTTATTCTATACATCATCTTGTTTGCTGTAGAGTCCTTAACAGAACATGTGACTACTATATTGAGATCTGATTCAGATGAATTCTCTACTAATGTATGGCCTCCATTTTGAATCAATCCTGAAATCATTTCCGAGTCTCCAAAGCTTGCAGAACATCCGTAAGCTTCTACGAAAATTTTTGCCATGCTCTATCCGAAAAGAGAATCAATCTCTTTGTTACTCATTAATTTCTTTGAAACAACAAGCTCTCTGATAGTTTTTCCCGTTTTTAATGATTCTTTGAAAAGTTCTGCAGATTTTAGATATCCAATCTTTGGAGTTAGCAGTGTGACTATTACTGGACTGTTTTCAATATCTGCACGAAGTTTTTCTTTATTTGCAGTAAGTCCATCAATCAGATTTGCAGAAAATATTGGTAGGAAATTTTTGAGCATATCTGTTGACTCTAACATGCACTTTAGCATTCCAGGTAACATTACATTTAGCTCAAACTGCCCACTTTGTGCAGCATAAGATACTGAAGTGTCATTTCCAATTATGTTAAAGCAAACCATATTCATACATTCGGCCAAAGATGGATTTACTTTTCCAGGCATAATTGATGAGCCTGCATGAACTGCAGGAATTCCTATCTCTGCTAATCCTGCAATAGGACCTGATGCCATTAGTCTAATATCATTTGCAAGTTTTCCAATTTCTAAAGCCAAATTTCTTAGAGCACTTGATGCATTTGCAACAGCAAATTTACTTTGCAAACCATGTTGCATATCTTTTTCAGGTTTTAAAGTAATCTTTGAAATTTTAGATAACTCTGATATTGCAATCTTTCTATATCCTTTAGGGGTGTTTGCACCAGAACCAACTGCAGTTCCACCTAATGCAACATTTTGTAATTCTTTTTGTGATAGAACAATTTCATTCCTAGCTTTAGTGATTGATGTTACATATGCTTCAAATTCACTTCCTAATGTAACTGGCAATGCATCCATCAGATGTGTTCTTCCAATTTTCTTAAATGATGAAAATTGTTTTGCTTTTTTTGATAATGATTTTATTAAAATATCGATTGCTGGAATTGTTTCTTTTAGATTCATCAAAATTGCAACATGCATTGCAGTAGGATATGTGTCATTACTGGACTGTGACATGTTTACATGATCATTTGGATGGAGAAACTCATACTGTCCTTTCTTCTTGTGCAACACTTCTAATGCTACATTTGCAATGACTTCATTAGAATTCATGTTAAATGCAGTACCTGCACCAGAATTGATCATATCAACTACAAATTGTTCTACATATTTTCCAGACAAAATCTTGTCACATGCTGAAACTATTGCCTTGCCTCGCTTTGCATCTATGGCTTTGGTCTTCATGTTTGCAACTGCTGCAGAGCGTTTAATCATTACAAACGACTTTATCAAATTCTCATGGCTTTTGTTTCCAGTAACATGGTATTGCTTGATAGCTCTTCCTGTAAATGCACCATAATATGCGTCAGATGGGATTTTGACTTTTCCAAGTGAATCTTGATCTAGTCTAAATTTCATGCTGTTTGTACTCGTTTTTACCCATTATTCATTCTTTTTCTGAATATTTCATATTTTCACATGAGCATAATGGGAATTATTATATAGGAATCGCTAGTCATCGTGCTTAATGAATAAGCGTGTTAGTATGCTCTTTACAATTGCAGCAGTAGCTGTAATGGGCGCAACCTTATTCGGAAGCACATACACACAAACCCAAATTACTGGTCAATCTCTTGACGCATCCAAAATGGATGTTGATGTCATGGATCAAATCAGAAATATGGGCGGTTTACAGCTTGTAATGCCTCAAGCATTCGCAGAAACTGATTGTGGAGTTTTGGAAAACAGCGGTAGAACCGTACATGATTTCCAATTAACTGGTGAAAGTGTTACACTTCCTATCATGGGAGGTAAAGAATACAACGCCATGACCTTTAGTGGTACAGTCCCAGGACCAACACTAAGAGTTACTCAAGGCGATGTAGTCAAAATGACACTTACAATTCCAGCTGATGAAGTTACTGGACACGGTAACGACATGCACGCCTCACAAATTTCTGCAAGCGCTTTTGAGTCTGTCAATCCTGGCGAAACAGCACAGTATTGTTACATTGCTGAAGCAGCTGGTATTTTCAAATACCATTGTTCTGGTGTCAAACTAATTGGCATGGACCAACACGTACTTTCCGGCATGTACGGAATTGCAATCGTTGATCCAGCTAATGGATACAAGAAACTAATGGTAGAGAAGACAAGCGGCAGCGGTGAATTAGACAGAAAGTTCTATAGTGCAGATGCATTAGAGTTCCAACTCCAATACAACCAATTGTATCTAACACCTGAAGGCAACTATGATGCCGGAGCAATGTTCAAGCATCATAACACTGCAACAGTTGTTAACGGAATGCAATTCGGTTATGTACCAAACATGGCTCATAACTTACTCGTCAATGGCGATGTAAACAAGAACATCTTTGTTGCACAACCATGGAATGGAATTGAACACAAGCAATACCAATCACAACTCTTGTTTGTTGAAAATGATCAACACGTGAGACTCTTTATCGAAAACTCCGGTAATGAACCAGTATTTTTCCACATTGTTGGAGAAATCTTGGACAGAGTTACACAAGGTAACAGAGTACAATCCGCAGCAACTGAAACATGGTTGATTGGCGGTTCACAGAATGCAATTGTTGATTTGGTCTTTGATGAACCAGGTGCATATGCAGCAGTAAACCATGATTATGCAGCAATTTACACTGGCGCAGCTACAGTCTTTGTAGCAGGTGACCCATTCGGCTTGAACCCAGTTCTAGTTGAGAAAGGAGTTATCCCAGCACCAGTAGCATCTTATGCATATGCTTTAGGCAATCCAAGTGATGCTGTCCCACCAATGGGAAAGAACAGTATTGCTCATCCTGCACTAAACATTCACGGTTTATACACTGATGAAGTAGCTTCTGAAATGCAAGCAAGTGGCGATTATGTCGCATTATGGGAAGTAATTCCTGTAGTAGCAGAAATCCTTACTTCTTGATCTTTTAACATCTTTTTTTCTTTTTATTTTCTTAATGAATTATATTCCGTAGTTCATCTTTTGATATCATGGGATTTGACGATTCAGTACTGATTTGTGATGAAGTAGATCCTATTTTGAATAAAATTTTAGAAGATAATGGACTCAAAGTCTCTTATGAGCCTGAGATAACTCCTGAACAAATTATAGAAAAAATTTCTAATTACAATATTGTAATTGTTAGAAGTAGAACAACTATTACAAAAGAAATG
Organism: Nitrosopumilus adriaticus; assembly: GCF_000956175.1. NCBI lineage: Archaea > Thermoproteati > Nitrososphaerota > Nitrososphaeria > Nitrosopumilales > Nitrosopumilaceae > Nitrosopumilus > Nitrosopumilus adriaticus. Next base: position 562,499 of record NZ_CP011070.1, read on the forward strand.
ATCGATAAGGCAGATAATTGCAAAATAATTGCACGGGTTGGAGTAGGACTTGATAATGTAGATCAAGAAGCTGCTAAAACAAAAAACATCCGTGTAATCAATGCAGTAGAAGGAGCAATGAATGCAGTTGCTGAATTAGTTTTAGGATTAATGCTTTCTCTTGCCAGACAAACAGCTCGAGGTGATAGAGCGATTCGAAATGGAGAATGGCTAAAAAAAGAACTCAAAGGCACTGAACTTCGAGGAAAGTATCTTGGAATAATTGGTTTAGGTAATATTGGAAAAAGATTGGGACGACTTGCCCGTGCACTAAATATGAATATCATTGGATATGATGTAGTTCCAATAGATGAAGAGTTTTCAAAAGAAGTCGGATTGATGAAGGCTGACTTGAATACTCTATTGCAAAGCTCTGATTATATCTCAATACATGTTCCACTGCTTGACTCTACACACCATCTTTTAGATGCACAAAAAATGTCAACAATGAAAAAAACTGCAAAAATTATCAATACATCTCGTGGTGGAGTTGTTGATGAAGATGCACTTTACAATGCTCTCAAAAATGGAACACTGGGTGGTGCAGCATTGGATGTTTTTGAAAAAGAACCTGCAATTGGAAACAAATTGGCAGAACTTGATAATGTGATCTTGACTCCTCATATCGGTGCTCAAACAAAAGAGGCCCAATCTTTGGCTGCAAATGTTATTGCCGAAAAAATTATTCAGATTCTTCGTGGCGTCATCTAGGCTCTTCTAGTATAATTTCTGCCTGAACTTTAAAAATAAGCAAAAAAGCTTGACTTTTACGTGATTTATTCTGGGCCCTTCATTTTTAACGTCTATCTAGAGGTTAAAATATCGTAATGCAAAATTTCAATATGGACAAATTGCAATCTGACAGACTGAAGCATTTTCCAAATGTTACTTCCTTATTGAAAATCTCACTAGGACTAATTCTGTTTACAATAATTTCTACAGCTTTGGTATACGCTGAAACAATATCCGTTGAGGTTGAAGGCACTTCATATGATATTGATTATACTCCAACTGGAGTTGATGTATTAGGAATTGAAGCTGATGATTTTGGAGCACTATTGATTTCAGTTGATGTTACAGAATCTCCATCATTCTTAGAAATTGTTCTTAATAGAAATTTTTATGATTCAAAATTTGATGGTATTGATGATGAATTTTTTGTCCTAGTTGACGGTGAAGAGGGAGTGTATACTGAAGAAACTACTTCTGAAAGTAGGACTCTAAACATTGAATTGCCTTTTGGAACACAAGATATTGAAATTATTGGAAATGATTTTTTTGGTCCACCGGTAGTTGAAGAATCACCAGAAGAATCACCAGAAGAATCACCAGAAGAATCACCAGAAGAATCACCAGAAGAATCACCAGAAGAATCACCAGAAGAATCACCTGTTGTGACACCACCTAAAGTTGAGGAAAAACCAACTGTAACAACACCAAAAGTTCAGTGTGGACCAGGAACTATTCTCAAAGATGGAGCCTGTGTACTTGATGAGAGATGTGGTCCTGGAACTATTCTCAAAGATGGAGCATGTGTACTTGATTCAACTCCGAAACCAACTGTAACAACACCAGAAGGTGTAGGTAAACAAATGGTAATTTCCTTACTTGTAGCATTTGGTATAGCTGGTATTGTTGGAGTGATTTTAGCACTTATTGCTAGAGCAAGTAAAAGTAAAAACTAATCACAAGACAAATTTTCTGAATTCATTATTTTATCAAAATCAAATCCAGATATCTGAGTTGTAGTTGAATATGGGATCATTCCTATTATTGGAGTATCTACTTGTATCACAGTGATGAATTTGTTAGGATCAAGTCTAATATCTCCACCATCAAATTCAAAATCCAAAATCATAAAGACATGCTGAGATGCTGCAAGCTCTTCTGATGAAAAAATACCTTCCTGCACTTGTGATGATAATGGGTTGATTATCAACGGCTTTACGACATATGATCCTATGTGCTTTGAATCATAAAATGTTCCTACTTCAAATTTTTGAAAACTAATCCAGAATGGAATAGTGTTACAAAACTCCATCTCTCCGTGATTAGACATTCCAAAGAAACTAAATTGTCCCGGACCATTCCATCTATATTCTAATGTTTGAGTTCCAAGAATGTTTAATCCTGAAACGGAAAATGGAATGACAATTACAATGATTGCAATTCCTGTAATTATTGAATGCTTGTTCATATCTCACTACTATCTGATGAAAAAGAGATTATTTTTTTATCAATTAAATAGTTTAGAGTATTTCCCAAATCTTCATCTGAAATTGCATCTCCTAACCACCAATACCCAACATTTTTCACCCAATCAGGAATTGTAATATCGTAAACATTTTTCTCATTAATTTCAATAGGGATACTGACTATTTTTTTATCTACATATTTCTCAAATGCATCCATCAAAAATCCGTCTGAAATATTTCCAGAAAGCCAGTTGGCCATGATTGGTTTGATTAATTCTGGAATACATGTTGAATTTGAATCAATTAAATTAAATTCTGCAGTAACTTGTACCCCTGAATAATCAACATCTATGAAATATTTCCCTAATGGAAAAATTTCTTTTTCAAATGGAATAAGTGATGGAACTGGAGTCTGTAATTCTGTTATTAGAATTGGGATTGCACTGCTGCCTTTACCGGATTCATCTCTAATGTGAATAATTGCAGATTCATCAATGATTTCAGAAACCTCGATTGTATAAAATAATTTTTCACAATAGGTGTATGTAGTTTTTTCCAATATTATCTCAACTGAAGGCTCGGCGTGAATACTAGGAATAACTGAAATGATGCTCAATGCCACAAATAATGATAATAGAGTAGATTTTGTTCTCATCCCTCGTTTTCTCATACTGTCCAATAAAAATCTCAAATAATTTCTGAGGAATCCTTTTTAATAACTTGGGACTAGTTTAATTATCGAGTTTTCTGCGGAAGCAAAATCTTTGAGTGAGTGAAATTCGTTCACTCAAAGCAATTTTTACAACTTAGCGTTGCTTGGAATAAATTTTTGATTTACAGTTATTAAAGGGGATTTTTTTATGCCTGATATGCCTAGTCATCAAGACAAAATGTGGATCAGTCTTTGGAAGGAAAATGCTCCTGAACTACGTGAACGTGTAGTTGGATGGCGTAAGCAAAATGCAATCACTAGAATTGAAAAACCCAGTAGATTAGAGAGGGCTAGAAGATTAGGCTACAAAGCAAAACAAGGAATCATCGTTGTTAGAATGAGAGTCGGTACTGGTGGTATGAGAAAACAAAGACCTACTGGTGGTAGAAGACCAAAACATCTCGGTGTTACAAGAATCAAAGCAGATGATAACATGAAAACTGTTGCAAATAGAAGAGTTCTTGAAAGATATCCAAATATGAAACTTTTAGGTTCTTACTTTATCTATAAAGATGGAAAACATTATTGGTTTGAAGTTATCTTGGCAGACCCTCAACATCCAAGAATTGCTCAGGATAAAGAATTAAACAGACGAATTCCTCAAACTGCATAAGTTGAAGATATTATTTTCGGTTTCACTAGTTTTACTATTTGTAATTTTACCTGCATATGGTCAGGCTTTGTCTGATGCAACAGGATTAGTAAATCGATTGGATATTCAAACAGGAGGCTATACTTTTGAAATTGAAACAATTTCTAATTTCAACATCAATGATTTTGATTTTAACCCCGATGAGAAAAGATTGTCTCTGTTCATAAATAGTGGATTGGAAAATAATTTGGGTGAAGTACTAATTCCTCAAACACTTTTGGGAGGTAATTTTACATTTTATCTCAATGAACAACAATATTTTCCAAAAATTAATTCTAATGAAAAAATCTCATTTATCACATTGAATTTTACTGGCACTGGTGAAAACAAATTGGAGATTTTTGGAACAACTTATCTTGACGGGTTAGAAAAGAAGGATGAATTAATTCAAAATGAGATGCCTCCAATACAAACAAAAGAAACAATTTCTGATTCTCTTAGTTGGTTTGCACTAGTAGGAGTTTTGGTAGTTGCAGCAGCATTAATTGCAGTGAAACTAAAGAAAAGAAAGTAATTCCTCTATTTTTGATACAAAAACTCTAATAATTTAAGGTATGAATACATTTTATGGATTATGAAAAATTTTGCTCAGATATTTTAGCTGCTGATCCTAAAATTAGGTTTGCTACCGTATATGATGAATGGGCCTCTCGTGTTGCAGGTGGAATACGCGAGGGAGTTGAAAATTTACTTTCCAATCATGCTGAAAATGAATTAGTTAATCTTTCAATTATGGATTGGAAAGCACGAAAGGACATGTCAAAATGGTTGGGTATGACAAAATATACTCTGGGTGAATATGATAAAGTCAAACGATTTTCATTTTATCTTGGGGCTGAGCATCTGCTTTTGGTTAGTGCTGAAAAAGATGCAGACACTAATGTTGTAGTTGATGAAGTAATCAAACTCTATTATCAAAATCAACCAAAATGATTCTTTATGGATAATCCAAAAATTGCTTTGATTGGGGGATTCGTTACTGTAGTTGCTTTGTCAATAGCACTGGTCTTATTTCGTTGATTTAATCTTCAGCCATTAATTTTTTAATAATGGCTTCTATGTGTCCGGTTTGTCCAAATGACACATCTCTGAGAATTCCTTTTCTATCTACTATTATTGTTGATGGCGTTCCTTGCAATGCATATTTTTCAAATGTCTCAGCAGAATACTCCTTTGATTTCATATAGTCCTTGACTCTTTGAATTATTTGATTTTTGTAATCATCAGGCTGTGAATCAAAATCGGGAATTTGCGGATAGATAAACTGCATGATTTTTTCTTGGCTAATTTCTCCTGAAGTCTTTGTTAAATTATCCATCCCTAATGGAAATGGAATTTTATAATTTAGCTTATTTCCATCTTTTAATTGTCCATACATTGATAGTGCATTTTTTGTTTCTCCAATAACTTCACCAGTTTCTGCAAGCATCTTCAAATTTTCTAATGTATTTTTGTCAAAATCTTCAAATGCTGTTGCAAGACCTAGTACTCTAACTCCGTCATCTTTGAATTTATTGTAAATGTTAATTGCCTCTGGAAGTGCATTCATGAAACATCCTGGACAATTGACTTGAAATACTTCTAATACTACAATATGATCTTTTTCCTGGTCAAAGTTTGTTGGGGCACCTTGAACCCATTCTGAAACCCCAAAATTTGGTGCTTTTTGGCCAATTACTGCACTCATAGTACAATCTTATATTTTTTCCATTAAATACTAAACGCTAATTGTATTTTCTTTATATTGGAATTATTCATAGTAGAGTAGAAAATCCTACTTGTAATTTTAAATACATAATTTTTGATTGTTAAAATAAACAGACAATTCGATAAATCCCTTAGGAGCGAACTGTATTTGTGAGAAAATTTCCAATTATATTGATAGTAGATGACTCTCAAGCATTTCGTGTGTTCTTTAGGGATACTCTGAAAAGAACTGTAAAGTGGGCCCGTATTGTAGAGGCTAAAGATGGTTATGAGGGCCTAAAGATGTATCTAAAGTACAAACCAGATGTGATTTTATTAGATTTGAAAATGCCTAAACTAGATGGCTTCAAAGTATTGGAAGCTATAGTTCGAGATAACATGAATACAAGAGTTGTTGTAACTTCTGCGTATATTGATGATCAAACCAGTATCAATGAATTAATGAAAATTGGCGCCTTTAGCTATCTTCCAAAACCTATGAATCGTATGGTTCTGATGAAAACCATCACTGATGTTCTCAATAGTGGTAGAAAAGTTGATTCAAAGAAAAAGTCTCCAAGGGACAAAAGGACTTCTAATTCTTTTGTATTGAATCAAAATTATTAGATTTTTTTCAAGTAACCTAATATAGGACACACAAAGTTTCAAAACAAATTGCAAGTAGTAACTGATGATAGATTAGCACTTTTTGCTGAAATGGAAGAAAAGTATGAGCAGAAAGATACCGATTATTTTGTATCTCTTTTAGATCATCCTGATTATGTTGTTAGAACCAGAGTAGCTTGTATTTTGGTTGATTTTGGTGGTGAGGATAAGGTGCAATATATTGCCAAAGTTTTAAAAAATGATGAAAATGAATTGGTTAGACATGAAGCTGCATTTGCATTAGGTCAGATGAGCTATTCTAGTGCCATTCCCCCATTAACTGATGCAACTCTCAATGATCCAAGCATGTTTGTGCGACATGAAGCTGCAATTGCTTTGGGTGTTGTTGGAAATAAAGAGGCTAAAGAGGCACTTCAAAAAGCATTAAACGATCCGGATCCTCCAGTTGTAGAGTCAGCCGTAGTCGCCCTATCAAATATTGAATTTATGGAAAAGTTAAGTAAGAACGAAAAGTTTGCAAAGTTAACAGGTGGATGAGATGAATTTTGCATATGGAGTAATAGCAATTGTTGGTGTTTTAGCTGCAATCACATTGGGATTCATTGCAATGAATCCGGATGATATTATTCAACCAAGAATAGTTTCAATTGAAGAAAAACCAACTGTTTGTACAATGGAATATGCTCCTGTATGTGGTATTGATGGCGAGACTTATGGTAACATGTGTATGTTAAACGCTGCTGATGTAAAATTGGTCCATGAAGGCGAGTGTAGTGTTGATGATCCTAAAGTAAAACCAAGAATTCAACTTGAAGAAATAGTAGAACCAGAACCAATGGTAGAACCAACACCTGAACCAACTATGACTGCTCCAATGACATCTGGAATTCATACAGTAAACATTGCTGAAGGTTCTGGAGCACCTGGATGTGAAGAAACAAACGAATGCTATTTGCCTTATTCTATTATAATTTCTGTAGGTGACACTGTAATTTGGAACAACCCTGACAGTGCTGCTCATACTGTAACAAGTGGAACTATTTCTGATGGACATGATGGAATGTTTGATTCTAGTTTGTTTATGTCTGGTTCAACTTTTGAATTTACTTTTGATGAATCAGGAACATATGATTATTTCTGCATGGTTCATCCATGGATGACTGGCAAAGTTGTTGTTAATGAAATTGAAGAGATGATGGTAATTGAAGAACCTGAACCTGAACCAATGGTAGAACCAGAAACAATGACAGAACCTGAACCAATGGTAGAACCAGAAACAATGACAGAACCTGAACCAATGGTAGAACCAGAAACAATGTCAATGGCTATAGTCTCACTTCCTGCAGGATCTGCAATTCCAGGATGTGAAGAAACAAACGAATGTTACTTGCCTTACGAGATTACTGTATCTGTAGGTCAAACAGTTACTTGGAGTAATGATGATTCAGCTGCACATACTGTAACTAGTGGAACTGTTGATGCTGGAGTAACAGGAGTATTTGACTCTGGATTATTTATGTCAGGTTCAACCTTTGAGCATACATTTGAGAAAGCAGGAACATATGATTATTTCTGCATGGTTCATCCTTGGATGACTGGAATTGTTACAGTTAACTAAAGTGCTGTAACCAAACTTCCTTGTTCAGTGGATTCAAATTTGTAAATCTGTTCTACACTTGAATCTTCAAAGATTTCTGTATCGTGAGTAATGATTAGAAACTGCATGGGTGTTTGTGAGTTTGAAATCTCTGATAACTGAGACAAAACCCCTACCAGTGATTTTTTTCTTTCAGCATCCAAATGTGTTGTCGGCTCATCAAGTATCATTAGATTAAGATTTGATGCGCCCAGAAGACTTGCCATTCCTAATCTTAATGCTAATGCTACACTGACTTTTTCTCCTCCGCTAAGTGATTCTAAATCTAGCATTTCACTTTTTGAATAACATGTTATAGAAATATCTCTAGCTTTTTCTGATAATGTAATTCTCTGTATCTTTGTGTTGAGTAATGTCAGGTATTCTGAAGTTTTTACTGATATTGTATTTAGTGCCCATGATCTTAGACTTGTTGCAACTGGTCCGTCTCTACTGAAAATGTTTAGCTGAATTTCATCCAGTTTTACAATATACTCTTTAACTGTGATTAATTCTGAAATTGAATTTTGAATTTTTTCTATTTGTTCTTCGGATTTAGTAATTTTCTCTGAAATTGCTCCAATTTGTTGGTGGATTCCTGATAGATAATTTTGTTTTTCAGCTACTAATCTTTTTAGCTTGGCAAACTCGTTTTCATCAAATCCTTCAGTTTCGCTCTCCAATTTACAAATACTTTCAAATATCATTTTTGCATGTGTGTCTATTTGTGAGATTTCTAATAAACTCCCATTGTTTGTTAAAGGGATTTTCTGTTTTTTAATTTCTACTTCTTTTTGAATTTTTTCTAATTCTTCTTTATTTGTAATCGAGTGCGCTCTAAGTGTTGCTTCTGCATCTCGTGCATTTTGTACTTTGTGTAAAAAATCTTCTTTCTTTTGATTATACATGTCTCTCTCTTTTCCTTTTTCAATAATTTCATGCTCTAATGTTGTCAATTCATTTTTTAGATGGTCTTCTTGGAAAAGTGGATTAAGTTTTTCTACATGTGAATCACAAACAGGACATTTGTTATCTTTTAGCTGAAGTTTAGATGCTAGCAATTGTTTCTCTTTTAATGATGCGGTTTGAATTGTCATTTCTTGAATTTTCTTTAATGTATCCTCTATTGCTTGATCAATTTTTTGGATTTTCAATTCCAAATCTTCTTTTAGATTTGCATGCTCAAAACAATCTTTACAATCATGTATTTTACGCTCATTTTCACTAATTTCCCGCTTAATTTCATGTATGGCCTCTTTTGCATATGTCAAAAGCTCTTTTTTCCTCAATTCTAATTGGTTAATTTTATCTATTTTTGGAGATTCAGTTTCTACTTTATCCCGTAAACTATCTACTTCTTTTTGCAATTGGTTTTGTTTTATTTCTAGTTGATTTTTCTCAGGTTTTGCATCTTCTACTTCTTTTTGATTTTTTTCTAACTCATGTGACAAAATTTCAATATGTGTGTCATCATATCCGATTTTTTCTCTAATTTTTCCTCGAAATTCTTTATTTACCATTTTCATCGCTTCTGATGCAATATCGAGTTTATCAATTCCTATAATCGCATTAAGTAATTCTTTGAATTCTTTGGGTTTGGCATTAATTATGGCATTTAGTTCTCCTTGTTGTACAATTGATGCAATCTTTAATTTTTCAAAATCAAGTCCTATTACTTTTTCAACTTCATTCGTCATCGATTCCCCAAATTGCTTTCGTTCACCTGCTGCAATTTCAATACGATCTTCTTTTGTAATTTCTGAAAATTTTGCAGATAGACTTCCCTTACTATCTATTTTTCTTACTGCCTCGTAATTTTTTCCACTGATAGAAAACCCTACTTTTGCAAATCCTTGATTTGCACCACGTTTGATTAATCCTTTATTTGATTTTCTTGTGTGCTGACCAAACAATGCAAATGTTATTGCATCAATGATACTTGATTTTCCTGCACCGTTATCTCCTACAAATACTGTAACTCCGTTTTCAAATTTAATTTTTGTATTGGAATGTGCTAAAAAATCTCCTAGTTCTATAGTTGTAATCATTGTTTTTTCACCTTTTTATATTTCTCAAAATTTTCATAGACTAATTGAGAAGCCTCTTTAATTTGATTTGATGATAATATTGGAAGTAATTCTTTTATCGCAAAACTTGCATTTTCTTCTGAACCTAATGCGTCAACTGATAGTCTAAACATTTCATCATCTATCACATTTGGTCTATCTAGGAATACTGAAGAATCTGAAATTTGTTTTGAACTAATTCTCCAAAAACATCTGAGGACCAATGAGTTTAATCTTGCAATTTGTGCCTGAATTTGATCAGTTTCTATATTTTCACCTTGAATTTTTACTTCTACTATTGGTTTTTTCTTTGAATTTGATATCTTTTCAGAAATTTCATCGATTGTTTTTGATAATTCTTGATATTTTGTTTGAAATGAAAATTGTGGTCTGGTATCTAATTCAATCCAATTTGGATTCGCCTCTTCCCCTGAAATATCAACTTCGAAGAATCCTTTTTTTGTATCTTTAATTCCTTCACTTGTAGTTAATTCGATAGAACCAGGATATGCAATTGGTCCATTTAGGTGATTGAATCGTTTAACATCTTTGTCATGTAGGTGACCCATGGCATAATATGTAAAATTTTTTGGCAAATCTGTTGATTGTATCTCTGCTGCAAATTTGTTGAATTCTGTAACACCTTGATGCAAAACCAATATTTTGTGTCCTGAGTGATTTTGTGCTATTTTATCAATTTCAGAAAATTTATCTTCATATTGCGGAATTTCTGCCTTTCTAATTTTATCAAACCCTGCTAAGAGAACTCCTTTGTATTCTAATGGTTTTCCTTGTCCAATGTATTTTGAAAATTCCAAATTATGATAAACATATGGAATGGGTGTAGTTCTTATTCTACTAATGTCATGCTCTCCTAAAATAAAAAATGAATCTATGTTGTTTTGTTTTAGTCTCTTCAAGCCATTACCCATTTGCACAATTGCGGTTCCGTTAGGATTTGGAACATGAAAAATATCCCCCGCAAAAATTACAAAATCTACATGATCTTTTATTGAAATATCTATTGCTTGATTAAATACGTCATACACATCTTGTGCACGCTCATCTGTACCATATTGCACTAATCCCAAATGTGTATCTGAAATGTGAGAAAATAACATTAGTCTAACAACAAATCTTTTTGAACTAGTCCTTGAGTTGATTCAATTGCAACTTCCTTCATTTTTTCTGCATTTGCCCAAGCATTAACTGCACTTTGATCTGCACCCATGATTTTCTCTTTTACTTCTTCAACATGAACTAGTGATGGTAAATTTGTCCATTGTCCAACTAGAACTGCGTCTCCCACGTTGAGTGATGTCAACTGTGCAATCAATTCACGACTGGTAGATTCAGTTGCTGAGGCTATTTGACGCTGATCATCTTCTTGAATAATTTTCATTATGGCAAATGATCCTAATTGGCTTAGAACATTCAGATCCACACTTCTAGGCCTTTGTGATACGATCCCTAATCCTAATCCAAACTTCCTTCCTTCTCTTGCAATTTTAGCTGCCCAATATTTTGCACTGGTATCATGGTCTTTTGGAATGAAAACATGTGCTTCCTCTATTATTACAAATATTGGCGAATTAAATTGATAATTTCTTTCTCGTTTTGTTTTTCCATGCCTTGCAATACTTGCATCTTTTCTATCTTTCAATAACTGTTGTAAATAAAATGCTACAGCTACATTTGCTTGTTTTTCTGATAGCTCTGAAATGTTAAGGATGTTTGTGCGACCTTCCTTGATAAAACTAATCGGATCACCCATGTCTGGATCTAAAATATCTTCAAATCTTCTTTGTGCCTCTTCTATAATGTCTTGTACTCTATATGCTGACGTTCTAATTTCTTTTAATTTTTTATCCTCAGAATTAACTATGAAATCAATTTCGTTTTCTAGCTTTTGCCAAAACTCTTTTGATTCTTTGACATGTTTTGTAAATGCCATTCTTAAAACTCGTTGTTGAACATTTGCACCATCTCTAATTTCTAATACTTCTGAGAGTTGATCAGCATCTAGTAATCTAGGATTAATTTTGGCATCAATTACATTGATGCGTGGTATGTTTAGACTTGTGTAGTCGTTGTGATAATCAAATATTATTACTGTTCCCTTTAATTTTGAAATTTGTTTTGTAACAAGAGACACCAGATTACTTTTCCCCATTCCTGTCATTGCTAAAATCCCTAAATGTCTTGAAACAATTTTATCCAAATTTATCTTGGCTTCAATGGTTTTATTTCGTAAAAGATTTCCTATTGTTACCCATCCTTCTTTTTTTGGACTAAAAATTATTTCCAAATCTTGTTTACTTGGTTGGGTAATTTCTGTACCTGGAATTGGTGGAATTGAGGGTATGATTGATTGGCCTTTTCTCAAATTTTCTAAAAATCCTAAAATTCCTATATGTGCTGTAAATGTTTTGTCGCGTTTGTTGATTTCAGCAATTTCTGTGCTTTCTGATGCTTCATCAAAATTCCTAACATCCATAAAAGCTGCACTAGAAACAGATGATCTTTCAACCAATCCTAAAATTTCCCCTTCATCTGTTCTTATTTTGATATATTCTCCCACAGAGAGAGCCCTTGAAGTTATTGCCGTTACAAATGTGGGTTTTGATTCCCCAATCACGAATCCTAAACTCAACCTAGAACCTCCCTTGAACCAATTTCATTACTTAATCCTAACAAACTAACCATTTTTGCAAGCTCTTTATCAGATATTTTACAGTTGTTGTGTGCAAGCTTTAATGCATACGGGTATCCGCCAACACTATTTTTGTATAATTTATTCATTGCAGTTTTAATGTCATTTTCATCATGTTGATCCCCTAGAAACTCCAATTTAATTATTGGAGTGGAATCACTTAATCTGACAAATGTAGATGAGATGACTTTGTCTGTACCGTATTTTTTTTCTACAAATATTTTACTAAACCCTGAATTATTTGAAACATGGTTGTAATAGAAAATATCTCCTGCAAGAGATCCTAAATTTTCAAATTGTTTTTTTGTATTTGATGTTTTTGCAATAAAAATTACGTTGTCTCTTTTTTTCATTGTTTTAACTACCAAAGAATCTAGAGATGATTGTCTTGTCATAAACTGAGAATGAAGTGATCCATCCATTAATACCAAATCCACCATGTCAACTGTTTTTTCACATGCCTCGATCTCCATCTTACTTGCAATTCTTGAAAGGTCTTTATCTGAGCCAAGACCTGACTCATGTAAATCCACTAAAATTTCTCCATCTGACTTTATTGAAACTGCAGTTGTTGCCCAAAGTTCTATCCCTTGAAATTTGGTGTTGTTAAAACTACTATCTATGCCGGCAGTAACTGCTTCTTCTTTTTCAGGCGTAAATTCCACCCAATTCTCCTTTGCCTTTTGTATGATTTGCTCAAATTTTGGACCTTTTAGAATTGATAACATTTTCTCTCTGTTGATAATGGCGTCTTTGTAAACTGTATTGAGCACACCAATAGTTTGTTGGTTTGAATAAAATCTTTAGGTTATACTAAACTTTGACAAACCTGTTCTATCAAAACCATTTATCCAATTCTACCTTTATAGATAATTTTTTCATCAGTTCCTGAAGGTGTACTTCTATCAATGTATCTGATTTCATATTTGTCTCCGATGTGAATCACTTTACCGTCTAATTCTCTTGGGATCTTAATTTTTACTTCAAACGTGCTTGTATTGGGTCCCGTCTCAATCAAAGAACTGGAATTTGCATCAAATCTTGGATTTGCAAGTGTAGTTCTAATTCCTCCTTCTCCTCTGAATTCAAATGAGCTTAATGGAATTTTGTCTTCATCTTTAGAGTCTCTATTTGCATCAGGTTCGTAAATTCTTAATGTAAATTCATGTCCAATTCTAGAACCTCCTCCAGAAGTTTCAACTTTGGCAAATGTGGAAGTTAAAGGAAATGATTTTACAAGTATTCTTTTATCTCCTGCAAAGTCTGATTCATCCAAGTATTTTATGATGACCACATCATCTTGACTTAATGGTTTTCCATTGATTGTAGCAGGTAATTCTAATCTGATATAAAATTCACCAGTGTTTGGTCCTGTCTCAATCATTTTCTGAGGACCGCTAATTTCAATTCCATTAACTGTAAATTCAAACAAGCCTTGTGTGGAAATTTCTTCAACTCCATTATGTGCTACATTCAAGTCTTGATCTTTTATGTAAAAATTAACAATTGACATACTTGATGCAGGAATAGTTTCTATTTCTTTTTCTGAAGCTGAAACTGTTTTGAATTCTTTTTGCAAATCTGTGAATTTTATTGGAATGAATAACATTCCTAATTTTTGCATTTTTTCGGCAGTTTCTGCCCTTACACAGGCAGCAAAACCATTTGTTCTGATAACTAATTCTAATTCTGTCTTACAAAGAACATCTTGGGGTGAAATTCCACGTTCCATTTGTTTTCTAGGAGAATCAAAGTCTCCAAAAACTGGTTGTATTATAATGAGAAAAAGACTACAAAAAACTGTAATTTGCAAAGCATTCAACACAAATTTTTGATTTTCTTTACATAAATAATTTGGTGATAAATTGTACTTTGTTTCCGACTAGAAAATCAAAATTGATAATTAACTATTTTGTTATATGTGTTGGAATTATACTATTACTACTTGATTCGTTATGTTTTTCTACTTCTTTTACTTTTGGTAATGCCTGCATCCAACTATGCTTTTGCTGAACACATATTCAATCCTGATGCATATGCGCAATACCTTGACATTTCTCAAATAGAATCTGAAAAATTCACTTTTGAATTTGATGAAAAAACCTATGACATTTACTATGGATATCGTGGTAGTCTTGATTCTATGGGTGCTAATCATCAATACCCTATACTATCTTCGATGAATATCAACCAAGAACGAAAATCGATTGAAATCATAATGGAGGATGTTCCAGAAAAAACTGATTTTTGGGTAAGAACTCCTGAAGATGTTCTTTATGCTGAAGGTGAAAAATTCAAAGTTATAGTAGATGGGGTAGATACTGGTTATGATTTGATGAAATACCCTAATGACTATGTCGTTGGTTTAGTAATTTCAGAAGACACTAAAAAAATTGAAATAATTGGAACTAGAGTCATTCCGGAATTTGAAGGATTGACAATTTTGATTCTTGGGGTTTCTATTCTGGGAATAATTTACGTGGCACAAAAGAATCCCCTTGTAAAGGGTTTGACTAGAATTAATTAAGTGAACAGTTCTAGTATTATTGATTGAAACGAATAGGTTTGTTGGGATGTGGCGCAATAGGTACTCAAATTGCTCTTGCTATTGATTCAGGAAGGATTCCCGGCACGCTCACCCATGTTTATGATGCATCTAAAGAAAAAGCATCTGAACTTGTCTCAAAATTAAACTCAAAACCAGAAATCGTTGAAAACTCTCACCTTTTATCTTCTCATAGTGTAAACATTATAGTTGAAGCTGCATCTCAGGATGCCGTAAAAGATGTTGGCCTTAGTGTATTGCAAAATAAACGTGATTTGATGATAATGAGTGTCGGTGCATTATTGGATGAATCAATTTATGATATTTTATCTGATGCATGTGATCACTTCAAAAAAACTATCTACCTGCCCTCTGGTGCAATTGCCGGTTTGGATGGAATTAAATCTGTAAAAGACGAATTAGAATCTGTGTCGATTACAACAACTAAACACCCGCGTTCTCTGAAAGGTGCAAAGTTTTTTGAAACATCTCAAATTGATTTGAATGCTATTAGTTCACCTACAAAAATTTTTGAAGGCAGTGCAAAAGAGGCAGTTTCATTGTTTCCTGCAAACATCAATGTTGCAGCACTTCTTTCATTATCTGGAATCGGAAGTGAAAAAACAATCGTAAAAATTATCGCTGATCCAAATACTGATAAAAATACTCACCATATTGAGGCAGCAGGAAAATTTGGAAAGATGGATTTTACAATAGAGAATTTTCCAGATTCTAACAACCCTAAAACAAGCCGATTGGCAATTTTATCTGCAATTGAAACCCTACGAAAATATTGCTCGGATGATATTCAGATAGGTACCTAATCTGGCAATAATTGCCACATTTACCAGATTTTTAGAGAATTCTGGACTGCTTCCCATTCTTTAAATCCCTACAAACTCAAAATTTTGTAGCCTATGTTAGTTCAACAATCATCTCAGCTCAAAGAAGAGATTCTAAGACTCAAGAAGGAAAAAGATGTGGTAATTTTAGCACATAATTATCAAATCCCTGATGTGCAAGATGTTGCAGATTTTACAGGCGATTCCTTGGGGCTTTCACGTCAAGCTGCCACTGTAGACCAAAAGACAATTTTATTTTGTGGTGTAAATTTTATGGCAGAAACTGCTGCAATTATTAGCCCAGACAAGAAGGTACTTCTTCCTGATTTGGAAGCAGGTTGTTCTCTATCTGATTCTATTACTGTTGCTGAATTACGTAATTGGAAAAAGCAACATCCTGACGCAATAGCTGTAGGTTATGTTAATACTACTGCAGAAATTAAAGCGGAATTGGATTATTGTTGCACTTCATCTAATGCAGTAAATGTTGTAAAGGCAATCCCTGAAGAAAAAGAAATATTGTTTTTGCCTGACATGTTCCTTGGCTCTTATGTTGCAAAAATGACTGGAAGGAAAAATATGCATATCTGGGCAGGAGAATGTCATGTGCATGCTGGAATTACTCCTGAAGATGTAAATGAAAAACTAAACTCTATGAAAGATACAGAATTTGTAATTCATCCTGAATGTAGCTGTACTACCCCTATGATGTATGATGTTGCTGATGGAAGCTATGATGGCAAAAAAGTTTCAATTCTTTCTACTGAAGGAATGCTAAATCACGTGCATCAATCAAAAGCAAAAAACTTTGTTGTTGCAACAGAGACTGGAATCCTGTATAAAATGAGACAGCAAAATCCGGGAAAAACATTCATCCCTGCATCAGAGAAAGCTGAATGTCAATACATGAAGATGATTACTCTTGAAAAAGTGTATGACGCACTGGTAAATGAAAAGAATGTCATTACTGTACCAAAAGAAATTGCCGATAAGGCTCGTTTGGCAATTAATAGAATGCTTGAAATCAGCTAAATTGCGTGACTGCTTTGGTTGGATTATTTAGTAGAACTCCAAAAGATCCCAACAAGAAAAAAAATATTGAAAAACTCAAAGAGATAAAAAAACTAGTCAAAGAAAAAAAATATACTGCTGCTCTAAAGTCTGGCAATGATTTTTTGCACAAAGTTCCACACCATCATGATATCTTGTTTACTATGGGTGGAATATACTATTTACAAAACAAGTACAAAACTGCAATATCTTACTTTGATAAAGCATTAGAAATCGGTTCATATGATGTTGAAGTTTTACTGCTCAAAGCATATTCTCATCAAAAACTAAGTGAAAATAAAAGGGCAATTCAGTGCTGTGAAAAAATTCAAGAAATTGATCCTAAAAATAAATCTGTTTTAAAATTACTAGAAGAATTGAATTCTTAAATTTCTAAACTCATATCAATTCCTTTTACAGAATTTGTAATGCTTCCAATTGATATGATGTCTACTCCCGTCTTACCATAATTTGCAATATTTTTAGAATTAATCCCTCCTGATGCTTCAATCTTTATTCTGTTTCGTAATTTTTCATTTTTGAGCACTTGTATTGTTTTCTTGATTTGTGCTGGTGTGAAATTATCCAGCATAATTATTGATGCCCCCTCTTTTGCTGCGAGAACTGCATCTGATGTTTTTTCAACTTCCACTTCGAATTTTTTGTGTCTTTTTTTTGCTTTTTTAATGAGTGATGATATTGAGCCTTCAATTGCAATATGATTATCTTTTATCATGATCATTTCATCCAGTCTGAGTCTGTGCTTTTTACCTCCTCCAATTTCCACTGCTTCTTTATCAAAATATCTTAGTCCAGGAGCTGTCTTTCTGGTTGCATACAATTTTGTTTTTGTTGGAATCTTTTTTACAAGTTGATTTGTTTGCGTTGCAATTCCGCTCATTCTAGTAAGTATGTTTAATGCAGTTCTCTCACATGTGAGGATTTTTCCTGCATCTCCTGAAATTGTCATTATGGTTTGATTAGGTTTGACTTTGGACCCATCTTTTCTAGTAATTTTGACATTACATCCTTTTAATTTAAAAATATTTTTTGCATAACTTGCTCCTGCAACAATAGCTTCTTCTCTTGAAATTATTTTGGCTGAAATTTTTTTCTTGGGTAAAAGTGCACTCGTAATATCTCCCGTCCCTATATCTTCAGCAAGAAATTGTGATAATTGTTTTTTAGAATTAAATGACAACATTATTGTTAAAATATTAATGTGATTTTAAAGATTTAGAAATTTTTTATGTTACTTTGATTGCATACTTACCTTTTTGAGTGATGCCTAGAGTTTTTGAAATCTCTGAGTTTGTAGGATCAACTACAAGTACAATTCCAGTCCAGTCTGGTGTCAAATCTGATGATTTACAACCAGGACAAACTTTGCCTGTTGTAACAAATTTGCATTTACGGCATGCCATTTCTCGTGCCATCTTAACTTGCCTCTACTTCAGCTTCTTTTGCAGGTTTATCTGAATCCCCTGTGGATTTTTTAATCTCTTCTACAATCCAGTCATCTGCACCAAGGAATGGTTGTCTACATGTAATTCCAATCTTGCCCATTGCAGCAGCTTTTCCTAGTGATACTGCAGTAATTCTTGCACGAAGTGTAGAACCAACTTTTAATGTTCTTCCACTTTGATTAGCTAAAATCATTCCAGACTTTACATCACTTTTGAGATAATCATCCATCACTTGTGAAAGGTGAAGTAATGCATCAGTTGGACCTATTCTTACAAATGCTCCAAAGTCAGTAATGTCTACAATTTCTCCTTGGACAATTTCTTGTAATTTTGGATAAAATGTTAATGCTTCAAACTGAACTCTGTGGAATGTACCGCCATCTCCTGCAATCATTTTTCCCATTTCGTCAACTTTGGCATCTAAAATCATGATGATATATCCCAAATCTGCATTAATCATACTCTCGTACTTTTCCTTGAGAATGTTTACTGCTGCCTTTTTGAGTGTAGTTCCAAATAAGCTGGGAGGAATCCTAACAACATCAACTAGGGTAGATATAGAAAACAACTAAGTTTTTTTCTTGAATTTCAATTTATGAATCTTTGGGTGATTTACTCATAATTTTCTAAAGATTTTGTTAATTTTTCAAAAAAATGACAATTTTTTTTGATGTCTGACTTATGTTTAAATAATGTAGACAGGATTTTTACGCAATGGTTGGAATAGATCAAGTTCTTGAAAAACTAAGTACTGTCATTGATCCTGATTTGAAAAAAGACATTGTTTCAATGGGCATGATAAAAGACTTGGAACTAAATGATGGTGATTTAAAATTTACTTTAGAATTAACAACTCCTGCATGTCCGTTTAATGTCGAAATTGAGGATGATGTAAGAAAAGTAATTGGTGAAATTCCTGAATTGAAAAATTTTGATTTAAAAGTAACTGCTAAAGTCATGGAGGGTCGTTCACTTGATGCAGATACGGGTATGGCAACTGTCAAAAACATTATCGGTGTTGCAAGTGGAAAGGGTGGAGTTGGAAAATCAACTGTTTCATTAAATCTAGCTTTGGCATTATCTGAATCAGGGGCTAAGGTTGGCTTACTTGATGCTGATATCTATGGCCCTAGCATTCCGTTAATGTTGGGAATGAAAGACGGATTCATGGAAGTAGAAGAAAACAAACTTCAACCTGCAGACTTTAATGGACTAAAAGTTGTATCATTTGGCTTCTTTGCAGATCAATCTAATCAAGCAGCAATTTACCGTGGCCCAATTATTTCTGGAATCTTAAAACAATTTTTAGTTGATACTAATTGGTCTGATTTGGATTATCTTATTGTGGATCTTCCTCCTGGTACTGGTGACATTCCACTTACACTTGCTCAAACAATTCCTATTACTGGAATCCTTGTTGTTACTACTCCGCAGGATGTTGCAAGTAATGTTGCAGTAAAAGCTGTGTCTATGTTTGAAAAACTAAATGTTCCAATAATTGGTGTTGTTGAAAACATGAGTCACTTTATCTGTCCAAACTGTGATGACAAACATTACATCTTTGGTCAAGGTGGTGCAAAAAAAATTAGTGAGCAGTTTAACATGCCATTCTTAGGAGAAATCCCATTAAATTCTGGAATCATGACAGGTTCTGATTTGGGAAAGCCAATAATGATCACAAGTCCTGATTCTCCAAGTGCAGACGCTTTTAGAAAGAGTGCAAAAAATATTGCGGCCCAATGTAGTATTCTTGCATCAAAACTACAAGATGAAATGGCATCTGAAGGTACTGGCGAAGAATCTGCTCCCGAGCCAAATACAACTTAGTCACGATTACTGTGAAGTTACCTGATTCTTTAAGAGATCAATTGAAAATTCCTTTAGGATTACTTTTACCTGAAAACCAAGCTGATAAAATAAATATTCAAAAACATCTTTTGCCAAATTCCTATATCGTTACTGTTGGTGACAGAACAACCAAAAAGATGATTGAGTTTGGTCTTATCCCTTCTTTGCAAATTATTGATGGTCAGGAAAAACGAGAAAAAAAAGACCCACCAAAACTTGCAAATGCTATTGAATTGACTGTAGAAAACCCTGCAGCAGAAATAACTCCTCAAAGTATTGATGTAATTAAAAATGCCTTTACTATGAAGCCCCCAGTAAGACTCTTTGTTGTTGGAGAAGAAGATCTTTTAGTACTTCCAGTTTGTATCCATGCACCTGATAATGCAATTGTTTTGTATGGCCAACCAAATGAAGGACTGGTAATTGTAAGAATTACTCCAGAAATTAGAAATAAAGCACAATCCATACTTGATTTAATGGAATAATTGGGGTGTGATGAGACGGTGGCTGTATGATTGATGATTACTCTACTAAACCTTCTGACCCTATTAATTCATATTTTAAAGAATGAAAATACACCAAACTTCTCACAACAATTGACATTTCAAGATAAACACGGATTATTACAGTAAGATATGTGAAACTTGATCCTGAATTGAGACTGCAAATTTTGGAGAAAATTGGAATCTATTCTAATCGTTTTTCCATTTCAGAACCTCAAATTCTCCTATCTACAAAAGAGGTACTTGATGCTCCAAAAGAAATGACTGAGGGTAGACGTACTTCGGCATACAAGTATTATGGAGTTTCATATCTTCAGCATAATCTAGTTTTCATTAATGTTAGAAAAATTCCCGATGAGAAGACTCTGGAAAATACCATAGTGCATGAATTAATTCACATGAGATTTCCTTATCTTGCTCATGGCAAAAGATTCAACAAGTTGGTAAGACAAGGGCTCAAAGGAAAAACATTTTTGCCATATAGAAAAAGAAGTAAGATTTCTGCTATTTGATTTATATTTCCCAGACTTTGGCAAAAGCTGAGTATAACATGGAAATTGCTGAAATTCTGCCATTTGTTGCAGGAATTGCATCATTTTTAGTTGCTGGCGGTTTGGTTGCATGGATTACAAAACAACCTGCAGGAACAAAAGAGATGATGGACATCTCAAATGCAGTCAAAGAAGGGGCTGCAGCATTTCTAAAAAGAGAAATGATGATTATTGTTCCAGTAGCCATTGCATTATCGCTTATTATTGCAGTATTTTTGACTCCATCAAATGGAATAGCATTTGCAGTTGGTGCAGCATTATCTGCAGTTGCAGGAATTATCTCATTAAAAATTACAGTAAAAGCAGCAGTAAGGGCTGCAAATCTTAGTAGCAGTGGATTGGGAAAGACATTTGCTATGGCCTTTAGAGGAGGCGCAACAGTCGGTCTTGCAGTTCCTGCAATGGCCTTGATTGCAATTACTGGTCTTTATGTAATTTATCCAGACCCAATTACAATTGCAGGTGTAGGAATTGGCGCCAGTTTAATTGCATTATTCATTAGAATTGGAGGGGGAATTTTCACAAAAGCTGCAGACATGGGTGCAGACTTGGTAGGAAAAGTAGAGGCAAATATTCCTGAAGATGATCCTAGAAACCCTGCAACTATTGCAGACAACGTTGGAGACAATGTTGGTGATGCAGCAGGAATGGGATCTGATGTTTATGAATCATACATTGTTACAATACTTGCAGCATTACTTATTGCAGCATTAATTGGTGCACCAAACTATTTCCTTTATCCTATTCTTATTGGTTCATCTGGAATGATTGCATCAATCATTGGTGTTGTAATTGTTGGCTCAAAAGGAGTAACTGATGTGATGAAGCCACTTAATCGTTCATTTTATGTTTCAGCTGCAATTGCAATTGGACTGAACTATGTCTTTATCACGCAATTCATTGAACAGTCTGCTGCAGGATATGCTTTGTTTGGAACAACCGTAATTGGTGTAATTCTGGTTCCAATAATTCAGAAAATTACAGATTACTATACTAGTTACAAGAAAGCCCCTGTAAAAGAAATTGCAGATTCTGCAAAGTGGGGCTATGCGTCATTAACATTAATGGGAATTATCAAAGGTATGCAATCAACAGGACCATTTATGATTGCCTTGGTTGTTGCAATTATAATATCATACACTATTGCTTCATCAGCTGCGCCTGAAGGAACTGACCCAATACTTTATGGAATCTTTGGAACGTCTCTAACTGCAATGGCAATGCTAAGTCTTGCAGGAATTGTTCTTAGTATTGATGCATTTGGTCCTATTGCAGATAACGCAGGAGGAATTGTAGAGATGACTGGAATGGGAGAAGAAAATCGTAAAGTAACTGATGAGATTGATGCAGTTGGAAATACTACAAAGGCAGTTACAAAGGGATTTGCTATTGCCAGTGCTGCACTAGCTGCCTTGGCCATGATTCAAGCATTCCAATTTGAAGCAGCCCACATCTTTGAAGGCGTTTTGGAATTAGATTATAGCTTAACTAACCCTGCAATCATTGTTGGATTACTCATTGGTGGTTTAATTCCATTTATCATTACAGGTCAATTAATTAATGGTGTCTCAAGGGCTGCAGGAAAAATGGTAGACGAAGTAAGACGACAATTCAAAGCAGATTCTGGAATTCTTGAAGGAACATCAAAACCTGATTATGCTAAATGTGTAGATATTGCAACTGTTGCATCAATTAAAGAACTTTGGAAACCTGCAATCGTTGCAATTCTTGCACCAATAATTTTAGGTATCTTGTTAGGTCCAACCGCAGTTGCAGGATTACTGATGGGTGCAGTTGTTACTGGAATTTTACTGGCATACCACTTGGCAAACACTGGTGGTGCATGGGATAATGCAAAGAAGCTAGTGGAGATGAATGGCGAGAAAGGCTCTGAAGTTCACAAAGTCGCAGTAGTTGGAGACATCATAGGTGATCCTTACAAAGATACTGCAGGACCAGCACTTAACACTGTGATTAAATTACTAAACACAATTGCAATCGTATTTGTATCTGCGTTTGTTGCAATACTTGCAATCTAGTCTTCAATAATTAGTGTCATATCTAATTCATCAATTTGAGCTTGAATTGCTTTTTGTAAAGTTGTATTGTGAGTATCGCAAAATTTGAAATAGTTATCAGCTGTCTGGAAACAACCACAAATCCATTTTGTTTTCTTGTCTCCTTCTACTGTCCACTTTGAATATTTGTGCTCAGACATGATAGATGTAAAATGATAGATCTAAAAAAGTCTTGTAGAAAAAGAGAAAAAAATGTTTAAGGACAGCCTTCCATCTTTTGGATAAAGTAGCCTTTTTCCTTAATTGCCTGCTCAACAGGCTCTGGTGCTCCTTGTGAATGGCAGAATTGACATTCGTTAGTAGTCATCTCTGCTTCTCCTTCACCGATTGATTTTAACCACTCTTTTCCATATGTAATGGCTTTATCGTGATCTTTTTCACCAGTAATTACATCAAAGTGCATGGTATGACCATCTGCTGCTTTGACATAAGTGTCGTATACGTGAATTTCCATATTTGTAATTAAAAAAAGGGATATTTAATTCAAAGATAATCAAAATTCATGAAATATGCAGTTGAGATTAAAATTCCAAACTCTTCAAACATACTTTTAGAATTAGATGATCATAATTCTCCTAAAACTGTCAACGATTTTATCAAAAATTTGCCCTTTACAGTTGATCTTAATGTTTGGGGTGATGAAATCTATACTTCAAAATCTCCAATATCTCAACCTGAAGAAAATTCCAAGTCTCCTGTAGAACTAAATGATGTTGCTTATTGGCCTACAGGAAAAGCAATCTGCCTATTTTATGGTCCTACCCCAATAGGAAAGCCCGGTGAAATTACACCTGCTTCACCTGTAAATGTTATAGGAAAAATCATCTCACCTGACAAGTCAATTCTAAATGCTGTTGATACTGAACGTACAACATTTGTCTTGAAATCTGATTAATTCAATTCAATTGGAATTTCTACAATTTCTGATTCAAGTACAAATGCTCTGAAATTTTTATTGATTCCAGAATAAATTATCCATACCACTGGATTACTTTGCATGAATTTTTTGTCCGTACTTGAAGGAAATGCATCTGAATCTGGGTGTGAATGGAATATTCCGATAACATCAAGTCCTTTCTGTTCTGCAATCTTGTACCCTTCAATTAGTTGATCATTTGAGATTGTAAAATTAACTGGTGACTCTTCAATATTTTCCGTAAGAAACAAGTCTGAGACTATATCATTTTTTCCAAACAAAATTGCACATGACTCGTTAGGTTTTTGGTTTTCTGAATACTCTGATAGAATTTTTTTGTCTGTTTCTGATAAAATAATTTTCTGCAAATCTATTCTACGTTAACTGTTCCAACCATCCATGGATGTAAAATACAATAATAATCATAATTTCCAGCTTCTGCAAATGTAAACTCGTATGAGTCTCCCATAGATAATATATCTGAATCAAATACTCCATCAGCACCTGTTTCAGGATTACCTGAAGTTGAAGTGTGCATTGTACTATCTACATTTTCCCAAACTACTGTAGTTCCAACTGGGATGTTGATTACTTCTGGATCATAATATATCTGCCCTTCTTCTGGTATTGCAGCTCCTTCTGGTATTGTAACTTTGGTTGGTTCCTTTGGTGCTTCAATTATTAATGTTGAAACCATCCATGGATGTACAATACACAGATATTCATATTCGCCAACTTCTAAATTACTAGTATCTAATGTATAGACTTCACCTGCACTAATCAAGCTAGAATCAAATGTTTCTCCAAAGTCTACTGCACTAGTTACAGTATGTGCAACAGAGTCTACGTTTGTCCATTCTATTGTATGTCCTTGTTGGACTATAGCTACATCAGGTTCATAATCTGGTTTACCTTCTTCAGCTGAGCCTTCCAAAATTGCAATTGCAAATATTGGTCCTTTCGCTTCAATTTCTTCAACAGGTTCTTCTACTTCTGCCTGCTGTGGTAACATATACGTGTCAGGACTGACAAATCCAAACGCAATCCACATAATTATTCCAGTGGCTGCTGCCATTCCGACAATTGCACCGATTGGTTTTACAATTGTTGGATGCTTCATTGCAAGATATGCTATAATTATTGCTGGGAATGCTATTGCCATTAAGATTCCTGCAATAGTGATTACATAGTTTGAAGAGTTCATAGTTAATGCAAACATTCCAAATCCCAAAGCAATTGATATAATTACCAAAGTCGTTGCTTTGGCTCTATTACTAGTTGAAACACCTCCATCTAAGATACCTGCAGCTAAGAAAATCAACCCTACAAACATGGTAAGCCCTGTCAAAGCGTGCATTCCATCGATGAACGTATGCGCAATACCTGCATAAGACAAGGTAAGACCAGCTAATCCTATAGCTGTTAGTCCCATTCCAGGCATCATGAGGTCCCAATTACTCATTTAAGATAGCTGATAGAGCTGAGATACTTATTCCTTTTGAAATATGAAGATCACCTAGACGAAGAAATTAAATGGCTTTGGGAGAGGATAGAGTCAATTGGGATTTAATGAAATACTGGAAATATCAAAACCCAGAATTGTTGTACTTTTAGTAATAACTGCAGTTACATCCATGTATGCTGCAAGCAAACTAGTCCCAGGAGCTCCTGATCTTAGTTATTGGTCGTATTTACACATCATAATTGCAGGTGCTCTGGCATCTGCAGGATCTAGCGCTCTCAATCACTATTATGATAAAGACATTGATCCAAAAATGACGCGAACAAGTACTAGGCCAATTCCTTCAGGTCGAATGGCTGCATCAAGTGTTTTGATTTATGGTGTTGTTGTTAGCTGTATTTCTGTAATCTATGGATATTTTGCATTAAATGCAGTATCTGCATTCTTTATTGCAGTTGGAATCTTCTCATATGTGATAATCTATACTGTTTGGCTAAAACGTAGAAATACCTCAAACATTGTAATTGGTGGAATTGCAGGTAGTGCCGCAGCTTGGGCTGGATGGGCAGCAGCTACTGGTAGTATGGATTTGCTAGGATTCTTAGTTGGCTTTTTGGTATTTGTTTGGACACCTTCTCACTTTTGGTGTCTTGCAATGAAAATTAAAGATGAATATGAACAAGCTCAAGTTCCAATGCTTCCCGTTGTAATTGGAATGCAAAAAACATCAAAATTCATTTTAGGAAATACTTTGATTTTAATTCCATACTCATTGATACTTTCAATAATTCCTGATGGAATGGGAATTGTTTATACAATTATTGCAATTGCTTCTGGTGGATTGATGCTTGTATATCACTATAAACTGACAAAGAATCCTACGTCTGACTTTGCTTGGAAAGCATACAAAGTAACTGCACCTTATCTTACAATTATCTTTGTGGCTGTTGCATTAGATGCGGCATTTCATATTCCGTTATTCTAATAATTATTTCTCAAATCCTGGAAAACTTGCTTCATAATCTTTTTCCATCATTTCTTTGTTTTGCTCGTCGATCTTATCTACTTCCTCTTTGATTACTATAGCTTCTATCCTACGCTCATCTTTTGTTATCCATGCAACAGAAATTAATCCTAGAATTTCTAAATCTAAAAGTAGTTTATTGTATTTGTCTTCTGGAATGATTAATCCGTCACTTGTCAGGCTTCTGTAAAGCTCAACATCAGTTAATGATCCAACTTCTTTTACCTTATCATATATTGTATTTCGTAGTGGTATTGCCATTTTTATCCGTAGAATGATTTATCTCCTGTTTTTGGTACTACGTTAGATATACTTTCCTTCACCGTATTATACCACTGATCAACTTCTTTTGTAATTGATGGTCTAATCTGCTTCAAACTATTTGCAAAATGCTGACTGGATATTTTTGATGATTTCTCTCTCATTGCAAGAACTGCAGCTTCTCTACAAAGAGCAGCTAAATCTGCACCCGTGTAGTTTTGAGTGGCAACTGCAATCTCTTGTAATTTCACATCATTTGTCAAAGGCATCTTTTTTGTTAATATTTTGATTATTTCTAATCGTCCTTTTTCGTCTGGAGGTGCAACATAGAGGACTAAATCCAATCTGCCTGTTCTTAACAAAGAATTATCTAATACATCTGGTCTGTTTGTGATTCCAATGACTACAACTCTTGAAGAAATCCCTTCTTCAATTTCTGTTAAAAGTTGACTTAGAATAGTCTCGCCTACTCCTCCCTCCCCTGATTTGAATCGTGCCAAAGAGTCTAACTCATCAAAAATTACAACACATGGTGATGATGCTTTTGCTTTTCTGAAAATCTCTCTGATTGCTTTTTCAGATTCGCCCATCCATTTAGAAAGAATTTCTGGACCTCTAACTAAAATCATATTTGCTCCAGTCTCTGTCGCAAGTGCCCTTCCAAGTAATGTTTTTCCACATCCTGGTGGTCCATAAATCAAAGCTCCTTTTGGAGGTCTGATTCCCATCTTTGTGAATTTACTTGGTTCCTTCATTGCGATAATTAGGTTATCCGTTAATGCTTTTTTGATTTCATCTAATCCTCCTACATCTTGCCACCATACTTTTGGTCTTTCAACATAAAATTCCCTCATTGCAGTAGGCACTACCTCATGCATGGCATCGTAAAAATCCACTAATTTTATCTGCATAGATTGTAGTACTTCAGATGGTATCTTTTCAGTTTCAAGATCAATTTCTGGAAGATACCTCCTGATTGATTTTAGAGCAGCTTCTCTACAAAGTGATTTGATGTCTGCACCTGTATAACCGTGTAACTCTGATGACAAGTCTTTCAAATCAATATCGTCACTTATTGGCATTCCTCTTGTATGGATTTCTAGAATCTCTAACCTCCCATCTTCATTTGGAACTGAGATTTCAAATTCTCTATCGAATCTACCTGGTCTTCTAAGTGCTGGATCCACACTGTCTGGTCTATTTGTTGCACCAAGTACGATTACATTTCCTCTATCTGTAAGTCCATCCATTAATGCTAATAATTGCGCAACAACTCTTTTCTCAACATCTCCGTATGCCTCTTCTCTTTTTGGTGCAATTGCATCAATTTCATCTATGAAAATTATGCTAGGTGAATTGTCTTTTGCTTCTTTGAAAATCTCTCTTAACTTTGCTTCTGTTTCACCATAATATTTGTTCATAATTTCTGGACCATTTATTGAAAACATATTGGCCTCTGATTCGCTTGCCATTACTTTAGCTAGTAATGTTTTTCCACATCCTGGTGGGCCGTAAAGTAGAATTCCACTATGTGGCTCAATTCCTAATCTTGTAAATAATTCTGGATGTTTCAATGGAAGTTCTACAATCTCCCTCATTGCTTTGACTTCGTTTCTTAGACCTCCCACTTCTTCATATGTAACACGTACTTTTCTATCCACAGTAGATTCAGTTGAAATGGAGAGGTTTGTACTACGATCAATTTTTACAACTCCTTTTGGACTGGTCTTTGTAATTTTAAAGTCCATTGAGTTCCCTAAAATCATAACAGATATTTCATCACCATGTGTTATTGGCAATCCTTTCAATCTGTTTTTGACAAAATCAGTAAATTCCTTGTCTACTGTTACTGAATCATTAACTGGTGTAAGTGATACTGCTTTTGCAAATTTTGATGTTACTTTTCTAATTTTTACAAAATCATTTAGTGAACCCCCGACATTTTTTCTTGTTTGCCCATCAATCCTAATAATGTCTGGAAATTTTTCATCTTCATCAACTGGCCAAACAACTGCACAACTTGTTCTTGAACCCATTACTTCGATAATATCTCCTGGTGTAACTCTGAGAAAATCCATAGCTTCGGGACCAATTCGAGCACGTTTTTTACCTACGTCTCTTTGTTTTGCTTCTCCGATTCTCATTTGCAAAGGTTCTTCTTTGCGGGCCAAAAAATCTCCTATTTCATGTCGACTGACATTCGACTCATGTTAAGTACTTCAAATTCACTAACTCCTTCAACAGATCTAACTGCGTCTTCTAATGAATCCATTTGTCCTTCTTCATCTTCTAAAATAAATTCTGCCTTAAGAAATTCTAAGCCGAAAGCCAATGGCTCTTTAGCGTGCCTTTTCATAGAAATTCCTTCTTTTAGTGAACCTTTGATGGTTTCTGCTAATTTGTCAAGATCAATTTCAGTTCCATCCGGAAGAATTTTTGTGATTAGTAGTAATTGAGTCATTTTCTAAGGTCCCTGAAAATTACAAGAGGAACAAGTGTAGTTTCTTGCTGCTTCTCTGCAACTTTGACATCTCCATATTAAATCTGCACCACAATCAGGGCAATTGAATTTTACACATTTATCATTAGGCATAATGGGTCTATGACAACAACTACATGTTGGTAATGAAATCGTAGACGACATATTCCCATTTTTTCTGTAAACATCATTTATACCTTGCTTAGAAATTGAGCATGCTTTAACTCAATAATTTTTTGAGTTCTCCACCAATTAGGGTTTGAGCAGTTTTCAATGAACCTTTGACTCCAAGTAATTTTATAATGGAACCAGTATGAAAATCAAAATCATCTTTCTCTGAAATTTCTTTTGTGATCTCAGGTGTAATTGACTCAAATAATTTATTGATTGTATTGTTATCTATTCTTTCTAAGATTTTTCTTGCAAGTGATTGCTTTTCAAATTCCTTGCCAAACCTATGCATCCATTTCCTTTGATATTCCTCCAGAACTGTTTTATCATTCGTTTCTAAAAATTTTGAAATAGCTTGTCCTGCGTAAACTCCTCCCATACCACTAGTGAATATGCCTCCAGCTGTTGTTGGTTTTGCTTGTCCTGCTGCATCTCCTACAATTACTATTTTTCCTTCAACAAAATTATCAATTGGCCCTTTGATCCAAATTGGTGCAAAAATTTTCCTGATTACTGAAAAGTTTTTTCTCTCCTCTAGAATTTTATCTAGTGTTTCAGCTACGTTGATCCCTCTTCCTGCAACTCCTACTTTTCCTTTACCTTCTCCTGATGGAATGATCCATGCGAAAAACCCTGGGAATTTTTCCTGATCGAAAATTACTTCTACTTTACCTTTCTTTATCCAATTTGAATAGATTTCATATTGAGCAGATGATAAAATACCTGTTCTGTCTTTATGAATTAGCGATGAAACTCCTCTTGCATCAACTAAAATTTTACAATCAATCTTTTCCTCATTTGTTCTAATTCCTGTGTCTGTTATTTCCTGAAAACTTGTTCTGACTTTGATTACTGCTCCGTTCTTCTGAGCTTGAAAAGCAATCTGCTTGTCTAATTCTCTTCTACTAATTTCTACTACTTTTTGATTCTTTGAATTAATTGTAAAACTATTTCCATTAGGTGATGTAATTTCAGCTGAATCTATCATATGTTCAAATGTTTTTCTAAATGGAATGATTCCTAGTTCTTCTAAGCCTGCAATACTAACTAGTCCGCCACAATGCTCTGGAGTGCCAATTTCATAATCTTCTTCAATTACTAGAACTGAAAACCCTTTTGAAGCGATTTCTCTTGCACACAATAACCCTGCAACACTTCCACCTGCAACAACTACATCAAAGTACACATATTTCGTTTCTTTGTCAATTATTTAATTCAAAAGTTTTTCATTAAGCCTGTATTTGATTAGATCATGGGTGACATTAAACAAGTAATTATTGTAAGAACTGATCTAAAAATGGGTAAGGGAAAGATAGCTGCGCAAGTAGGACACGCTTGTGTACTTGGTGCAGAACATGTAAGAAAATCTCATCCTGAATGGTATCAGGAATGGTGGGGAGGTCAAGAAAAGGTTGTAGTCAAAGTCTCTGGAATTAAAGAATTACAAGAAGTAAAAAGACATGCTATTGATTTGAATCTTCCATGGTCTGAAGTTACTGATGCTGGACATACCCAGATTGCACCTGGAACAACTACATGCATTTCAATTGGACCTGCTCCTGAAAATTTAATTGATAAAATAACTTCTGAACTAAAATTACTATGATATACTTGGAATAAGATATAACGAGGCTTGATTTTTTTAAAGACATGAAGAAAAAAGCAGTAATGGTTACAGTATTTTTTGGATTTATTTTATTATCATCTACTATTATGATTACTCTCCCAGGAATCATGCCTCCAAGTGATGAAACTGAAATGACTGTTACTGGTACTCCTGCAGATAATTTTCCAGATGATCAACGTGCTCAGTTCTGTGGTTCAAGCACTCCAAAATCCACTGCTTTCATTCAAGAGTATTCTATCCCAACATTATGTACTAATCCTTTAGCTATTGTAGCTGATTATGATGGAAATGTTTGGTTCACTGAAACAAACACTGGTAATTTGGCAAAATTTGATCCTAGAACTGAAACATTTACTGAATATGAAAATCCTTCATGGCCACCTGGTGGACGCTCTATGATGTGGGGAATAGATTACGCACCTGACGGAACTGTTTGGTATACTGATGAAACATATGATTCTGTTTGGAAATTTTCAACTCTTGATGAAACGTATAGTAGACTATCTTATCCGTCTGAAGGAGATTCATTGCCTCAAAAACTTCAAATTCATGGTTCTCAAATTATAGTAAATGATTTTACTGGAAATAAAATTACCTTCTTAGATCCAAATCAATCTGAAGAAGATGTCAATTATCTAAGTATTCCTTCCCCTGTCGATGATTCTGTAACTGCTGATTTTGCAGTTGATGCAGATGATAATGTTTGGTTCACAAATTGGTTATTCCAACAAGGAGGTGTTTTAGTAAAGTTTGATCAAAATGCATATTTTGATTCTGTTTCAAATTCTGGTGAAAACTATCTTCCGCTACTTGACTTTATTGAAATATACCAACTACCTCCAGAATTACTTACGCCAAATGGCTCAGTTGTTTCTAATGATGGAACAATCTGGTTGGCCGATACCACTACGTCGTACTTTTTTAATTTTGATCCTGTGACTGAAAAATTCACCCAATACGTTACATCTGACCCATTGCCTAGCACATATGGTAACCAAACTGGAATTGTAAAGACTCCGATATCTAGACCATATTGGATTGAAACTGATGAACAGGATAGAATTGTCTTTAATGCACAAACTGCAAATAACATATCTGTCATGGATCCAAAATCTCAAACGCTAGTGGAATACCATGTTCCATCAAAAAATCCTAATTGGGGTGACTGTGATCCTGGAACTGGTTTAATGCTAGCTGATTGCGGTTTGGCTCAAATCTTTGATTTTACAATAGATGGTGAAAAAATTTGGTTTACTGAATGGGTTGAAAATAATATAGGCGTAGTTGATACTTCGGTTCCATTACCTATAGAAATTCAATTTGAATCCAATTCTATTGATCTTGCACCAGGTGGTAAAAAACATTTCAACTTTATCGTTTCCCCAAAGTCTCAAAATGATTTGATGGGTGTTTCATTAGTAATGTCTACTACTCATGATTTTCTAAATGTTGAACTTGAAAACCATTCTCCTAAAACATTTCAACTAGATTCTGATGGACCACGTCCAATTCATACTTCTATTATTGCCTCAGAGGATGCAGTTCCTGGAACTTACAAAATTCTCCTTGGTGCACAATCTACTGATGTGGCAGTCAGCAAATTTGTTACAGTGAAAATAGAGTGATACCAAATCTAGATTCAGAAATTGGTATTTCTGTTTACAGCACAACTTTTCCTGGAATCGGTGGAAAAATCAGAGTAGTTCCTGAAGATTTTATCGTCACAGAAATAATTTCAGATAAAACAAAAAACTCTGTAAGTGATCAAGAAGGATATGCTGTATACAAACTAAAAAAGAAAAAAATCGATACCAATCATGCATTATCTGGCATTTTTAAAAAAAAGGCATTCGATTAAAATCCCTTGGACTAAAGGATTCATCTGCAATCACTGAACAATTTGTTTGCTCTGGAAATAAAGGAAAAGCGATAGAAAATTTCTCAACCGAAAAATACTCGTTGGAAAATATTGGCTATGTAAAAAAACCCTTGTCGAAAAAAGACATGATTGGCAATCATTTTAAAATTCAAATTTCTGACTGCTCTGATGGTTTGTCAGAATTTATAGAATATGACCATGTCTTGAATTTTTATGGTTATCAGCGCTTTGGCTCAAAAAGACCTGTTACCCATCTAATTGGTAAGGCTATTTTACAGCGAGATTTCAAAAAAGCAGTAGATCTTATCTTATCTTTTACTTCTACGTATGATTCAAAAGAAAATATTGAAATTCGTGAAAAACTATCTGATAAGGAAAATTATGAAAAATATTTTGATCAAGTTCCAATCCAAATGGATATTGAGCGAATTGTTCTAAAGGAAATGATTGAACATGACGAACACATTCGTGCCATTCGGGCTATTCCTTTATCATTAAGACGATTTTATATTCAGGCATACCAATCTTTTATTTTTAATCAGTCTCTAAGTTTATCTTTTGAGGATGGTGAAAATCTTTTTGAGGCTCAATCAAGTGATGTTTGCTTTGATTACAATGGCATCATTGGAAAATATGTAAAAGGTTTGGATCAAAGATTGGCACTACCTTTTGTTGGGTATTCATATTACAAAAAAACAAGATTTGATTATCAAATATCAAAAATCCTAAAGCAAGAAGAGATTACACCAAAAGATTTTTTCATCAAGGAGATGCAAGAGGTGAGCAGTGAAGGTGGATTCAGGCAAGCTGCAATTCATTGTTTTAATTATACATCAAAACAAAATACTGTAGAGTTTTCATTATCTAGAGGTATGTTTGCAACAATTTTGTTAAGGGAGATCATGAAACCTGAAGATCCAATGTTGGCAGGTTTCTGAGATCATTTTTAGAAAGATATTTGCTTAGATGTCTTTAAGTTGGTGTTTTTTTAACAAAATTTGATCTAGATGGAAAAAGCATACATGCTAATTAGTTGTGAAATAGGGGAAGAGCAATCCCTTTCTACTCAATTAAAAAAAATACCTGAGGTGAAAAACTGTCTGATAACTTATGGTAGTTATGATGTTGTGGCAGAATTTGTTACAGATACTCCTGCACAAATGAATGAGATAATTTCTGCCAAGATTAGAAAACTACCAAAAATTCGAAGCACAATAACATTACGTGTTACAAACTAATCTTTTTTCAGTACGAAGATTGCTGTCCCTATTCCTATTACAATTAATCCTATTATTGCAATTTGAATGCCATAGGTTATCCAATCAGGATTTGAATACATGAATGATGATTCAGGGCCTACCACGGATTGCCCTTGAAGATGAAAAATAATGCCAAACAATCCAATAATTGCTCCTACTATTATGATGGAAATCCACTTTTTCATAAAATATCTAAAGTTTTAGTGCTAAAAAGGGTAAAGAGAATTGATAATTTGACCAAATGATTTTTCGATTTGCTCTTTAATTACATCCCTAAGAGTTGATAAAATGTACGAATGGGATACGACCTATGAGTCGCACGGCCACAAATATGTGGGTTTGATATTATTTGCATCTTCAGCATCTCTGGCAATTCTCTTGTTTCTAATTTTTCATCCACAAATTGAATCTATCAATAAAGAATCCCCTATTTTGATAAATATCATGTTTCTTCCAGCCATGGCAATTGGATTTCTTTATGGTGTGAGGATTACAGAAAGGGCTGTACGTCCTTCAGAAATACGTAGTGCGTTTAAAAGATCCATTGTAAAAATATTCTTGTTCTTTTTTGTTATAGGTGGCATGTTCAGTGCTGTGAACTTTGCAATTAATGGCGGAAGTGTGATGCCAGAAGTTTCAATTTTAGATGATGGACTTTTACCATGGGTAAATGAATTTGTAACTGCAAATGGCGGTGCAACATTTCTGATAATCACTAGTATTACATTGATGGCTTCTGCAACTAAAAGAATTGTTGGAATGAATTCTGGGTTTTTGAATAGAATGGTGACCTTTGTTGGAACCTTTGTGTTTATGACAATTCTTGTTTTGAGTTTCACTAAATCTGATCCAACCTCTTCTGGAGTCTTCTTGTATACATTTTATCAAGCAGGAATAGTTGGTGGAGCATTTTATGCTATGAATAAACTGACAAAAAATCAAAACATGCTAGAAGATTTTACTAATGGTTACTGAGTTATTCCCACTTTACTGGGTCTACATAAATTCCTGAGATTTCATTGTTAATTCTATCTCTGTATTTTACACAATCATCTGGTACAAAATCATTTAATTTACATTCATTGAAATGTGCTGTGGCATCTCTTTGAATGTTATCTGCAAAAAGTACATCATCTGCCATAAATAATGCCAAAAGACCTACAACTGCAAGACTTGCTGAAACTAAAATCATTGAATAACCAACTTGGGCATAATTGTGAGGTTCTTTCATTTACTAAAAATCAAAAACTCTTGAATTTAATCTTTTCAAGTTATGATTTTGCGATCAATTTCTTAGAACTAGGGTATTTTTTGGGAAAAAAAGAAAAGAAAGTACTCTAAAAGTTCTACATTGAGCATTCAAATTCTCCAGTATGAGTTTCTAGGTCCAATCCCTCTTGATGATTGGGGACCACCAATGGAAAAATTGGTCTATCTAATCCTTTCAAAAGATCAGGACAAATTCAATGTTCTCTATATTGGTGACTGTGAGAAGACTGATGACAAGTCCTTTTTTGTACAGCACAAAGATTTCAAATGCTGGGTTCAGAAATCAGGCTCTGAAAAATCACTTTACCTTGCAATATTGCCTATGTTTGAATCAAGTAAGGATTACAGACAAAGTGTTTACAATAAAATACTTTCAAGATACAAACCACCATGCAATTCTGAAAATACTGTAAAACCAGAGCCCACTTATACTGTTAGAAATTCTGAAGAATCGAATGAAAAACCACAAAAAATTTCTTGTCTATGTTGTGGTTCGGAAATGAAGGCAGAACAAATCCTTGAAAAATCCACCGTTTATCGATGTACTAGCTGTGGGTTGAGTGACACAAAACTTAACTCTTAACTTTATTTTGCACATCAAACAATTGCAGAGTTAGCAAATCAATAGCCTTTTTCAAATGCTGAAATTCATTGATTGAATGCATTTGCCCTTCTACTAGAGCCCTCATTATTTTAATTGAATTTTTTTGATAATCATCTGATGCAACAATTTCCATTGCATTTATTTTTGATAATAAATTGTCTAATTCTTTAATCATTTCATCTGATGGTTTATGTTTGTCCATGAATACTGTAAATTGATTTTACTATATGAATTGTTACAACAAATCTTCATCGATTTCTTGAATTGGATCCAAGTATTGCTGACATGTGCATGTGGGAATTTGACATTTGCCGACTTTGATTATAGAATTACTCTCCTCGTTTGGTGAATGTGCTTCATCAGTATGATGGCATCTATTGCAATTCATATCCAAATTCAGATTTTCCGATATTTAATCTGCAAGTTATGGTATTAAGACTGCTCGAGCTTCAATTTCGGAATTTTTTAATTTTTTTAGTACTTCATTTGCACTTTCTAATGGGAACGCTTGGGAAATCACCTCAATATTATTCTCATTGCATATTTTGATTACCTGCTCCATATCTTTTGTAGAACCAATCAAAGTTCCTCTAATTGTTTTTTCCTCAAATGCCATGAATGAAGGATTTTCTCCAACCGTTGCAATTACGATTAATCCCCCTTTTTTTACTGATTTTATTGCAGTGTCTGTAACTATGTCTGCAGGCGCAAAAACTATTGCAGCATCTAACATCCCATGTTTTTCTTTTACTTTGTCGAGAAATTCATCTTGATTTTCTGAAAATGTCATTGAATCAACTGCACCCAATCTTTTTGCAACATCAAGATGCTTCTGTGTTCTAGAAAATGCAATGACATCACAATTTTCAACTTTAGCAAACTGTATGGCCATATGTCCAACTCCTCCAATTCCAAAAATTCCAATTTTTTTATGTAATTTTGGTTCTACTGCTTTGACTGCCTTGTATGCTGTAATGCCTGCACAAAA
Organism: Nitrosopumilus adriaticus; assembly: GCF_000956175.1. Classification (NCBI taxonomy): domain Archaea; kingdom Thermoproteati; phylum Nitrososphaerota; class Nitrososphaeria; order Nitrosopumilales; family Nitrosopumilaceae; genus Nitrosopumilus; species Nitrosopumilus adriaticus. The sequence continues at coordinate 599,647 of NZ_CP011070.1, forward strand.
CAACGGTGCAGCATATTCTGATTTCATATTATCTGGAACTTTTGTAGCAAAATCTTCTGTAACTGTGATAAATTCTGTATAGCCACCTTTGAATGACTCTCCAGTAATTATTGATGATTCACAAAGATACTCTTTACCTTCTTTACAATATTGACAGTCTTTACATGCCTCTAATAGTGGGGTGATTCCTGCCCTGTCTCCTACTTTGAATTTGGAAACTGAATCACCTATTTGAACAACTTTACCAACAAGCTCATGACCTGGAACTGTCGGAAGATTTGGTGGTATACCAATATCCTTCCAATCTCCTTCAATTCCGTGAAGTTGAGAATGACAAACTCCACATGCTTCAATTTTTAAGAGAATTTCATTTGGTCTTTGAATTTGATGCTTATCAATCTCAGTTAATTTTAATGGATTTGTTTCAATTTTGGCACATTCAGATAGTACCATGGCACGCATTTTTTCCATATAATGGAGCATAAAGCATGAAATTTTAAGATTCGCTCATTAGAAAAATAAAGGACTAAAATTCAGATGAATCATGGCTGAAATTACTGATGAGGATCGTGAGAGGGTAAAACTATTGCAGCAAATCACAGCATCTAAAAATGAATTTAAGAAATTATCCTTAGAGCAATTACAGCGATTACAAGAATTAGTTGAAAAAAAAGATTACAGTCATGATAAAAAGGCTCATAAATCAAAAATGAAATTGCTTGGAAAAATTAATGTTAGAATTTATGAATTAACTGAAGGCAGAGGCATTTGGGGCTAGTATATCCAATTAAGTACTAATATTGAAATGACTTTGATTAAACGTGGCAGAAAATAATCTTATTCATGAGAGTAGTCCCTATTTGCTTCAACATGCACATAATCCCGTTGAATGGTATGGCTGGAATGAAACTGCATTAAAAAAAGCAAAAGATGAAAACAAACCAATTTTTCTGAGTATTGGGTATAGCTCATGCCATTGGTGTCATGTAATGGCACATGAGTCCTTTGAAAATGAAGATATTGCAAAATTCATGAATGAAAATTTTGTAAACATCAAGGTTGATAGAGAAGAAAGACCTGACATTGATGATATTTATCAAAAAGTTTGTCAAATAGCAACTGGTCAAGGTGGTTGGCCTTTGAGTATTTTTCTTACGCCTGATCAAAAGCCATTCTATGTTGGCACTTACTTCCCTGTTTTGGATTCTTATGGACGACCAGGATTTGGAAGTATTTGCAGACAGCTATCACAGGCATGGAAGGAAAAACCAAAAGACATTGAAAAATCAGCCGAAAAATTCCTTGATGCACTTCAAAAAACAGAAACAACTGCAGTTCATACAAAATTAGAACGATCAATTCTAGATGAAGCTGCTATGAATTT